>JBOFGK010000021.1:0-3706 GCA_051649085.1 Mycoplasmatales bacterium | reverse complement strand
ACCATTTTTTATTATAGGATTTGCATTATTTATTCAAAAAATTGAACTAAGAAAACTCATTATCTATATGTCGATATCAACAGTATGTTTATTAATCCTTTTTTTCGGTTATGCAAACGTTTTGGGCTTTCAAAAATATGTTTCAGTAATAAATATTGTGACAATTTATTTGGGATTAATGCTACTTTTAAAAGGCAAGAGAAGCATTGCATATATATGTATATTGTTTGCTTTAGGGCTTACATTACCTTTAACTGCGAAAACTATGCGCCTATCAGATTATAATGATCTTTTGATGGAAAAAGAAGAAATTACAACATTAAATAGAGAAAATCTAAAAAATAATCAGTTGAAATCAACGGGAACTTTATCAACTTTTATATATAGTTCAGTTGAAAATGGATATTATCAAAAACTGATCAATTCTGAACTTGTTGCCCAAGATGATAATGAGTTGAAAAATAGAATACCGAGTAATGAATTATATGATAATTACTATAGTGTCGGTAAAAATTCTCGACCACTTTTCTATGGAGTTCAACCAGAAAATATATTTAAGTCAATGGTTAAGAATCCATTCGAAAAAATTATTGAACAAAATTACGGTGTAACAGTTGAAGATGCTACAAATGAATTAGCGAAAAAGCCAGTTTATGATACACAATTGGTAAAAAAACTTACTCTTAAAGAAGATAAAGCAGTAAAAATTGATACAAATTGCTCTGAAAAATGCTTTTATTTTGTTGAAATTAATATGGAAAAATTTAATAAAAAAAATGTTGGAAAGCATAATATTTGGGTAGGAACGCAAAATAATAAAATGTATAAACAAGGTTTAAATGATTTATTTACCTACCAAGGTGTACTTGAACAAAATCAAGATTTAAAAATAATGTCTAGAGAAAATATTGTATTAGAAAATATTAAAATTTATACAATTGATTTCAATAAATTGATGTCAGAAGAATTTAAATATATCAAGCCAACAAATTTATCTTATTCGAATGAATCAACGTTTGAGTTTGAAATGAATTCAGTTGATAAAAATGCAATAGTATCATCAACAATTCCTTTTGATAAAGGATTTAAAGTACTTGTGAATGGAAATGAAGTTGAACCGTTTGTTGTTAATGAATATTTCTTAGGTTTTAAACTGAATGATACAAATAATCAAATAAAAATTGAATATCAAATTCCAGGCTTTAAAATCGGTTCAATAAGTGCAATCATTGGAATTACTTTGTTTTTAGTCTGGATTAATTTAGCAAATGTGAAAAAGCTTTTTACAAGAAAGATGAATAAAGGGTGAATTGAAACTTTTCAAATAAAGTCAAAAATATAAATTAGGAGACAATATGTTGTCATTAGTAATACCTTGTTATAATGAAGAAAAGGTAGTTGAAGAATTCTACAAGCAGACAATTATAGAAATTCAAAAACTTAAAGTAGATTATGAATTCATTTTTATAAATGATGGAAGTAGTGATAATACAAATTCTAAATTAGAATTATTAAAAGAAGCAGACAGTAACATTAGAATAATCACTTTTTCACGTAATTTTGGAAAAGAAGCAGCAATTTTTGCTGGCCTTAAAGAATCAAAGGGGGAATATGTTGTATTAATTGATGCAGATTTACAGCATCCACCTCATTTATTACCATTAATGTATCAAAAAATAACAGAGGAAGGCTTTGATTCAACAGCAACTTTTCGTAAATCACGAACTGGAGAACCGAGAATTAGAAGTTATTTTTCTAAAAAGTTTTATCGAATATTTAATCGACTAATTGAAGTTGACATTAAAGATGGCGCTCAAGATTATCGAATGATGACGAGAGAGATGACAAATAATTTAATTTGTCTTGGAGAATATCATCGGTTTACAAAGGGATTAATGGCTTGGATAGGCTTCAATACGTTTTACATTGGTTGCGAAAATACAGAAAGACATGATGGTGAAACTTCTTGGAAGTTTTGGGGATTAGTAAAATATGCATTAGATGGAATTGTCGCGTTTACAACAAAGCCATTAAAAATTTCTGCATTTGCAGGAATGATTATTACATCATTTGCATTTATATACATGTTGAAAATTATATATAATAAAATCTTTATTGGGGGAGTAATTGATGGATATTCGTCATTAATGGTTGCAGTTTTATTTCTTGCTGGAATTCAACTAGTTTCGATTGGGATTGTTGGTGAATACATTGCAAGAATTTATGAACAAATAAAAGGTCGACCAATTTATATAAAAAAGGAAAATAATGAAAAAAATTATAAAAAAAATTGATTGGTCATTTATTAGATTTGGAATAACTGGTGTTTTCAATACATTAAATTATGCAATAACATTTAACATATTACTCTTATTTTTACCATTAATAATTGCACATTCTTTGGCTTTTATGTGGAGTGCGTTAATTTCATATTTTTTAACATGCTTTTTCACGTTTAAAACAAAACCAACCTGGAAAAATTTTATCCTTTTTCCACTAACTATCCTACCGAACTATTTAATAAGTACAATTGGAACAGAAGTTTTGGTTACATACTTAAATACTAATGAAAAATATACTTCAACAATCCTAATGATTCTTATCATTCCAGTTACGTTTGTAATTAACAAAATTATTTTTAAAAAAGACAAAAAATTACCATAAGAAGCTAACATATTGGATGAAAGAAAATTGGATTACAATTTGAATGTATAATTTAAATTTTCCAAAAGTTTATCAAATTTGTTTTTAAAATTATCAGTTATAAAAAAGTAACTCGTACACTTCAATAAACTGATCTCAAACTGGATAGTAAAAATAATAAGACCAAACACTGTTTATAGATGTTTGGTCATTTTTGTGACAGCATGTTTTATGACTTGATGACGTAAATATTTGAAAGTATTGTATAAAAAAATTTTTTTGACATGCTCAAAAAAAGTTATATATAGTGAAATAACGAATTGAAATGTAGATATTCAAAAATCAGCTCAAAACACTAAAACTCAACTTTGGTTTAGAATCATCACTTTTATTTAATATATAATTAAAAAAATTATAAATAAAGTTGACAAAAAAACAATAACGTGCTAAAATGTGTGTAACCATTTTCAAAAAATATTTCTAAAAGTGGTATTATACTTTTTTTAATGATACCATCAACATTTAATGCAGCATCAATTAGTAATAAAAAATGGCTTTTTAGTGCACCTTCATCACTTACAGGATCCCGAACTGCTGTAGCAACGCCTGGAACAAGAGCGACGATTGAAGTGGCGTTAGTTGAAATTAAACCGTTGGCGCCTAATAGAAATGCTTGTAAAAAAACATATTCAAATACGAAAATTAATACTGGTTATCCCTGTACTGGAACAATTGGACCTAGTTTTAAAAGTCAAGGTGCAACAAGATACGTTAATATCACCGGGAATGCAAATATGACGATTGTAGTAAAATAAAAAACAACTTTTGTAGCTATATTTTAGGTGAAATGTAGCTACAATTGTATAAGGGGAACTATGAATATCATTTTAAAAGATGTTAGTATAAAAAGAGGAGCCAAAAAAGTGAACTGAACCCCAAAAAGTGGAATAAGAAATAAAAGAGTTTAACTACACATAATATGACATTCCACTTCGTGGGGTGTCATTTTTTGTTTGTGCATTTGTGGTCTTTCGTAGTTGTAGTATAACATATAGTCATCTAC
>JBOFGK010000020.1:0-15636 GCA_051649085.1 Mycoplasmatales bacterium | reverse complement strand
TTGTGAACAACAAAAAGTAAGAGTCGATAAATATATTGCGGAAAAGCTTGAAATACCTAGAGCACAAGTAAGCAAATTAATTGACAAAGAGCAGGTACTTGTTAATCAACAGCCTGTAAAAGCCAATACAAAAGTTAATATTGGTGACGAAATAGAAGTGAATTTAGAATATCAAATGGAAGTGGAAATAACAGCCGAAGATATTCAAATTGACGTTGTTTATGAAGATGATGATGTAATTGTGATTAACAAGCCTAGTGGAATGGTTGTTCATCCAGGTCATGGTAATTATACGGGGACACTTGTAAACGGACTAATGTATCATTTCCAAACACTTTCAGATGTTAATGGAGATACACGACCAGGAATTGTTCATAGAATTGATAAAGATACATCAGGTTTATTAGTTGTTGCGAAAAATAACGAAGCTCATAATCATTTAGCAGAACAGTTTTCTAAGCATACAATTAGACGTCAATACATTGCACTTGTTCACGGAGTTGTTAAAGAAAAATCTGCAAAAATTGATGCACCAATTGGTCGAAGTCAATATGATCGTACGAAAATGGCTGTAACTGATAAAAATTCAAAGCACGCAGTAACTAATTTTGAGGTTATTAAGCGTTATGATGAATATACATTAATTCGTTGTATTCTTGAAACAGGAAGAACTCATCAAATTCGTGTTCATTTAAAATACATTAATCACCCACTTGTTGGCGATCCGGCATATGGGCCAAAGTCAACACTTGATGTATTGGGTCAAGCATTACATGCTGAATTACTAGGGTTTATTCATCCAACAACAAATGAATATATGGAATTTAAAGCAGAATTACCTACATATTATCAAGCAATACTTGATAAATTGAAAGTAACAGATCATGAGTAGTGAACGTATTGGAACAGTTAAACGAATTATTTTTTCAGGTGACAATGGTTATAAAATAATGTTAGTAAAATTTGAAGATACTGATAAGACTGAGTCAACAGTTGGTTATTTAAATGTTCGTGTCGCTGGAAATTATATATTTACTGGAGAAGAAACGACCCATGCTAAATATGGAAAACAATTTGTAGTCACATCCTTTAAAGAAGTAGAAATAAAGGGTGAGACAAAAATTGTTTCCTTTTTGTCGTCTGAGCATTTTACAGGGATTGGAAAAGGTACGGCCACCAAAATTTATGAAGCATTTGGTGATGAAGCAATTGAGATAATTAAAACAAATCCTGAACGACTTACTGACTTAAATTTACGTGATGATGTGATAGAGGAACTGACAACAAAATTAATAGAAGAAGAAAGTATAAGTGAACTTTATCAGTTACTAGCTCCACTTAAATTTTCGAAATATTTAATCGAAGAAATCTATAAATATTTATCAATTAAAAAAATTAATCATAAAAGTAAATATCTATTAGCAAATCCATACCAATTGATTTCAGAAATAAATGGTTATACGTTTGCAAGTGCAGATTTAATCTATTTACAAAATGATGGAGATGAACACTCTGAAGTACGTATTTTATATGCAATTAGATTTATTGTCTCTGAATTTTGTTTTCAAACGGGAGATACAATTATTAGTTTTGAGGATATTTTCAATCGCATTCGTCGAATAATCGAACTTCAGCCAATTGAATTAGAAAGTTTTCTCGATACACTTATTAGAAATCATGAACTAATGAAAGTAAATGAATTTTATATTTTGGCAGAATACTACGAAGCAGAACAGTCAGTTGCAAATGATTTACTTATGCGTTTAGATCAAAGTCTTGATAGTATTTCAGCTAAGGAAATTGAAAATGAAATTAACGTTTTAGAAATAACAGATAAAATGACATACACTCAAACTCAAAAAAGTGCTATAAAAAATGCACTTGCAAATCAAGTTCTCTTGATAACTGGAGGGCCTGGAACTGGTAAAACAACAATTATTAAAGCAATATGCCGTTGTTATGAACATTTATTCATTGCTGAAAAATCTGGAAATAGAATTGAAGATCAAATTATGCTATGTGCTCCGACCGGACGAGCGGCTCAAAGAATGAAAGAAGCAACTGGATATCCAGCAAAAACAATCCACTCATTGCTAGAATGGGATCCATATAATAATAAATTTAATCGTGATATGTATGAACCACTTCGCCAGAAAATCTTTATTATTGATGAATTTTCAATGGTTGATGCGCATTTAGCTAATTCACTTTTTTCAGCAATTTTATTTGATGCGAAAATTGTAATTGTTGGTGATCCGGCTCAATTAGAATCTGTTAATCCAGGAAATGTTCTTCATGATTTAATTAGTTCTAAGAAGTTTCCAATTGTTAATTTAGATGCAGTTTTCAGACAAGGTGATGGATCAACAATTGCTTCACTTGCAAAACAAATAAATGAAAACAAACCGATTGAACTTATTAAATCACATGATTTAAGTGTAATTGAGCGTGAAGAAAATATTGTAGAAACAGTTGCAGCAATTGTTCGAAAAGCAGGTGAGAACGGTTATGATGAAACAGATGTGCAAGTCTTATATCCAAAGTATGCTGGAAAATGTGGAATCGATAACTTAAATGAAATTTTACGACCTAAAACAGAAGAGTTAGCAATTGATGTTTTTGGGAAGAAATTTCGTTTAAATGATAAAATAATGCAGCAAAAAAACAATTATGAAAAAGACATTTATAATGGTGATATTGGTTTTATTCGAAAAATTTATTCGACTAATCCTCAAAAAGCTGAAATCGCTATGCAAATAGAATTTAAAGAAAAAGTTGTTGACATCAAAACAGAGGAATTAATTGACTTAGCATTAGCTTATGCAATATCAATTCATAAATCACAAGGAAGTGAATTTAAAGTAGTAATCATGCCTCTGTCTAGTGAAGCAACATATATGCTTAGTAAAAAATTAATTTATACAGGAATTACCCGTGCTCGTGATAAACTAATTTTAGTTGGAGAAATTGACTACTTTTTTAAAGGGATTCAAGAAGAAAAAAAACCACGACAAACGGCACTTCAATTTTTTTTGAAGGACCAAGTAAAAAATCAAGAAATAACGCCATTTGATTACTTATAACCGTAGTTTTATGGTAAAATATATACAGAGGTGAACAATGCAAAAACTATCGACAAATCAAATAAGAAATCTTTTTTTAAAATACTTTGAAAGTAAAGGGCATTACGTTGTAGAACCAAGGTCACTTGTTCCATATAATGATGACTCACTATTATTTATTAACTCAGGTGTTTCAACAATTAAATCCTATTTTGACGGGAGCGAAACACCACCAGCCAAACGATTAGTAAACTCACAAAAATCATTAAGAACAAATGATATAGATAATGTTGGGGTAACTAGTCGTCATCATACAATGTTTGAAATGCTTGGAAATTTTTCAATTGGAGACTATTCGAAAGTTGATGCGATTAAATATGGATTTGAATTAACTACAGGTGCTGAATGGTTTGCTATGGATTTAGATAAATTATATTTCACGGTTCATCCTGATGACAATGTGAGTTATGAAACATGGCTAAGTCTAGGCGTTCCAGCGAACCAAATTATTAAAACTGAAGATAATTTTTGGGAAATTGGAGCTGGTCCTGGAGGACCCAATTCCGAAATTCATTATGATCGTGGAGCTAAATATGATGAACGTGACGCACAGACATTAATTGGAGAAGATATTGAAAATGATCGTTTTATAGAAATTTGGAATATCGTCTTCTCAGAGTTTAATTGTAATCCAGGTGTGATTCCAAGAAACGAATATTCAGAACTTCCCCAAAAGAATATTGATACAGGGATGGGACTTGAACGTGTTGCATCAATTATGCAAGAGACAGAATCGAACTATGAAACAGATAATTTTATGGTAATTATTCAAGAAGTTGAAAGATTAACAAATTGTAAATATGCTGATTATACAGTTGCTTTTAGAGTAATTGCTGATCACGTTCGTGCTTTAACTTTTGCAATTAGTGATGGGGTGATTCCTGCTAATGAAGGACGTGGATATGTAATTCGTCGACTTGTTAGACGTGCACTTAGATTTGCAATTACAGATTTAGGTTGGAAAAAGGAACCATTACTTAATCAACTAGTTGATATTGTAATTAGTACATATGTTGACTATTATCCAGAACTTGAAACGAATAGAAACTTTATTAAAGACTCACTTAGTAATGAAGAATCAAGATTTTTGAAAACAATTGATGATGGTTTAGCAATTATTAATAATTTATTACCAAAAGGTAAAATAACGGGTGCAGAAGCCTTTAAGTTATACGATACATACGGTTTCCCAATTGAACTTACGATTGAAATTGCTGAGTCACATAATGTCTACGTTGATGAAGCTGGATTTACTGAATGTTTAAATGAACAAAAAGAACGTGCAAGAAGCGCACATCAAAGTTCAAGTGGGATGCAAATCCAGACTACTTTATTACAAGGTCTAACAGTTGAAAGTGAATTTGTCGGTTATGATTATCTAGATGTAAATACAAAAATAGTAGCAATTATTCAAGATGATCAATTAGTTCAAAGTGCTCATAGAATGATGGCGACACTTGTACTTGAAAAAACACCGTTATATGCAGAAAGTGGTGGACAAACATCAGATCTTGGAATGATTGGAACAGCACATGTACTTTCAGTTGCAAAAGCCCCACATGGTCAGCACTTACACAATGTAGTTTTAAATGGTGAAATTAAAGTTGGGCAAACAGTAAATGCAGTTGTTGATAAAACTTATCGAAAAGCCGTTTGTCAAAACCACTCAGCAACCCACTTGTTACACCTCGGTTTAGAAAAGTTCGTTGGTGATCATGCAAAACAAGCAGGATCAAGCCAAGATGCAGAAAAAACTCGATTTGATTTTACAACAATTAATAAATTAACGGAAGAACAAATTATTGGAATTCAAAATTTTGTTAACGAACAAATTAATCAAGATCATTTAATCGATATTCAAATGATGGATAAAGAGGCTGCACTGGCAACAGGTGCAAATGCTCTATTTGGTGAAAAATATGGTGATGTAGTTCGGGTTGTAAAAATGGGAGAATCGATTGAATTATGCGGTGGAACCCATGTAACCTCAACGGCTGAAATTAAGAAATTTTATATTTTAAGTGAAAGTGGTATTGGTTCTGGAATTCGTCGAATTGAGGCACTAACGGATCACCGGGTAACAGAATATGCAACAAACTTAAGTCAAACATTAGATTTAGATTTAAAAAACTTAAAAGAAAAAATTGATAATAAACAGCTGATCAAAACAAAAAATATCCAAAGTCTTCTATTGACTAATCAAAGTTTAAAAGATGTAACAGCATTTGATTTTGAGGGATACCAAGTGAAAATTAAAGAAATCGAAGATGCAAATGATACACTTAAGCAAATATTAGAAAAAGAGCAAGCTGGAAATGCTAATAATATCCTTGAAGAGTTGTTAGAACAAGTTTGTCAGCGAAATGGAGTTCAGTATTTAGAAGCGACGGTCAACGTTTCAAACATTAATGAACTTCGTCAGCTTGCGGATAAAGTAATGGAACATTTAAAGAGTGCAGTTTTAGTTTTGAAAATTGAAAATGCTCCAAAAATATCGGTAATTGTAAAAGTAAGTGACGATTTATGTGAAGAGCATCCTGCAAATCAAATAATCAATGATGTTCTAGCACCATATAATGGTCGAGGTGGTGGAAACAAAAATAGTGCACAAGGTGGAGGAGAATTAAATGTTAATAACTAGGGTTGAAGCATCGAGTGGAAGTTTATCAAGTGGAACGCTACTAATAATTGCGGCATCAGTGTTTTTAATATTATTAGTCGCTTTAGTCATGATAGTTCGTCGAAAAAAACAAAAAACAATGGCAAAACAAATTACTGAGAAAACAGAATTGGCAACAGGAAAATTAGAAACTTGCTTAGACGAATTAGAACGTTGCATTGAAATAAGTAAAAATGAAGAAAGTAAGCGTCTATCAAATGATTGGGCAATTGAGTTAAATGAATTAAATCAAAAAAATGTCCAAATAAATTTAGAAGTAGATAAACTTGCAGAAAAAAATACTGTTGGAAAATATAAAGTGTATATGCGTCAAGCAGACAGTATAAATCTACAATTAGAAACTTTATTAGAAAATACCGATAAATTATTCGCAAAACTGAAAAATTACACAGACTTAGAATTAGAAAATGCGCAAATTGCTTTAGAAATAAAAGTTCAGTTAAAAGAATTAAAGAATCGTTTCGACAAAAAATTGAAAATGTATGAAGTTTATGAAGGGTCGTTTTTTTCTGAAGCTACAAAAGTAACAACTGCTTTAATTCGTTTTGAAGAACTGCAAAAACTTGGTGAATATTCAGATGCCCGTTTATTTCTAAAAGAAGCAGCAAATGTACTAGAAAATTTAGAAATAAATTTCATTAGCTGTACATCACTAATTGACGCAATTACAACACTTGAAAAAAATGTTAAACAAATTCAGGAAAAAAAACAAGAAATATTAGCGAACAAATTTGAAGCGGAACTTTCAGAAATTGGTGAGCTTACAGAAATTATTGACCAATTAGAAGAAAATAAACAACAGATTTTTGAATTTGATTTTGGAGTTCAAAATGCTGAAGTTGACATTGCAGTTTTTGAACAACCGCTAAATGAAATTAATAGTAAATGTCATATTTATGCAATTGAAATTAATCGACAATTTGATGTTGTTCAAGAAATTATTCAAATGCGTGAAGAAAATCATGAATTATTAGAAATTTCTGATGAATTTGTTAAAGTAGCAGTGCTTGAGAAAAGAGAAATTTCTAAATTATATGAATTACCAGAAATTAAACAAATCAAACGCTTAGATGATGAGATTGATGTTTATTACCAATTTAAAAAAGATTATGAAGTATTACTAGAAGTTTGTGCACTACAAGAAGAAGAAATTGATAAATTAAAAGAACGTCTTGAGAAAAGTAATTTATACTTAAATCGTTTGCTAGTGAATATCAAAGGTGCCTTTGAAGATTTACAAGCAATAAGAACAGATGAACTAGAAGCAATGGAAATTCTTGAAACAATGAAAAAAGAATTTATGTATTTAGAACTTTATTGTAATTATTCTATGCACATAGATGATTCTAGTATGCTTTTAAGCTTAAAGAAAAAAGAAGCGCGTGATAAAATTAGTCACCTTGAAGAAGAATTAGAGCGTACACCACTTAATATTACAGCTGTTCGACATGCGAGTCAAGCAATTGCTGTAATAATGGAGGAATTAACTCAAGAAATCGAAGATGAAATTAAACATAAAATTGCTGCAAGAAAATTAATTCATTACTTCAATCAGCACTTAAAAAATGATGAAATGCGTAAAATATCTTCTCATCTTAATGGACTATTAAGTGATAAAGATTACCGTCAAGTAATTAAAGAAATGTATCAGCTATTAATTGATGGGAGCTCACAAGGTGAGAAAATATATCGTGGAATTGTGAAGTCAGTAGAAATTGAAGAGTTTAAAATTTACAAGGAAAACCATGTACTATTTTAATCATAGTGCAGCAACTAAACCTGATTCGGATGTATTAGATGTTTATCTCAAAGTAAGTCAAAAATATTTTATGAATACTGGGATTAACCGAACAGTTGAACAGGTACAAACTGATGCACGTGAACTAATTAAAAAGAGTTTGGGATTAGCAAATCCGTCTGATTATGAAGTTATTTTTACTTCTGGTGGAACTGAGGCTAATAACTTAGCGATTCTTGGTTTTGCGAAAAAATTTAGTACGCCGAAACATTTTATTACTTCAATTTATGAACACTCAAGTGCCCATGAGTGCTTTGAAAAATTACAAGATTTGGGACATGAAGTTACATATTTAAAGCCAAACTTGGAAAATACAATTGAAGTAAAATCTGTTTTAGATGCTATCCAAAAAAATACAGTTTTTGTAAGCTTAATGGCTCTTAACAATGAAATTGGTGAAATAATTGATGTTGAACTAATTGCTAAAAAAGTAAAAGAACTTAATCCACAAATTGTCTTCATGAGCGATTACATTCAAGCGCTTGGAAAACTTGAAATTAATTTTTCAAATATCGACTTAATAACATTATCATCATATAAAATAAATGGACCCCACGCAGTTGGGGCAATTATTATGGAAAAACAAGTTGAATTAGAAAAATTGATGTATGGTGGTTTTTATGAAGGTGATCATCGGGGAGGAAGTCAGTCAGTTGCAGGACAAGTTGCTTTTGCATATGCAGTGAAAAAAGTAACTACTAATTTCCCTCAAAATCAGCAATTACTAAAGCATAATTATGAATATTTAAAACGCAAATTAGTCGAAGTTGAAGGTTTAGTTATTAATACAAAACATGGAATAAATATTGTAAGCTGTCATTTAAAGATTAAACCAACAGCAGAAGTAGTTGTAAATGAATTAGAAAAAAAAGGAATTTATGTATCAACAAAATCAGCGTGTTCTGTTAAATTAAATCGGCAGTCAAGAGCACTTATGGCAATTGGCTTAACAGTAGAACAAGACGCGAGAACACTTAGAATATCAGTATGTACTTCAACAACAGTTGCAGAAATTGATTTTCTAGTTGAAAATTTACAAAAAATATGTGAGGATTTACGATGAAAATAATTTTATTACGTTACGGTGAACTTACATTGAAATTAAAAAATCGTAAGCACTTTGAACGGAAGTTACATGAAAATGTACAAAAGCAATTAGCTGACTTTAAGCTTGTAGTAAAAAAAGACCGAAATCGAATTTATTTAGTTGAAATTGAGCAATCACAAATTCCGGCAATCGAGGAAGTGATTAAACGGATTCCTGGAATTCATTCATATGCGATTGCAACAAGTTGTGAACCGACGGTTGATGCAATTAAAAAACTCGCCTTTGAAGTATTTGATCCAAATATTCAAAATTTTCGAGTGACGGTTAAACGGATTAATAAAAACTTTCCAATGATTTCAAATCAATTTGAACGTGAAGTTGGTGCTCATATTTTAATTAACACTGATGATGAACGTGAATTGAAAGTAAATTTACAAAATTTTGAACAAGAAATAAAAATTGAAATTCATCATCATTTGGCCTTTGTTTTCAATAAACATATTCCTGCAATGGGTGGTTTACCAATCGGAACAGCAGGTCATGCGCTTGTGTTTTTATCAGGTGGTATTGATTCACCTGTTGCGGCGATTCAAGCAATGAAAAGAGGATTAAGAGTTACATTAATGCACTTTTCTTCACCTCCATATACGCTTGATGAATCATTAGAAAAAGTTAAGGACCTAACTAAAGTCTTGCAAAAATATGACAGTTCAATCAAACTTTATGATATGAAAGTAACTGATTTACAAGTTGCAATTAATAATCATTGTCATGCAAGCGATCAAGTACTATTACTTAGACGAATGATGATTAGAATTGCTAAAAGATTGATGAAGAAGACAAAAACAAATGCAATTGTAACTGGGGAAAACTTAGCACAAGTTGCCTCACAAATTTTACCAAGTATGCAAATAACTGATAATACATGTGATGTCTTAATTTTACGACCATTATTAACATATGATAAAATAGAAATTATCGAACTTGCTAAAGAATATGGAACATATGACATTTCGATTCGTCCATTTGACGATTGCTGTGTAATCTTCGTACCTAAAAAACCAAATTTAAATCCTAAATTAGATATGATTTTAAAAGAAGAAACAAAAATAAATTACGAAGAATTAATTACTGAAATGAAATACGATGTGTATACAAAAGAGATGCTAAATGAAGAAAAAGAAAATCTACTAACAGAATTTTTTTAAAAGGAGAAAAAATGAGAAAAACATTAATAATTAACGCAGGAAGTTCAAGTTTAAAATTCAAGTTATATGAAATGCCAGGTTTCATTGAAGTGACAGAAGGAATTGTTGATAGAATTGGACTAGAAACAGGGGAAATTGTTACAAAACTTAATGGAGAAAAATTTGTAGTTGAGACTAAAATTGCTGATCACGAACAAGCAATCTCACTAATGTTAGAGGAATTTAAAAAACATAATGTAATTGCTGACTTATCAGAAATTACAAAAGTTGGTCATCGTGTAGTTCAAGGGGGAGAAATTTTCAAAAGCTCAGTTTTAGTTGGTGAAAAAGAACTAGAACAAATTATTGATTTGGCCAAACTAGCACCTCTTCACAATATTCCAAACGCACAAGGAATTAAAGTTTTCATGAAATTATTGCCAACGGCTCAAAATATTGCTGTTTTCGATACAGAGTTTCACGCGACAATGCCGGAAGAATCATTTATTTATCCAGTACCAATGAAATGGTACCGTGACTTAGGAGTTCGTCGTTATGGAGCACACGGAACAAGTCATAAATTTATTGCATCTGTTATGTCAGAACGTTTAAATAAAGCAGAAGCTGATATTAAATTCATTTGTTGTCACTTAGGAAATGGTGCATCAGTAACTGCAATTGATGGTGGAAAAAGCATTATGACATCAATGGGTCTTACACCACTTGCAGGACTTATGATGGGGACAAGATCAGGAGATATTGATCCATCAATCATAAATTATGTTGCAGAACAAACAGGTATGAGTATTCAAGATATTACTAATACTTTAAATAAAGAAAGTGGAATGCTTGGATTATCAGAAGTTTCTAGTGACTTTAGAGATATTGAAGATGCAATTGCTGCTGGAAACAAACAAGCTGACTTAGCGCTTGATATTTATTGTCAACGTCTTGCAGAAACAATTGGATCATACTTTGTGTTACTTGGTGGATTAGATGCAATTGTCTTTACTGCTGGAATTGGAGAAAACGGAGCAATTGTCCGTGAACGAGTTCTGAAAAAAATTGCATGTCTTGGTGTGGAACTTGATGAAGTAGCAAATGATTCACGTGGAGACAAAGAGATTTCAACAGCGAATTCGAAAGTAAAAGCGTTTGTAATTCCAACAGAAGAAGAATACCAAATTGCTTTAGAGGCGGAACAATTTTAATGAATTATGAAGAATTAATTAATTTAGTAGAAAGTTATCAAACAATTATTATTCATCGTCATAAACGACCTGATTTTGATGCTTATGGCTCAGCACTTGGTCTTCGGGGAATGCTTCGAAAAAATTATCCCCAAAAAGAAGTTTATGTAGTTGGAGATGATGAGTATGGAGAATTTTCATTTATCGGTTGTAGTGATTATGTTACAACCGATAAGTATGACGACGCATTAGTAATAATTGTTGATACAGCAAATGTACCTCGGATTGAAGACAATCGTTATAAGCGAGCAAAATTTGTCGTGAAAATTGATCATCATCCAGACATTGAACAATATGGTAATTTAAGATTTGTTGATAAAAATAGCGCTTCTACATCAGAGATGATTTTTAAACTGTTCTTACAATTTAAAGAACAAAATAAAGAATTTGAAATTGATGGTGAAATTGCTCGTCAGTTATTTATTGGAATTTACGGTGACACTGGTGGTTTTTCTTTCCCCAATACATCTAGTGATACCTTTAAGACGATAAGTGAGCTTGTTAAATATGAATTTGCGTTTGAAGAAACAGTGCTTGAGCTTAAGACAATAGACGATACTATTTTACGAATACTTGGATGGGCATATCAAAATATTATAATTGAAGATGGAGTAGGACATTTAATCTTTGACAAACAATTTCAAACAGAAATGAATATTTCAAATAGTCAACTAAGTATTTTAGTAAATCATATGGGGGCATTTAAAAGCATAAAGGCTTGGGTCATTTTCAATGAATATGATAAATTTATTCGAATTAACTTACGTTCAAAAGGAAAAATTGATGTATCGAAAATTGCTGCTGAATATGAAGGTGGCGGTCACTTTAATGCATCTGGTGGAATGATTTATGACTGGGCAGATGTAACAAATGTGATTGAAAAACTAAAAATAGCAACAAGAGGATAGTTATGAGCATAAATGTGAAAACAGAATACAGTTATTCACAAAGTATTGTTAGAATTAACGAGCTTGTTAAATTTGCATTAACTAATAATATAACTGCATTAGCAGTTGCAGATTATAATTCAACGAGAGCTTTTTTTCAACTAAATAGTCAATGTTTATCTAATAATATAAAACCAATTTTTGGAGTTGAACTTAGTGTTACACACCAAGAAGGGGTTTTTTCTCTATTGTTGTATGCAAAAAATAACCGTGGATATGTAAGAATTAATCAATTAGTAAGTGAGTTTAATCAATTTGGTAAAGTAGAACTTATAACGCATGAGCCAGATTTGATTGCTGTAACTCCTGGTGAATATGGATATATTGAACAAGCATTTAGTGAACAACAAGCAGAAGATAACGAAAATAATATTGTGAAAAAGCGTCTTGAACAATATCAGACACTTTTTGACAACTTCTATTTTGGAATTAGTAATTTTTCAACTAAAACGTCTTTACAAATGTTTGAGTTTGCTCAAAAAAACCAGATTAAATGTATTAATAATCAACCAGTTTTTTTCATTGAAGAAGCTGAATATGAACAATATGCATTAGTAAAAGCAATTGAAAAAGAACAAGCTTTCACAAAAGCACGAGATGCCTTTCGAAAACACGCACATTATTCATTTGAACATAGTTTAAAAATAGATAAACTTGCTAATATTGCTGACTTTGCTACGACAATTTCTACAGAGATTGAAACGCAGACAAGACCAATCATTGAATTTAAATTAGCAAAAGAGGTAGCTTCGAATACAGAATATTTGCGTGAATTAGCCAATTATGGATTGAAACGACGTTTAAATGGTCAAGTAACACCAAACTATCAGGAACGTTTAAACTATGAGTTAGAAGTTATTGAAAAGATGGGTTATACAAACTACTTTTTAATTGTCTGGGACATTGTCAAATATGCCAAACAACATGATGTTTATGTAGGACCAGGTCGTGGATCGGCTGCTGGTTCGCTCGTGGCCTACGCAATCGGGATAACAGAAATTGATTCAGTTAAATATGGATTGTTTTTTGAGCGTTTCTTAAATCCAATGCGAATATCAATGCCTGATATTGATTTAGATTTTGAAGATAGCAAACGCGACGAAATTGTTGAATATTTAGTTAATAAGTATGGTCAAGAACGTGTGATGAGAATTATTACAAATCAACGTTTTCAAACAAAATCGGCGATTAAGGCAACTTTAAAAGCGTTTAATGTTGCAACTACAAAAATTGACTTTATTACGAAAAAGATTGATTCAACTTTAAACTTTAAACAAAATCTACAAAAGCAAAAAGAATTAAACAATTTGTTCGTTAAAGAACAAGAATTAGCACTATGTTATGATTACATAATTAAGCTTGAAGGACAAATTAAACATGAAAGTATTCATGCGGCAGGAATTGTTATTTCAAATAATGATGTCAACAACTATTGCTCGACTAAAAATGGAATTAGTGCATATACAATGGAAGAATTGGAAACAATTGGTCTAATCAAATTTGATCTTCTAGCATTAACAAATTTATCAATTATGCATGAAGTTATAAATAAATTACCAATAGAAAAGCAGCAATTTAAATTATCCAATATTCCACTTGATTGTCCAAAAGTTTATCAATTATTAGCAAGTGCAAAAACAAGTGGAATTTTTCAAATGGAATCAGCTGGAATTAGAAATCTATTGCAAAAATATGAACCAAAAGAATTTGCAGATGTTGCTCTAATTTTATCTTTATATCGACCAGGTCCAATGAGTGAAATTGATAATTTTATTAAAGTGAAAAATAATTTGATTACTGCTGCTAAATATACGAAAGTTATTGATGAGATTCTTAAACCGACTTCTGGTATAATTATTTATCAAGAGCAAATAATGGAAATAGCTCGTAAGTTTGCTAACTTCAGCTATGGAGAAGCTGATTTGATTAGACGGGCAATTTCTAAAAAAGATGAGGAAAAACTTACAGAAACAAGAGAATTATTCATTTCCAAAGCACTTGAAAATAACCAAAACTTAGTAATTGCCGAAAAAGTATTTGAATTAATTTTAAAATTTGCTGATTATGGATTTAATAAAGCACATGCATATTCGTATGCAACAATTGTCTATCAAATGGCCTATTTAAAAGCACATTATCCTGCTGAATTTTATGCGGTAATGTTTGAACGATATACGACAACAACCAAAAAGAATGAATTTTATTTGGAATTACAAGCAGATGAATTTAAACTACTTCCACCATCACTATGGCATTCAGCATATTCTTTAGTAAAACAAGGGAATAACTTACTAATTGGTCTTTCAATGATTAATGGTGTTCGAAATGAAGTTGCAAAGGAAATAATCGAACTACGAGAACAAACTAAAATTACTCAAACATTAAAAATTAATGAAATAATTGAATTACTGTTTATTCATACAGCAATTACTGTTCAAGAATTTCAACAATTGATTTACGCAGGTGTCTTTGACTTCGCACAAGTGCCTAAAAAAGCTTTTATTGAACTATTAAACCGTGAAAAAGAATTATCAAATGATGCTTCGGTTTTTATTACAAAGAAGCGCGTGAAAATAAGTACAGAAGAATTTTCATTTACCGAGCTTGCAAGTTATGAACAAAAAGCACTTTCAATCAATATAAAGTATCATCTCTTTAATGAAATTAGTAAACTAGTGAATAAAGTAAACTTAACGACAATTGAACGTATAAATCAATATGAAAAAGTTAATCGAAATCGAAATTTTCTTGTACTTGCAAAATTACAAAAAGTACGTGAAATTAATACAAAAAAAGACCAAAAAATGGCTTTTTTAGAGGTGTTAAGTGAATTTAATAATTATGATATTACTGTTTTTCCTGAAGTTTATGAACATTATTTTAAAGAATTAAAAGCAGGACAAGGAAACTACTTTGTATTTGAAATAGTCTTACGTGAGCGAGGATTTGCGCTTGAAAAACTCGAATTAATTAAGTTACCCTTTTAAAAAAGAAAAATCTTGACAGTTAACTATTTACATGATATACTTTAAGTAAGAAAGGCGGATTGATGAAAGAACATTTACAAACAGTCGGTTTTGAGATAATTAGTGAAGTAAGTAAAGTACAAAAAATGTACTCCCAAGCAATTAGAGAAGCTAAAAAAGGAAAATTTGAAAAAGCAAAAGAAATAATGCAAGAGGCTGATCAAATATTTGATGGTGCTCATGAATATCATTTTGAATTTGCGAAAAAGGAAGCACGTGGTGAAGATATTCCATATAGCATTTTATTTATGCATGCTGAAGATCAATTACTTATGACTGAAATGCTTAGAATCAATGCCTATGAATTCATCGGTGTTTATCAAGAAATGAAAGTTTTAAAAGATAAAATAGATATGTTATCTAATTAATAAAAGAAAATGAAGAGTGTATCACAATGTCTTGGATTGACTAGTGCTACCTCTTTTTTTATAGAAAAAAAGGTTCTATGTCAAGTGATGGGGGATAAAATTCCTGATATCACTAAATCGTTATTATTATAGATGCACTTGAGTTCATTCTTAGGTGCATCATTTTCATATATGTTTCATGTTTTCGAATTCCATACGAAATTCGCTTAA
>JBOFGK010000019.1:0-35955 GCA_051649085.1 Mycoplasmatales bacterium | reverse complement strand
TTTGTCAAGTAATTATTATATTCCTTGACGGGGTTCCTATCTATTTAGTTTTCAGAGTTCTTCGTTCGTTCACAAGATAAAGTATATCATTAATTCAATTCAATGTCAAGCGTTTTTTTCTTTTTTTTCACTTTTTTTTCACAAAAAGAAAAAACTACTTAGTTTTATAAGTAGTAACTTTATACTTATTGTTGTCTTGTCTCTCAAAACATCGTTTTTGAGGCTATATTTTCCATTAGATTGTTCACAGTCTTTTAGAATTTGCATTTTTTTATTTTATGTTTATTTTATTTGAATTTTTCTACTACTATTGTCTCATAGTTTCTATATATAAAGAAAGTAGACCAGTAAATGATCTACTTTTTCATATATTTTACCAATTATCATCTATTAAATCTACACCGATAATGCCTGGTACTTCTTCAACTAATGATTGTTCAATTCCGTTCGCTACCGTAACGTCAGCAAGACCACAACCGACACATGCACCATGAAGTCTAATCTTCACAATACCGTCATCTGTCAATTCGACAAACTCAACATCACCACCATCGTTAAGTAAGTACGGTCTGATCATATCTAAAACTTCATATATTTCTTCGATTGTTTGTTCTTTATTTTCCATATTTACTCCTTTATCATTGATGATGAGTGCATTGCACCAATTACCGCATCAGGATTAATGTGTTTAAAGGCTTCATTAACAGCGATTGGCCCCTCACCAAATCCATTGACAATAATTTCTGCTTTACCTGGATAATCACAAATGTCTCCAATTGCAAAAATCCCTTTAATATTTGTCTCTTGGCATGAATTAACTAAAATTTTATTTTTTTCAATATTTAATCCCCACTCGTTTAAGCTTCCTAAGTTAGAGATGAATCCATAGTTAACAATACAATCATCAATTTCAATCTCTTTATCCATTTTTTTATCTGTAATAACAAGTTTTTGTAACGTATCACCTTCTCCAACCAACGCTTTTGGAGTAAATGGTGTATGAATGTTAACTGTTGATTCTTCAAGCATTTCAACTGAATGACCATGAGCTCTAAATTCTGGACGACGGTGAATAATATGCACTTCACTTGCAATCTCGGTTAGCATTAATGCCCAGTCAACTGCACTGTCTCCACCACCAAAAATTGCAACACGTCGATTACGGAATTTTTCCATATCATTTACAAAATAATGAATGTTCTTAAATTGTTCTTCACCATCTAGTCCAAGTTTTCTTGGAGAAAATGCTCCACCACCTGCTGCAATAATCACTGCTTTTGCTTCAATTTCTGCTTGATCAGTTTTAATTACGAAAACATCATCTTTTTTTTCTAAACTTTCAACATTTTGTCCAAGCATCATTTCAGTTGTTTCTGAGAAACGATCTAATTGTTCTACTAAATTATCAATTAATTCTTGAGCTTTCACCTTTGGAAAACCTGCTACATCATAAATATATTTCTCAGGATATAACGCCGATAATCGTCCACCTGGAATTTCCATTTTATCGATTAGCACGCTTGAAAGTGATCTCATCCCACAATAAAAACTTGCAAATAGTCCTACAGGACCTGCTCCAATTACTACAACATCTGTTTTCTTCATTATATTTCCTCCATTTTTAAAATTCTACATTATCCGGATCTGGATAATACCTACATGCTTGATTAACTTTTTTCAATAACAGCATATCATCATCATCTAAAATAATTGTTTGTGCTTTAAAATTATTTATAATATTTTCTTCACGCTGTGACCTTGGTATTACAAGAACTTCACGTTTCATAAGCCAAGCCAGGCAAATTTGCTCCGGAGTTGCTTCATGTTTTTTAGCTACTTCAACAATTTGTTCAAAATTACTAGCATTTCCACTCATCAACGAACAATACGATTGCAAGAGTGCTCCATTTTCTTTTAAATATGACTGCATCTTATATTGTGGTAAATTCAAATGACATTCCACTTGATTGATCATTGGAAAAATTTCTGCATTTTGCTTTAGATATTCCAAGTGATGAATTTGAAAGTTCGAAACACCAATCGCTTTGACCTTTCCAGTTTTATATAATTGTTCTAACTGCTTCCACGCAATTAAATTTTCTTCATTTGAACGTGGCCAATGTAATAGATATAAATCCAAATAGTCTACACCCAACTCCGAAGTAACTCTAACAAATTCTTTATTGACATCAGAAAAATCACTTGGCCATACTTTTGAAGTAATAAATAATTCCTCACGATTAACATAATTAGCTGCAACTACCTCTTTTAAAAATTGCTCGTTTTTGTATACTTTTGCGCTATCAAACAGTCGATAACCTACTTTTAAAGCCGTCTCTATTGCATTTTTTTCAGCAATTTTATATGTCCCAAAACCGATTTCAGGAATATTAATTTGATTTCGTAATTTCATCTTTCTCCTACACACACTATTTTACCATACTTTTATTGCACTGTATTATTTTTACATAATAATTAAAGCAATTCGATAGACAACAAATGATACGAAATATCCAACCAGTAATGAACTTGCTACAGAATAAAACACATACTTAATTTTTTTAGTTTCACTATAAATCACTCCCAACGTCGAAAGACAAGGTATATACAACAATGTAAACACTAAAAAACTAAGTGCACTTGCTTGATTAAAGTGACTAACTAGAACTGAACCAAGATTTGCACCATCAGTATTATACATAACAATCATTGCTGAAACAGCCAGTTCCTTCGCTGGGAAAGAAGCAAATAATGCAGCAGTTGCTTCAAGTGTTCCAAAACCTAATGGAATAAACACTGGTGCAATCACATTTGAAACCATTCCTAAAAAGCTATCATTAATGTCTGTCACTTGACCTGTTACCCCGAAATTAGAAATAAGCCAAATAATCATCGAACCAATCAAGATTAATTTACCCGCATTTTCAATAAAACTTTTTGCCTTTGCTTTGACCATTTTATATAAATATTTTAAATTTATTTTACGATAATCTGGTAGTACAATTAAATTCATTTCTGAATTGTCTTTGAAGATAAGTTTTGAGACTACATAGGCATAGGCTATCGCAACTACAGTTCCTAAAACATACAAGAATAAAATTATTAGTGCTTGATTTTCCGAAAAAAATGCATCTGTAAAAATCATATAGACAACTAATCTTGCAGAACATGAAATAAAAGGACTTGACATTATCGTCGCAATTCGTTTATTCTCACTTTGAATTGCTCTTGTACTCATTATTCCAAGCACGTTGCATCCAAGACCTGAAATGTACGGGATTAATGAATGGGCAGATAGCCCAATTTTACTAAATGCACGTTCAAACAAAACACTTACTCTTGGAAAATAACCAATTCCTTCTAATAGTGTTAATAAAGTAAATAAAACGATAATTTGGGGTAAAAATCCAAGAATTCCACCAACCCCTGCTAAAGCTCCATCAATTAAAAAACCGATTATTACTTCTGGTACATAGATTGCTGTTAGCCAGCCTGTAATTACTTCTGAAAGTTTTTCGAAAAATAATCCAACATAATCAGATAGTACACCAAAATTAACAGAAATTTCAAAAATCAAATACATTACAAATAAGAACAGGATAAAACCCCAATATTTATGTAATGCAATTTTATCTAAATATTTATTTAGAATTGCAGCATCTTGTTCAACTTTTTCCAAATGATAACTTTCAACCATTAAGTCAGCAATGAAATTTCGACGTTTCAAAAAGAATAAACCATTGATCGAACGAGCTTGTTTCGTCTCCAAAATTTTTTGTTCTAAATCTGAACGAATCTTCTTTGCAAATTTTTCTTCTTCAAAAAAATTTAAAACTTCTTCATTTCCACGCAAAAATTGAATTGCTAAAAATCTTGGTGATAGTCTATTTTTTCGATTCTTTATAACAATTTGTTCTAATAAAGCAATAGCTTCTTCAATTTCTAAACCATAATCAAGTTTAAATGTATTAACTATGTATTCACACAAGTCATTTACTTTATATTTTTCTTCAATATTCAAATGTTTATTAGTATTTGATGAGACAACAATTTTTGCACTCAAGCGTTCTGACATTTTTGCTAAATCAATTTCACCAACAAATAAATCATACATATTGAAATAAATTGAAACCGGACGTCCTGTTTCTAATAAATCAAGCATCAAGTATGAATTTTTCTTGAAATTTGTAATATCAATCACATTGGCTATTTCATCTAATTCTCCGTATAGTAATTCATGGATTGCAACCTTTGTCATTTCCGAGGTTGATATTAATCCATTAATTCCTGGAACATCAGTAAACTCAAAATCCCCACATGTGCTTAACGCAATTTTCTTTTGAACCGTCACACCCTCAAAATTACTTACTCGCTCATTTGAGTCAGTTATATTGTTGAAAATTGTTGTTTTTCCAACATTTGGATTTCCGAACAACAAAACTTTTTTAGCCATTATTCTCCTCGATCATTATTTTGGCAGCAATTTTAGCTGATAATGCGAAACAAGTTCCATTTACTTCTATTAAGATAGAATCATTTGACATTCCTTTTATATCACGTACAACAAAAACTTCCGACTCAATAATTCCGTTTCCATAAATATCATTTAAAATTTCATTTGAAATGCCTCTAAATTCAATGATTTTATATTCTACATCTACTTTTGCATCCAACACACACATTCTCACTCCTATTCGTAACAATTACGATTTGATTTTACCACATTATTTTTGAAATGTCAATGCATTTAACTTGTAAATATCTTTTTTTTTTGCTATATTATAATAAAGAACAGATTGGGGGGGAAATGATTGTAGATGGATATATAAAAATACTTAAAGATAACGGGCTAAAAATTACAAAACAGCGAAAAACAATTTTAGAAATTTTTTGTTCAAATCAAAATTCATTAATAAGCGCCAAACACTTACGTGAAATTCTTTTAACCGATTATCAAATGAATCTAAGCTTTGATACAATTTACAAAAACATTCATACACTTGTTGATTTAAAAATAATTTCCGAAAAAATTATTGATAAACAAGGAAAATATATTTTAAAAACAAGCTTTAAAGATCAACATGTTTTCATTTGTCTAAATTGTGGAAAAACAATTCAGATTGATGATAATTGTTCACATGGACATGTAATGAAAAATTACCCAACATTTATGGTCAAATACCACAATCTTGAATTATTTGGATATTGTAACGATTGTCACCACGTTGTTATCAAAGGTGAAAAAATAAACAATAAACCAGTTTAATTTATGTAACTACTATTTGAAAAATCAATTTTTGATTTTTTTTAATTTTAAGCTTGACAACTATATTCATTTTATGGTATAATGTTCTTGTTGAGAAATGCGGATGTCGTATAACGGCTATTACCCCAGCCTTCCAAGCTGGTGACGTGGGTTCGATTCCCATCATCCGCTCCAACAAAAATGGTCCAGTAGTTCAGTTGGTTAGAATATCCGCCTGTCACGCGGAAGGTCGCGGGTTCGAGTCCCGTCTGGACCGCCATTAATTAAATAAAATGCGGATGTCGTATAACGGCTATTACCCCAGCCTTCCAAGCTGGTGACGTGGGTTCGATTCCCATCATCCGCTCCAATTATAAATTGAATTAAACAAAAGTATAATATATAGTATTTAATAGTAATAAAGGATCGTTTTTGATTCTTTTTTTTTATAAAAACGATAGTAAAAATAGCATTTTATATTATGTAACACGGATTAATATCTACTAAATTTAGCAAAAAAAGAAAGAAATATATATTTGTCTATGGAAAATATAAAAAATTAACAACTTATTTTATCATCACATTAAAGGTTTAATTGTTTTTTTGTAAAAACATTAATAATATTCTAAGTTTATTACTATGATCTAATAAGTTGGATTAAGTTTTCATTTCATCAGCTGAAAGTTTACATGTTCAAGCTTTTTTATGATAAATGTATAATGCAAAAATGATATTTATGATAATTAAATATGAAATACGTTTAAGAATGTTAAATTAAAACTTTTAAAAGATTGAAATGAAATTTAAAGCATATACAATGAAAAAGGACAATATGGGTATAGATGATAAAAAATTTTATCATTAATAAAAATAAATAAAGGGGTTAGATATGAATGGAATTAAGGAAATATTTGAAGATCAAAAAAAATTTTTTGAGACAGGAAAAACCAAAAATATAGATTTTAGAATAACTAATTTAAAAAAATTAAAAGTGTTAATTCAGCAACATGAATCAGAGATAATGGAGGCTCTTAATAAAGACCTTGGTAAATCAAAGTTCGAATCATATGCAACAGAAATTGGAATTGCCTATGATGAAATAAATTTACAACTTAAAAACATCAAAAAATGGTCTAAACGAGAAACTAAAAAAAGTTCTATAATACATTTTCCTGCGAAAAGTTATGTATATAAAGAGCCATATGGAGTCAATTTAATAATTGGACCGTTTAATTATCCATTTCAACTGTTAATTGTACCACTTATTGGAGCAATTGCAGCTGGAAACACTGTAATCTTAAAACCGTCAGAAAATACTGTGAATGTATCGATATTACTTGAAAAGATAATCAATAATTATTTTGATCCAAACTATATTCGAATAGTAAATCCTCTAGGTGGAAAAGAAATTGTAGCTTATTTACTTGATTTGAAATTTGATTACATTTTTTTCACAGGTAGTATTGCTGTTGGGAAAATCATTATGAAAAAAGCGGCTGAAAATTTAATTCCAGTAACTTTAGAACTTGGCGGAAAAAGTCCCTGTATCGTAGACGCTGATGCAAAAATCGAAACAGCCGCAAGACGAATAGTTTGGGGTAAATTTTTAAATGCAGGTCAGACTTGTGTAGCACCAGATTACTTATATGTTCATAAAGCAATAAAGGAAGATTTCCTAAAGGCACTTATTCGAGAAATAAAAATTCAATTTGGTGAGCACATCAAAGAAAGTCCTGATTTTGCAAGAATTATAAACGAAGGTTCATTAGAGAGATTGAAATCTTACCTACAAGATGGTACAATATATTTTGGTGGTGATTTTGATAATTCTCATTTATATATGTCCCCTACTGTTATTACAGATATAAATAATAATGCAAAAATATTAGAAGAAGAAATTTTTGGACCAATACTGCCGGTCATAGAATTTGATAATTTAAAAGAAGTTGTAAACTATATTAATGTTAGAGCAACACCATTAGCTTTATATTATTTTTCAGAAAATGAAGATAAAATAAATTTTATTCTTGAAAATACTGCATCAGGTGGTGTCACAATCAATGATACAATCATCCATATAACAAATCATCATTTACCTTTTGGGGGAATTGGGACAAGTGGTATTGGTTCATATCATGGAAAAGCTAGTTTTGATACATTTAGCCACAGCAAATCAGTTGTTAAAAGAGCTACATTTATTGATTTGAAGACAAGGTATGCACCATATAACGATAAACTCAAGACTCTTAAAAAACTTATCAAATAATATTCTAAAAATAAAAAAGTAAAATAAATTTTTATTGGAGTACAAAGCTTAATAACTACTTTGTTTACTCCAATAATATTTTTAAGTTCTTTACTATTAGACAGCTTAAAAATGTTTTTTTATTTTAGATTTTTTATTTTTAAATTGCTCTTTTCCTTCTTAATAAATCTCGATTTTGATTACAATTTCATTTTTTGTAAAATATTCATTTTTTTTACAATTAATCTAAACTATTTACATTTTACCTTTTTTAGTGTATAATTGGAATATGTAGTTTTTAAAAAAAGGAGGCAATATGAAAGATGTAATGATCGTACACGGCTATTTACTAAGTGGTACAGGTTCAAATTTATACGTAAAAAGTATTACAAAATACTTCTTAAAACAAGGGGTAAATGTTCATTTGGTTTGCCAAGAATATAATCCAGAAAATTTTGATTTCATAAACTGTTATCAACAATTCGACCTTAAAACTCAAAGTTTTAAAGAAGTTTTCTCAAGAGAAACATCTTATCCAGGAAAATGTACATTATATAAACCTGATCTTGATGGAATTTTGCCAGTCTTTGTTTATGATAAATATCCAAATTACGATGTTTACGAAATGCATAAGATGGAGCAATCTATGCTTGAAGCCTTTATCTCCAAAAATCAAAATGCAGTTGAACAAATATTTAAAACCCATTCAATCTCACATGTATTCTCAAACCACATTGTATTACAACCACTGTATGTTATACGTGCCTTAAAGCAGCTTAATTTAACACAAGAAGTAATTCACAACATCATTGTTCATGGAAGTGACTTGCATTTTTCAATTAAAGAATCGAAAATAATTGAAGATTATGCTTTTGAAGCAATTTATAATGTTAATAAAATCTTTTTTGTATCAAACAGTTCAGAAGCTGAGTTTAATAAACATTTTAATCAACTTAAACAAGCGTTAACTACTGAAATTGTTTGTGCAGGTGTTGAATTAGAAGATTTTCATTTACCATATCCAGATGATAAAGCTGAACTAATTAAGCTTTTACAAACTAATAAAAGTAACAATGGTTTTAATCAAATGACTCGCGAGCAAATTGTTTGTAACGTTAAAAATTCAACAATAAGTATTAAACAACATGAAATAATTGATATCAAGGCATTAGAAGAAAACATTGACTTAGCAATTGCTAACATCGATGATTCAGAAACAGTTATTACTTTTGTCGGAAAATACTTAGAGACAAAAGGAATTCATAGTGTTTTATTAGCAGCACCACTTTTGATTGAAAAAATCCCCAACCTTAAGCTAGTCTTTACCGGATTTGGTGAACAAAGAATTGGACTTGAATATCTGTATCAAATATTAATCCAAAATAATTATTTACTTCTTCAAGAAGTTTTAAATAACCCTGAATTAATCGATGTACGACTTCAAACAAACAAGGAAATATTTAAACATTTTTCAAAAATGATTGAAGACGAGGCTTTTTTAACTAATTACTTTAAAAACTCGAGCTTAATAAAAGATCGTATAATTTTCACAGGATATTTTGATCATCATTTTTTATCTAAATTTTTACCAAATACAACCTACTTTATTGCACCAAGTGTATTTTCAGAAGCTTTCGGATTAGTGGCTGCCGAAGCGATGGCGTGTGGTGTATTTCCGATTTTAGCTTATCAGTCTGGTTTCAAAGAAATTGTTGATAATTTAGATCAATATTTACAAGAAATTGAATTAACAAATCCACTTCAAACAAAATTAATTGTTGATGAAAATTACATTTTAAATATTGCTGAATGTTTAATAAATTTAAAAAGCAATATGGATCAACTAACTATTTATGAACGAGAGCTTTTAGCAAAAAAATTAATTGAACACACAACTTCTGAATATACATGGTCAAAAGTTGTTGCAAACTTATGTAAATAGTAAATTTATCAAGAAAGTGACTTTTAGTCACTTTTTTTTAAAATTCACTTGACACAGCTTTTAGATTTTGCTATAATAATTGAGTATGAAATTGGTCCAGTAGTTCAGTTGGTTAGAATATCCGCCTGTCACGCGGAAGGTCGCGGGTTCGAGTCCCGTCTGGACCGCCATAAAAAGATTAAGTAAGCAGTGTTTACTTAATCTTTTTTTATTCTAATTTTATTAAATTATTATCTTTTATTAGTCATCATAAAAAAAAGCCTACTAAACATTTATCTGAATGCCTAGTAAGCTGTTTTTTATTTCAATTTAAAACCTTGATTCTCAAGCGTTGATTTGACCGTTGTATAATATGGATTCGAATAAAACTTTGCAATCTTTTCAGAATATTTAGCAGAACTTCCTGTTAGGGCTTTTGTATATTCTTCATAAACTTCATTGTAGTTTGGCAGTTCATCTTTTACCAGTTGCTGATCGTACTGTTCCACAAAAACAACAGACTCTGTTCTCATCCTTGGTTTATGTAGTACTTTTGTCGTATTCTTTTGGCCAATTGTAAAACCAACAATTGGAAAAGTCATTTTAGGTAAGCACAGTAGTTCAATCATTTTTTGTGGATTATTTCTAATTCCACCAACGATCGTTGTAGCATAACCCGCCTCTTCGATTAACATTTGTGCAACCATTGTATACAGACCAGCATCAACACTTCCAACAAGTAATCCCTCAACGGTTTCATGCACAACTTGTGTTTTTCCTTCAAGTAATGATGATTCATTTGTTCGATTAAAATCAACAACAACTGTTATAAAGGTTTTTGCATTTAAAATATGGGTTTGGGGACCTATTAATTCATTTCCACTTAATTCACTTATTTCTTTTAATGTCTGTTCATTTTGGGTTATAACAAACGATACTTGCCACCCACCAATCGAACTCGGTGTATATTCCTTAACTAATTCCATAATTTTAATTACTTCACTTAATTCAACTTTTTCCGAAGTAAACTCTCTACGAGAAGCTCTATTTTCTAAAATAGTTTTTACACTCATTTTTCCTCCAATTCTCTACTAATATTTTAACATATTTTAGTTTTGACCTTTAAGATACTGCATATAAAAAAAAAAGACCGAAGTCTTTTTTTCATTATCTATAGTTTTTCTTTCCACCATCACGGCGTCCGTCTCCACCATTTCTTTTTCCATCGTTACGCTTTTGTCCACCGTTTCCACCGCGACCACCACGTCCACCGTTATTCGAACGATTTCCGTTGTATCCACCGCGTCCACCGCCGTTTCCACCGCGTCCTCCGCCGTTTCCACCACGTCCACGATTTCCACCACGTCCTCCACGGTCTTCATTTGTAACTTTCGAAATTTTTCTATTTGAATCTAAATCAGGAAATCTTTCTTGAAGTAGATGTGCAATAATTTCTAATGGTTCAACTTCTCCAGCTAGTTCTTCAGCAAATTTTTGATAGATTTTCGCACATTTTTGAGTTGAAATTGACTTCATTATCTCTCTTTCATATGCATCTTTTAAATCTTCGCTTAGTTTTTCTGCTGTTGGTATTTCAATTTTTTCAATTGTTGTTTTAAGTGCTTTTTCATAATGTCTAAATTCACGATTATATTCTCTTGGAGTAACAATTGTGATTGCTTCCCCACTCACTGCAGAACCACGTCCTGTACGACCAATTCTATGAATATAATATTCAAGCTCTTGAGGTAAACCGTAATTTATTACTAAGTCGATTTGCTCAACATCAATCCCACGTGCTAAAATATCTGTTGCAACAAGAATTCTAAATTTATCATGTCTAAATCTATTCATCGTCGATGTTCTTGTTTGCTGTGGAATATCACCATGAATCTTATCAACTTGTAAGTTTAGCTCTTGTAGCTTATTTGCAATTTCATCCGTATGACGTTTTGTTTGCGTGAAAATTATAATTTTTTGATCAAATCTCAACTGTAAAATGTGCGTAAGCATATCAAGACGTTGTGAATCTTTAACTTCATAGTAAAATTGTTTTACTTTTTCAACTGTCATTGATTTTTCCGCAACTTTAATCTCTTGTGGATTCGATGTATATTTATAGACAATTTCCTTGATTCTTGGTGGCATAGTTGCTGAATAGAATAGATTTTGACGAATTGGATTTAATTTTGTCATAATTAATTCAACATCATCAATAAATCCCATATTTAACATTTCGTCCATCTCATCAAGAACAAAGAATGAAACATTACTTAACTTCAACTTCCCTCTTTTTATAAGATCAATTGTACGACCTGGTGTTCCAACAACAATTTGCGGTTGTTCTTTTAATAATCTTATTTGGCGATCAATTGGATCTCCACCATAAACAGCCACAACTGAAACATCTAAGTATTTTCCAAGCTTGTGTAATTCTTCCTTTACTTGTAGCGTAAGCTCACGTGTTGGAACAACAATTAGCGCTTGTACATTTCTTGATTCTGTATCTAGTTTTTCTAGAATTGGGATTGAAAAACTTGCAGTTTTACCTGTCCCTGTCTGTGCTTGACCAATAATGTCATGCCCTTCAAGAGCAACAGGAATTGCTTGTTTTTGAATTTCTGAAAATTCAACAAACCCCATTTCTTCTACTGCTTGAATTATTTTTTTGTTTTGAATTGTTTTTTGAAAACTCATTTAGTGTCACTTCCTTCTCATCAATAAATTAAAGTAGAATTTTACTACTTTTTTTGATTTTATTACATCATGTATTATAACACATATTTTATATTTAATTCGTTTTTTTTACTATTTTCTCACATATTTGAGATGTTACGTTTACATATGTTCGACACTTTTCAAAGTTTTTCGGCAGTTCGAAAAAAACTTTTCCAAAAGTTTTGGACATTTTTTTCCATTTCTTGCATTTCACTTCCTTTCTATGATATAATTTAATAAATTAACTATATTTTACATAAGGAGATGGATGCACAATTTGAAGTTTTTATATGGAACTAAGCTTTCACAAACCGAATATAATATTTCCCAATTAATTGAAGCAAACATTAGTACAATTATTGGTATGTCAATTACTGAAATTGCAGAGTTTTGTAGTGTATCACCCTCAAAAATCACAAAATATTGTAAAAAATTAGGACTAAGCGGTTATAAAGAATTACAATATGAATTGCGTCATAAACGACATGAAGATTTAAATGATAATTCTCCTTTTGAATATCAACGAGAAAAAATCTTAAGTTTCTTTTCAAATTACGATCAAACAAAAATCGAAGAATTAATTTCATTAATTGATAGTTCAGAAAAAGTCTATTTTTATGGTCGCGGACCAAGTTTAAAAGTTGCTGAATATTTTGCTCCACGGCTACATCTTGCTACAAGTAAAAGTTTTGTTTCCAATTACGATGAATATTTGTTTGATTTAGATTTAGCAAAAGTTGAAGAAAATAAATTAATGGTCGTTTTAACTGTTAGTGGAAAAACTCAAAAAATTCATGAAATTTTAAAACTTTGTAAGTCAAGAAATATTCGAACAGTTGTTATCAGTGGTTACGTGAACAATATTCTAGAACGTGAATCCGATTTATACATTAATTTACTCAGTCGAAAAGAAAGATATGATCGACGTATAATTAGAGGTCGAACTTTATTTTATATTTACCTTGAGATTTTAACTCAAGAACTTATGGATCGAATTTATGATTAAAAAAAATAAGGCGTTTAAAAACGTCTTTTTTGTATTTTGGTGGACCCTGCAGGATTTGAACCAGCGACCGCCCGGTTATGAGCCGGGAGCTCTAACCAACTGAGCTAAGGGTCCATCTATATTTGGTTACTATTTTTCTAACCAAATATAAGTTTATCATAAATCAAAAATAAATGCAACAATTTTTTGTGTTTTTTAGTTTTTTTCCAAAAAAACACTTTAAAATATACTCATTTTTATTAGATATTTTTTTAAAACATATTTTTATTTTTCATAATTTTATATAAAATAAATGTCGAAGAAAAAGTCCCAATGATAATTATAATAGTATTTATAGGATTTTCACCATCACCTAAGTAAACATTCATTCCAAAGAAGCTAAAAACCATTGTTGGGACAGTTAAAATAATTGTAATACTTGCTAAAATCTTCATAATATGGTTCAAGTTATTTGAAATAATTGACGACATTGTCTCGCGAATACTCTTCAAAATGTTGCTATTAATTTCCGCCATACTTGCCGCCTGTTTGATTTCGATTAGTGTATCTTCCAATAAGTCTTCATCTTCTTCAAAACGAGTCAAATAGTTAAATCTAAATAATCGTAAAATTACTCGTTCATTTTCACGCAAATTTGTCGTAAAATAAACCAGTGATTTTTCAATTTCCAATAGTTCAATCATCTGTTCATTTTTCATCGTTGTATATAAGTGGTCCTCGATTTTTTCCGTTAATTTTTCTAGTCTGTTTAACGATTCAATATATTGAGATGATAAATGATACATTATTTGTATTGTAAGTCTCGAACGTTTTTGTGTATTTATTTCCCCATGCTTAGCAAGCATTTGAGTTATTTTTTTTATCTCAAACGCTGATACTGTTATAATGAAATTACCAACAACAATTATTCCAATCGGAATCGTTGAATAAACAACTGAATTAACTACTTCAATATTCGGTACACTGGCATTAATTATAATAAGCGTTTGATCATCTTCATTTTCAATACGAGATCTTTCATCAAAATCTAATGCATCAGCAATAAAATAATCGTATGCTCCAGTTTTTTCACAAACCAAAGCAATTTCTTCTTTAGTTGGATCAATTAATGAAACCCACGTATCTTTTTCAAAAGTATCGATTTCTATCGTTTTTCCACTAATAGTTTTGTAGATCTTTAACATTCCAACCTCCACTAATATCTTTTTCACTCAATTCTATTTTACCATATATCTAGGTTTTAAACTATAAATTATTTTATTATTGGCTTTTCATAGATAAAATACTGAAAATTACTCACTTTCTATAATCGATGAAAAATTAGTTTTGACATTAGTGATATATAAGTAAGCTTGAGAGTCAAGCAGCTGATTTGCGATAACTAAAGCACTATTATAAATAAATAATATCTTGTGAAAAATTCACAACAATCGATTAATTTATGTTCCATACATTTTCGCAAATTGTAATTTTGTATCAATGTATACATGGGGAAAATATATATATTCTTCTCGAACTTTCAATTTTTTCCTATAAATATTAAATAAATTAACTTACTTACTATATAAACAAATCTTGAATTACCTCGTTAAACGCAGGCATTTCAACGTTTAGATCGTTTTTTTTGAAAAAAATTAATTTTTCTCTTGACATCTCCTTTTAATAATGCTATAATAATCTTGTTGTCTTGGAGAATTAGCTCAGTTGGGAGAGCATCTGCCTTACAAGCAGAGGGTCGGCGGTTCGAGCCCGTCATTCTCCACCATTTAAATGCGCCCGTAGCTCAATTGGATAGAGCGCTTGACTACGGATCAAGAGGCTGGGGGTTCAAGTCCTCTCGGGCGTGCCATTATTAACAACAACGAGATGTAGCTCAGCTTGGTAGAGCACTTGGTTTGGGACCAAGGGGTCGCAGGTTCGAATCCTGTCATCTCGACCATTTTTTTGGCGGTGTAGCTCAGATGGCTAGAGCGTACGGTTCATACCCGTGAGGTCGGGGGTTCGATTCCCTCCGCCGCTACCAAAAAATTTCAAAAAAATAAAAAAAATGTTTGACACAAACAAAAAAATATGATAAAATAAATATTGTGTTGAGTATAGCTCAATTTAAGATGTTGCCCATGTAGCTCAGTTGGTAGAGCAAACGGCTGTTAACCGTTAGGTCACAGGTTCGAGTCCTGTCGTGGGCGCCATTATTTTTTTTTGTTTGGCCCGTTGGTGAAGCGGTTAACACACATGCCTTTCACGCATGCATTCACGGGTTCGAGTCCCGTACGGGTCACCATTTTTTTTGCGGATGTCGTATAACGGCTATTACCCCAGCCTTCCAAGCTGGTGACGTGGGTTCGATTCCCATCATCCGCTCCAATTTGAATTTATATAAGCAAAATATATAAAGACTACAAAGTCTTTTTTTTTATATTCTTACCATTTACTTTTCTTTTTTATAGATTTTGTTTCACTAAATTAAATTCTTTTGGAAAACCATTTTAAACTATTATTCTAGATTTTACTACTAATCCGTGTTATAATATGTAAAGGTGATAATATGATTTTAACTATTTTATTTTTAATACTTCTTTTAGCGGTTATCAAAAAATTTTCAAATACAAATACAGCAATTGTAATTGGTATTTTCTTAATACTTTTTTTAAGTAATACAAATCCAATTGCTGTCATCTTGAAATATGTCAACATACTACTAGGTTTTCTAACTATTGATCATATCTTACTACTTGTCCTAGTTTTCAACTTTTATATTCTATCTGAACTATTTTATTTAGTTGGAGTAGATCGACATTTGAACAATTATATTAATCGACATTCGTTGAAATACAAAAATATTATCTCACACTTATTACTTGCCTTTTCCAATGTATTTGAAATAACATCAATTGATTACATTCGTAAAAACATTGCACGTTTTGCTGTAAGTGCCTTTGTAATGCCAATGTTTGGAGTCTTATCACTTTTTTCTTTAAATATTATTATCATGACCCATTTATTGATACCACAAATTGATTCTCGTATGTATGTCTTATTATTCTTATTAAATCTTCCTGCTTTATGGTGGTTCCTGAAAAGGTTAATTGATTATAGTTTTAACTATGCAATTGGGTATCATATTGATCTGAAAAGAATTTTTGAATTTGTACCATCTAGTAAATTAAGTATTGAACACAGTCCAAAAACCGATCTTAAACTCCATCTACTAATCGCTGTTTTTTACTCAGTTATTGCAATTAGTTCATTCTTTGTCTTTAATTTATCATTTATTGCTCTTTTAGTATTATTTACATTTTTTGTGCTTGTGCATCTAATTATTTTTGCAGAAATTCAAGTTTATGCACATGATTATTTTCAAGAAAAAGATATTTATTTAGCAATTTGGTCTGGGATACAAGCAATTTTCCCAAAAGCCATCAATGTTATTTTAATCTACGCACTAACCTTTGTCTACTACGATTTTTTAAAAGTAAATGTCTCATTCAATAATTTTTCAACTGCTACCTTTTATCTTTTCATCACGCTTTTTATTTTAATACTTTCAATCGCTTTTCAAAATTACTTAATGACACTTGCATTTGCTATGCCAACTGGGCTTATTTTCTTAAATAATTTTAGAGCATTTGATAGTTTCTATCTAGTATCAATATCCTTTATTATCAGTTTAACTGTTTTATTTCAAATTTTATCATTCTTTAAAAACGGCTTTAAAGATTGGCGAGTTTTCAGTGATTTATCAATCATGTTTATTGTCGTTCTAATATGCTATACTGCATACTTATTTACTTTATCAATTAGCTTTATTTTCATCACACTGCTTATTGCACTACTTATTTATATAATTTATGTTTCTAAGGCAAAGAAGCGTGGTTTAAAATGAAAAAATTAGACTTACACGGACAAATAGCCTCTCTTGCTCAAATCAATCTCCAAACATTCATAAAAGAATGCTATATGCAAAGAAACACAGTTTGTGTAGTTGTTCATGGATATGGTGAATATGTCTTAAAAGAGATGTGTTGGCAGTATTTAAGCACCAATCCAATGGTAGAGAGTTATTCAATTGCTCCAATTGGTTTAGGTGGTGCTGGTGCGACATTAGTCCACATAAAAAATAAGCCTAGTACAAAAAAAAACTGAGAAAAATTTTCTCGGTTTTTTATTTAAATATATTTAGCCAGCTTTTCTTTTATCATTTTACTAATAAACTCTGGGACTAGATGATCAAATGAACGTTTAAAATTTATTAATTCACGAACACCACTAGAAGATACATGAATGTGTTCTGGTTTAGAAAATAATATAATTGTCTCAATATCATCATCAATAGCTTTATTAGAATAATTCAAAATTTGTTCTGATGTAAAATCATGAACTGTTCTAACTCCACGAGCTATTATTCGACAATTAATTTCTCGGCAATATTCAACCACTAAACCTTCAATTGCAACCACTTGAACATTTGGTAAATGAGCCGTTGCAGCTTTTATACTAGTTAACTTCTCTTCTGTTGTAAATAGAGAATTTTTTTTCGCATTTTTTGCTACAACAATATGAATTTCATTTGAATAATCATTTGAAGTCTTAGCTAAACGCTCAATAATATCTAAATGTCCAATAGTTAAAGGATCAAAACTACCTGGGAATACTATTTTTTTCATCGTTCTCTCTTTCAAAAAAGTAAATTATACTTTTTCCATATTTTTTTTCTTTATATAAAGAATAACCATTTACTTGTATATTTTTTACTCTTCTTGACGTTTCAACGATGACTAAACCATCATCTTTGATCAAATTATTTTCTAAAATGAGCTCTAACATTTCTACAAGCTGTTCAAATGTAAATGTATAAGGTGGATCAATAAAAATATGATCATAATTAGTTGTTGAGCATTGCAAAAACTTTATTGCATCTACTTGATGAATATTCAATTCTAAACCAATCGAACTCGAATTACGTTTAAGTAAATTTATACTTTCTTTGGCACTATCAACACTATCAACTTTTTGAGCTCCACGACTTAGTGCTTCAAATCCAATTGCACCAGTTCCAGCAAACAAATCTAGAAAAACTGAACCTTCAATTTCATTTTGTAAAACATTAAAGAGACCTTCTCTTGCCCGATCCGTTGTTGGTCTAATTGCCATATCACTAGGGGTAACAATTGTTCGATTTTTATGACTTCCCGCTATTATTCTCATCCACTTAACCCCAGTACCGTAAAGGCTAAAATTATTATTAGAACAAATTGAGTAGTCATAAGGATAAACAACAACTTAATTTTCTTTTTTTGTTCTTGCTGTTCATCATTAACTTTCTCCAAAATATTAACAATTGTTTCAATATAAGTTAAATTATTGTCTAGTTTCATCGACCTACTCCAATCTTCTCAAGAATTTGCTCTTGACGTTTAAACATTTCTTTTTCCTCTACTTCTGTTTCATGATCATATCCTTGTAAATGTAGATATCCATGTGTAATTAAAAAAATTATTTCTCGTTCTAAACTGTGTCCGTATTCTACTGCTTGTTTTTTCGCAATCGGATAACAAATAATTAAATCACCTAAATAGTCTTCTTCATCTTCAACAAATGATAAAACATCTGTTGGTCGATCAATTCCTCTAAATTCTAGATTCATTTTTTGGATTTCTTCTTCACTTACAAATACAAGTGATAAATCTCTCAAGTCATTGAATTCACGCTTTAAAAGTGTTAAATAACGCATTATTTCTAATTCTTCAATTGGATAATTATTTTCATTAATGCATATTTCGTGCTTTGAACAAGTTTTTGTGCAATTTTCACAATGAATTTGTTGGCATGCATCACAACAACCATAAATTTCCATTACTGTTGTATGATCGCGGAAATTAAACTGATTACGAATTGCTTCTTGAACACTATATAGTTCATCAACCATTACATTTTTCACTTCTTTACAACGATTGCAAATCAGATTAACATATTGTTTTTTATCAACAACTTGGAAATTTTTTTGACCATGAACATTAAATTCACGAACAAATCCTTCCTTTGTCAGAACTGCTAAATTATTATACATTGTCGCAACATTTGTATGACCTTTTGCCGCTTCTATTTTTAATAATTCATCGAATAAAAAATAATCTTTTTCGTTTTCACAAAACAATTCAATTAAGCTCTCACGACTTTTAGTAATTCGGTATTCACGGATTTTTAATAATTCTATTATCTGTTTTTTTGTCATTTTATTCCTTAAAAGTTTTGTCGACCTTCAATTGATCGCAATAATGTAATTTCATCTAAATATTCTAAGCTACTTCCAATAGGAATTCCTTGAGCAAGCTTACTTATTTTAATGTCAACATTTGCAAGTTTACGTTTTATATATGTTGATGTTAATTCACCTTCATTGGTTGCTGGTAAAACTAGCATTAATTCTTTAAATGTACCTGTTCCAATTCTTTCAAAAAGCTTATTAAAACTTAAATTTTCAATATTCATTCCAATTAATGGATCTACAACTCCACCTAAAACGTGAAATTGATACATTCCTGGAAAGATATTTTCTATTTTGTCGATATCTCGACTGCCTTCCACAACAATGAGAGGACTGCTTTTACGAGCATTATCCAAGCAAATTTCACACAATTCTTCATCACTTAACCTTTGGCAATTAGTACATTTTACGATTGTTTGGGCCATACTTAATCTTTGAATTAATTCACTAATTGCTTCTTGATCATTTACTAATGCATATGCGTAACGACTTGCTGTCTTTTCACCAACACTCGGCAACTTCATTAAACTTGATATCAGTTCATTTATTTTTTTACTCATAATTGTCCTTTTTTACATTTGTATTCAACTAGAAATTTTCTTACCTCGCACCAATATACGATCTACTCCCGTCTAAATAAATTGAAGAGTCAAATGGTGTAGAACTTAAGGCACTACTTCCATATCTAAGTTCGAAGTGAAGGTGTGGTCCTGTCGAGAGTCCACTATTTCCAGAATATCCAATCAAGTCACCTTTTGCAACTTTTTGACCGGGACTTACTCTAATTCCACCTTCCATTAAGTGTCCATATCTTGTGAAGTAACCATTATTATGATCAATCTCAATTAAATTACCATATCCATTCCAGTCCCAAGTTCCACCTGTTTGAGCAGTTATTACACCATTATCTGCAGCATAAATTGGTATTCCAATTACTTGACCTGTTTGGAAATCTGACCCTTTGTGTCCATTATAACATCCATATCCACAACTTATCGGTAAATCGATTGGTTTTGTTAGAGTCCCTGTCCCAACACCAGGCACTTCTGAATCACCAACATTATAGATTTCACTAATTGGCAATTCTAATACATTATAATTTGTTGGTTCTTGAAATGCTAACTCACCATTAACTAATTTATTTAAATACGTTACTTCTTGTACACCTTTTTTACCAGCTGAAACTAATTGTTCTTGACCAAGATAAAGTGCTTTTGTACGTCGTTTTTCTATACGAAAATCCATTTCTTCTGTCACAACTTTTTGTGTATAAACTGCAAGGTTATATTGTGGTTCTGGTTTATTGACAATAAGTTTTTGACCATCAAAGACCGTTGCCGAACCAGCAAGTTCGGGATTATTTAACCGAAGTTCATCTATTGTAAGATTATTTTCTTTAGCAATTTGTTCAAGTGAAACACCAGCTGTTACTAACATTTCTTTCTTCGGTTCATCTTTATTGTGAGTTAACTCAAATAATAGATCTTCTTTTTTAGTTATTACTTCATCAATTGGGACTTGTTTTTTTTCAACTTCCATCTTATCTTCAAATTCCATTTTCAGTAGTTTTACTCCATCTTTAGTAAAAGGTTGCACAACTCCTGTTTCTTTATAATTTAGATAGGCTGTTGAATCATTTAATTCCGTTTCAATAATTTTATCTTTTACCCATTGGATATCTTGATCTTCTTGTAAATAATATTCTTTTTTATCAACCGTTAATTTATAACCCCAATCAAGTAACTTAGTATTTTCATTTACTTTTTGGACAACTTGATTTTCAAGTTCAGGGGAAAAGGTTAAAAAGGTATCATATTTTTTTATATTTGTATTTGTTTCTAAATTCTTTGTAGCAACATCTGGTTCTGTATTTTTTTCTTCAACCGTTTTTATTTTTTCCACAATTTGTGATTGCATTCCTTCATTTGAGACTTGACCAATTAGCGCATTATCATTATAAACCATATAGACTGAATTCATTTTAGGGTCTTTCGTATCATTTGTTTCAATAAAACCAAGTACTGATACGATCGAAACAAAGATTAAAAGAGAGAAAAACCAAATTATATATCGAAGTTTACTCATATGTTTCTCCTATAATTGGTCGGAAGCGGTTAACTTCTTTTTCAAATTTAAATTCTAATGTTCCAGTCTCTCCATTACGATGTTTAACAAGTGAAAGTTCGGTTTTTCCTTCATACATTTGTTCAAGTTCTCCATCTTCTAAATTTGCACCATAATATTCTGGACGATATAGCATCATAATGATATCGGCATCTTGTTCAATTGATCCTGACTCTCGAATATCTGACATCATCGGTCGCTTATCCGCACGTTGTTCTACACCACGTGATAGCTGTGATAAAGCAACAATTGGCACATTTAATTCTTTAGCAAGTCCTTTTAACTCACGAGAAATAAACGATACTTCTTGTTGACGGTTTTCGATTGTTCCATTTGTTGTAATTAATTGTAGATAATCAATTAAAATCATGTCAAGTCCAGACTCTAACTTTAGCTTTCGACATTTACTTTTAATATCACCAATTTTAATCCCAGCCGTGTCATCAACATAGAAGTGGAGTTTTGATAATTCATCATATCCATTGTTAATGATTTGCTGTTCTTCTTGTGTAATTGTCCCAAGTTTAATTTTTTGGATGGGGACTTTTGTTTCCGACGCAAGCATTCTTGTCAGTAATTGATCTGCTGCCATTTCTAAAGAAAAGAAAGCGACATGAGCATTATTTTTAAAGGCAACATTTCTAGCCAAATTTAAGGAAAAGGCTGTTTTTCCAACTGATGGTCGAGCGGCTAAAATAATTAGATCGGATTTTTGAAGTCCGGCTGTCAAACTGTCCAAGTTAACAAATCCTGTACTTAAACCAGTAATTTTTTTATTATCTTGCGCAATTCTTTCAATTAATTCACTATATGATTTTGTAATGACATCATTCCAATTTAAAAAATCCTCACTTCTCATTAGTTTACTAAGTGAAAAAATTTCTTTTTCTGCAAATTCAATTAACTGATGCGCACTTATTGGTTGATACGATTCATTTAAAATATCGTTTGCACGTTTTATTGTCTCACGAAGAACAAATTTATCGTGAATAATTTTCGCATATTCACCCGCATTTTCTGAAGTTGGAATTGCATCTGCTAAATCAATTAAATATTCAACACCACCTACTGTTGCCAGTGCTTTTTTTGCTTCTAAGTAACTTTTAACCGTTAAAATATCGATAACAATTTGTTCTCTTTGCATTTGAAGAAATGTATCAAATATTATTTCATTTGCTTTATGGTAAAAATAAGTTGGGCTTAAAATCTCACTAATTTCACGGATTTTTTCCGGATCAATTAGTATTGAAGCGATAACTGCCTGTTCAGCTTCAATACTATGAGGAATTGTTCTTTGAGCTTCAGACATTATTCTCCTTTGATTAATATTTTAATTTCTGCTTCAACTTCTTTATGTAATTTTACTTTCACTGTTTCATAGCCTAAACGCGAAATTGGTTCTAAATGAATTTGCTTTTTATCAACTGAATAACCAACTTCTTTTAGTTTAGCAATTATTTGTTTAGTTGAAACACTTCCGAAAACCGCTCCATTTTTACCAGCTTTTAATTTGAATTCATATTCAACTGCTTCCATTTTGGCTTTTATTTCTAGTGCCTCTTCTTTTGAAGCTTGGTAGTCTGCCTCATCGTTTGCAAGTCGTGCATTTAATTTCGCTAAATTAGTTTCATTTGCTTCAACCGCTTGTTTCTTTTTAAATAACACATTTTGCGCAAATCCTGTCGATACTTCAACTACTTCATTTTTATTTCCTACTTTTTTTACATTCTCTAATAATATTACTTTCATTATATCTCCAATCTCATTAATAATTTCTTTAAATCATTTATTTGTTCGTAAGTTAAGACTCCGGCTGCTTGAGAAGCATGTCCTCCACCACCGAATTCTTCAATAACTCTTTTACTATTTATTTTACTCGACGTTCTTAATTTAACGTTATATTTATTATTGTTATTTGTCGGCGCCGTTAGCAAGACACAATCAATACCATCTATTTTCAATAATTCATTACCAACAATACTCATCATCACACTTTCAACATTATAATTTGCTTCAACAATACAAATGTTTTTTTCAAAATTTGCTTGATTAATTAACGCTTGACGCTCAGTAAATTGTTCATAACTAAATTCAATTTCTTCTAAAGCTTGCACAATTTCGACACCCATTCCAACTAAATACGAAGTAGCTTCAAGTGTATTTCTATCCGTTCTAAATAAGAAGTTGTTCGTGTCCGTCAAAATTCCTAATAATGCAAATTTTACTCGTTCCTTATCTGTCATTTTATATTGCTGTGAAATCATAATTTCTAATAACATCTCAACTGTAGATGAGACACTTGGTTCTATCCAACTAAATAATGATGTTCCAATGTAATTTTCTGGCGTTTGGTGATGATCAATTACAATTACATCGTCAATTTGTGAAAACACTTGTGGATGCGATAAATAATCTTTTGCTTGCGTATCAACAACAATTAATAAATTCGTTTGAGTTTTATCAATTACTGTACTGTAAGCAATATTTAGATTTTTTAATTTATGAAACTTGGCAAGCATCTTCTGATCAGTCGTTTCATCAACCAGAATTTTAATTTCAATCCGCTCATTAACATTTCTAATTAAGTCTGATAAAATCATCATACTTGCAAGTCCATCATAATCAGCATATTTGTGTGTCACTAAGTATAAACAGTCACGATCTTTAATCATATTCTTAATTGTATTAAAGACAACTCGACTTCTAAGTTTCGAAGAACTTTTAACTGCGGTAATTTTTCCACCAATATATTTTCGTTTTTCTGCATTGAAAATAACAATTTGTCCACCACCACGACTTATTGCAAGGTCAAGTGCTTCTTGAGCACGAGTTCCAATCATTAGTACAGATTCATAGTTAGTTGCAATTCCAAAACTTAACGATGTTTCGAAATTTTGTGCACCAACAATATCTACTATTTCTTGAATAAATGGAAAGCGTTTATCTTGCTGTTTATTCAAAACATCAATTGGAATATTTAGATGAAATTTATCATCACTTATTTCCTGATAATATATTCCATATTCTGTTAATTTTTTATAAATTTCACGCTTTATAATAACATCCATTTCACTAAATTGATCTCGAGGCATTGTACTTTCCAAATAGTAATAATTATCAATTTGTAGTAATCCAATGACTAGTTGTAGCTTTTCTAGTTGATTAATTGCACGTTGTTCATTTGTAATATTCGTTAAAAAGTAAGTACTTTCTGTCTGTTCAACATTATAAATTTTGTTTTTAAATTTAAGTTTATCCATTCCTTCAACTAAATTTATTGCTTCCATCCTTTGATTACTCAATAATTCCGGAAATTCTTTATAGGCATAACTATTTGCCCAAACAACATTTTTTCCTTTAGTTACAACTATTGCAACTTTGTATTGATCTATTAAATCATTTTTAGCAATTTTTAAGTTTTTCTCAATAAAATCAAAGTAATTTTTTTTAGCAATAAAATAATTTGAAATCAAGTTTATAATTACTAAAACACCAATAAAAACTAAAGTTGTTGTAAGTTCAAATCCAAGTACTTTCATGCCTAAATATACAAATAATAGCAATACTAAATTACTAAAAATCATTTTGTAGTTCATTACACCTCCTCATAAATAAAATAACACCACACAGAAAAATTCTGTGTGATTTATCATTATTATTTAGTTGTTACTTTTACGAACGGCATTAATGCCATATGACGTGATCTTTTGATTGCAATTGCAAGCTCACGTTGGTAAATTGCTTTTGTTCCAGTCGCACGACGAGACTTGATTTTTCCTTTATCATTGATATATTTAAATAATAAATCAGTATCTTTATAGTCAATGTACTGAATGTTATTTTTTGTAAAGTAACATTCACGACGACTACGGAAAAAAGCTGGTTTCTTTTTGATTACTTTTCTAGCCATTGTTCTCCTTTATATTTAGAATGGTAAATCATCATCTTCAACTTGAGAAAAAGAATTAATATCACTTGCATTGAATGCTGATTCAACATTATCGTATGGACTAAATCCTGTTGATTGAGTTTGTGGTCTCGCTCCGTTTGACTTAGGCTCTAAAAATGTTACGTTTGATGCTACTACTTCAGTTACATAAACTCTTTGACCTGCATTATTATCATAATTTCTAGTCTGAATTCTACCTGTTACTGCTAGTAATGCTCCTTTTTGTACATATTGTTCCATTCTTTCGGCAGTTGCTCCAAAAACAGTACAATTAATGAAATCAGCATCATACTCTCCATTAGCATTTTTAAAGTTACGATTACATGCTAACGTAAAATTACAAGCCGCATTTCCACTTGCACCATAACGTAATTCTGGTGCTTTGGTAATTCTTCCAACAAGTGTCACATTATTTACCATAATATCTCCTAGTTAATTTGCAATTTATTTTCTAATGATATCTAATGTTGATCCAGCAACATTATCTACATCGATTACCATGAAACGAATAACGTCTTCACTAATTCTACAAATTCTTTCGAATTCTAAATTAGCTTCATGTGTTGCATCAACAATTAAGAATGTGTAGTAACCTGATGTATACTTTTTATCAATTGTATACGCAAGTTCTTTAACACCTAAATTAACTTCTTCTAACACTGAACAATCATTTTCAGTATAGATCGCTTTTAATCTATCAGCTACAGCAGTTGCAGCTTCTTGATCAATTGTACTACGTACAATAAATCCAACCTCGTATTTCTTCATCTTATCCTCCTTTTGGTCTTTTTCGGCGATATTTCGCAAGGAGTAAAATACATTTATATTAATTTACTCACGTATAATTATACCATACTTTTGGATTTTTTTCAATTAAATATTCCTTTATTTACAAATGTTCGCACGTATTTTTTAGAAATGGTCTGTGTTTTTTACAAAAAGCGTTTAAATTTGTAAAGTACCCATCAAACTGATATTTTTGTTTTTTAAAAAATAAAATCATCCCAACCAACACTTTGACTTTCGATCCCCATTTCACCAATAAATCTTGAGGCTTCTAAATAATTTCCTGTATAGTCATAGAGATAATTTGAAACATATAATTGATGTCGAGCACGCGTAATCGCCACATAACATAATCTACGTTCTTCTTCAAGTTCTGTTTCATCGAAAAGTGCGGCTTCCTTAGGAAATTTTCCTTCACACATTCCAATTACAAAAACCGAATCAAACTCTAAACCTTTGGCACCATGAATTGTTGATAAAACAACTGTGTCTTCATCAACTTCTGTCTTTTCAGAAAAGATTGCAACTTCACTTAAATAATCTTCAAGTGTTTGTTCACCCTCACTTAAAATTTCCGCAATTCCATTTAGTAATTCCTCAACATTTTGACGACGTTCTTCTCCTTTGTCATCATACTCAGTTAAGTAGTCAAAATAATTAATTGCTTGGAGGAAATTCATTACTTCAACTTGAAAATCTTCAATTAGTTTCACTTGATTTACAGATGTCACCTTTTCAATAAATTCTCGTAAAGACTTTGCACCAATTTCAAGCCCTGCTTTTAAATAAGATGTTTGATTATCTGTTGCATAATTCATCAATTTATTTAAAGCAATTTCTCCAACTTTTCGCTTAGGGACATTTGCCACTCGTAAAAAACTTATATTATCGTTTGGATTAACAATTAATCTTAAATAAGCAAGTACATCTTTAATTTCCATTCGTTCGTAAAAACGTAATCCGCCATACAAAACGTACGAAATTCCTTTTTTTACTAATTCTTCCTCAACTTTTCTAGATTGATAATTGTACCGATATAAAACTGCAATTTCATTCATTGGATGACCATTATCAATTAATGAATCAATTTCTCGTACTGTATTAGTTGCCTCTTGATTCATACTTGTTGCTTGGGTCCAACTAATCGCTTGACCACCAACGTTTTCTGTCCACAATTCTTTTTCAAAACGATTAAGATTATTTTCAATTAAACTATTGGCTGAATCAAGAATAGTTGACGTAGAACGATAATTTTGCTCAAGCTTTATGATTTTCACATCTTTATAAACTTGCTCTATTTTCAGCATATTATCAACTACTGCTCCACGCCAAGTATAAATCGATTGATCAATATCTCCGACAATAAATAATTTATTTGTTGAACTCTTCATATATTTAAGCATCTCTGCTTGAATCGAAGAAGTATCTTGAAATTCATCTACATGAATATATTTAAACTTTGTTTGATAATAGACTTGAACATCTTTTAAGGATAACAACCAATGAGCATATAATAATAAATCATCAAAATCCATTGCATTATTTGCTTTTAAATACTCAGTATAATATCGATAAACACTTCGGTATTCTTCGTCGATTCCAAATTCTACATCATCTATATCCGTTGCATAAGCTTTAGCCGAACTAATTGCATATACGCATTGCTGTGGCTTAAGTTCCAAAAAGTTATCTTTAATGTATTTCTTCAAAATTTTCTTTTTATCATCGTCATCAATGATTAAAAATTTTTGATTGTACGCTGGTAATTTACTAATTTGTTGACGTATAACTCTAACTGCAAACGCATGAAAGGTCATTACCCAGACAGCGCTCGCATATGGACCTAAATTAGTTGTTAATCGTTCTTTCATTTCCTTGGCTGCTTTATTAGTAAATGTAATCGCAAGAATTGAACCCGGTTCAACCCCTTGTTCTAAAATTAAATATTCTATTTTTTTGACAAGAACAGTAGTTTTCCCACTACCGGCCCCTGCTAAAATCACAACTACATTATTCTCAGCTTGAATTGCTTCAAGTTGCACTTTATTTAGTCGATTCATAATTGATCCTCAACTGTTGCACCCGGATTTGCATTCAAGCTTACAGATGCAAACTTACCACGTTTAATTTGATGGTGAGCGACAGCTCCAATCATCGCTCCATTGTCTGTTGAATATTTAAGACTTGGAATTAACACGTTTGGAAAAACAACTTGAGCACGTTCTTTTAAGCGAGAATTCGCACTAACCCCACCAACAATTGCAATCGTTTTCGGTTGATATTTTGCTTCTGCCATCTGTAGTTTACTAATTAATGAGTTAATAACTGTTTCTTGGAAGGAACAAGCAAAATCATTCACTCTAATTTCTTCACCTTTCATTTTAAGGGAATTAAGTTGATTAAAACATGCACTTTTAAGTCCACTAAATGAAAAGTCTAAAGTTTGATCATTTTTGGGTTTAGGCAGTTCATATGTATTTTGACCCAATTTTGCTAAACGATCAATTTGTGGACCACCAGGATATGGAAGTTCGAGGATTTTGGCTATTTTGTCATAACACTCTCCAGCCGCATCATCTAATGTTTCACCAACAAGTTCAAACGAAAACTCCTCTTTTAAATAAACTAGTTCCGTATGTCCCCCTGAAACAATTAAACTCAGCATTGGATATGTAATTTCATATTCAAGTTCTAAAGCGTAAATATGTGCTTGCATATGATTAACTGCTACAAGTGGAATATTATGTAAGATTGATAGACTTTTAGCAAAGGAAATACCACTTAAAAGCGAACCGATTAAACCTGGTCCTGCTGTAACCGCTATTTGATCAATATCAGTAATTGTCATCTTCGCTTCATCTAACGCTTGCTTATAAACAAATGGTAAATTCATTAAATGCATTCTAGCCGACATTTCTGGGACAACACCACCCAACTTAGCAAAATGTTCAATTTGGGTATTTGTTACAAGTGAATGGACTTTAACCCCATTTTCCACAACAGCGATAGAAGTCTCATCACAACTCGTCTCAATTGCTAAGATTATACTCATCTGACTCCTTAAAATATTTTATTTTGTTTGTAACTACTTATTTTTTTCTAGTACTCCAACAACTTCAATATGATGTGTTTGTGAAAACATATCGACTGGTGTAACTGAAACCAATTGATAATTTGGCAGTAATTCTGTTACATTTTGGACAAAAGTATTTGGATTACATGAAACATAAATAATTTTATTCGGTTGCTTTTCATTTAATAGCTGAATGAAGTTACTATCCAAGCCACTTCTTGGTGGATCGACAATTACCGTATCAAATGGAAATTCTACATTTTGATATTCATTCATATTTTTACACTCAAAACTCACATTATCTATGTTATTTAGCTTCGCATTTTCAGTTGCACTTATCACTGCACTTTCAACAATTTCAACACCAACTACGCTTTTAGCCGCATCTGCAATAAACAGTCCGATACTACCAACACCACTATATGCGTCTAATACTAATTGATCATTCGGTGTTAAATGACGTTTTACTTCATTATATAAATTGATTGTTTGGTTTACGTTAATTTGGAAAAAATCATTAGTTCTAAGCTTTAAATTTAATGCTTGTAATTTCATTGTAATCGTCTCTTCACCGAACATAATTTGATTATCCGGACCTAATATGACATTATTATCATTTTTATTTATGTTTAAGCTGATTGTTTTAATTTCAGGATATTTAGAAGTTAATTTTTCAATTACTAAGTCAAGATTTCTAATTTTTTTTTGATTAATGACAAAAACAAGCATTATTGCGTTTATTTCAGCACTTTCACGAATAAATAAATGACGTAAATTACCTTTTTTGGTTATACGATTATAACAAGTTTCACCAACTTCATCCATCAATTGCTCAACGTCTTTTAAAATTTGATTAGCAAGTTTTGATTGTAAATGACATGTATCAAATGTTACTAAATCATTTGATCTTTCTTTATAAAATCCCAGTTTTACCTGACCATTAATCATTTGAAATGGTAGTGAAATTTTATTACGGTATTCGTAGGCCGCATCATTTGCGATAATCCGATTAATTTTTGTCGTAATCTTCGCTTTGTCTAGTAAATTTTTCACAACACTTGCTTTAAAATTCAATTGCTCTTCATAACTTAAATGTTGAATTTGACAACCACCACATTTTGAATAAACAGAACATTTAGCTGCAACATGGGCTGAAACATCACTGACTATTTTTTCAATTCTAGCAAAAGCGAACTTTTTACTTACTTTTAAAAGCTTAATATCAAGAACTTGACCAACGACTGCACTTTTCACGAAGATTGCAAAGTTATCAACTTTAACGACACCTTGACCTAAAAACGAGTAATCCACGACTGTTACATTATTTATTATTTGATTTTTTTCCATTTACTTCCTTTTCTCTTTTTTATTTTATAAGCATATTATAGCATTCTTTATACCTTAAACTTATATCTTTAATACTTTAGCAAGTATTTAACTTTTTGACTTACTAGTTTTAATGGCTTTGCTTGTAAACTCAAATGAGCAACAATGGCATACTTATTTCAATTAATTGTTTTCCAGCTTTAAACTCGTAATCAACTTGCCCAATTTTCAAATATAAGCGTTCAAGTTCTTCTAGACGATAACCTCGGATATTTTGAACTATCATTTTACAACGATACTCATTTATTTTAAGCAAATGGGCGATTTTTTTGAAGTCAAAACCTTTTGTTTGAAGTAATTTAACTTTGTAAAATATTTTGTATTGACTAGTGAAAATTGCAAAAATCGCTGCTGGTTCATAACCTTCATCTAGCAAATTTAAGTAAAACTTGTAACTTTCTTTTTTGCGTTTTTTCAAAATTAATTCAAATAATTGAAAAATATTAGCTTCAACTGTTTTGTACGAGAATGATTCAACAATTTCTTTAGTTATTTCTTCTTTATTGGTCAAGCACGACATTTTTTTCAGTTCATTGATTACGGCATAAGGATTATTTGGAAAATTTGCCAATAAAATTTGCATAGCATCTGGTTCAATTTTTAGTTCATTTTCTCGAATAAATTGATAAAGTTGTTTTTGAATATCTTTTTCATCACTAACAAGTAAATGATAATCAATTAAATCACGAAAATCCAAAAACAAATTATTATCGCTTTTGATTGGTTTAGCTAGTACAAACAAACAATTTTCAGCAGCTAAAATTTCATTTAAATATACGTGATCTACTTCAATTAATTTTTCAAGTTTCTTTTCAAATAAATTGAAATTTTCAATCACATAAAAATTTTCTGCAAATAAACTAATTTGATTAACTTCTTGATGTAAATTCATCAAACCTAACTGATTAAAGTCAAGCGTCACAATTTCAGTTTCTGGTAAATGTTTTTTCACAAAAGTATCAATTAAAAATTTACTTTCACTATATACAAATGTTGTCATTTATTCTCCCAAACTATCTTGATAGCTAGTATAACCGATTTCTTCAAGAAACAAGCCACGAGCCGGTGCTGTTACTGCGTGATCATCACGTTCTTTACTTAAAAACAGTTCACTAATTTGTGTAGCTTTTAATTTTCCTTGGCCAATTGAAATTAATGTCCCAACTAAAATTCTTACCATATTATAGAGAAAGCCATTTCCACAAAATTCAAATGTTAATAAACTACCCGTTTGAATGATTTTTGCATGATAAATTGTTCTTACTTTATACATCACATCCGAATTAACCGAACTAAAAGCTGTAAAATCATGAGTTCCTTCAAATAACTTAATTGCCGCTTGCATTGCCCCAACATCCAATTTATATGGACAATAGTATTCAAAGTTTCGATTAAATAAATTGTAATTTTGATTTAAATAATAACGATACACTTTATATTTAGCGTGATATCTCGGATGAAACTCTTCGGATACTTCTTCAACATGTTCAACATTTATTTCATCTGGTAGATTGGCGTTCATTGCTTTTTTTAATTTTGTCGACAACCACACTTTTTCCGAATCAAATACAACAACTTGACAATGTGCGTGAACCCCACTATCCGTTCTTGATGCCCCAATTATCCGTATTTTACGCTTTTCTAAACGAATTAATACAGCTTCGATAGTATCTTGAATTGTTGTTTTTGTTGGTTGGGTTGCATAACCATTATAATTTGTTCCATCATAACTTATTATTAATTTATAGCGCATTGGACCTCTTAATTTAAACTTTAAAAGTAAATGAAAGCAGTATACTCTCATTTACTTTTAATCCATTTTTATTAATTAATAGACAATTTAAATTGTTTATTTATTTTTCATCGTTGGGAAGAAAATAACATCTCTAATCGATTTAGAATTTGTTAGTAGCATGATTAGACGATCTATCCCTAAACCTAATCCACCAGTTGGTGGCATTCCATATTCAAGTGCTTCCACAAAGTCATAGTCAATATCTGTTGCTTCATCATTTCCTAAATCTTTTTCTTTAACTTGTTCTTGGAATCGTGCTAGTTGATCAAGTGGATCATTTAACTCACTAAATGCATTTGCATATTCACGTTTATCAATAAATAATTCAAAACGATCTGTAAAACGGTTATCTTCTAAATTAACCTTAGCTAGTGGCGATATTTCAATTGGATGTCCAAAAACAAATGTTGGTTGTGTTAATGTTTCTTCACATTTTTGTTCAAAGAACTCATTTATTACGTGACCAATCCCAAAGTGGTGATCATTTAACTTTACACCCACTTCATTTGCAAGTTTTACCGCCTCATCCATTTCAAAAACATTCCAAAAATCGACACCAGTTACTTTTTTCACAAGTTCGACCATATGGATTTTTTCAAATTTAGCTAACGATAAATTTGTTCCATCATACTCTATTTCAAGTGTACCATTAACTTTTAGACATAAACGTTTGATAATCTCTTCTGTTATTTGCATCATGTCTTCCATCTCATGGAAAGCAGCATAAAGTTCAACCGTTGTAAATTCCGGATTATGCTTAATTGAAATTCCTTCATTTCTAAACAAACGACCAATTTCAAACACTTTATCATAGCCCCCAACAATTAATCGCTTTAAGTGCAACTCTGTCGCAATTCGTAAGTACATTGGAATATCTAAAGTATTATGATAAGTTTCAAACGGACGAGCTGCAGCCCCACCAGCTACTGTTTGCAAGATTGGAGTCTCAACTTCTAAAAATCCATTTTCAACTAGATAATTACGAAGCTCAGTTATAATAACTGAACGATTTGTTAAAACTTTTTTACTTTCATCATTAACAATTAAATCAACATAACGACGACGATATCTTTCTTCAACGTCAGTTAATCCATGATATTTTTCGGGTAATGGACGAAGGGCCTTTGTTAACATTTTAAATTCACGAACACGAACAGCTAGTGCTCCAACTTTTGTTTTAAAAATCTCACCCTTAGCGTACACAATATCACCTAAGTCAAGTTGTTGCCAAACAAAAAAGTCATCTTCACTTAAGTTATCTTGTGCACAATATAATTGAATTCTCGCTGTTGAATCTTTAAGCTCTGCAAATCCAGCTTTTCCTTGTCCACGTTTGGCAATAATTCGCCCTCCAATTGAAACAACAATTGGCTCCATTTCACTTAATGCTTCTTTTTCAAATTGATCATAATCATCTAAAATTTGTTGTGCTTTATACTCAGGTTTAAATCCATTTGCAAAAGCTTCAATATTTTTTTCTTTAAGTGCACTTACTTTTCCTAAACGAACTTCCATTTGTTCGCTAAAACCTTCAATATGGTCCATCTTAACTCCTATTATTTAGAAAAAATACCTAAAAGGTATTTTTTGTTTTATCTTCTTAATCCTAATTTTGCAATTAGTTCTTTATATGCATCGTGGTCTTTTTTGTTTAGGAATTTTTGTAAATTTCTTCTTTTCCCAACTTTTTTTAATAGCCCACGTCTTGAGTGATTATCTTTTTTATGAATTGCTAAGTGAGCATTTAAGTGGTTAATTTCTTCTGTTAATAATGCAATTTGTACTGCAGCATTTCCAGTATCATTTGCATCTTTACCGTATGTAGCTACGATTTCTTGACGACGTTCTTTTGTCATTGTCTCTCCCAATTTTGTTTTTTTTAAATTTATACTTCGTAATAATCAGATTGGGCCAATTAAAACCAAGAATAAATCACTAGTATATTTTAGCATATTTCTTCTCCCATTTGGATTTTTTTAGTTTTTTATTAATTTTTCTGATTATTTGCTATTAATAAATGGATTTAAACCAATGCAAATCGATAATTTGCTATAATAAATTTAAAATATGTCGATTTCCAAATTAACAAATAACATTTTTAAAAGGAGAGTAATGATTTCACAGTTTACAATGCAATCACTTAAGTGGATAAATGAGCCAAAAACATGGAAGTTTGATTCCGAGAAAATAGTAATCCAAACAGAAAAGCACACTGATTTTTGGCAACAAACATATTATGGTTTTCAAAATGATAATGCTCCTGCACTTTTAACTACTACTGATGAGCAATTTTTTTCATTTATCGTTAAAACAGAATTTGATAGTAAGAAGCGATTTGATCAATGTGGAGTTATTATTTATCTCGATTCAAAAAATTGGTTTAAAGCATCCATTGAATATGAGAACGAAACAATCCAGCGTTTAGGTAGTGTCGTCACAAATAATGGTTATTCGGATTGGGCAACAACCGATATTGAAGCAACTCAAAAATATATGTATTATCGTTTAAGTAGAAGAAACAGTGATTTTTGTATCGAAAACTCACTTGATGGACTCAATTATCAACAAATGCGAATTTTTCATTTAACTAAAGGCGCTGCAAATATCAACATTGGTATTTACGCTTGCAGCCCAGAAAATTCAAGCTTTGAAGCCACATTTTCTGATTGCCATTTTAGCCAATGTACATGGCTTTCTCACATTTAAAACAAAAAAAGAATATCGTATAAGTCAAAATGACTAACGATATTTCTTTCTTTTTATTTTTTAAATGGTATGATATTACCGAATTTTTTCACAAATCTACGAATATTTTCAACTCTTAAAGAAACCTTAAATTCCGCCTCCATAATTGTCATTAAACTTTCCATTGTTTTCACATGATTTTTTTCGATTAAAGTCATCAAATAATTTTCTGTTGATAATTTTGAACTTGCTTTTACTAATACTTTTTGTCCACAAACTGAAAATACATTGAATTTTTGTGAATTAACTAATAAGCGAATATAGAAAATCTCTTTAAAGCTATGGGCTGCTAGTGGCGATTTCTTTATTTCTTCTTCAATATCATTAATTGTAAAATATTCAAATTGTGCTACTTTTTTTTCTACTTCTTCAATAAACTTAAATAATTGCTCTCTTTTAATTCCCATTTCACTCATTCTAGATTCTGTTACAAAAACACTTTCATCAATCTGTAAATAGGTAAAATCCATTCGCTTTTGATTAATGACTTGTTCAATTGATTTAGAAATTAAGTTCCCTCTTGGAATATCTTTCCTTGTAAATTCACCAAGTTCTTCAAAAATATGCATAATATAATCTCGATCTGACTTCAATGGATCACGATAATAACGCATTGAACCAAAACTTGTATGGTATTTTTGACGATAAAGTTCTAGATTGACATTTTTCCAAAAATCTTTTTCCGGAAAGGCAT
>JBOFGK010000018.1:0-27019 GCA_051649085.1 Mycoplasmatales bacterium | reverse complement strand
AGTTGAAGGTGATATAATTAGTATTGATATTGGTGTCAATTACAAAGGATATTTTGGTGATAGTGCATGGACATATCCGGTAGGTAAAATTGATAGTGAAAAACAACGGTTATTAACCGAAACAGAAAATTCACTATGGCGTGGATTAGAAACAATAAAAGCAGGAATCCGCTTATCGGATGTCTCGCATGCAATCGAAGCTTATGCTAATAAACATAAACTTGGGATTGTTCGAGAAATGGCTGGTCATGGGGTTGGAAGACAACTACATGAAGCACCGGAAATATTGAATTACGGTGAACCAGGACATGGGCCTACATTAAAAGTAGGTATGACACTAGCCATCGAACCAATGTTAAACTTAGGATGTGATGAAATAAAGTTTGGAAGTGACGGTTGGACAACATGGACAGCTGATAAAAAAGCTTCGGCCCACTTTGAACATACAATCGTAGTCACAGAAACAGGATATGACATATTGACAAAATTACTGGAGGAAATTGATGAAACAAGAAGCCATTGAAATCGAAGCGGTTGTACTTGATATTTTACCAAATACTATTTTCAAAGTTAAATTAGATAATGGGATGGAAATATTGGCACATATCTCAGGGAAAATCCGTAAAAATTATATTCGTATTATTCCAGGAGATCGTGTTCTTGTTGAATTATCACCATATGATTTAACAAAAGGTCGAATTACATATCGTTTCAAATAAATAAGGAGGCGTAATGAAAGTAAGAGCATCAGTAAAACCAATTTGCGAAAGCTGCAAAGTAATCAAAAGAAAAGGTGTTGTACGAGTTATTTGTAACAACCCTAAGCACAAACAAAGACAAGGATAAATAGAGGAGGTCAATATATGGCACGTATTGCAGGAGTAGATATTCCACGTGAGAAAAGAGTCGTAATTTCTCTAACATATATTTTTGGAATCGGAAAAAACACAGCACAAGAAATCTTGAAAAATACAGGTATTTCTGAAGATGTGCGTGTTAGAGATTTAACGGAAGACAATTTAGCAAGCATCAGAACTGAAATTGAAAAATTAAAAGTTGAAGGTGACTTACGTCGTGAAGTGAGCTTAAATATTAAACGTTTAATGGAAATCGGAAGTTACCGTGGAATCAGACACCGTCGTGGTTTACCAGTTCGTGGACAACACACGAAAAATAATTCACGTACAAGAAAAGGTCCAAAGAAAACTGTAGCTAACAAGAAAAAATAACAATAGGAGGTAAAAATGGCTGTAAAAAAAGGTAAGAAAAAAATCAAAAAACAATTAGAATCAGGAATTGTACATATCCACTCTAACTGGAATAATACAATTATTAACATTACTGATGATGCTGGTAACTCTGTTGCTTGGTCTTCAGCTGGTGTTGCTGGTTTTAAAGGTTCGAAGAAATCTACACCATTTGCCGCTCAACAAGCTGCTACCAAAGTTGCAGAAACTGCACAACAAATGGGTATTAGAAAACTTAAAGTTGAAACAAAAGGTTCAGGTCCAGGTCGTGACACAACTATTAAAACTTTAAAAGGTGTGGGAATTGAAATTGTCTCAATTAAAGATCGTACACCACGTCCACACAATGGATGTCGTCCACCGAAAAATAAACGATAAGGAGAGAAATAGATGGAAAATAAATATAATTTTGACATCGTCTTTCCTAAGATCAAAGTAATAGATGATGCACGCGATATGTTTCACAAAACATTCGAAATTGAACCACTAGAGAGTGGATTTGGTATCACAGTAGGAAATGCTCTACGTCGTATTGCTTTATCAACTCTGCCTGGTGGAGCAGTAACAAAAATTAATATCAAAGACATTGCACATGAATTTGCGAGAATTGATAATGCAGTTGAAGATATTACAACAATTGTTCTATCAGTAAAAGATTTAAAAGTACGTATTGATGATTCTCAAGATGAAGAATACAAACTAATTTTACGTGGAAACAAACAAGGTGAACTATTAGCCGGTGATATTGAGTGTCCACCTGGAGTTGAAGTGATTAATAAAGAACTTAAGATCGTAACATTATCAAGTTCAACTCCATTTGAAATGGAACTTACTGTTACTAAAGGACGTGGATACGTACCTGCTGAGGAAAACCGTGGTAAAGAAAAAAAATCAGGTGAAATTTATGTAGATTCAATTTTCACACCAATTTCTAAATTTACTTATTCAGTAAGTGATACAAGGGTTGGAGATAAAACGAACTATGATAAATTAACGGTTGACATTTGGACAAATGGAATGGTTACACCTGAAGAAGCATTATCATACTCAGCATTTATTATGCAAAGTCACATGGGACTATTAGTTGATATCGAAGATTCGATAAGACGTACACAAGTGTTTGAAGAACAAAAAATTGAAACAATAGTTGCACCGGTTTCTGAAGATTCAGAAGAAACATCAATTGAAACTCTTGATATTTCGAATCGTGCTTACAACGGATTGAAACGTGCAAACATAAATACAATTGAGGACTTATGTTCTCGCTCGAAACGTGAAATTTCTTCGTTAGATAATATTGGTGCAAAAACAGTTGATGAAATTGAAAACCAATTAAAAGAACAAGGAATGAGCTTTAGAGAAGACTAATAGGAGGTAAAATGTACAAATCAAAAGGTTACCGTAAACTTGGAAGAACTTCTTCACAAAGAAAAGCCTTATTAAGAGGACTTACAACTGATTTATTCTTACATGAATCAATTGTGACAACTGAAGAAAAAGCCAAAGAATTACGTAAAGTTGCAGAAAAGATGATTACCTTAGGTAAAAAAGGAGATGTTGCATCTCGTCGTCGTGCAGAAGCATTCATCTACAATACAATGGCAGATGATAAAACTGTATGTAAAAAATTATTTGATGATATTGCACCAAGATATGCAGAACGTCAAGGTGGATATACTCGTATTATTAAACTTGACACTCGTCGTGGAGATAATGCAAGTATGTGTAAAATTGAATTAGTTTAATTTTAAACAATTAATAATTAAAAAGACTCGGAGCTATTCCGGGTCTTTTTGTTTTAGTCAATTGTTGTGTGATAAAGAGTACTTGATACTATTTTATTTTTTTTATCAAAATATAAAAACTCAACAAGTAAATAACATTTTTCTTTTCCATCACATTTTTGCATGTCGTTGTCATATGTGAAACTTCTATTTTTATTGCTTTCAAATTCATGAAACTCATACGTTGAAACTTTTTTTGTTGTCCCACTTTGAGCAATCATTAAATCAGGTTTCTTTTCATTAAAATAGACATTGAAGCTTTCGATTGATGATGCATTAATATTATTTTCAATGTCACTATATAATACGTTATTACCATTGATTTTTAATACATCTATGTATTCTTCTGGTTTAGAATTCATCAATTTACATTGATAGAATTGATCTTCTTCACATGTGTATGTTTGATTAGAAATTTTAATTTTTTTATTCAAATTTATCTTCCGAGAATTATTTATTAATTCCAAGTTTACAATCTGAAATCCGTTATCTTTATATTCAAAAAGAATGTAATAAAATAAAGGAACAATTATAATAAGTACTATAAAATATACTATTTTTTTCATTTTAGCTTTTGAAATTCCACATTTTTGTAATTTTCCAAAAAATCATTTCTTCCTCTCTCTCCTGCTTTGGAATTTAAAGTATCCCTAACTTTCTTTTTTTAAACTATATTGCAAAAGCATTATACCATAGATTTTAACATTGTTCAAAAAAAACGGTTACATTAATTTTTTATTATTTCAGATTCTATGTCAAGTTTCCAATTTTTTTTAATAAAATATATATTAATCTATTTTGCAAAAAGACCTTAAAAAAAGCTCAGGTTTTTTTTCATATAATTTGCTATACTTTTATTAGCACGTGAAAAATAATGAAATGAAAGGAATAGATGTATGAAAAAATTTATAATGATTATTTTTATATTTTTTATTTCGGGATGTAGTGATAAGACGGAATATTCAGACTATCAAGTAGTTGAAGCAATGGCTACTTTTGAGACAACTAGTTTCCTAAAGGCAATTGATGAAAGTGATTTGGTAGTAACGGTATCACCACAAAATACAATTAGTTCAAACGATACTGAAATAGAAAAAGATAATAATGGCATGACAACTGATGCTTATAGCTTGCGTAAATTTAATGTTAAGAAAGTTCTTAAAGGAAGTTATTCTGATAAAACAATTAACATTATTGAACCTGTATATTTTGATACACAGAGTAAAGTAATTGTCGAACTTTATGAAGGAGCATATCGAAATATTATGAAACCTAAAAATGATTATACTGTTTTCTTGTCGAAAAATTCGGATAATTCATACAGTATTTTTGGTGCGGGAACTTCTAGAATTGATTATTCTACAACCGCTGTTAACCAAACATATACGAAAAACAATGATTTGATCTTATCAATTTTGGACAATAAAAAAATTCCCTATAATGGAGTTTTAAGTAGTTCAGAGTTAAAGTGTATTGATACAAAAGATGTGAAAAACATTGAATCTCATGTTTGTACAAAATATCTAAATGATGAAAAAAGTACTTATGTTGAAATTGGTGAGAGTATATTTTTAATTGAAGGAAAGTTAAAATAGAAGTATACTAAGTTGTAACTAACATGTATTTTTCCAAAAGAAAGATAGTGGTGTAAATAGATCACAATAGAAAATGAGCCTTTCAGGCTCATTTTCTATTAAAGGATTTAAGTTTTTCGTGAAAAATTTATGATAATTTACATATTTAGAACAGAAAGCTAATATTTTACCATCTAATGACATTAGAAAATGACAGTGCTTCAAACGATGTTGGTAAGCTAGTTTCTGTTTCGAAAAATTCATATAATTCATCAAATGGCTCATTATTATTAATACGGAAGATTATTTCTTCATATCTTCTTATTTGTCCTGCAAAACGGTGTTGTAATCGTTCGATTCCATGATATTTAGATTTTTCTTTCCAATCTTTGAAAAAAATTGTTTCATATTCTTTTATTAGTTCAATTATGTGATTAATTTTTTCGATATCACTCTGATCTGGTTTTGCTTGAAGTATTTTTAAATTGAACGAGGCTTTTTCATACAACAAATTACTTATTGCTTTTGTAATTTGGACACAAGAGGTACTTGCAGAAATTTTATTAATTGAATCAACTTTAATTTTTAGTTCAATTAGCTCTTTTTCTATCGTACTGAAATCATAATTTTCTTTTGACAATAGAGATTTAAAATATAGCTGTAGTATCGGATCTTCCCATAAAATTGCCGCAAGCGAAAATGGTTGTTGGGTCAAAGCAGATTGAATTTCTTGAGATGTATAATCTTCTTGATAAATAAAATTAAAGACATCTTTATTATCAGCTATATTATGAATTAAATTAACTGATCGATACATTCCTAAATAAACAGTTTCAAAGTTAACAAAAGAATTATCATCATTCCAGATTGTATATAAAATATCATCAATCTTAAATTCATTTATATGAAATAGCGCATCTTTTGTTGCTTTAATATTTTGTGATACATAAACTGGAGTTCCCCAGCAATGAAGTCCTAGGGCGATTTTAAAGGTATCATCAAGTTGTTGGTGTACATTATAAAGGTCTTTATAATACTCTGTGTTCATTGACCAATAATCCCAAAATACGATGGATACATTATCAGGAATCAACTTTTTAACATACTCGATGTCGAGGTTACTAGTATCATACAATGCTTCTATTCCTGGGTTAGAAAAAATTGAAAAAAACATATCAGACCAAACATTAACATTAGTAAAACCATGTTCTAAACAGATGTTATTAACTAAATTTAGATGTTCTAAAAAGATATCTGCTTGTTTTTTATATCCGTTTTTAGCAATGTAGTTTCCAAATCCAAGATCATTCGTTTCATCTAGACCAACGTTTATGCGATTTGTATTAAATAGAGTTTGACATTTTTTTATTAATGTAGTTAGTAAAATCTTAGTATCTTCTGATTCTGCTAGTAAAACATTTTTAGTATCTTTATATTTAGAAGCAGATGAATATTTTAAAAATTGTTCCATATGTCCTAAAGTTTGGATACATGGGATAACATCAATATCAAATATTTTTGCATATTCAACAATTTCGCTTATTTCTTGATCACTATAACGTCCACGCATGATACCAAAATTTGGAATATCAATTGTTATTAAATCTTCCAAATAAAGCATAAGATAGCTATATCCTGAAAGAGCATTTTTCCTAATTAAATCTTTGATATATTCCAGATTATAAACTCGACCACGTGAACAGTCTAACATCATACCTATTTCCTTAACATTTGAATTAAGCTCATACTCTTTTTCTAAAAAATTATATTCTGTAAGTAGTTTAAGTGCATAACAATTTTTAGTATAATATAAGCAATTATCTTCAATTTTATTAAATTCTTCATTTTTAATAAGTTCAAATTTGATTGGCTTAAAGCTGTAGTATTTCTCTATTTCTGTAAAAAAATTCATATTCACTCCTGTTTTTAAAGAATAAAACACAATTTACAATAATAACATCACTAGAGACTTGATTAAGTTTTGTAGTTATCGAGTTTTTTTTCTAATATCTGTGGTAATTAAAATTGTAGGATCCATATCTTGATTAAATACGACATATGGAAATTCGTCTATATTAGTAGCTGCACCATAATTACCATCTTTATCGATGGCAACTACTGAAATATCTCCACATGATTTATACTTTTTTTCAAGCATTGCTGATGCTTCTAAAACAGCAGCTTCACATGCTTCATTAGCGGTCAATCCATTTTTCATTTTTTGGACAATCTCATAGGAAATACAAGTTTTCATTATATCTTCTCCAAGACCTGTTGCTGCAGCACTACCATAATCGCTATTAGCATAAAATCCACTTCCGCTAACGGGTGCGTCACCAACTCGACCTTGTTTTTTCATAAATAAACCACTAGTGGAAACACCCACTGATATTTCCTCATTTTTTTTACCAATTATGCATACCGTATCATGACCTTCATAAGGCGAAAGTCCTTTTTCTTGGATATCGATTAATTTGTGTTCATATTTTTCAAGTGCATTCGAATTTAACATTTGTCTTTGCTTAATACCAATACTTTTGGCATAATTTTCAGCACCTGTACCAACTAAAAAAGAATTAAATTTCTGTTTACTTAAATCAATTGCAAGTTCAATTGGATTTTTGATATTTTTGGCACCGGCAAAAGCCCCAACTTGAAGTGTATTCCCGTTCATATATGCAGCGTCCAATTCAATTTCTCCATCTTCATTAGGTAGTGCTCCATAACCGACAGAAGTATTTGCTGGATTATCTTCAACAGCAGACACTGCAACCTTAATTGCATCCTCAAGGTTAGAATTATCATCAAGGATTGACTTTGCTTGATGAAAGCCATCAATTGCCATTTTCCATGTCCCAATCATCGTATATTTAACCATTTTTCTCCTAAGTTATATGTTAGTTATTAAATCATGATGTAACCATTTATTTGGAACATCAACAAAGCTTATTTAAAATTACCACCGGCAATACAATTATGATAAGTAACATTTAAATCACTTATATCATTGTAGCCTAAAGCATTAACAAATTCGTATTCTAACATCTCAATTGCAGCAATATCTCCATTTATATATGAATTAATTAAACTTATTAAATCATCATATCGATTAACTAATCCACCATAACGGATAGAAATATATTCAAAGCCAATTTGTTTATTAAATTCATTCCACATATTTAAATGAGACTTTGCCATTTTTTTAACTAATTTTTTTTGTAAAACAACATCAGTATCAATAAGCTTGTTTAAATTAGTATAATCTTTTTCTCGATAGAATTGTTTAAGTCTAATCGAAATATCAATTTTTTCAACAATTAAAGTTAATAAGTCAATAATAAAAATCCGATTTAAATCAAAAATCACATCATTAATTTCTAAAGCCTTCAAAGTAATAATTTTGTCATTATATCTGTTTTTTAATAAATCAATACTATCTACTAAATATTGATCAAACATTCCAATAATCGGATCTTGATATAAAATTGCTTTTGTAAAATTAGATTCTTTTAAATTAACCCCACTTAAATGATCAACATCGATGATTGCGTTGTGAAAGGTTTTGTAATCAAACTGTAAAATTGCATTCATTTTTTGTAAAATATAGTCATTGTCAATTGAATTACTATACTTTAGAAAGCCAAATATGCTCATTGCATATAAAGTATTATTTAAAGTACATTCTTGACCATTATCGCCCCAACTTGTAGCAACAATTTGGTCGACATTACATTTTTTTGCTGCATTTATAGCAGAAATAGATGTCGCTAAAGCTTTTGTATGATTAGCAAAAAATCGATTCCAAGTGTGCATCCCACCAGCAAAAATTATATTTGAAGAAATTTTTTTATGCAACGCAAATATTTCTTCATACCATGGCTGATCTACAGAACCATATTCCCAAAACATTAATCCAATGTTGTGTTTAAATTTAGATAAGCGTTCTTTAGAAAAGTCGACATTAGAATTCCAATAACGTCGCGTCGAATCTTTGGCTAATAAATGAAAAAACATATCTGACCACATAATTGGTTCTAGATTATATTTGTTTGTAATATCAACAACTCGATCAATATGAGTACATAACATTGTAAATTTATCGGGTTTATTGAATAACTCATAACTTGTACCTATTCCAACCCCATCAGCTTCATCCATTCCAATATGAATTTTATCAGTCTTAAATAAGTATGCACATTTTTTAATCACACTTTCAATAAAAACGTAATTACGCTCATCTGAAATTAATAAACAATGTTCATCTTCGCGCGTAACATCTGAAGCAGACCATTGGAGAAAATTATTCAAATGTGCCAATGTTTGAATTGCAGGAATTATTTGAATATTATAAAGAGCAGCATAATTGATAATATTAAAAATTTCATCATCTGAATAACCAGACTTTAAATAACCATAAGTTTTATAATCGTCTAACGATAATATATCCTCAACATATAAATAAATTATATTATTACCAAGTAGAGCAGCCTTATCGATCATATACTGCATTGACTTTAAATTAATTACACCATTTCTTGATAGATCAAACATTACTGCAGAATCTACAAAATTAGTTTCGTAGTTTTTTTCAAAATTAACTTCATCTACATTGCTCAGTATTTCACCTAACAAAAAACTATAACTATTGTTATCGGTATAGAAAATTTCTACATCATTGTTATTTTTTACTATTTTGTTATATAAAGACAATTTTTCATTAATTATTAAATTAGTTAATTTGGGATATTTTGACACAATTAAATTTTTTATTTTTTTCATATATGCTCCTCAATATTTTCCTGATTGTTTTAGACATTGCTAAAAGCTCTTCTTAGATTTTAAGCGAAAATTGTTTTTATATTTTAAATGTATCTTTCGTGAATTTTTGTGACATCATTATAAAAAACATAAAAGTATAATCCAAATCAAAAAACAAGATATACTTTAATTAACGGTAAACGCATAGACTTTAAAATTAAATGTTTTTAAATCCATTATTTTTAATAACTTCTTTAAACCAATAACCATTTCTTTTAAGCGTTCTTTCTCTAGTCTCTAAATCTAGATAATAAAAACCATATCGTCTTCGATGGGAATTTAACCAAGACCAGTTATCAATAAAAGTCCAGTTGTGAACACCGAAACAATTTGATCCCGCTTCGATAGCCTTATGCAACTGGATGAAGTGTTCCTTTAAAAGATTAGTTCTAAAGTCATCTTCAATAATTCCATCTTTTAGCAGTTCTTCCTCATTATTCATACTAATTCCAATTTCCGCAAGATACCATTTAATATTTCCATAATTATTTTTTATATTCATTGCCATGTCATACAAAGCTTTTGGATAGATTTCATTATTATCACGGTAAGGATTATTTCTACTTCCAGGCATTGCATATGAATCAAAGTATCTATCAGGCATCCAAGGAGTATTTGAATTTACCTCATATCTAGGAGCCATTACTCTTCTAGGTACATAATAATTTAAGCCAACAAAGTCAATTTTCGCACGTTTAATTTCTTCACATTCAGATTGTGAATATTCTGGTACTAAATTAAATTCCTTAGCAATTGAAATAAGTTGAGCTGGGAAAGTACCATTAATAATTGGTTCTAAAAAGCTCCTATTATAAATCAAATCACACATATCAGCAGCTTTAATATCATGTTCATTTTCACTTCGAGAATAGACTGGTGTTAAATTAACGATTGTTCCAATCTCACCAGTTAAATTCATTTGCTTATAAATATTAACTGCTTTAGCATGTGCTAACATAGTATTAAATCCTACTTGAAAGGCTAATTTTGGATCAACTTTATTAGGCTTATGTGCATCATAAAAGTATCCAAATTCAATTGGTACAATTGGTTCATTAAATGTAATCCAATATTTTACTCTATCACCAAATAATTCAAAACAACTTTGGGCAAACTTAGCATATAAATCAACTACATGCTTACTTTCAAAACCACCATATTTTTTCATTAAATAATCTGGCATATCAAAGTGATATAAGTTAATAAATGGTTCTATTCCATTGTTAATCATTTCATCAATGTACTCATTATAAAACCTTACACCATCTTGATCAAGTTCACCTGTTTCTAAATCACTAATTAATCTACTCCATTGAATAGAAGTTCTAAATGAATTAAAATTTATAGCTTTCATTAATTGGACATCATTTTTAAATCTATTATATGTATCACACGCTATATCAGCAGATAAATGTTTGTAAAATCTATCTGGTTCTTCTTTAAACCAAGCATCCCACACATTTAAATTAGCTTTATTTTTGATACCTTCTGTTTGAGGACCACTCGCCGAAGCACCCCAATAAAATCCATTAGGGAATTCGTATTTGTTCATGTGAAATCTCCTTTTTAAAATTATAAACTGCACCGATTAAATTTGCTTCATTTTTAAACATGCACGTATCAATACTCAGATTACTGATTGTACCTTCAAATTGTTCATCTAACAATTTATAATTTTCTTTTATTTTGCTTATTAAATCGTCTCTATTGGAAATTGCACCACCGATTAAAATTACATCAGGATTGAAAGTATATTGTAAATTATAAATAAATACAGAAAGTTCTTTGAAATATTTATTAACTTCAGTAACAACTTTTTGATTTTCTTCATCGTATAATTTAAATACTTCCATACCATCACTCACATTGACAATTTTTTTGACCCTATTAACTAACGCATTTGTAGAAAGATATCTACTTGTAGAAATAAGCCCATCTTCGGTATTAATCAATTGTAAACCAAATTCACCTGCCATCAAGTCATTACCCTTATATATTTCACCGTTTACTTGGATACAACCGCCAATACCCGTACCAAGTACAACACTAATAACATTATCTTTTAGTTTGGCATTACCTAACCAAACTTCAGCTAGTAATGAACAATTTGCATCATTTTCAATAGATATTTTCAGACCAGTTTGTTGCTCTAATTCAAGGACCCAGTTAGTTTCATGAATACATGGTACTGCCGAAACACCACTAACAAATTTAGAAGTAGAATCGACGGCTCCAGGTGAGGAAATTGCAACTCCTTTTAAGCCTTTAAATTCATTAATTATTTTTAACATATCGCTTTTAAAAATATTTATATCTTCATTAGATGTTTGATAACTATCAGACATGATAACTTGTCCTTCATTACTTATCAATGCATACTTGATCGCGCTACCTCCGATATCAAATGCAAGTATATTTTCAGTCATTTTCTCTCCTATAATTCTTTAGCTATTGTTTCGAATAAAGAACCAGTTTTGTCAAGTGCATATTCCCAAAACATAACACCTGCAAAGTTCATTTCTCTAACATAATCCATTTTTAATTTTACAGATTTTTCATCATCGAAACTAATAAAAGTATCACCATCAAAATAATATGGAGCACAAGCTTCTTCATCCCAATAGTAAAATTCATTATTAGTTTTGGCATTCATTGCGAAAATATCAGTATAATCATAAAATCTTGGAATTTCCCCATAGATTCTATTTCCTAATCCATCACCTTTATTTTCAACTTTGTCGGCTCCTCGTCCATAAAAGGGAAGCCCAAAAACTAATTTTTCATTTTTTATTCCAGCCTCTATGAACATATCCATATAAAATTTAGAACTATTTTTATGTGGTGTTTTTGAAGAAAGATTAAAATTACTATGATGACAAGTTACTCTGTCCATCCCAATAAAATCATAATTCATTATATTGATATAATCATAATAATTATTAAGAGCATCAACTTCAAAACTATCCATACTTCCAACTGTTGCACCAACTGCAACGGTCATTATATACTCTTTATTAGTTTTTTTAGTTAATTCATCTAACTTTGTTCTCATTTCCTTAGATAATAAAGTATAATTATATTTATCATTAAAGTGATATGAAATACCTGAACTTCCATTACCTGGATATTCCCAATCCATATCAATTCCATCAAAGTTATTGTTATAAACAAACTCAACTGCTTGATCTAAAAATGTCGTTCTTGTTTCGATAGATTCTGCCATTTCAGAAAAATTACCGGCAGTCCAACCACCAATAGAAAGACTAATTTTAATATTAGGATTAATCTTTCTTATTTCATCTAATCTTGACATGTTTTTAAAACCAAAATTTAGATTTCCTTGTATATCTTTAACTGTCGCAAAACAGTAATTAATATGAGTTATTTTTTTGAAATTATCTAAATTTATTAGATAATCACTACTATCCGATATATATGCTGTTACAATCACATTTCCTCCTTTTTATAAAATAAATTACTTACATATGAGTCATTACTCATTTCTGCTTCAAACTTAGACACGATTATATCATTTTGATTATCAGCAAATTCAAAACCATTTTTTAACAGTTTATTTATTTTCCAGCGATTTAAATTTTTGGGAACTAAAAAAAGTGTATAAAATAAAAAGACTGGAACTGCGATATAAATTGTTAATATCCCTAATGCTGGAACTTGTATTCCCAAATACATTAGTAGCGGAAGAACCATAAACAACATAATAAATGTAGTTAGTAACTCTAGCTGTTGTTCTCTATATATTGCGTAGATAATAAACGGGAGAATTAAAAATGATGATAAGAAAAATGGATAAAACATATAGCAAAAACCTAAATCAACTTCTTTTACTTTATTAGTTTCTTTGTTTACAAATTTAGCTTTCATTATTCTTCCTTTTTAAATGCCTTTTTATTTTTAAATTCTACACCTTTTGCTAGTGTTGGGAAACTTACAAATTCTCCACTTGCAGGTGTTAACGGATATTTCCCAATTTGACTAAATACATACCATGCAGCTAAACTACCATTGTCTTCATCGCCTGGGAAACCATCATTTTCAGCAGTAAAATATTTTTGTGTTTCTTTTAGTATTTCAACGGTTCTTTCTGTTTGACCAAGTGCGGTAAAGATGAAAGGTAAGTGAAAACTTGGTTGATTAGAAATTCCAAAATAACCAAGATTACATTTGGCAACTTCGGTCATTTCATGAATTTCAAAATTGTATCGTCCAACTTCATAATGTGGAGTTAGAGAAAATACATCATTTAGTCGTTTTAAGAATTCATCTTCATTATTAAACAGAGATTTAAAGCCATTTATATCATGAACAGCTGTGAAATTATTTGACCAACCACTTGATTCACAAAAATCTATACCCCATTCTTTTGGATCGAATTTCGGATCAAAATCGCCATTTTTTGCTCGTCTTTCTAAGAATAAAGTCTCTTTATTAAATAAATTTTGATAATTTTTACTACGAGCTAAATACTCACTTGCTTTACTATTACCAACTTTATCGAGAGCTAAATATATCGCGTAATCACTATACGCATTGTCAAGTGTCATACTTACTGTCTCATGACCACATTCTAATGGTATATATCCATATTCAATGTATTCTTTTAGATATCTTCTACCATGTAATTCATCGTTACTAAAACCTTCTCCATCTTTTAATAAAGCTGCAATTGCCACATCAATATCTGTTTTTTCAACCATATCACAGACAATCGCTTCTGCAATTACTGAATCAGTTAAAGTTGAGGGCATTATACCACGTTCAAATGGTGCCATCCATCTAGGTAACCAGCCTGATTGTTCATAAGAGTTTAATAATGCTTTTATGATTTGCTTATAAGTCTCTGGGACTAGATTTCTAAGTAACGGGAATGTAGTTCTGTAAGTATCCCAAAAGCCATTATCAGTATACATAACCCCTGTTTGAATTTCATTTAAATAAAAACTAAAATGAACTGGATTATTATCTTCATTTAATTCATGCATAACATGAGGATATAAAAAACATCTGTAAAGATTTGAATAAAAGATTTTTTTCTTTTCTTCACTGTCATCAAGTTTAATTGTAGTTAAAACATCCGTCCACATTTTTTCCGATTCATTTTTTAGAGCTTCAAAAGTTTTATTTTCCAATTCACTTAATGTGTTATTTTTAGCCTGCTTAAAAGAAATATAAGAACTAGCTTGATTTATACATACTTCATTTTTTTCAAGTTTTACTACAATTGAAATTTCTTCACAAGTATGCATATCAGTTTTATCATTATTACAATATAATTGGTAGTCGACAATTGCACAATCGAATTCAAAAATATGGAATTTTCTGAAATTTTCACTATATTGAACATTTGGGATAGATTTAGAAATAACTTTAACCGTATTACCTTCGACTGAAATTGTACCTTCATTTTGATAACATTTTATTAAAAATAAATTATCAGTATTTTCCTTTTCATATGAAACTTTTATTTTAGCACCTCTAGTTGTCGGTGTTAATTCTAGATTAGTTTGGTATCTTGAAAAGTGTAAATTAATATAATTAGGAGTTAATACTTTATGTTTAACACTTGAATGTCTTCCCCCATTATCAATATATGCTTTATCAGATTGTGGCATCATAATCACTTGACCATAATCACCTAACCAGGGACTTGGTTGATTAGTAATTCTAATTCCTTCTGCATAATTTACACGTGGATTATAAAACCAACCACCTTTATCACCATCAGTTTGAATTGTATATGCTTGCATCCCAAAAGGAACTTGTACTAAAGGTAACGTATTACCATTTGATTCTCGATATGAAGAGTCCGTACCTATTTCTACATTAACATAATTTAGTTCATTCATTTTAAATATCCTTTATTACTTTTATTTGATATGGTAACAATTTATTAAGTTCATTATCTTCATAATTACTAAAAATAACTTGTCCATTTTCTTTAATTATTTTTGTTTCTTTTGTGAAATTTGCAAAGACATTAAGCGAATTTTTCTTGTACTGTATAACGCCATTTTTTTCGACAATAAAATCTAATTTAGCGTTAATAGATTCACTATTTGCTTTTCGATAATTTATTAGTTTTTTGTAGAAATTAAAAACAGAATTTTCATCAGATAAATTAGCTTCGACATTTATATATTTAAAGTTGTCATTAATTTTCAACCAAGGATTACCACTTGTAAAGCCAGCATTAATACTGGCAGTCCACTGCATTGGAGTCCTTGCATTATCTCTTGAAATACCTTTGACAATATTGATAGCTTCACTATTTGAAAGTCCAGACGTTAATAATTCTGTATATTTATTTTTAGTTTCAACATCATTATAGTCATTAATATCTTCAAAATTAACATTAGTCATCCCAATTTCTTCACCTTGATAAATATAAATATTACCTGACAAAAAGACATTATATGCAAATAATAATTTACAACAAACTTCGCGATAATCTTGATCATTTAATAAATGAGAAACTTGTCTAGGTAAATCATGATTATTCCAGACAAGTGTTTCGATGCCATTATATTCATTTTGCCATTTATAAGTGAGATTAGCAAGTTGTTTTGTTGTTAATTTATCAGCTACCCATTTTGGATGCATCCAATTTATATGCTCAAAATGAAATATTTGCGTCATTCCATTAACACCTGTCATTTTAGTAGCAGACTCGGGATTACTACCCCAACATTCCCCAACAGTTAGAACTTTATCTTGAAACGTATTATCTCTAAGTTCTTTTAATAAGTTATGGAAATTCTTACCACCAACAGTTATTTCTTTTTCAGGTTCTTTCCCAATTAAATCAATAACATCTAATCTAAAGCCTTCGACGCCTTTATCCAACCAATAGTTAATCATCTGAAAAATTTCCGTTTTTACTTCCTCATTTTCCCAATTTAAATCCGGTTGAGTTTTATCAAATAAATGCAAATAGTATTTACCTACCGCTTGTGAAAAAGTCCATGCACTGTTCCCGAACGCACTCATTAAATTATTTGGAGTATCAGACCAAATGTAGTAATCTTGATATTTTTTTTCACCAGCTAATGCTTTTTTAAACCACTCATGTTCACTTGAAGTATGGTTTAAAACTAGATCTAACATTATCTTAATATTTCTTTTTTTAGCTTCAGCAATTAATTGAAAATAATCTTCATCAGTTCCAAATATTGGATCAATATGATAGTAGTCAGCAATGTCATAGCCATTATCATTTTGAGGAGATAGGCAAATAGGAGATAACCATAAATAGTCAACGCCTAAATCCTTCAAATAATCTAATTTTTTAATAATCCCATTGATATCGCCAATCCCACTACCAGTTGTATCTAAAAAACTTTTAGGGTATATTTGATAGATTACTTTGTTAGTTAAATTATTGTTCATGTTCTTCCATTACTAATGAATAAATTTCAAATGGTTTTACTTTACTATCACTCACATTTTCTTTAACAGTTTCTAATAAGTTTGTTTTACTAAAGTTAGCGTCAAGCTTAAATTCGCATTCTTGATCAGCCATATTATACATTCTTATAATGAACTCATTGTTATAGCTTCGCTTAACACTTGTAACAGAAAGTCTATCATCTTTTTTAAGCTTGATATATTGTTTATCAAGTTCAACTACCCCGTCATTGTCATTGTTTAATTGGATGTATGGTAAATTAACAAATTGATTTTGTGCTTTATCAAATGTTTTAAATTTGTTTTCTTCGCTATGAACATAAATTTTAAAGTCGACACTTATTTCTCTTAAGCATTGTGCTTCAGGTGTTTCAAAGTGTCCCCAATCACCAAGCTCACTAGAAGATCGATGAATAGTAATAGCAATTGTATCTTGATTTAAAATAGTGTATTCACAAAGACCCATATTAGCAATTGTCAATTGATTATGTAAATTAATGAATTTTGACTGATGCCCATCATTTTGTTCATGTTTCCAATACTTAGAGGGAACAGTTGGTCGTTTAACAATTTCATAAATGCTATCAACTTCAACAATTTCAGCTTTTGAACCAGTCTCAAATAAAACTCTCATTCGGTGATCAAGTGCAGTATTGTTAAAGGCAACGTTGCAAGCAAGGCCATCATCATTACAATCTAAACTAAGCGTGATAGTTATCGGAATTTGCACCATTTCAGTTGATCGTTTAGACTCTCTTTTATAAAATTCAACAAGTGCTCTTTTTTCATCTTTTAAAGTCTCAGCTGCACTTTTTGGGATTTCGATTATACCTTTGATAATTCTTTTTTGAATTAAAGAAGAGTTTTCTTCGATAACAGAAATAGTATTTTCTTTCATGAAAATAGGAGTGTCATTTTTTACTTGACCAAACATATATTCATTTCCGATATCTCCTAGATCTTCAATTTTTAAAATGTTATTATAACTTACATTATCTTTTTTATTTTCGATATTAATCGTACCATTATTATTAATTACAACTTTTAATATTTCATTTTCCATAGTAAATAAATCAGGTGCAGCTATTTTTGTTGCAATATTTTTCTCACCTTTTTTTAGTACGAAAGTCTTAGAAGAGAAGCTAGCACAAATAGATGAAAAAATAACTTTTAGCTTTCGTGCATAGAATGGTATTCTAAAACCATCTTTCGGTAAATCATAATCAAACTGTGAACCTAAGTCAATAATTTCACAAGCTATTTTATTACCAGCTAAATCATATAAGCTAAGCTCATCAATATTAACAGCTTCCATTTTAAGTCTACATTCATTGAAATGCATATCTTTAAAGTATGCGCGTTCAAAATCAATGACGACTTCATTTGTTTTTTCAATTTCAATTGCCATTGGATTGAAAATTGTAAAAATATTTCCGATGATGCCTTTAGTATTAGCATTATCTTTAAAGTTTAATAAAGCATCTTTAATTATGAACTTACTTATTTCTTTGGCATCTTCAAATCTAGCATCCATACCTCTGTGGACACTATCAACGCTACATCCACAAATACTATCATGTGGATGATTTTGCATTAGTTTTTTCCAACCAAAATCTAGCATGTCAGTTGGATAATCATTTGAATTTTTAAGCATCGCACTTAAAGGTTCCGCTAATTTTTCAAATGAATTTTGAATCTCAACATTTTTTTGTTTTTGATAAATTCTTGATGATGCTGTATTAACTAATGTATAATGACCATCTGTATTTTGACTTCTTAATTCACCGTCAACTGTACTAAGAGAACTGTGGTCTAAACAAGCTTCACATGCTTGTAAGTATTCTTCTAAACTAGAATGTCTAAATTCAACATCATCATAAAGTTCATTTGCAACTTTTATCGCAAGTGATAAGTCTTTTTGTAATGGTTGATGATCACAACCATTCATAAATAATAGATGCTTAGTTTGAGCAAACTTTTTTGCATCTGCTAGTTTAATGTCCCACCATTTTTTAGCTTCAACTTTGTCAACTGGGACCTCATTACCATTTGAATACCAGTTCGCAAATAAAATACCAAGTACATTTGATTTATCTGGAGATTTAATAAATAATTCAGAGTAAGTTGATGTGAAACTATCTGCAACCTCGTTATTAAAACCGGTAGGGGAAACACCACGTCCAAAAAACATATTATTAATATCCGCTTGTTTCAAAATTTGAGCAGCTTGCCCATAGATTCCAAAAGTATCTGGATAATATCCAACTTTAGTAATAGGACCAATTGAACTTGCCATTTTATTACCAACTTGCATATTTCTAACATTAGCTTCAGCTGACGTTAAAAAGGCATCTTGTAAAATGTACCAAGGACCAATTTTAATTTTCCCGCTTTTAATAGCATCATATAGTTTTTCTCTATTTTGTGGTTTTACTTCTAAATAATCATCGATACAAATTGTTTGACCATCAAGATGAAAACTTGAAAAATCTGGATCTGTCTCAATTTGATTTAATATATCATCAATCAATTCAATTAATCTCATGTGATGTTGTTCATATGGTAAATACCATTCTCTATCCCAGTGACTATGAGACACTATGTGTGCAACATATTTCATTTGAACTCCCTATTTTTTAATTTTTTTACCATTATAATCTAATATAAATTCTGCAAACATCGAATTTGCCCAACTAAACCATGGTCTAGAATAAATGTTTGGATCATCAACATTAAAGCCTTCATGCATTAAATTAGTTCCCGCATCCGTTTGTTTAAACATATTGAAAATCATGTCTTTTTCTGCTTGACAAGTTGTTGTCATTCCTTGGATTGCCATACTTATATGCCAAATTTCATTTGGTTTTGTGTGAGGTGATCCAATTCCTTTAGCAATTTTCCCTTCATAATAATAGGGATTTTCTGTACTTAATAAGAATTTTCGAGTATTTTGATATACTTCATTCTCAATTGTACAATAGCCTAAATAAGGAGCTGCAAGTAGACTTGGAACATTAGCATCATCCATAAAGTGTTGATTACCATTTCCATCTACTTCATATGCATAAATTTTTCCATATTTTGGATGATCATATGTCCCATATTTTTCAATCCCAGTCTGAATTTCATTTTTAAGTTTTAAAAATTTAGCAACAAAATCTGAATCATCAAAAAATTCTCGATATATTTCTTCTAAATAGCCTAAAGCAACAACAGCAAACATATTAGCTGGAATTAAATATCCGTATTTACAAGCATCATCACTTGGTCTAAAGCCAGACCAAGTCATCCCTGTATATGCAACTGGAGCACCCATTCCTTTATTATTTAAAGTTTCGAATTCGATTCGTTCAGGATAATCAAATAATAACCAATCAGCAATTCGTCTAAAACTATATTTAGATTCTTCCAGATGATTTTGTTCAATAATAAAAGTTTTAACAATTTCTTTTACCATTAAATCAAACTCAGCATCAAAAATACTTGAATCATTAGTATTTTTCCAATATAAGTAAGCTAACTGAATTGGATAACATAATGAATCTATTTCATATTTTCTTTCCCAGACCATTGGATCCATCTCAGTCAAATCATCACAATGATCACCAACATCTCCAGGTGATTGATTAAACGCATTTGCATAGGGATCAATCATTATTTGTTTTTTATGATTTTTAATTACACCTTTTATGATCGATTTAATTTCTTCATCTTCATTTGCAAGTAATAATAATGGTCTAACTTGCGCAGCAGAATCACGGTTCCACATTGCAGGAATATCTCCAGTTATTACAAAAGTTTCTTCACCGTCTTTTATAATAGTCGTTTGATACGTATTTTTCATACCAGCTTCAAACATAGTCGATATTTTAGTATCATCACTATGGATTTTTTTGATTTCATCAATTAAATTTTGCATAGAATTAGGTATTTTTTCATTAATAATATTCATATTTAAAATGCTCCCTAAATTATTTACTTACACTTTTTTCTGTTTCAAAATCAAAGAAGTGAACTTTGTTAATATCCATTCTAAATTTAACTTTTTCGCCTATTTCTGCGTCTTCACGTGCAGGTACTTTAAGAATAATTTCATGTCCACCAATATTTGAGAAAATAAAGTTTTCACTACCCATCTTTTCAATATTTTGAACTTCAATTTCAATTACTTCTTCAGGGTATGCATCTAAAGTTATTTTATCAACTTTCATATGTTCAGGTCTGATTCCCATTGTATATTTTCCATTTTCAAGATTGGTCTTTTTCAAAATCCCTTCAGGTAACGGAATATTATTAAAACCATTTAACTTAACTATACCATTTTCAACTTCAACTTCAAAAGTATTCATTTTTGGAGCTCCAATGAATCCAGCAACAAATAAATTCGCAGGTGTATGATATAATTCCATTGGTGTACCTATTTGTTGGATTTCTCCATCTTTCATAACAACGATACGATCTGCCATTGTCATCGCTTCAATTTGATCATGTGTTACATAGATTGTTGTTGCTCCTAAACTTCGATGTAATTTAGTAATTTCATTTCTCATACTTACACGTAATTTTGCATCTAAGTTTGATAAAGGCTCATCCATTAAGAAAACTTTTGGATTACGAACAATTGCACGTCCAAGTGCGACCCTTTGTCTTTGACCACCTGATAAATCTTTTGGTTTACGATCTAAATATTCTTTTAATCCTAAAATATCTGATGCCCATTCAACTTTTTTCGCAATCTCCTCTTTTGAAGTTTTTTGCATTTTCAAACCAAATGTGATATTATCTTCAACACTCATGTGTGGATATAACGCATAGTTTTGAAATACCATTGCAATATCTCTATTTTTAGGGTGAACATCATTTACGACATTTCCTTCAATACTAACAGTACCTTCAGAAATTGCTTCTAGTCCTGCAATCATTCTTAATGTAGTTGATTTACCACATCCTGATGGTCCAACGAATACGATGAACTCACCTTGTTTGATATCTAATGAAAAATTTTGGACTGATAATGTATCGCTATCTGGATATTTTTTCCCAACTTTTTCTAAATTAACATAACTCATTTTTTCTCCTTTGTATAAAATTTTATTATTTGTTAGTTCCTACTACGATTCCTTTTACAAAGTGCTTTTGTAAGAATGGATATACGATTAAAATTGGTATTGTTGCAGCTATTATAGTTGCTGATTGAATTGAACCAGAAGAAATTCCTTGATACATTTCTTGTTGTGCTGGTGTCAGTGATGAAATCGTATTTGCTAATCTTGTAACTTCATATAAATATGTTTGAAGAGGTTTTAGAGTAGGGGATGAGATATACATGATTCCTGCAAAATAACTATTCCAATACCCGACTGCAAAAAATAATCCAACTGTTGCAAGCACAGGTTTACAAAGTGGTAATATAATCTTTGTGAATATTTTAAGATCACTTGCTCCATCGATTCGTGCAGATTCTTCTAATGACTCCGGTAAATTTTCCATATAGTTCTTAATTAATAACATATTATAAACGCTCATTGCTGCTGGTAATATTAGTACCCAGTAAGTGTTATACAAACCTAAGAATTTCATTGTTAAGAAACTTGGAACGATACCACCTGAAAATAACATTGTAAAAACAAAGAATAGTAAAATTTTCTTGCGACCTTTTAATTCAGGCTTAGAAAGTGTGTATGCTGCTGGTGCTGCTAATAATAAACTTATAAATGTTCCAATTATAGTCATTGAAACTGATATAAAAAGTGAAGTTTTAAACTGTGGGTTTGAAAAGACAAACTCATAAGACTTGATTGTGAAATCAACTGGCCAAAGTTTAACAAGACCTGCTGTAATTGATGCTTCAGAACTAAGAGATAATGCGATAATATTTAAAAATGGAACAATGATTGTTAAACAGATAAAAATTATTCCAGCAATATTTAAGACATTAAATATGTGTTCTCCTTTAGTTTTTCCTATCATTTTATCTCCTTACCAAATACTCTTACCAGAGTATTTTCTAGCTAATTTATTTGCAATTAAAATTAATGCACATCCGATTACTGAGTTGAATAATCCCATCGCAGTAGCGACACTATATTCTCCACCACTAATACCAATACGATAAATATATGTCGATAGTATATCGTTTAAGTCGTAGACATACACAGAATACATATTGAATATTTGATCGAATCCAGCGTCCATTATTGAAGCCATTCTTAAAATTAATAACATAATTATTGTTGACATTAAACCTGGAATTGTAACGTGGATGATTTCTCGCCACTTATTACCACCATCGATTCTGATCGCTTCATATAATTGAAAATCAATTGCTGTAATTGCCGATAAATAAATTATTGTACTCCAACCGATTTCTTTCCAAGCATCAGATAATAAAATTACAAATCGGAATAAGATATTATTTGTCATAAATGAAACTGGTTCAGTTACAAGGTTTAAGTTAAGTAGGATGGTATTTATCATACCTTCTCCACCTAATAAAGATAACCAAATACCACCAACAATTACCCAAGATAAAAAGTGAGGCATATAAATTATTGTTTGTACTGTTTTCATAAATTTAGCATTCTTAATTTCATTTAAACAGATTGCAAGAATTATAGGTAATGGGAATAAGAATACTATTTTCAATCCACTTATTACGATAGTATTTTGAAGTACTTGAATAAATTTTGGTGTACTAAAAATCTTTGTAAAGTTATCAAACCCAACCCACTCACTTACTAACATTGCATGGAATGGATTGTTTCCAGCAAATATATTGTAATCCTCAAATGCAATTACGATCCCAAACATTGGTAAATAATTGAATAGAAGAACAAATATTATTGGAATTATAAGAAAACAAATTAAGATATTTTCTTGTATAAATTCATTTAATTTTTTAAATTTTGACATTTTTCCCCTCTTTTTCCGTTACAAAGTAGTTTTCACATACTTTTAAAACATTTTTATTTATTAAAAGTGTTAAACTAGAAACCACGATTAATATTAAAATAACTGATGTTACTGACACTAAAATATAAATGATAGCTAAGATAACCATTAATATTGTCATGCCGATATTTAAATTTCCGATTATTAAGGAATATGAAATACATTTTTTCAATTTAAGGTCATACATAACAGTAATTGAAAGTAAATACATATTCATAATAATAAGTTCATACAAACCGATCACATTAATTACTTTTATTATTTCGTTTGAATTAATATAAAATATATTAGTTAACAATATCGTCAACAAAACAAAATTTATTAAATAAATAATAAAACCATTTTTAAGATTGTTCTTAAATCCTTTATAAAATAATTTTACTCTTTGATCAACATTCATTTGATCTCGATCGACTTTGTTAAAATAATAAATCATTGCCATAAGTGTTGGGAATGTTAATATCATAAATGACAGTAATGATAGTATACAAAATATCGTATTTATAATTATTAATTCACCGGTCATATTTAGTAAGTTTTTATGTTTTCTGTGTTCAACTATAGTCATTATCATCCCTTTTTTCAAACAATAAAATGTAGAATTTCTACATCTTATTGTTCAAAAATATTTTATTATTTTACAGAATCATTTACTTCTTTAGTAATATCTTCAAGATTGAATTGAGATTTCATTCTTGCAGAGAAATCAGTTAGTGATTCTTGTTGTTTACCTGTTACATATAAAGATGTATAATCTTTTAACTCAGTAAATATTGGTGTTTGAATTTTACTATATTTAGGCAATAAAACTTCTAATGCTAATGGGTCTTCTACACCATATTTAGTAATTGCTTCTTCAGTAGTATATCTGTAGAAAATATTTGCGTCAGCAGGTGTTTTAATTTCGCCCGCTTCACCTTTTTTAATTGCTAATTCTTTTTCAGCAGCCATAAGTTGTCTTCTTAGTGCTACATCCCATGGGAAGTAAGTTCCTTTGAAATCTTCTTGATTTGCCGTAGTTAATGGGACATATTTTCCATTTGCAGATGGATTCAACATAGTATAAGAACCATCTTCTTTAATGAAATAAGTTCCGTCAGGGTTAGTATCTGAATAAACATCACCTTTAAATGCGATTAATTTTTGTAATTCAATATCAGCTAATTGTTTGTTGATGAATTCAACTACTTGTTGAGCATAAGCTTCTTGTTTTTTAGGTACTACTAAGACTGCATCAATTAAGGCACCAGCTTGTCTAGCAGTTTGTTTTCCGTCAGGTCCTTTTAAAGAAACAATCAGCTCTGTAGCTTTTGTATAATCTACACCAACTTTTTCTAAACCTTCAGCAATTCCCATTTCATTCCAGTGGTTAGTACTCATGAATACTGTATCACCAGAGATAAATCTTTGTTGAGCATCATCAGTAGTAATAGTTTCATAATCTTTTCCGAAACCACCACAGTCATAAAGTGATTTTTCAAAATCCAAGAATTTAGCAAAATTTGGATCTTCAGAAGTATAAGCTAAGTTACCATCTGTATCATTCCAGTTATAAATTAAATTGAAAGCGCCTTTGATCGTCCAGTCATCTAATGCAGAATCACCAAATTTAGCGTATGGAGTTTTATAACCTTTTGTCGCTAGTGTACATACGGCAGATTTTAACTCGTCAGTTGTAGTTGGTACAGCAATTCCTTCTTTAGCTAAAATATCTTTACGTACATTCAAAGAAGTAATTGCAACATCAGAAACACCTACATAAGGAATACCATAAATTGCACCTGTTTCTTTATCAGTTACTGTATCCCAAAATTCTTGAGGAATCGCTTTGAAAATATCAGCGCCAGCAGCTTCTAAATAAGGTTTGATATCAGATAGTGCATTATCAGTTACAAATTTAGCAAATTGATCAGGGTACATTTTTACCATTTGGTAATCAGCACCAGTACTTAATTCTAATTGTAACTTAGTAAGGGCATCACCACTATCAGCAGGTAACGTATCATAAGAAACTTCTTGTCCTGTTACCTCAGTTAATTTTTTATCCCAAAAAGTATCATTTTGATTTTCTGGTTGCCACTCAACTAAAGCACTTAATTCGTCTTTTGTTTTTTGCTCAGCTGGCCCACTTGAGGCCCCACATCCGGCAAGTACTAATACAGTAATAAATAATAAACCATAAATTTTTTTCATTTTCCTTCTCCTTTTTTCTTTGATTTATATATATATCTTATCATTTACAAAGTTATTTGTCAAACATTTTCAAAGATTAAAAGGAATGAATTTTTTTTAGTTTTTTTTAATGCAAGAAAAAAATAAAAGTGTTATACTATGATAAATAGGAGGCTTTATGCGAAAAAATAAATATGTTGCACAAAAAATATTAGAAAAAATTGATTCCGGAGAGTACAAAAATAAATTGCCAACAGAAAAAGAATTGACAAAAATTTATGGTTGTTCATTAAATACTGTACGTGTAGCTTTAGATAATTTGAAAATTTCTGGAAACATTACTTCCAGACATGGAAGCGGATATTACGTCAGTAGTATTAAACAAAGATCTAAATATAATTCGCTAGAACTTAAGAGTTTACAAACAACTTACCATGATCGAAGAGTAACGAGTCAATTAATCGATTTTAAATTATATAAATGTACTGAGGAAGAAGCAGTAAAGCTTGGAATTAAAGAAAATGAACTTATTTACAAATTTGTGAGGCTTAGAATAATTGATAATAAACCTAGATTACTTTCATATACTATTACACCATATAATTTATTCCCAGATCTTGATGAAAATGTCCTAGAAGGTTCATTTTATGAGTTTTGTGAAAAGTCAACAAAATATAAAATATCATACGCTTTAAAAGATATCTCACCAGTAGTACCAACTTATGAACAAGCTCAACTATTAGATGTGAAAATGGATAAACCTATTTTAAAAGTAGAGAATATAGGGTTTTTATCAAATGGTGTTCAGTTTGAATATTCTGATAATTTTCATGTTGATGAAAAGTTTGGAGTTGTTGTTAGAGTAAGTAATTAATTAGATATTTATGTGAAGAAAAAATGAGTCTCTAGTTGAACTGAACCCCAAAAAGTGGAATAAGAAATAAAAGAGTTTAACTACACATAATATGACATTCCACTTCGTGGGGTGTCATTTTTTGTTTGTGCATTTGTGGTCTTTCGTAGTTGTAGTATAACATATAGTCATCTA
>JBOFGK010000017.1:0-11187 GCA_051649085.1 Mycoplasmatales bacterium | reverse complement strand
ACTACTTAGATAACCTTATTCCAACTACATACCCTTTAAAAGGTAGTTTTTTAACTACCAAATATGGACAGCGCAATTCTCATTGGAAAAGAAAAACAGAAATTATTTATTATTTGCTTGACTTCTCATAGTTGGTCTTACTTTAGTTTTAAATAAAAAAGAACGCATCTAACTGACACGTCCATTCGAGTTTCTCATTGTTCATACATTGTATGCAAATTTAAGCACCTTCCAATTTCGGGGTTGCTAGGCTTCATTGAGTTGTTTCTCTTAGCCATTCTTAATGAGACATGTTTTATTTAATTTTATTTTATACTTATTTTAAGTATAACACTTTTTTCGATAACCTGCTTGAAAAATTTACATTTATTTAACATCTAATTTGACTAGCTCGACTTTAGTATAAATACTTGGTTTAATATTATATGCTTTTGCAAAATTACCTTGATTAATCGCAAGACCAACCGTCAAAACCGAGTTAATATAACATAATGATTCTCCGACTGTTACTGCAGCAAAACTTTGACAGAACGTGATAATATTGCTATATATCAATCGATCTTTATATGTGATTTTTACTCTAATTTGATCACCAAACATAAATCCAGCTTCTTCAAATTTGTGGTAATCAATATTTGTCCAAAGCGAACCGTAACGAACATCTAGCACTTCAACGATTCCACTTGCATAACCTGCTTTTAAGTCCGGTGTATTCGTTTCTAATAATTCAAGAGATGAAACTTCATGTTTTGGTCCAACTCCATCAAAATCAATTTGACCTGAAGCAATTCTAGCAGCAGTATATGCATACACATCTCTTCCATGGAATGTATAACTTTTTTCACTTCCTTTTAGACGATTAATTGATTCATCGATTTCTCTAACCTCGATAATTTCGTCATTATTCACTAAATGCGTTAATGTTCCATTATCCGGAGTTACAATATACTTGTTATCTCGTGTTTTCGCAACAACACTTTTTCTAATTGAACCAACTCCTGGATCAACAACTGAGACAAAAACTGTCGTTTCTGGCCAATATTTAAATGTTTGATATAATCTAAATGATGCTTCATATTTATTAAAGGCTGTGATATCATGGGTCAAGTCAAAAAGTTCTAACTTAGGATCAACCATTTTCGACACACCATACATTGCACTAACTGCTCCATCAACTAATCCAAAATCACTTTGAAAAACAATAATTTTATTCATATTCAACTCCTATGTCATTTCTTATATTATACATCATTTATTACGATTTAGGCCTTTTTCTTATAAGATATTTCTAAATTTTTAATTTGAATTCGAAAAAGGATTATTTGAAGTTAAATTTTCCATTTCGTATTAGCAAAAACCATATAAATATCCGCTTGTTTTAAAAGAGACATCGATGTTATTTTTAAAAAAACAGTATTGACTATTTCAAAATGTGATTTATTGTATAACAATCTGTTTTTTGTTTACAATTAAATATTTGTGTTCCATTCTGAATCCGTTTAATTCAAAATCTTTTTAAGTAATTTTAAAAACTATAAATTATATCATAAATTTTAAAAAAAAGTAAAAAAGAGTAAAAAAAGAGTAAAACATTTTTTAAAAAGACAATTTTTATATTGAAATTATAAATTTTTTTTATAATTATGTAAATAATTCGAGTTATAGATTTTTTTATGTTACAATTTGGCTGTAAACAATTTGATGAAAGAGAGGTTTTCTTATGAAAGCAATCGTAAAAAAAGAACCAAAAGAAGGATTTGAATTAATGGATATAAAAGAACCTGAAATTAATAGAGGTGACGATGTTAAAATTAAGGTTTTAAAAAGTAGTGTCTGCGGAACAGATTTTCATATTTATAAATGGGATGAGTGGGCTCAAGAAACAATTAAAACACCACAAATAAATGGTCATGAAGTTATCGCTGAAATAGTTGAACTAGGTGATAATGTAAGAGGATTTTCTATTGGAGAAATTATCGTGTGTGAAACACATCTTCATTGTGGTACATGTTATCAATGCCGTACAGGAAACGCACACATCTGTATAAATGGCTCTATTCTTGGAGTTAATCGTGATGGGATTTGGTGTGAATACCAAGTTGTACCACAAAATATTCTTTGGAAAATAGGATCAATCGACAATAAATATGCCGGTATTATGGAGCCACTTGGGAACGCAATCCATACTTTAAGTTATTCAGAAATACGAGGACAAAATATTTTAGTTGTTGGAGCAGGTCCAATCGGATTAATGGCCGCATACGCAGCTATTATAAGTGGAGCAGCTACTGTTACAATCACAGAACTTAATCCATACCGTATTCAAATGATTAAAGACATGAATGTTGGAATTAATATTATTAACCCAGTTGAAGACGATGTACATGAACGTGTGCAACAAATTACTAACGGACATGGGATTGATGTAGCTCTAGAAATGTCAGGTAATCGTCAAGGTTTATTGACTGCATGTGATCTTGTTATTCCTGGAGGAGATTTAAACATTCTTTCTTTGTATCCTGCTAAGCAAATCGAGTTACCATTAAATGAATTAGTATTTAAAAACATTAAAATGCAGTTTGTTACAGGTAGAAGATTATTCTCTACATGGAACACTGCTAGTATGTGGCTAGAACATAAAATAATGGATCCAAAAGTTTTAGATGTTGTGATTACACATGAATTTAAAATGGAAGAATTCGATGAAGTTTTTAAAGTCATGAAAGATGGTAAATGCGGTAAAATAATATTGGACTTTACTCATTTGGGGGGGAAATGAAATTGTATCAAAAATTAGAAAATGAAATAAATACACGCCATGAAACAAAAATCTATAATCATATCAAGTTACTTCAATCAGAGCAAGGACCTATAATTAAAATAAATAATCAAGATTATTATAATATGTGTTCTAACAATTATTTAGGATTTGCCGCTGATGAAATAACTAAAAAAGCAGTGATGGAATCAATTAATAAATTTGGGGTTGGGCCTGGTGCTGTTCGCTCTATTTCAGGAACTTTTGAGATCCATCGAATATTTGAACAAAAATTAGCTGATTTTAAAAAAGTTGAAAGTGTACTTGTAGTTCAAAGTGGATTTCAAGCAAATACGGCGCTTATTCCAGCAATAACAACAGCTGATGACTTAGTCATATCAGATGAGTTAAATCACGCTTCAATTATTGATGCAATTTCTTTAAGTAAAACTAAAAAAGTAATTTATAAGCATTGTGATATGGAGAATTTAAGAGCTATTTTAGAACAATATCATCAGGAAATAAAAGGTAATATCTTTATTGTAACTGACGGGGTATTCTCAATGGATGGCGATATCGCGCCACTTGATCAGATCTACATTTTAGCAAAAGAATTCGGTGCATATACAATTGTTGATGATGCTCACGGAGAAGGTGTTCTTGGCGAGCATGGGCGTGGAGTTGTAAATCACTTCGGCTTAGAAGGTAAAATTGACATTGAGATCGGAACTCTATCAAAAGCATTTGGAATTGTAGGTGGGTTTATCGGTGGTAAAAAAATTCTTATCGAATACTTAAACCAAAAAGCACGTCCATTCTTATTTTCTTCAAGTTTAGAACAAAGTATGTGTAGTGCAGGTATTCAAATAATCGATGAACTCCTTCGCACAGACGAACGCGTACAAAAATTATGGGAAAATGCCAAATATCTACAAAGTAAATTCATTGAAGATGGATATAGTATTGGTGATACAATGACACCAATTACTCCATTTATGGTATATGATGAAAAAATAGCTACTGAATTAACAAAATTACTTTTTGAAGATAATATTTTAGTATCACCAATAATTTATCCAACAGTCGGACTAAATAAAGGACGTATTAGAATAATGGTTTCAGCACTTCATACAAAAGAACAAATCGATTATGTATATGGGAAAATAATACATCACTACAAAACATTAATTTAAGGAGTTAGGGTGAATGGAAAAATAACTAAAAATCAAGCATTATTGACAGCGGTAGGATTCATGATTGGGTCAGGGATATTTTTTAGAGCAGATAACATCTTATCATCAACACAAGGAAATGTACTTATTGCAATACTAGCGTGGATATTTATCTCATCTACACTAATCTTTGCTGGAATAAGTGTGGCAGTAATTGCAGCAGATACACAAGTTGAAGGAGGTTTTGTTGGTTATATTGAATATCACTTCACTCGACTTTTCGGGGAAAAAATAGGAAAAAGATTAGCATTTATAATTGGTTGGTATCAAATAGTAGTATATGTACCAATTCTTGTCGCAGTAGTATCTACTGTATTTGCTGACTATTTTTTCCAATTATTCGGTCTTAATATGACACTAATAAATCAATATATCGTAACCTTTTTAATACTAGTAGCAATGTTTATCTGGAACGGACTATCAACAAAAATTGCGGCACTTGTATCATCAACTGCAACAGTTGTAAAAGTAATTCCACTAATCGTACTTGCCGTTCTTGGTATCACAATGGGTGATCCCGAAAACTTCACAACAACCGCAATCGCACTAGAAAACACTCAACAACAAACAGCAATCGCACTATTCTTTGCTCCAATGTTATCAATGGCATTTGCCTTTGATGGTTGGATATCGGTTGGTTCTTTATCAGTAGATATGGAAAAACCTAAAAAAGACTTACCTAAAATATTCACGTACTCTGTGATTATAACATCGATAGTTTATATCCTATACTTTGTTGGAGTATCATTATTGATGCCTGCAGAACAAATTATCGCTGAAGGTAACAACCACGTTGGAATAATCGCATCGCAAAGATTAGGGGCAATTGGGGAAAAATTTGTATTAACTGCTGTAGTAATCTCAGTACTTGGAACTGCAAATGCTATATTCATGGCTGGAGCACGTTACACACATAAACTAGCATGTAACAACCAACTATTTAATTCTAGTTTTTTCAAACAAGAATCAAAACACAAAACACCATTCAATTCATCAATATTCACCTTTATAGTAACAGCTGTTTATGTTTTACTATTTTTCCTACAAGCCGGATATGAAGGTGAGATAGAATTCATCAAAAACGTAGTAATTGATGATATTCCAATGGCACTGAACTCTATATTTTATTTATTTGTATTTTATATTACATTTAGATTATTCAAAGAAAAGAAAACTACTACTTTTAAAGGCTTAATTGCACCTATAATTGCAGCAATTGGACAAATATTTATTGTACTAGCATTCTTTAGCATTAACGGTTTATACTCATGGGGATATTTAGTAATCTCATTTGTTATAATAACACTTGGATATATAATGTATAAAGTTAAGACAAAGGTAAATTAAGTAGCTTACTTAATACAGTATACTAATGAACAAACAATCATAGTATTCATGTGTGATTATTATTTACTTATATTGAATATTTTCACTTGAAAACAAGATTGAAAAATTATGATTAAAAAAATAAAAAGTTATATTTTGGTATTTTACAATCAATAAAACATCAAAAAATTTTTAGAATTAAAGCATAAGACAATAGACAAAACAAAAAAAGAGAGTATCTAAAAATTCAATTTTAGACTCTTTTTTCTTTTTATAAGCCCTAATTTTATTTAATGCACTTATAGAACATTCAAAATTGGAAGTTAACTATGTTTAATTATGATTACAATCAGTTTACTGTTCTTTGATTCATTTTACATCGATTTGCTGCATGAATTTATTTTAATTTATACTTTAGAAGTTCATAATCATTAAACTTTAAAAAAGCATGGATCAATACATGATAGAGTTCAAAAGTTAAAACGGAATAAAAATAGTGTTTTTTTTAATAAAAAAATAGCATTTTTAATAATTTTGTGATACAATAGATGTGCAACAATGTTTTAACAAATTAAAGGGTAAAATAATATTTACAGAAAGTGAGGAACTATGAAAAAAATAGTTTTAAAATTATCAGGAGTACTATTTTTATTTGTTTTATTATTAAGCAATGCTAATATTACTGTTTCAGCAGCAGGTTATCATCCATATACACCACCAACATTAACAAAACCAAAAAATACTGGATTATTGGTAAGCTACAAAGGAGCAGTTGTTCCATATTCAAAGTTATCGGCTCAGTATAACAAAATGATTTCAGCTCTTGAGAATTCAAAAAAATTACCTGACGGTCCACTTGGATCAATAGTAAAACACGATATAGATCTTTATGGTAAATTTCCAAGAAAAAATTTAAATAAAAATACACAATATATGGTTGATTACTATGGTGGTATTTTAGTAGCAAACGAAATGTACCGTTCTGAAAAAGCTACTGGTTATACTGGATATTATAACGCAATGAAAAAACTTGGAATGTCAAATAACGAAGCAAGTCAAGTAGCACAGGATGTCCAAAATAAATATTTACAGTCACAACTAGAAACGAAATAGTGATAACAATATTTATTTAATTTTAACAAAAAAAATGAGTATCTAAAAATTCAATTTTAGACTCTTTTTTCTTTTTATAAACCCTAATTTTATTTAATACACTTATAGAACATTCAAAATTGTAAGTTAACTATATTTAATTATGATTGCAATCAGTTTACTGTTCTTTGATTCATTTTACATTGATTTGCTGCATGAATTTATTTTAATTATACTTTAGGAGTTCATAATCCTTAAACTTTAAAAAAGCATGGATTAATATATGATAGAGTTCAAAAGTTAAAACGGAATAAAAATAGTGTTTTTTTAATTAAAAAATAGCAATTTAAATAATTTTATGGTACAATGAATGTGTAACAATGTTTTAACAAATCAAAGTGTAAAATAATATTTATAGAAAGTGAGAAATTATGAAAAAAATAGTTTTAAAATTATCAGGAGTACTATTTTTATTTGTTTTATTATTAAGCAATGCTAATATTACTGTTTCAGCAGCAGAATATCATCCCTATAGAGCACCAGCATTAGCAAAACCACCAAATACAGGATTATTGGTAATATACAAAGGAGCGGTTGTTCCATATGCAAACTTATCGGCTCAGTATAACAAAATGATTTCAGCTCTTGAGAATTCAAAAAAATTACCTGATGGTCCAAGTGGATACCTTATAAGACATTATGTGGATCTTTATGGTAACTTTCCAGGAAAAAAATTAAATAAAGATACACAATACATGGTTGATTACTATGGTGGTATTTTAGTAGCAAACGAAATGTTCCGTACTGAACAAGCAAAAAGTTATACTGGATATTATAACTCAATGAAAAAACTTGGAATGTCAGATTACGAAGCAAGTCGAGTAGCACAAGATGTCCAAAATAAATATTTAGACACGTTAATAGAACCGAGATAATAGTAACAATATTTATTTAATTTTAACAAAAAAGCGAGAGTTTAAAAATCAAATTTTAGACTCTCTTTTTCTTATTTAAAATGCATTTGTAAATAAGTTCCCCTATTTTGTTATCAATAAATTTAAATAAATATACATGTGTTTCTTGAGCAATTATTACGGATACTTCTTTAAAGTAGTACTATACTTTTTCAAAATCTAGTTTGTTGCATAAACATCTAATTTTCAATTCCCAAATTATCGTCTATCAAATCGAATTACAACTCATTTAAAATCACTTAGGTGTATCCTGAAAAAGTATCTCCCCTTGATCCAAATCTCATTTCAATTGCTCTTACATCTAAAAAGATTTTGTGTATATATACTACAATTTAATCATAACACTTCCAATCAAAATTTGCATAAGTTTTTTTTCTTATCCCACTCCCGAAAAAATGCTATAATATCAATAAATATTTACATTTAAAGGGGAAGTAATGCATAACAAATCACAATTTACATTACTAGAACACCATATTCTTTTTTTATTATCTGATACTGCATTTTGTACACAAGCACAAATACGACATAATACTAAAATTTCTGAAAAGTCACTTTCGGAGAAAATTAAATTATTAAATAATAAACTTGCTGAATTTGGATATGAAATAGTTTCAGGAAATCAAGGCTACACTCTTACATCAATTGCTAATAACTCATATACAATTCCACAATTAATTAAATTAAGTTCAAAAATTGTCGAATTCACACTTGTTCTTAGTCTATTACTTGATCATAAACTGAATTTACAAATATTGTATCAGAAATCAACCTATTCTTATTCACAAATAAACACTTTTATTCAAAGTTTTTGGAAGATAGATATTAGCACAATTAAAACACTTCAATCAAAAAAGAGCGCACTACTTTTCTCTGAGTGCTTAGCACTTGATATTACTGCTCAAAATAAGCAATATTATTTAGAAAATTTACAGTTTTTTTCTGGATTAAGTTGGGAGTTAATTGCATTTTCGGATCAACAAAGTGAACGAATTGCAAAAGCGTTTCTAACTCATTATCAATTTGAATATTTTGATGTCAATTTCTATCGGCTTTATGGATTAATCTTCTTCTACTTTCTTAAACGAAATAGTTGTGAGGATTATACAGTCCATAATTCATATAAGCAACTTTTTCCGAATTTTGTCGATTTAGCATGCTTAGAATCATTACTGCTTGTATACTTTGATTTTTCTCAATCTTTTTTCGAAACGTTCGAGCAAACAAATAAAATTAAGTATAAAAAATATAATATGCTCTTAGAAAATTCTCGGTTTACTGCTGCAAAAAATGAACTGATGATTCTAGATGTAGTCTTTAATTCGAATTACATAGTCACTTTAAACGAATTTACCCAATTCAATTGTGGTTATACACTGGCGTGTGGGAATTCATTTTATTTTCGAGAACTTTTATATCTAGAATTTAAAATTAACAAAACTTTCTTTTGGGACCTTTTGTTTTCAAAAACTCTAGCAATAACTTTGCATGATAATCTTGCAAATATGCAAGAAGTTTTCAATCCTGAACTGATTAAACTTCCAACTAAAGACTTCAAAAAACTTATGCCCTCTGATATCGATTTTCCTGTTGGTAGTTTGTTTCATTGTTCTTTGAAAAAAGCAGATAATTTCAGTTTTAATTTTTATGTAAATACCAATAAAAGTTCATCATTACTTCGAAATTATCTACTTGAAATACATTATTCTGACATTGAACAGCTTTATCCACTTAATTTAAAAACTTTGTTTTTTCAAAATCAAATTCTATCTTATGATCCATACAAAATACTATTAATTACCGATGTAGGAAATATTTATACTCTTTTCATCACTTTAAGATTAAAAATGAATTTTCCCAACTGTACAACTACTTTAATTCCAATTTGGAAATTTCTTGAAAATAAAGAATATTATTTAACTCAAAAAAACCTGTATACTTTAAGCCCAATTGAAGATGTTAAAGTATTTCCAATGAGAGATATTTATAATAATCATACATGCGTTACTTTTGAATAATACATAACATAAAAGCATTCCTTACAAAAGAAGAGTATCTCGTCTAGTTCATTGAACTTTTGAGATACTCTATTATTTTTGTATATTTATTTAAATAAATTGATTAAAGTTAAATTCTTGTTCTTTAAAAGTATAATAGGGGTTTACTTTTAATACTCTTGTTTAACTTTAATAATATTAATCCATCCAAGATTAATGAATCACGTTTGATCAACTAAAGCTAATAAATCTATTCCCATTTTTCCTCCTCTTTTTTACAAATAAATAATAGCATATAAAATTAACTCTCGCTTTATATATTTTTCCCCACCTCTTAAAAAAAAATGGTATAATCGACTTGTAAACACTTAATTACAAGGGGAATATTATGAATAGAACCACAAGCTTCTCTACATTAGAACAACATATTCTTTTTTCATTGTCAAGTAACCAATACTGTACACAATCGCAAATGAGATACAATTATAAAATATCTGAAAAATCACTTTCTGATAAAATTAAAAACTTAAATCAAAAATTATATTACTTTAATTATGAAATTACATCATCAAAACAGGGTCATAATCTCTCACTTATTGGTGATGAAATTATTTCAATTAATGAATTAATAAATTTGAACTCTAATACTGTTTTATTTTCAATTGTGCTGACGATAATTACAAATGAAACATTAAATTTTAGTTATGTCCATTCTGAATATTTTTACACATATGCTCAAGTTAAATCTTTTATTACAATGTTTTGGGATTTAAACATCGCTTCGATTAAAACATTAAATGAAAAAAACAAAGCTCTACTTTTCTCAGAGTGTTTTGCAATTGATATTTTGGCTTATAATATTGACTCTTATATCGAGATACTTAATAATTTATTGCGTTTTCACGACAAAAAAATGCAATTTTTTACTTCAAACGCCAAACAAATCACCCAAAACTTCTTAAATAAATATAATTTTGAATATTCTGATCAAAGTTACTATCGACTATACGGTTTGATTTTATACTACTTTATTAGAAGGGAAACGACCAAACCATTTTCTTTTCATTCTGCATATGACTCGATAATTCCTGACTTTGTTGACTTAAATGTTCTTGAATCATTAGTACTAGCCAATTTCCCCTTTTCTAATTCATTCTTCAACTATTTTGAAATAAAGAATGCAATCCAATATCGAAAAGTTTGTTCCATTGCTAATGATCAAGATTTTATTGTTGCCCAAAACGAGCTTAAAGTTTTAGACGTAATTTTTAATTCAAATTTCCCAATTGTCTTAAATACTTACACGACTTATAACAAAGGATATAATTATTTATGTGCAAATTCGTTTTACTTTCGAGAAGTACTTTATCGTGAATTTCAAGTAGAAAAATCAATTTATGTTGATTACTTATTTACGAAGGTTCTTTCCAAAATATTAATTAATATTATAGAGCGCGAAACATATTCGTTTAATAAGAAAATTAAAAAACTTTCCCCAGTTGAATTTAAGCACAAACTTCGATCTGAAATTACGTTTCCTGTTGGTTCGATGTTCTATTATACATTAAACAAAAGTGATTACTTTGATTATCATTTGTATAAAAATACAGATATTAGCACGTCACTTCATAATAATTATTTATTAGAAGTAAACTATCAAGAACTTCCCCAATTACGTCAACTTAATTTAGATGCTTTATTTTTACATAATCAAATCATTTCTGATGAAAGTGGTGATATTATTCTTGTCTCCCAAAATGAGACTCAATATACTAATTTCATTATTTTAAAGCTCAAAATGAACTTTC
>JBOFGK010000016.1:0-15241 GCA_051649085.1 Mycoplasmatales bacterium | reverse complement strand
GAGCATCTGACTTTTAATCCGAGGGTCGCAGGTTCAAGTCCTGCACGGGACACCATTTATGCCGGCTTAGCTCAACTGGTAGAGCAACTGACTTGTAATCAGTAGGTTGAGGGTTCAAGTCCTTTAGCCGGCACCATTTTTTTTAAAAAAATATTTTTAAGTTGATTAATGTCAATTTAGAAATATTTCTTTTTTTATGTTATTATATATGTAAGAATAATACAAGTATTTTTATGGAATGGAGAGCAATGGAAAGACTTTTTTTTGAATCATTTGAACATGAAGATAAAGTAATTAATTTTGAATGGTTACAGACTGGTTTCAAAGAATTTGAGCAAATTGACTTACAAGTAATTGTTGATTATGTCCAAAGTCTAAAACTAGAAAATGAAACATTTTTATATTTCTATACAGAAATTATTAATGATGATGCGATTGGTGACTGTGTGCGAACAATGATCACTGTAAGATACTCAAAATTAACTGGTTTCAGTTTAAACATAAATATATCTGATTCACTTCAAGCGATGCATATGGATCAAATAAACAACCTTAAAACAGATTTATTACAAATGCTTAATATGTTATTAATGAGCGAGTAAAAAGTAGTGCAAACAAAAAGTCTACCTAAAACTGGTAGACTTTTCATTTTCTAAATAAAGATCTAAAATTGTGATTGCACTTACTGCGTTAATTACTGGGATGATTCGATTGATGACTGTTGAATCATGTCGACCACCAATCTCTAATTGTTCAACTTGCATTGTTTCAAAGTTGAAAGTACTTTGTGCTTGTCCAATTGAAGAAATTGGTTTACAGATTGTGGAAAAAACAATGTGCTCACCATTTGTTATTCCACCATTAATTCCAGCATTGAAATTATATGGTGTAAGGATCTGATTTGTTTCTGGATTGAATGACCAAATTTCATCTTTACACTTAGAACCAAGTTTTTTCACAAAATTTTCAGTTGCGCCAAAATTAATCGATTTTACGCTCGGAATTGATAAAATTAATTTTGCAAGTGTTGATTCAACTGAATTGAAAAACGGTTCACCAAGGCTATGTGGAGGCGAAATTATGATGGTTTCTAGTTCACCGCCAAGACTATCCCCATTTGCTTTGCATTTTAGGGCTTCAGTAATCATTTGATGTGTCATTTTTTGATCAATGCACGGGAAGCTAGGATCAAGTGTTGTTAGATGTTGTTCAAATTCTTTTAGCATTTCATAAATTTCTTTGATAATTAACTTTTGTTGTTCTTTAGAAACGTTCGTAAAAGTTACTTCATTTGTACTTAAATGTTTTTGTAAAATATTTTTGACTATAGTTGATCGAATTTGATAATATGATGTGTCTTGAAGTTTGGAAAATTGTTTAATGTGTGTACAAATTTGAAAGTTCGGTACTTTTTGGACAATTATTTGTCGACAAAGTTCTCCAAGAAAAACAATTGGTGTTGTCAAGCGACCAGAAAAATGGCCTCCCCCTCGATAGTCTTGATGATTTTCATACTTTTGCTTAGCAACAAAATCGGCATGGCCTGGTCGTGGTTGTGTAACTAGATGTGAATAGTCTTTGCTTTGAGTATTGGAATTTGGAAAAACAATTGTTAGTGGTGTACCAGTTAGTTTACCTTCAAAAAGGCCACATAAAATTTGGTAATTATTTTTTTCTTGTCGTGGTGTATTAAAGCTTGCTCCTCCGCTTCGAGCGATTAGTTTTTGCTCAATTAAGTTAAAATCAGGTTTAAAACCTGTTGGTAGCCCTTGGATTGTAATTCCAACAGCTGCACTATGAGATTCACCAAATAGTGTATAATTAATGTTTGTTCCATTATTACTCTTCATCGAATTTTCCTCCTAGTTTCAAATACATTTCTATAAATTTTGAATACGATTTTTTTGAACTTGTAATCTCACTAACGGTAATTGGGCCTGTAGCCGTTGTTGAACCAATCACAAGTGCCATCAGAATTCGATGGTCTAAGTAAGTATTGCAAATACCACCAGACCATTTACCTTGTTCAATCGAAAGATTATTGGCATCTTGATTGATTTTGATTTGATTGACACTTAAGAAATCAATGATTGCTTGTAGTCGATCGGATTCTTTATATTTTAAACGTTCAGTATTCTGTAATTGACCGTTTAAAACTTGTGAATAATAAACTGCCATAATTGGTGCACTATCAGGGATGTCAGTTAAATCAAGTGTTTGAATTTTTTGATTAATAAGTTCACCAACTATGCTATCACCTTGAAGCGTTGGCTTACGTTCTGGTAAGATTTTAATTTGATTTCCAAGTGCATTAGCCACTTCCCAAAAACAACGTCCAGAATAATCTTGTTCAACTTCATAGCTTCCAAGGCTTGTATAAACTTGATTTCCTGGAATAATAAATTCAGAATAATCTTGTTCGTACTTAACGATAATCCCGAAATTTTGTAAGACATCAAGTGTCATTTGCACATATGGAATCGACTCTAATTGATTCTCAATTACAATTTTGCTCTCTCCATTTAGAAGTGGTAATGTAAATAGTAAGCCACTAATGAATTGAGAACTTACAGAACCATCAATTAGGTATTCGCCAGCATTTAATGTTCCTTGTAGTGTAAGTGGTAGAAATTTATCAGTTTCGAGAAAACTAAAATCAATCTTTTGATCAAGCATTAAATTATGATAGATTTTATTCGGTCGTGTAGGTAATTTGTTTTCCCCGGTAATAGTTCGCCTGATGTTATCTACTAACATTAATGGAAGTAATAGTCGAAGACTTGTACCGGATTCTTCCATATTAATTGTTTGGTCTTGCTGTTTTGGCTGACTATTTGGATAAATGATAATTTGCATTTGTGTGCAATTAACTTGATAAGTTGCACCTAAAAATGAGATGGCATTTAATGTCACATAGATGTCATAAGAAATTTCATGGACATTATTTAAAATTGTTGGTTTATCACTAAGTGCCGCTGCAATAATTAAACGATGGGCATGACTTTTTGATGGAGGAACATGGACAGTTCCGGATAGTTTTGTTGGTTGAAAGTGAAAGGCATTAGGTGTATACTTTAAACTGTCAGTTTCAACTAGCTGTTTAAAACCTAATTCAAAATGTTGATGTAGCTTTTCAATGGGAATTTCAATTGTTGTTATTTGATAATCATCAGCTATGAAAAGTTCTTTAATATTTGTAGCTGAACGTTTTTTGTCGTTAATTATTTTCTTAAAGTCAACTGTAGAACAGGCTTTAAGTAAACCGAATTTATTTACTAAATTTTGTAGTCTTTTAAATGGCTTTTTCTGAAAGTTCAGTGTAAGTTGATCAGTGGTTGCACAGGCAATGAGTATTCCATGAATAACTGCTTCTCCGTGGAATAAATGAACATCACTTGTAAGTTCTAATGCATGAGCGTAAGTATGTCCAAAGTTTAAAACATGTCTAATGCCTAAGTCATTTGGATCAGCTTCAACAAACTTTTTTTTCACGAGCAATGATTTTCGAATTATTTTTTCGAGCAGTTCATCATTTTCGCGTAAAGCTGTTAAATCAACAACCGTTTCTAAGTCGTTCAAAATTGTTTGATCATCAATTAATCCATGTTTAATAATTTCCGCCATTCCTTCCCGAAATAAACGGGTAGTTAAAGTTGTTAGAAAATGTAAGTCAATGAAAACATGTGTTGGTGCATAAAATGATCCAACATTGTTTTTCAAACTTAAATGATTAATACCTACCTTATTTCCAATTGAGCTATCAACTTGTGAAAGAAGCGTTGTTGGAATTTGAATAAACGGAATTCCTCGCATGTAAATTGAACTTGCAAATCCAACGATATCTCCAATAATTCCCCCGCCAATTCCAATGATTAGATTAGAGCGATTTATTTGGTGAGCATTTAACTTCTCGATAATTTTAAGGGTGGTATCCATTGATTTTTGTTCTTCTTTAGCATTAATTGTCATTACAAATGCACTGTTTTGAGTTAAGCTATGTAAATAATCTGCGTGTAGATTATGTACATTTTCATCAATAATTAGACAATATGTTCGCTTATTTATCAACTTGAAAAGTTCAGATGTTAAATAATTTGTCTCAGCTTGTTGATAATTAGTACGATTGATAATCGTTATTTGATAGGCATTTGACTGATTAGTTTCAATGTTCATTGTTCTCGCTTTCAAAAATAGAAATGTGTTTTTGTTTAGCAGTTTCTAAATAATTAATTAATTGTTCAGGTGTGTTTGCACTTAAGATTTGTTTTAAAGTTGTAAGTTCATCCTGATAAGTCTCAATTTGCTCTATTAAGTGGCTTCGATTTTGAAATAGTAAAGTACTCCATAAGTTAATATCAATGTTACCAACACGTGTAATATCTTTAAATGAAGACGCGGCAATATTTTGAGCATTTGTTGTTAAAAGGGGGGTGTTTAAAGTTGCAAAGGCAATTGCATGTGGTAAATGTGAAACAAATGTTGTTGCAATATCATGTTCAGATACAGACAAACTTATAAATGATTTAAAGCCAAGTTGTTGATTAAATAGCTTTAATGCTTCAAGCTCAGTTTCATTTGCCTGGATTTGATCATTAATATAAACAAAATTAGCATTAACAAATAAATCAGCTTTGGCATGAATAAAGCCTTTTTTCTCTAACCCAGCCATCGGATGAGTGAGGATATAGTTAAATTTAAATTTTTTCGTTTTGAATTCAGCAATAAAAGGCTCTTTTAATCCACTAATTTCAATGACTAAAGCATCGCTATTTAATGATTGATTTAAGTTAGTAAATACATCAACAACATTTGTTGGGTAGCATGTGACAATAACTAAATCAAATTTGTAATTACTAAGTTCCTCATAGCTTATGAATTGCTTATGAAAACCTAAATTTGTTGCCATCTCAATTATTTCTTGATTAATTTCTAAAATAAATAAATTAACGTTAGCAAATTCTTTAAGTTTTGCAACATATGATCCCCCCATTAAGCCAAGCCCAACGACTAAAATGTTCGAAAAGGGGACCTCATTAGTAATTTTATTAGTTGCAGTTAGCAACTTAATCCTTAAGAGTTTTCATAAACTCGTGCAATGCTTTAATTTTTTTCACAGTCGATTTAAATTGAGTTGGTGTCAATGATTGTGGACCATCAGAAAGCGCAATTTCTCTCTGGTAATGAGTTTCAATCATAATTCCATCAGCACCAGTTGCAACAGCTGCAAGTGCAATATCATTAACCATCCAGTCAATCCCAGTAGAGTGTGATGGATCAACAATTATTGGTAAGTGTGTAAGTTTTTTAATCATTGGAACTGCATTGATATCAGTGATATTTCGGTATGCAGTTTCGAATGTTCTAATTCCACGTTCACATAAAACAACGTTTGGATTCCCGTGAGCAATAATGTATTCTGCTGACATTAACCATTCTTCAATTGTTGCACTTAGACCACGCTTAAGTAGTACTGGTGTACTTAATTTTCCTACAGCTTTTAGTAAATCAAAATTTTGCATATTTCTCGCACCAAGTTGGATCATGTCTAAACGCTCTCCAAACTCTTCGACTTGACTAACTGACATTAGTTCACAAATAATCGGTGTACCGTATTTTTCGCGAGCCTCTTCCATCAATTTTAATCCTTCTTCACCTAATCCTTGGAAAGCGTATGGTGAAGTACGTGGTTTAACAATTCCTCCACGTAGTATTTGGACACCATTTTCATGGACATAGTTAGCAGTTGTATCAAGTTGATGTGAGTTTTCAACAGAACATGGTCCTCCCATAATAATTAATTCATCTCCACCAATTTCCAAATTACCAACTTTTACAATTGTATTTTGGGGTTGAAATTCACGACTTGCTCGTTTGTATGGAGATTGAATCCTTTTAACGTCACTCACATTATCCATCGCCAAGATTGTATTAGTATCAATACTTGTAGTATCACCTAAAACGGCAATAACTTTTCTTGTAGTACCTTTAATCACTTCACATGAACAGTTGTATGTTTTAATTTTTTCTACAAGTTCCATTATTTCTTTTTCACTAATTTGATCGTTTAATTTGATAATCATCATTCTCCTCTTTCGTCGTTCTTTGTTATTTTACTTAAAAAAAATACACCTAGAAATAAATCATCTAGGTGTGTGGTTGATTGAATATAACATCTAGATGAAAGGCATACAACAAATAGCTTCATCTAAACATGTTTTGTTTAAATAAAGCTTTTAACTAAAATAAAAGTAAAAATATGCTTTTGATTTTGTTAAGTTTGCTTGAGCCATTTCTCTCCTTGGTATATTCATTTGAAATTATTATACACTAAATCGTTGCAAATTGCAAGCGATATTTGGAAAAAAAATAAAAAATAGTTTTTGAGCTTAAAAAGTTAAGCGTAGTAACAGGAAAAATATTTAAAGAAGTCACAAAAAAAATGATATAATTTAAGCATTAAAAGAGAAAGTAGGAAAAATGAAAAAGCAAAAAATTATGATTTTAAGTATAGTATTACTAATAATAATTGGAGGATTAGGGTTCGGTGGATATTTTGTTTATAACCGAATAAATGATGCCAAACAAGAATTAGCACTTGTAAAAGATTTTGAAGAGACTGCATCATATTTAGAAGCAGGTGAATTTACAAAAGCTAAAGAACAGCTTAAAACAACGAATGCTACGGATGATTACTTAGTGGTTGAGCAGGTAGTGAAAGATTCGATGTTGGAAATTGTTGAAGTGGTTGAAAAGGTCCAATCGCTTGAAGAGTTGCAAAATTTACAAAGTTTTAATTCACCAGAAAATTTACAAGCAGATGGCCCCGATTTTACAAATACGAAAAAACAAATTGAAACGGCTAAAACAACGATTACTGATTTTGAAAAAGTAATTGAGAAATTTGAAAGTCCTGATAAATTTATCACTGTCGATAAGACAAAAGATTTTAATGACAAACAATTAAAAGTAATTGAAAAGATAAAAGGTGGATTTAATGCTGGACTTGAAAACTCGAAGATTAAAGCAGAGATAACACAAATGAGTAAAATGATGGGAGAGGTGAATAAACTCCTAACAAAAAAACTTGAAATTCTTGACTTTTTAAGTTCAAATGAAGGCAAATGGTCGATTAATGCAGGTCAATTGCAAAGTTCGGATAGTAACTTTGTTGAGCAATATAATCGATTAATCGGAGAGCATAATAGTCTAGCAGCAAATATGCTTATGTAAAAGACATAGCCAAAAATAAAGTATAGTTTGTAGTTTAATAATAACTAAAGGAGAAAAATGAAAAGCCGAAAAATGGTGATAACATTATTTAGTATGATTTTTTTGCTTGTTGTAGGTGGAATTAGTTTTGGTATATACACAATTTGGAGCATATATGATGATAACAAGCAGCAAACAGAATTAAGAGCAGCGTTAGATGAGATAAATTCACTAATAATGGAAGAAGATAATAATGGAGCAAAAGAGAAAATAGCAAAAGATCTTGAATTACTTAAATATGATCAAGCAGAAAAGTTAATCAAGGATGCACTACTCGAACGGATGACAATTAATGAAAAAATAGATGTGAATTATAAAAAGTTAAGCGTAGATCTTGGGCCAAAATTATTTAATAAATTGGAAGAAAGTTTAGAATTTCCAGTTGAAAATAAACGAATTGATGAATACAAACTAGCATTTGGTGAATATAAAAAAGCAGTTGAGCGAAAAAAAGAAAAAGCGGATTTTATTTCAGATAATGATTTAAAATCGTTAAGTGAAAATGAAAAAAAATTCGTAAAACTGTATAAAAAAGATTATTTAAAAGAACAGCTGGAATTTGAAGATACTGAACTTTTTGAAAAAGCCTTCGAGCTTAGTGTAAAAGATTTTGAAGTAATTAAGAAAAAGGAAGAAATGATAGATTTACTAGAACAAAATAAAGATAGTTGGCATTTTGAGAATGGTACTTTTTATTCAAGTGATGGTTCATTGATTAAGTTTGCTACTCAAAAAATCGATGAATACAATCAGTTAATTGATGAGTCAAATCGGTTGGTTGAGGAATATAACAAGTTGATTAAGGAATAAGGAAAATGAAAAAAAAAATTGTTGTTGTTATAGTGCTCTTAAGTGTATGCACTATCGGATTTGGAATGAAAGTTGGATATGATTATATTGTGGAACAGCGTGAAATTGCTCGCAAAGAAGAAGAACGTAAAAAACAAGAAGCATACGAAGCTGCACAAAAAAAACTGTTAAAAGATCATTTTGAAGAACTACTTCTGAATATAATGAGCAGTCAAACGGATAAAGCAAAAAAAATGATAGATGAGCCCCAAACTGCCAAAGACTATTTAATTGTGGAAAAGCTTCTGAATGAAGAGTTACTTCCAGTTATTAATGCAGATGAGAAAAGTAATAATGCAATCGAAAGCCTTGAGTCTGAAAAAATGAAAGCACCAGAAGAAATTGCAGTGGCGGGAGGGTCGTTTGCTGAACCAATTGAAATAATAAATGATTTTTGTGAGCCAATCGATGATTTTAAAAAGCAAGTTGCTCGTTTCGAAAAGGTTGATAATTTTTTCCCAAGTAAAAAGTTAGATAAATTAACTACGAATCAAAAAAAAATAGTTGAGTGGTTAAAACCTGAAATTGCAAGGGAAATTAAAGAAAGTGATGTTCAAAAAACACTTGAGGATTTAATTGAGGTATCAAGAACACTAAAGGAGTCATTAGAAGCTAAGCGTGAATTATATATTTACTTACGAGATACTCAAGGATCTTGGCAAGTTGAAGGTGGAAGATTAACATCAACGGATGAAATTTTCATTAATGAATATAATATAAAAATTAATACTGCAAATGAAAAAACAAGAGCATTTCAAGAAGTAGATTAAAAGCGGAAAATTCGATATTTAATATTTCCGAATTGGAAATAAAAATAATCAGCAAGCTACATATGGCTTATTTTGTTTGGATGAGTTAGATGTAGAACTGATATACGAAGTATTACAAAATTCAAACTAATTTTGAGCTAATAAATAAATCGATAGTAATAATACATTTAAAAGTATTGTTACTATTTTTTTAAGTAATTGACAAGAATGAAAAAATTTGATATTATATAACTATCTGGTAATATAACCGGAAAAGAATATAAAGGAGTACTAATGGATATCTATTTAGTTTTGAAAATGTTAGGTGAGCCAAGTCGCCTTCGAATTATTAATTTACTATATCGGACAGAATTATCAGTTAATGAACTACAAGAAGCACTAATTTTAAATCAAGCAAATGTTTCAAAGCATTTGAAGAAGTTGTATGAATCAGGATTGTTAATAAAACGCAATGAGAAGCAGAGTGTAATCTACGAACTTAATCCTGAGTATGTAGAGAAATGTCTAATTTTAGAACCGATTTTACAAACTTTTGAAAAGACCGATCAAGGTCAAGTAGATGTCCAAAGAATAAGTAAAAAATATTAAATATTATTAGGAGTAGAATGAAAAAAGTATTGATTGTTGGTGGAGTTGCTGGTGGTGCAACAGCTGCAGCGAGGTTAAGAAGATTGAGTGAAGAGTATAAAATTATAATGTTTGAAAAAGATGAGTACATCGCATTTGCCAATTGTGGATTACCCTATTATATTGGTGGAGTAATAACAGATCGTGACAAATTACTTGTGCAGACAGTTGAAGGAATGGCAAGTAGATATAATTTAGATATTCGAAATTTTTCAGAAGTTATTTCAATTGATCAAGTGAAAAATTGTGTGACGGTTTTAAATCATCAAACTGGTGAACAGTATGTGGAAACATTTGATAAATTAATTCTTGCACCTGGAGCTAATCCAATTGTGCCTAAATTTCCAAGCTTTGATTTACAAACAAATAATTATGTATTTACATTAAGAAACATTCCGGATACTGATAAAATCTATAATTATATCCAAGAAAAAAAAGTTCAAACTGCGATTGTAATTGGTGGTGGATTTATTGGTGTTGAAATGGCAGAAAATTTAATTGAACGTGATATTAAAGTGATGCTTGTTGATCGAGCTCCTCATGTTCTAGGCCAAATTGATTCAGAAATGGTAGCAGAAATTGAATTGGAATTAAAGGCAAATGGATGTGAGTTATTACTTGAAAAAGAAATTGTTGATATTAAAGAAAATCAAGTTATTTTTGCTGATGAGCAAGTACTAAGTGCTGATTTAATCATTTTAGCAATCGGTGTTGTTCCAAATTCGAAGCTTGCACAAACAGCTGGAATTAAAATAAATGAGCGTGGTGGAATTAAAGTTAATGATCAGCTAGAAACAAGTAGACAAGATATTTATGCAATTGGAGATGTAATTGAGACAAATGATTTTATTTTTGATCAACCGACTATGGTTCCACTGGCAGGTCCTGCCAATCGTCAAGCGAGAATTGTTGCAGATGTTATTCATGGTCAAGTTGCAAAATATCGCGGAGTGATTGGGACAAGTATTTTGAAAATTTTCAATTTAACTGCTGCAACAGTCGGGATAAATGAACGAGTTTTAAAAGCAAGGCAAATTGATTTTGATTCAATTATTGTCCATCGGTCAAGTCATGCTGGCTATTATCCAGGTAGTACCAATTTATCGATTAAATTACTTTTTAATTGTAAATCAGGATTAGTGTATGGCGCACAAGTTGTTGGTGTTAATGGTGTGGAAAAAAGAATTGATGCAATTGCAACAGCAATAAAAGCTAAAATGACAGTCTTTGATTTACAAGATTTAGAGCTAGCCTATGCGCCGCCATATTCGTCAGCTAAAGACCCTGTAAATATAGCTGGTTATGTCGCAAGTAATGTTGTGGATAAAGTTGCCAAGACGTTTAAAGTATCTGAGATTGAAGAGATAATTAAACGCAAAGAGTTAGTAATAGATGTCCGAACAAAATTGGAATTCGAGTTGGGTGCAATTGATAGTGCAATTAATATTGATTTGGACAGTTTACGTACAAATATTGATCAATTACCAGTTGATAAAGCAAAACCAATTTACTTATATTGTCAAGTAGGTCAACGAGGTTATCTTGCAAGCTGTATCTTAAAAGAGATGGGCTACACAAATGTTTATAATTTAACAGGTGGCTATCGAACATTCAGTTGTGTAGAAAAAAACGCTTGTTATGAACATGATTTAAATAATGTGAAAGAATCTAGATGTGAAACAATAAAGGTCGAAATTACTGACCTAACAAAAGAACTTGATTTGACAGGATTACAATGTCCGGGTCCGATTATGGAAACATATAAGGCGATTAATGAAATAGTAGATGGAGGAACGCTTAAAGTTACAGTATCAGATGCGGGATTTAAACACGATATTGGCGCTTGGTGCCAAAAACAAGGACATCAACTTTTACAATTTGAGCAATTAAAGAATGGAACGTTTGTTGCAGTTATTCAGAAAAAAAATGAAGCAAATGGTGTTGGATTAGATCGTTTGAATACTTCAAAAGTAGCTGAAGATAAAGGGACAATTGTAATGTTTTCAGGTGATTTAGATAAAGCGCTAGGAGCGATGATTATCGCCCAGGGTGCTCAAGCAATGGGTAAACAGATGACGGTTTTCTTTACGTTTTGGGGTCTGAACATGCTTCGTAAAACGGAAAATATTACGGTTGAAAAGTCATTATTTGAAAAAACGTTTGGTTTTATGATGCCCAAGGGTGCAACTAAATTAAGCTTATCGAAGATGAATTTTGGTGGAATGGGAACACAAATGATTAAAAGCCGAATGAATGAAAAGAATGTTGATGATTTACCGACACTTATGCAAACGGCTCAAGCTGCAGGGGTTAAATTCATTGCATGTACAATGAGTATGGATTTAATGGGAATTAAAGAAGAAGAACTTATTGATGGAATTGAGTATGCTGGTGTTGCCAAATATATTGGTGAATCAGACAATGCAGATTTAACATTGTTTATTTAAATTTTGAATTTTTAAGAGAAAAAGTTATACTGAGATAATTAAAGATAAAAAAAAATCTAGAAGCTAGCTTCTAGATTATTAAATTATCGAAAAATTTTTGTCTTTCTTTAATTTTTTCTTCGCACACACATTCATTTACACGTTCAGGTCCCTTTTTTTCTATACATTCTTTGCGGTATTCAGCTAAAATTTCTTTAATGAATTTATATTTGTTTATAAAATCACGATTCACAAAGTAGTATTTAAATTTTCCTTCTTTAACAAAATTAATTATTTCTGCATCAATTAACTTCTTTAAATGCTTAGATAAATTTGTTTGTTCGATCTCAGTGACTTCACTGATTTCTTGTGCATTTAGAGGACAATAAGCTAAAACCATAATGATTCGACCACGTTTTTCATCCCCTAGTATTCGTAAATAGTCACTAACCATTTGTACTCCTTCATAATTATTCTAACATGTTTTTGGGGAAAAATCAAATCTTATGCATACATGCATTTAAATTCATATTTTGGAATGTTGTTGATTTAACAAGTTTTCGAAAATAAAATATTACGCAGATATACACATGAATATAAATTCATGTGTTATAATATAGGTGTATTTAAAAAGGAGAGAAAAAATGCGTATAGTAATTATAGGTGGAGTAGCAACTGGAGCAAGTGTTGCTGCAAGATATCGTCGATTAAATGAAGAAGCAGAAATTATGATTTTAGAACAAGGTCCACATGTTTCATTTTCTAATTGTGGTTTGCCATATCATTTAAGTTCTGAAATAAAAAATAGTTCGGATTTAATTTTAATGGATCCAGTTAAATTTATGAAACAATACAATATTATTGCGAGAACTAATTCAAAAGTTACTCAAGTAAAGCCAACAGAAAATAAGGTTATTATTAATGGAACATCAGAGCTTGAGTATGATCAATTAGTAATTGCACCAGGAACAGATCCATTAGTTCCGCCGATTAAGGGTATAGATTTAATTGAGTATTCAACGCTTAAAACAGTAGTTGATGTTGAACGAATTGTTAATGCACTAGAGTCGAAAGCGATTAAGCGTGTTTGTGTAATTGGTGGTGGGTTTATTGGAATTGAAGCGGCAGAAAATTTAACATTACGTGGAATCAAAACAAGTTTAATTGACGGTGCTGATTATTTAATTCGTCCACTTGATCAAGAAATGTCAGGATTTGGACACAATGAACTTCGAAAAAATGGCGTAGATTTACACATTGGAAAAAAGGTTGAATATTTTGAAGAAGGGCAAGTTGTTTTAGGTGATGGAACTAGAATTTACGCTGATTATTTCATTTTATGTATTGGAGTTGTCCCTGCAACAAAGTTCTTGAAAGATTCAGGAATTGAATTAACTGATCGTGGATATATAGTTGTTGATGAAAATTATCAAACAAACTTTGCAAATATTCACGCAGGTGGTGATGCAATTCTAGTTAAGAATATGCTTACGAATGAAATTCAACCATTAGCACTTGCAGGGCCTGCTAATAAGCAGGGTAGACTAATTGCAGATGTTCTTGGACAATTAAAAGTTAATGAAACAACGTATATTGGAAGTAGTATTGTGAAGATTTTTGATTTAAATATTGCAATGACTGGATTAAACATGAGTCAGGCGAAAGCAAACGGTTATAATGCGAAGTTTGCACTCGCAGCTCCAACTGATCGAGTAGGAATAATGCCTGGTGCAACACCTGTGTATATAAAGGTTATTTTTGATGAAGATACAAGAAAAGTACTTGGGGCACAAGCGATTAGTAAAGGTGCAAGTGATAAGCGGATTGATGTAATTGCAACGGGAATTAAACTAGGAATTACAATTGATCAATTACAAGATCTAGAGCTTTGTTATGCACCAACGTATTCTACAGGAAAAGATGTTGTCAATAAAATTGGTTATATTGCATCAAATTTAGCCAATGGTGAATACGAACAAATTAATTTTACAGAGCTAAATGAACTGTTGAACCAAAATGCACAAATTATTGATGTAAGAGAAGTGATGGAGAATCGTCAAGAACGTGTAAAAGGTGTTCAAAATATTCCAATGAGTGAACTTAGAAGCCGTCTTGATGAATTAGATAGATCAAAAAAAGTTTATGTTCATTGTAAAAGTGGACAGCGATCATATAATATGACGAAAATGTTAATACAAAATGGCTTTGAAGCCGTAAATGTAGCAGGTGGTTTTGATTTCATTGAAATGTATGATCAAGATCAGTGTGCATTAAATAAAGAATATAAATCAATTATTGAAAGAGGTTAAAAATGCAAAACATAAAAGCAAGTTTTTTGAAGAAAGACATAGAAAGTGGACAAATAAATCCACAAAATGTAATCGATATTCGTACAAGTGGTGAGTGGAATCAGTATCATGTTGATGGATTGACACATATAGATATGGATGAACTATTAATGGATCCTGCTAAATATTTAAAAACTAATCAAACTTATTATATAATGTGTGCATCAGGGATGCGTAGCTTTCAAACGACAGGTTTATTAATGGAGCATGGTTATACAGTTATAAACGTTGAAGGCGGTATCTCAAGTTATCGTTAATTAAGGAGTGTAAAATGAAGCAAATAAATGCAAAAGTACTTAAAACAGAAATAGAAGCAGCAAAAATTGAAGCTAAAGATGTGATTGATGTTCGTTCTTTTTTAGAACGATTGATGAAGAAAATTCCAGGTACGACAAATATTACAATGTCAAAATTATTCGTTGCCCCTGAAAAATACTTAGAAAAAAATCATACATATTATATTATTTGTGCATCAGGGATGCGTAGTTTACGCGTCAGTCAAGAACTAGAGAAAAAAGGCTTCAAAGTTGTAAATGTAAAAGATGGAATAATGAGTTATTAGGGTAAAGCATATATATTAAGTGAAAAAAGATATTAAATAAAAATTAGTCGCTAGTTAGATATTAGCGACTAATTTTTGTAAATTAATAAGTAAATAATAAATTTACAAAAGAAAAAACCTACACATATGTGTAGGTTAAACGAAAGTATAAGAAGATAACACTTCTGGTAGCTAACACAAATGTAAGCTACAATTTAATCATAACAAATAAATTATGAAATGTCAATTAAAATGTAAACTTTTAATTGGTTTTTATCAAACAAAAGTGATAATATCTTATTGTAACAAAAGTAATAATGTCCCAACCACTCCCAAACTAATGTATAATTAAGGTAATTATAATTAGAATGGAGAACATATGAGAAAGGTAGTTTTAAATATGAAAGAAGA
>JBOFGK010000015.1:0-10994 GCA_051649085.1 Mycoplasmatales bacterium | reverse complement strand
TTGTTAGTGCAAAAGGAAAATACGAAGTGATGTTTGAAACAGCTAACAAAACAAGTATTAAAATAATTGCAACAGTAACTGAGCAAAGTGTCGTTAATCCAGATCCAACGATTAAAGAAAAAATAGCAGCTAATGATTTCATGATTGGAATGGAAGATGTTTCGACGCTTTCAGACGCGAAGTTAAAAGAGTTAGCTAAAGTAGAGGCAGTAGATCTTGAAACGGGAGCTGATATTGCAGTAACTTCAGTTAATCATACGATTGCCCCGAAAAAAGGAAAATATACAGTAGCATTTGAAACAGCCAACAAAACAAGTATTCAAATAGTGGCAACTGTAATTGAAAAAAGTGTAGCTAATCCAGATCCAGTAATTAAAGAGCAAATTGTAGCTAATGATTTCATGATTGGAATGGATGAGATTAAAGGGCTAACAGATGCTAAAGTAAAAGACTTAGCTAAAGCACAGGCGGTAAATCTTGAAACTGGTGCTGATGTTGCAATAACTTCAGTTACGCACAAGATTGTGCCAACAAGAGGTAGATATGAAATAACGTTTAGCACAGCCAACAAAACAAGTATTAAAGTGATGGTGACTGTAACAGACAAAATTTCAGTGAATCCAAATCCTGCAATCAAAGAAAGAATCAACGCAAATAACTTTACAATGGGACTGAACGAACTGCAAAATATTTCGAAAGAATTATTTGTTAAACGTAGTATTTCCCAAGCATTTGATGAAGAAAACTTCTCGGATGTGGAAATTGTTGATTATACAGTTGAAAAGCAAAATGCAACAAATAGTTCACGAAGAGTTAGAAGATCAACAAGAGCGACAATTGATGAAAAAGGAATATATAATATAAGTTTCATGACAGCAAAAGGAACGACAGCTACAGTTGAACTAGTTGTACAAGATTTTGGAGTTGATGATGGAACAGTATACCTTACATCAGATAATCAAGATTTACTTTTAAATGACTTCAAAGATAAAAAAATTAATGAAGTCGATTTAAAGAACAGTTTGGACTACAATTTTGTTAATAGTCAAGATGGTTCAGGCTTAGAGATAAAAAATGTTTCACCAATAAATATAAACAGCTACGGATTATATAATGTAACAATTAATGGAAACGACACATTAGCAGTTAACGTTGACCTTATGGTTCATGATGTAAAAATTAATCTGCAAAATGCAGAAGTCGAAGTAAGACAAGGTGAAAAATTTGATCCGAAAAAAGATCTTACAGCACAAGTTTTAAATATACTTGAGATTAGAGATATAACGGATAAAGTTAAAATTGAAAGCAATGTGAATGTAAATAAAGTAGGACAATATAAAGTGAAGTATACTGTTGCTGATAACAGATCAAGAAGAGTTTATGAAGAAAAAACAAGAACAGTTAAAGTAGTATCGACTTCTGAAAATAATGGAAGTTCTTCAGGTAATTCGGGATCAAATGGTACTAATCCAGATGATTCTAAGCTTGATAATGAAGTAACAAACACAGGAAAGAAATTTGAAATAATATTAATAGTCTTTGCTGGTATCTTAGTATTAGCGTTATACATTGTCAAGAGAAGATCTTTATCAAGACAATCATAATACATTTACTAAATAAAATAGTCACAATGTGCACATAGAGAAATTTTTTCTCTTAGCACAAATAGAAGAAATAAAAGAAATGCACTTGAAAATAAATTCAAGTGCATTTTTACATAAATATACTTTTAAAGTTTCATCAAGAAAAACTCAAACTAATATTTTAGTCTGAGTTCTTGATAATAGATGTTATTTAACTTTAGTTTGTTTGATCTTTAGGTGACTTTTCTTATAAATTAAAATCAATAATAATGAGCAGAACATTAAAAGTAGGGAAAAAGTATTTTGAAAATATGCTTCAAAATCAATACTTGATCGGAAAAGGCTTGATAAAACATTTAAAAAATTATTTGCTGGATTAAATAAATTGATTGAATCAAGGAAAGTATTATCGATTGGTAGTGCAACAAATGCTCCTCCTATTGCTGGCAGTAAGAAAGCAATAATTGAGCCAATTGGTGTAACAACATCACTTTTTTTGAAAAATTCAATTATTAAAGCCTGTAAAGTAAATAAAACTAAACAAAGGATTATATAGCTAATTAATATTAAACAAATTTGTAATGGACTAAAATTAGTAATACTTACGTATGTAAATGGAATGAAAAATGTCAATAAAGCAATTAAAACTGCACTTATTAATGATGTACCAATAAATTTTCGATATTTTGGAGAACTAATTTTCAAACGATTTGAAACAATACTGAAGTTACTTAGTTTTTTGTCAGATGTAGCGTAAACATCAATTACTGAGAAAAAGATAGCATAAATTAGTAAAGTTAGCATTGCTTTAAAAGCAAAAATTACTTTTGAATTTGGTAATGCAACTGGAATTTTTTCATATTCAAAAAGATTTTCTTGTTTTAAGTCATTTAATGTTGTTTCATAATCTTGAGTATCACTCATCTTCGCAACAGTTGAAATTAAATTAAGCTTTTGGTTAATCTCATTTGAAATGTCTTCTTCGTTATCAGGTGAGATTAAGGTGATTTTTTGCTCAGGATCTGTCTGATAGTTTTCGGGAATGATTAACTTAAATGTAGAAGGCTCATCTTCAGTTGTAATCTCTTTAACATTTATTGTAGCACTTTCGAGTTCTTGAATTAACATTTCGGATAATGTACACTGACAATTGTCAATTACCGAAACAGTTGTTTGTTGTAAGTTATCGTTAAATTCGTTAATGTTGATATAAATTAATGGAAACATCGCGATTACAAAAATAATGAAAAACTTATTACGAGTGAAAATTTTCAATTGATATTTAAACATGTCTAGAACCCCCAAGTTGTTTATATTTAACTGCAAAATAGATTAGTAGTAAAATTAAAAGTTGAACTCCACTGTAAAGGACAAAGTCAACAATTGTTGTTTCACCAAAAGTTGTATAAAATGCAGTGTATCCATCAAAACTTGTGGAAAAAATGAAGTTTCGACAAAGCATAACAATATTACTGTTTGAAAAAATTTCATATTTGGCAAGGTCACCAATCGTATAAGCTCCTGAAGAGAATCCATAAAATAATCCTAAACCAACATATATGCTTTGTGCAACCGAATCTTTAACTTGAATTCGAGCTAAAATTAGTGTTATTATATGTAGAAAAAGAAAGAGAGATACATAAGATAAAATCAAATTACCAATATTTATTTTATCTAGATTGTAATCTTCGAACACAAACATTGGAACTAATAGGATAATAAAGATTGAAGTTAAAATGACAGCTAATAAAGTAACGTAATTTAAACTAATTGTTTTTTGATTTCCAATTGGAGAAATAGCAAAACGCTTGGATGAATCACTATTTCGATCAAGGATTGGTGACTTAACCATGATTGATGCAAAAGCAAAAAACATTGCAACATATGTTAAACCAATTGCAATAAAAACAGATGAATCTGGATAATCGCCATTTTGGGAAGTTGTTTTTAGCTCAATTTGTTGTTTAGTAAGTGGTACAATTTGGGAAGTCCCTAAATTGTAACTAATATTAATCTCGTCAATTATTGATTGTAAACGGGAATCGATCTGATCTTCGGTTACGTAATCAGGTAAATAATATTGATATTTGTTATCTTCAAATGTAACAATTCCGTTTATATCGCGATTGACTAATGCAGTTTCAGCTGCATCTAAACTAGGATAAGGTGTGAAATCTTCAAGTATTTTATCAGTTGTAGAACTGATAACCGCAATTTTTGCAAGATAGTTTGATGTGTCCTTAAACTCATTTAATTGACTATTCAATAGGAATGAGAAAATAAAAACTTGTACAAATGGGAATAACAAAACAAATAATAATAACTGTGGATTACGAAACATATTAATAAAATATAACCAGTAAATACGAAAATTAGTCATCTTTAAACTCTTTTCCGGTTAACTCTAAAAAGATATTATTAAGTGTTCGTTGATTTTCTGAACATGACTTTGCAATTAATCCATTAGTAGTGAAAACCTGTTTAATTTGATCTAAACTAACCTCACTTGTTGTTGTAAATAAAACATGATCGGTTGAAAAGATTGTATTAATAACACCAGGGATATGCTCAAAATTTTTGGGTTGTAACTGATTTAAATCATCACAAGTTACAACTACTTCGTTTGTTGCAGCTTGATTATGTGAAAGAATTTCCTGCTTTGTACCGCTAATAACAACAACTCCACTATCGATTAATGTAATTCGATCGCTAATACGCTCGACCTCATCTAAGTAATGTGACGTATAAATTATTGTTTTATTTGCACCTTTTAATTCTTCGACGTATTTAATGATTTGTTCACGAGATTGTGGATCAACACTAGCTGTTGGTTCATCCATGATGATGAATTCAGGCTCATGCACAACACCACAGGCAATATTAACACGTCTTTGTAGACCACCACTTAATTTACTTGGATATTTTTTAATGTGATTACTTAATCCTAATTTTTCAATAATTATTTTAGCGTTTGCTTTTGCTTTTTTCTTTGATAAACCATTAATTAATCCAAAAAATTCAATATTTTCAATTACATTTAGATTATCAAATAAGGCAACAGATTGTGTAACAAATCCAATCTTTGGTTTTAACTGATTGCTTAAAATTTGCTCATCAAACAACTTAATTGACCCATTATCGTATGGAATTAAACTAAGTATACAATTAATTAAAGTTGTTTTACCTGCCCCGTTTGGTCCGATTAGACCAAGAATTTCTCCTTGCTTGAGTGTTAAATTAATGTTAGATAAAATTGGTGATTTTTCGTACGATTTGGATAGATTTACTATCTCGACGACATTTTTTTGTGCTTTTTTCATATTTCCTCCATGCATAAAGTATAGCACTTACGAAATAAAAAACAAAGTGCCGTTAGTCACTAAACTAGAAAAAAAATTAATTTCATGACAAAATCTCACTTTTTATGTTGTAAGATGTTTTTTTTAGTATAATATGAACATGAAAACAAAATATCTTTTTTTACTATTCACATTGATTGCAGTTTTAATTACAATCTCTAACAGTGAATTATCAATTCCAATCGTTTTAAGTAGTTTTGTTCTTGTAACAACAAGTATTGTATTAAATAAATTTCAATGGATTATGGTCGGATTTTTTTTAATTGTTACTTTTTTTTTGCCTGATCTTTTACTATTTCTTTACATATCAACATTAGCTTATGCACTTAAATCAGATGCATTTTTAAAGTCAATGGTTGTAATTATTAGTTCTCTTACAATTTATCTTGCTTTAATTGGGAAAATAAATTTTCAAATTAGTTTTTTTATGGCAATTATATCAGTCTTAATTTACTATATGTATATTTTTGAACAACATGTTATTAAGTTGCAAAAAGAAAAATTAAAACAAGAGGAGAAAATACAAAAAATATTAGCCGCTTCTCAAGTTTATGAACGAACACAAAAAATTTATGAATACCAAGTAGCAAGTCAAAATATGATTGAGGTTCTTCATGATCAAGTTGGACATAATTTAACGAGTAGCCTGATGTTAACAAGAGCGATTATTGCTTCAAAAAATTATGATGCACTGGTAGATTTGGAATCCGAATTGGAACAAACATATAAAAATACACGAGAAATAATTAACAACAAATATGAACGGGCAACGCGAGAGTACCTCTTTAATGACTTACTTAAAATAATTGCACTTGAAGTTGAAGTGATTGATTTAGAAATAATCAATAGTCTAACAGAAACAGATTTCATTTTGTTTGTAACATCATTAAAAGAATGTTTAAATAATGTGAAAAAACATAGTGATGCAAATCAGTTGAAAATAAAATTTAATATGTATCAAAGTGCAATTCATATTTCAGTATCTGACAATGGAACGCAAAGTAGTACGATTAAACCGAATATTGGATTGCAAATGATAAAAAATCGTCACTTGGAAAATAATGCTGATGTTCAATTCGAACATTTAAACGGATTTAAAACAAAATTTATTTATAGGAGGAAAAATGTATAACGTGATGTTTGTTGATGATAATATTGGCTTACTTAAAGCATATAAAATGTTAGCTCAGACTAGTGATAAATTTCGTCAAGTTATTACAATTAGTCAGCCGTTAGACTTGTTGGACTATGATTTTAGTGAAATTGACTGTATTTTTCTGGATATTCGAATGCCGGAACTTACAGGTTTTGAACTTGCAGAGAAATTAAAAGCTAAAAATTTAAAGATAATAATTCTCTCGACTTTCTATGAGCCGGAGTTTATTGCGCTCTCCTTTGCAAATAATATCACAGGATACCTTTTGAAAAATGCAACAATTGAAGACTTTGAAAATGCAGTTACATTAGTAATGAATGATCAAAATGTGTATGCACCAGAAGTTGCAAATGAAATAGCAAAAATGATTTCAAAAAAAGAACTTGATTTGGAGATGAATCCACGTACGATGCAAATTCTTAAATTGCTTGCAAACGGTTATTCTAATCGAGAAATTGCAGAATATGTTTTTTTATCAGAAGGAACAGTCAAAAATGTAGTTTCAAAATTGCTGGTTGAATACAATTGTCGAGATCGGACACAATTGGCAATTTATTATTTAAAAAACTTAACGAATAAAAAACAATAAAAAAGAAAATAGTTTCCCGTATAGGAAAACTATTTCTTATTTTTAATGTTATATTTTAATTAAAGGAGAAAAAATGGAAAAAATAATGAATTTTTTAGAAAAAGTATTAACACCTATCGGAAGTAAAATTGGAGGCAATAAGTATATGCTTGCATTAAGAGATGGATTTGTTTATACATTACCATTCACACTTACAGGTTCAATCTTTTTATTAATTGCATTTTTCCCAGTTCCAGCCGTTAGTAAATTTATGGAAGAATCTGGATGGCAAGCGAATTTAACCTTGGTTTCTGATGTGACGTTTGGTTTAATTGCAATTATGGTTGTTTTGGGAATCTCATATCACCTTGCCAAGTCAAATGGGAATGACGCATTTATTGTGTCAGTACTATCTTTATTAGTATTTTTATTGTTACAAGCAACGAAAATTGTGACAGAATCAGGAGAATTAGTTGGTGGTGGAATTCCTCGTCAATATTTAGGTTCAACTGGTGTATTTACAGCAATGATAATTGCCATCCTCGTCCCGCTAATGTTTAGGTTTATTATTGCTAAACGACTTGTGATTAGAATGCCAGAACAAGTACCACCTGCAATTGCCAAATCATTTGAAGCAGTTGGTGCGGTTTTTATCATTTTAACAACTTTTTGGTTGTTCCAATTAGCACTTTTAAACTTTTCAAGTTTCGCAACGATTAGTGAAGTAATTTACCAAACAATTCAAAAACCACTTCAAGGAATCGGTAACACAATACCTGGATTAACAATTGTCTTATTATTAATGCAACTGCTGTGGTTCTTTGGTATTCATGGTGCAACGCTAGTCATGGGAGTTGTAAGTCCAATCTATCAGGCTAATTCGTTAGATAATTTAGAGTTGTTTAAGGCAGGAACATTATCACTTGATAATGGTGCACATTTAGTAACGCAAAACTTATTTGATTCATTCATTAATAATGGTGGTTCAGGGATGACATTAGGAATTGTAATTTTATTATTACTTCCGAAAATCTTTAAATCTAAAAGAAATAACGAAGTTGCTAAGTTAGCAGTAGTGCCAGGGATTTTTACAATTAATGAACCGGTAATTTTCGGGATTCCGATTGTACTTAATCCAATATTATTCATTCCATGGTTAATTACACCGTTAGTAGCAGCCTATATCACGATTGCCGCAATTAAATTTGGCTTTATGCCACCGATGAATGGGATTAGTTTGCCATGGACAACGCCGCCAATCATTTCTGGATTTTTGATTAGTGGAGTAGCTGGAAGTATTGTTCAAATTGTGAACATTTGTGTAACCGCAATTATTTGGTTCCCGTTCTTCAAAGTAATTGATAAGCAAAATTTACGAGAAGAAGCAGGAGAACTTTAAAAAAACGAAAAAAGAAAAGGAAGATAAGATGACTAAAAAATTTCCCCAAGAATTCCTATTTGGAGCTGCAAGCGCAGCTTACCAAGTAGAAGGAGCATATAAAGAAGATGGAAAAGGATTGTCTAACTGGGATGTATTTTCAAAAATTCCTGGTAAAACATTTGAAGGAACAAACGGTGATGTGGCCGTTGATCATTATCATAGATATAAAGAAGATGTTAAATTGATGAAAGAAATGGGACTTAAATCATATCGTTTTTCAATTGCGTGGGCTCGAATCTATCCAAATGCTGATGGAGTTGTCAATCAAAAAGGTTTAGCGTTTTACAATAATCTAATTGATGAATTACTAGCGAATGAAATTGTACCATTTGTTACGTTATATCACTGGGATTTACCAAATTACTTAGAAGAAAATGGTGGTTGGTCAAATCCGAGTATTGTTGATGCTTTTGAAAAATATGCGAAAACATGTTTTGATTCGTTTGGTGATCGAGTAAAACACTTTATTACATTTAATGAGGCAATCGTCTTTTTAGGACATGGATATTTAGAAATGGCACATCCGCCTGGGCTTTCAGATCCATATTTATATCATGTTGCATGTCATAATGTTAATTTAGCTCATGCTAAAGCAGTCCTTGCTTATAAAGAAAATTTTGCTAATGAAATTGGAATTACTCACGTTTTATCCCCAACATATGCAGCAGATTTAAGTAAAGAAGCATACGAAGCAAAAAAATGGGTTGATTCAGGTGTTTTTGATTGGTATTATTTACCGTCACTTAAAGGTGAATATCCGGAAAATCGCTTAATTGCAGCTAAGAAATTAGGTTTTGAACCAACCGCATCAGAGATGGAAATTTTGAAAAAAGCAGCCCCTTTAAACGACTTTATTGGTGTCAATTATTATCAGCCATCAAGAGTTACTTTAAATGAAGAAGGAGCTCAAAAAGAATTAACAAGAGATAATGCAACTGGTGGTGCAGGAAATGTCAGTTTTGATGGTAAAACTAAAACAGTTGTAGTTGATGCTTGCGAGTACACAAAATGGGGTTGGGAAATTGATCCACATGCGTTGTATGACGGTTTAAAACAGATACATGATACATTTGATGGAATCAAAATATATATTACGGAAAATGGATTAGGTGACATTGATGAAGTAACCGAATTAGAAGTTAATGATCAACCGCGAATTGAATATATTGAGCAGCATTTAGTAGAAATAAATCGAGCGATTACAAATGGGATCAATGTTGCAGGTTATTATGCTTGGTCATTTACTGATTTGTTAAGTTGGTTAAATGGTTATAAAAAACAATATGGTTTTGTTTATATTGACCATAAAAATAATTTAGAACGACGAAAAAAAGCATCATATTTCTGGTATGAAGAAGTTATTAAGACGGATGGTGCATCAATTTTAAATAAATAGATAAAAAGTAACAGTTAGCAAAGTGCATTCAAGATCTCCCTCTTGAATGTATTTTTATTTAACTTAAAGAAATAGCCCAAATTAACAAAAATTAGTATATAATAGTAGTGAGGTGTACAAAATGCAAAAATATGATGTGATTATAATTGGAAGTGGTCCAGCAGGATTAATGTGTGCAGCAAATGTAAAAGGTGATGTTCTTTTAATTGAAAAAAATCAAAATTTAGGTGGGAAAATTACAGTTAGTGGTGGTGGACGTTGTAATGTAACCAATAAGAAAAGCCGGGAACACTTTTTAAGGAATGTACCAAGAAATAGTAAATTTTTATTTTCAACATTAAATAACTTTTACGTTGATGAAATAATTAAATTTTTCGAAGAAAATGGTTGTATGTTAAAAGAAGAAAAAAATAATCGAATGTTTCCGCTAAGTGATCAAGCGAATGATATTGTGCAAACACTTGTAAAAGTAATCAGAGAAAATAATGTGAAAGTTCAAACGAATCTTGAAGTTGAAACAATTGAACAAACTGATGGTGGATATCTTGTGAATAATAAATATTTGACCAAAAAAATAGTGATTGCAACTGGAGGAAGAACCTATCCTAAATTAGGGACAAGCGGTTTTGGCTATCAAGTTGCAGAGCAGTTTGGTTTAAAAGTAATTGAACAGTTCGCATGTGAAGCACCAGTTGTGAGCAATGATCAATTGATTCAAACAAAACTACTTCAAGGAATTAGTTTGCAAAATGTTACAGGTACTGTATATGGTCCTAAGAAAAAACTTTTTTCAACGAAAGGGGATTTGGTGTTCACTCATTTTGGATTAAGTGGTCCCCTAATTCATCACTTATCTTATTATATAAGGATGGAACTTTTCAAAGCACCAACAGTTAAACTGGAATTAGATTTAAGTGAGGTCGAAAATATACCTAGCAAGTTGAATGCGCTGTTAGAAGATCCGCAAATGGAGCTTAAAATATCAGATGTCCGTGGATTTAATGTTGGATTTGTAACAGCAGGAGGAGTTGATGTAAAAGAAATCAATCCAAAAACATTTGAAAGTAAGAAACAACCAGGAATTTTTTTCATTGGAGAAGTACTTGATGTTAACGCGTTTACTGGAGGCTATAATATTACGATTTGTCTAAGTGAAGGATTTTCGTGTGCTAAAGAACTTAACCAAAAATAAAAAATCTTTTGATTAAATAGTGTAAGACAGAAAAAAGTTGACTTTTTAATTCGTTTTTTATGGAAAAAGCGTCAAAAAAATAAAAAACAGAAAAAAAACGTAAAAAAATTAAAAAAAGTATTGACAAAATCCAAAAAAGGTGATACAATTAATCTTGTGAGAACGAAGAACTCTGAAAACTAAATAGATAGGAACCCCGTCAAGGAATATAATAATTACTTGACAAAATAACAATAAACAAACTTTTAAAACTGAGAGTTTGATCCTGGCTCAGGATGAACGCTGGCGGCATGCCTAAT
>JBOFGK010000014.1:0-11011 GCA_051649085.1 Mycoplasmatales bacterium | reverse complement strand
AAATTTTTGTCGTGTTCCTAAATAATTTGGCATTGCAAAATCGATAATTGACCATAGTTCTAATAAGTTATTTTCAATTGGTGTTCCTGTCAAAGCAAACTTTTGGCGTGACTTTAATTTTTTAATTGACTTAGATACTTTTGTTGAGAAATTCTTAATGTATTGGGCTTCATCTAAAATTACAAAATCAAATTCAATGTCTTCATATGCTTGTTCATCAATTCTTGCCATGTTATACGATGTAATTGAGATATTATAATTATTGACTTGTTCAATTGCTATTGTTCTTTCTTCTTTACTTCCTTCAATTTGCTGATATGTAAGACCTGGCGCAAACTTTTGAATTTCGGCAATCCAGTTGTAAATTAATGCTTTGGGAACAACAATTAATGCTTTAAAGTCTGCGTCAAGCGTTGTTAGAAAACCTAGAATTTGAATTGTTTTACCAAGCCCCATTTCATCACATAAAATTCCCCCAAGCCCTGCTTGATATAAATTATTTAACCATGAAACACCGTATTCTTGATATTCACGCATATTGGCATTGATAGAAATTTTATTTGAAATATCTTGGGGGTTCAGTGCCTTTTCCACAAATTTCTCAATTTCTTGATCAACATCGATATTTGTAAATAAGCTTCTCGCCAATTGATCGACCGCTAATAAATGATAAATTGGTACTCGGTGATCATCATATGAAAAGAGTGAAGGCATTTGGTCAATAAAGTCTAGTTGTTTCATTACTTCTTCGTCATCAAAAACAAACAGTTCTCCATTTTTCAGTTCATGAAACTGGTTCTTTTGATGATAACTTTCAAGAATTTCACTAATTTCCTTTTGAGTTAGACCTTCGATATTAAAATCTATTTCAAAGAAATTTAAGTCATTTCCTTTTTTCATTGAAAAGGCAATTTGATTATCACTACTTTTTCTTAAACGTCGTTTAATTTTCTCATCAATAAATAACTGTGAAAATTCAGCTAGTTCAGGAATAACTTCTGTTAAGATTTCAAAGCGTTGATTAACATTTTTCGTTAGAAAGTACCCAAACTCATCACCCGTTGCCGTTTCTTGTAATCCAAGTCGTTGTAAGATTTGCTTTACACGTTTTTCCATAAATGTATCACGAGTTACTAATTTCGTATGATCGTCATTTACTTTTACACCATCAAATCCATATTCAACATCCTCATATTTGAATACTGGTGTAATTTTGAATTCATTATCAAGCGTTGTTTCCATATACACTTCAATTACTAATTCAGCTTCAATCGGCTTTTGGAAGAAAACATCTGCTGCTGAGATATTGAAAACTTTTTTTACTTTTTCCATAATATCTACAACTACATTTTCAAAGTACTTACTATTTATTGTAATATTAACTTCACCTTGAAGTAGTGGATCAAATAAGCGATATATTTCAATTTGATTATCATCTAAAAAGTAATATTTATCTTCGATTTTCAGAAAACAATTCTTAATAATGTGTTCAACTTCTACTTGTTCATTTAATTCAAAAATTATTTCATGCTCTTCATATTTAACATGTAAATCAATCGGTAATGGTGCACTTGTAATTTCAATTTCTTTAAAATTCAATTCAAAACTTGTCTCACGTAAATCATCTAAAAATTTTGTCATCTGCATTTTATCAAATTCTAGTGCTGTAAATCTTCTAAGTGTTCGACGATACATATTAATTGCTTCATGACCTGAAATTAGATTAAGTACTTTCGTAGAAAAAGCATCAAGCTTATATTCATTTGTTTCAAATACAAATTTTTTCCCAAGTTCAATACTTTTTCGATTTAAAAGTGCATGTAAAACTTCACCTAAATTTTTCACTATATATGGTCTTTCACCAGCTTCACCAATTGCAAACTCAACATTATAAATATTTGTTTTTTCATTGATAAATATTTTTGGATATAGTCTTAGCACTGGATAAGAATTTGTATTTAATCCAAAATAATTTAAAAAATTAGTCGTTATAAGTGTTTCTGTTGCACTCTCTTCAATTTCTACCTCTTTAGTAAGTTCGACAACTCTAAACATCAGTGCTAAGATGTGGATGCATCGATTGTTTTTTTCATAATTTTTACAATCACATGTCGAACGTTCTAATTTTTTTAAATTAACATCCACAAAATACTCTTCTCCATTTTCTACTACGACAGTCGTAAAGCGATTCTCAGCCTCAATATGATTAATATAACCAATTGAATCTTGCTCAGATAATCTTTCCCCTGCTACAAATAAATTTTCTCCTTTTGAATAACTAAAAATCTCTTCTTTGACTAGTTTCAATGTTAACCTCTTACTTTCTGCGGATATTGTCGCCTTCTAATGCATATACTTTAGCAAGTGATTGAATTTTTTCCACAATACTTCGAACTTTTTTTGATTCAATCGCTTTAAAGGAATATAATTCCTGTAATTCTTCTACTTTAAAATTACTTGTAATAATTGTTTGTAAATTGCGTTCCATTCGAAAACTAATAATACTATGAAGAATATCATCTCGTGACCACTGAGAAATTGATTCTTGACCTAAATCATCAATTATTAACGAGCGTGCAAACTTAACTTTGTTAATATAAAATACATTATCATTTCCAAAACGCTTAGTTTTTTCCACAAAGTCTGGCCAAAAAACATATAATGTTTTTTGCTTGTTTTTCTCATACATAAAGTTAGCAAAAGCAACGGCAAAAAAGGTCTTTCCAACTCCATTTGGTCCACAAATATATGCACCTTTGGTTGGATTTTCCATAATTTGTGTAATTAAATTTGCTTTTGTTATATTTTCACGATAGTGATAATCATGTAATGAATAATTATCTTTAAAAGCGACTTCATCTAGAAATGAAAGACCTGGATTGGCAACTCTAGGTTTGACAACTAATTCGATTCCATCATTATAAGTTAATTGATACAAATCTTTATTTTCTAGAAAGGCTCTTAAATCACCAATTGCAGGCTTTAAATCGTTTAATGTTAATTGATGTTTTTCCATAAACTCATAAATATCTTGATCTTCAATATACTTTTGGACAAGCTCAGTTATATCAACTGGATGACTTCCTGTGATTATTTTTCGCATGTTATCCTTTCAAATTACTATTTAAAAAGTCCTCTAATTCACAAATTTTAATTCGCTTTTGTTCCATTGTATCACGATGACGAACTGTTACGCTTTCATCTTCTAATGTATCGTAATCAATTGTTATACAAAACGGGGTTCCGATTACATCTTGTCGACGATATCTTTTTCCAATTGTTCCAGCTTCATCAAATTCACAAGTGAAGTTTTCACTCAATTTTGCGTAAACTTCTTCAGCTTTTGGCGTTAATTTTTTCACAAGTGGTAAGATGGCTACCTTAACTGGAGCAATTACGTATGGAATTCGTAAAACTTCACGTACATCACCAGCTTCTACCTCTTCTTTTTCTAGACAATCCGCAAGAATTGCTAAGAAAAGACGTTCAACTGAAACCGCTGGTTCGATTACATAGGGAATATATTTTTCGTTTGTATATGGATCTAAATAACTCATATCTTGACCTGACGCTGTTTGGTGAGCTGTTAAATCGAAATCTGTTCGAGAAGCAAGTCCCCAAAGCTCACCCCATCCAAACGGAAATTTATATTCAAAATCACTAGTTTTATTTGAATAGTGAGACAATTCTTCATCAGCATGTGCTCGTACTCTAAAATTATCAGCACTTAGTCCAACAGTTAGTAAAAAGTTTTCCATTTTTTCTTGCCAATAATCAAACCATTCTAGTTCTGTTCCAGGTTTAACAAAAAATTCAAGTTCCATTTGTTCAAATTCACGTGTACGGAAAATAAAGTTTCCTGGCGTAATCTCATTTCTAAATGACTTACCGATTTGTCCAACACCAAATGGTAATTTTTTTCTAGTTGTTCTAGCAATATTTTTATAATTTATAAAGATTCCTTGAGCAGTTTCAGGACGTAAGTAAACTGTATTTGATTCATCATCAATTACACCAACATTAGTTTTAAACATTAAATTGAATTTACGAATCGGCGTATAATCAACCTCACCACAATTTGGACATGCCACTTGATTATCAACTAAATATTTAGAAATCTCTTCATTTTCCCAACCTTCACTTAATACTTCTCCATTAGAAAAATCTTCAATTAAGTGATCAGCACGGTGACGAGTATTACACTTTTTACAATCTACAAGGGGATCTGAAAAACCTGCTAAATGTCCTGATGCTCCCCAAACAGAACTACTTAATATAATCGAAGAATCCAATCCAACATTGTACGGATTTTTTTTAACAAATTCTGTCCACCATAAATCTTTTATATTACGTTTTAATTCACTTCCAAGTGGACCATAATCCCAAGAGTTTGATAGTCCACCATAGATTTCTGAACTTTGATATACAAACCCATATTGTTTGGCATAGGCGATGATTTCTTCCATTGTTATTTTACTCATAATTTACTCCTTTAATTAATGTTATTCCAAGATTCTCTTCAAGTAAATAAAGACATGCTTGATTGATTAGTTTGTTTTCTTTCATCGTTTTGATCAGCGAAAGTTGCCCATCAAATAAAAGCTTTAAATTGATAATTGCTTTCTTTTCAAATATATACTGACTTGTTCGACAATTTGTGCAAATTAAGCTTAGATTATCCAAATCAAACGTTATTAGATTACTTGTTGTTCGGCACTTAAAACAGTTTTCAAAATTTAAAATTAATCCTTCACTTTTAAGCAAATAAATAATCCAGACATTTAAAATTTGACTTGTATTTTCAACGGTTATTTCTTTAATTGTGTATTCAAATAATTTAAATGTCACTTCAAAATTTTGATTATTACCTTTTAAAATCAGATCTGCTATTTGTAAAATTTTCTCATATGTTTCAAATTCAAGTTTTTGAGCCAATTGGTAGTTCAAGACTTTTACATCTGTTAGTTGAAAATATTTGTTTTTCTCAATCCCATTAATTAATAATTTGATAAAACGATTATTAAGTGCATGATAATTTGATTTTGGTTTTCGATAACCACGTCCATAAATTGTCTTAATCCCAGTTTCTGTTAATAAATTAATTATTAAATCTGCCTCTTGATAATTAGTTGTCTTTAATACATATGCTGTTATTCCACTCATTTAGCCTCTAGCCAGTTACTTCCAACATTTGCTTCTGCAACTAAAGGTACTTGTAAATTTAGCACATTTTCCATAATTTTCTTGATATTTCCCATTACTTCATTTACATCATTTTCAGCAACTTCAAAGACAAGTTCATCATGAATTTGCATAATCATTTTTACATCGACTGCGCTTGACTTTAAATATTTATCAACTTCAATCATCGCAACTTTAATTAGGTCAGCAGCTCCACCTTGAACAGGCGTATTAACAGCAGTTCTTTTAGCATGTTCTTTTTCATTAAAGCTTCCATCGTTTATATGTTCAATTGTTCGACGACGATTCGTAATTGTTTTTACATAGCCATGTTCTTTAGCAAATGTGACACACGCTTCTAAGTAATCATGCACTTTTGGATAAGTTGCAAAATACTTTTCAATAAATTCGCTTGCTGTCTTATTATCAATTCCAACTTGTTTTGCTAATCCATATGAACTCATTCCATAAATTATTCCAAAATTAATTGCTTTAGCTCGATTACGGTTTTCTTTAAGATTGTCATTACCGAACATTTTCGCAGCTGTCGCTTGGTGAATATCCTCTCCTTCAACAAATGCTTGCATTAAATGTTCATCCCCTGAAAGTTCAGCCATCAGTCTAAGTTCTATTTGTGAATAATCAATTGCAATAATTTTTTTTGCACCTCCTGAGAAGAAGCTACGAATTATTTGACCTTTTTCGGTCTTAATTGGAATATTTTGAATACTTGGATCAATTGTCGATAATCGCCCAGTCTCAGATTGTAATTGGTGATAGATTGGATGAATTCTTTGATCTTCATCAATATATTGTTCTAATCCTTTTAAATAAGTTGAGACAAGTTTTGCATAACTTCGGTGATCTAAAATTAATTTAATTAATTCAATTACATCTTCATAATCTTCACAATCTAATTTAGTAATCAACAGCTCTAAATTATTGACATCTGTCGAAATTCCTGTTTTAGTTTTCTTAAGTCCAGCTGTTGGTACTTTTAATTCTTCAAACAGATATTCACTTAATTGCTTTGTTGACTTAAAATTAACATCGGTAATTTCTTTGATTTTAGCTTCAATTTCTGCTTCTTTTTGTTCATATGTTTCACGAACATGAGACAATTCAGCTTGATCGATATAAATTCCATTTTTTTCTACATCAGCAAGTACATAACTAAGTGGCATTTCAATTTCATATAACACTTGGTGCAATTCGTTTTGTTCAATTAAATTCACAAGTGGTAAATAAGTTTGGAACAGTGCTGCTGCTTTATAACCTAAGTCACGTGCAAGTAGTTCAGGTTCAGGAACTTGCGGATTACTTATAACTTTATAAACATCAGCAAAGCTTAGAACGTAATCAGCTCCATATTTAGCCATCAGTGTATTAATTTCTAATTTATAGTTTTGAACATCGATTAACGAAGCCGCTAAATAACTATCAAATTTAACACCACCAACTTCACCAAATAAAACTAATAATCGCTTTAAATTATAAGTTATTTTAATTTTCGTTTCATCAGCTAGCCAAGCTTTAAAGTTATCAGAAATTTTAGCTTGGGGTAAGAAGAATGTTCCAGCCTCTGAACTAAACGCAATTCCTAAAGACTCTGATGAAAAATAGTTTGCTTTTAATGTTTGGGTATACACAGCAGTTTGGGTTCCAGTATGTACTTTTTCATCGAATTCATCAATCGTAATCACTTCTACATTGTGATTAATTATTTGTGTTTGATCAATATCAGCAAGTTTTGAATATTGTGAAACAAGTTTAGAAAAACCAAGTTGTTTACAATATTTAACTAATCCAACTATATTGAAATTGAACTTAAGCTCTTCTAGTGGTAATTCCGTTGGTGCATCATAAATTAATGTAACTAATTCTAAATTATGATAAATTTGTTCTGCATTTTCAGCAATATTTTGACCAACAACTCCTTTAATCGTTCCGGCTTTGGCCGCTTCAATAATTGCCTCAATTGATTCATATTCATTTATTAATTTTTTAGCGGTTTTATCACCAAGCTTATTAATTCCAATTATGTTATCACTCGAGTCTCCAACTAATGCTTTATATTCAATAAATCTTTTACTTGGAAATTCAAATTTTTCTTGGAAAACTGCTTCATTGTAATGGACTTCTTTGGCAAAACCAATTGCAGGTGTCAAAACATCAATTCCATGATCGACAAGTTGGAGCATATCTTTATCTCCTGAAAAGACTTTAACTGTCATCCCTTGAGCTTTAGCTGTTTTCGCATATGTTGCAATTAAATCATCGGCTTCATAACCGTCAACCGCACCAAAAGCAATTCCCATTTCTTCATATAATTCATGTGCCATTGGAAATTGTTCTTTTAAGCGAACTGGGGTTTCACTTCTAGTCCCTTTATAATCTTCATATTGCTCATGTCTAAATGTTGGCTTCCCTGTATCAAGCGCTACAAATAAATAATCAGGCTTTTCTGTTTCAAATAATTTATTTAACATTCCAACTAAAGTTTGAATCGCATTAGCAGGTCTTCCATCTAGCGTTTTAATGTTATTTTTCTCCGTTGCATAATATGCTCTAAAAATTAAATTTGAGCCATCGATTAATAGTAATTTTTTCACTTGTTTCCTTTCAAATAAAGATTATTTACACTCATAATATTATACCATATTTTAGCTTGTTCAAGGAAAAATAGGGTATATTTTTCATTGTTCTAATTTCAATTGAGTTTTTTAGTCTTAAACACAGACTTATTTGTTTTTTTCAAGCAAATAAAAAACATTAAAACTCTACATTACCTAATTACAGGGCATGTAGAGTTTTTACTTAAATTATTATTTTTGAGCAACTATCATATGGTGATTACTCTGATTTTGAACTTCAATCACTTTAAAACCAATTTCTGTTAATGTTTTTCGAATTTCTAAGAGGTCATAGAAAAACTGTTCATGTAATTCTAAGTGAACATAATCATCAACAAAGACAAAATAATGATAGAAATTTTTGTCGATTACTGTACTTTTTTGATAATATTCAAATTCTTGAAATTGTTCAGCATACTCGTACTTCTTAAAGCGTTTCACCATTTTAAGCATATGAATGTCGAAAATAAAATGTCCACCTTCTCTTAACGATTCATACACATTTTCAAAGAAAATTTGGACATCTTCTAATGTTTTTAAGTAGTTAACCGAATCAAGAAAACAGATGTATAAATCTACATCAAACTGTTTGAACTCTAACATATTTCCAACTTGAAATAAATGCTTTGTCTTTTGATTTGCAATTTCAATCATCGGTTTACTTAAATCATAACCTAAGTAATTTTGATGTTGCAACTCTGCAATGAACGAACCAGTTCCACAAGCAGCTTCGACTACATAATCCGTCTCTTTTAAATATTTTTTAGTTAGTTTTAACCAAGGTTTGATATCAATGTCTGCTTGAATTTCTTCATAGTATTTTGCTAATCTACCGTATGAATCATTAACGTTCACTTCATTTTTTAAATAATCTGAAAATTTTTTATAAGCTGTATGCACAAAATCGTAATCGTAATAACCAATTGTATTTTGATAAGCAAATTCTTCTAACAAAAAGTTAAATTCTTTATCTCCTGCACGATTTATAACTCCAAGTGCAATCTTATGGCATAATAAATCTTCCAAGAAATTGAGTGCAATAGTTATATCACAATTAATTGCTGCAAAATTAATGATTAAAATTTGATCTTGCGGATATACTTGTTTTTCAAGTGTCTCAATTAATACGTAGTTTTTCATCATATTGACCAACCACGATCAATTACTTTTGAATCTGACTCTGTCGTTTGCGAATTTTTTAAAATCGCTTCAATATAGTTAAAACTATCGATTCCCTTTTTTCCTGCTTTTAAAATTGCTTGTTCGATCATTTCGAATGTAAAACCTGATTCTATCCAACTTTTTAAACTTTCTAATTCGATCGGTTTAATTTCTCTTCCTAAAATAAATTTAACTTGAGCAACATTATTAACTGTTAATTGTTTTGCGAATTTAATTTCTGTAATGTCAGGAATAATATCAGCTGATTTTTCTTCAACTGCTTCTAAAACATCACATGTCAATGCTTCATATAATTTTTCTACATTTGCAACAAATTTACCATCTTCATTTTTTAAAGTAACTAACTCTTTAGTAATTAAAGGAGTTATTTGTGTTTTTATTTCAAGACCAAATTCGTTAATCAGCTCGATTAGACTTACATCCATTTGATTAAAGGAAAATAATTTTAAACTAACAACTAATTCAGTAGTCGTTAGACCGGCTTTTTCATATTTTTTCAAAATATCCGTATTTAGTATAAAATTATTCGTCAGTTTTCTCATTTGTTCTCCTTAAAATCTGTTTGATATGTTACTTTAATATTTGTTGGCTCACCTAAAACAACTTTGACAGGGATTTGATTAGCGACAAGCATTCCAACCTCATCAGTGAATTCTGTTTGTTTTTCTTCTGCTTTTAAATAACATTGTTTTAAATCCGCAACAAAACAAACTTGCGGTGTTTGAAAGCTAAATAATTCATCACGTTTAAGTGTACATTTTACAAATCCATTTTCTACTTGATGAATCGTATTGATAACTGGCTCTGCTAGTGCACAATTCACACGTTCACTTTGAATCATTTCTTTTAACTTTTTTAATTCAACGCTTGTAACAAACGGCCTTGCTCCATCATGGATGAACACTATTTCATTAGTTACTTTAAGCACAGCGTTTTGAACACTTTTCTGCCTTGTTGCACCACCAAAAACAAGCTTAATTCGTGAATCAACAACAAGTTTTTTTTTAATAATAGCTTCATCTTTTTCATTTATAACTAAGAAAATTTCAGTAAACTCAGGGTCTTTTAGAAAAACCTTAAGTGTTAAATTAAATAAATATTCATCATTAAATTGATGTAACATTTTATTGTAACCTAAGTTTGCTCTTGATCCACTTCCAGCTGCGGGGATTATTACACTATACATTTAAGACTCCTGAGTCAATCAGTTTCTTTGTTGCAACTGCCCGATGGGAAATTTGATTCTTTTGGCTAAGCGAAAGCTCAGCAAGTGTTTGATTTGTTTCTAGGACAAATAGCGGATCATATCCATGACCATTTGTTCCACGATTTTCACCAGTTATCTTGCCATAAATTCGACCAGAAAAAAGCATTGGGTCACCATCTCCAATAAAGCATAGACTTGTCTGAAAATAAGCATTACTTACTTGACCTGCTAAAACATCAATTAATTTTTGATTGTTGGCCTCATCTTTATTTTTTCCTGTAACACCTGAAAAGCGCGCAGAATGTATTCCTGGTTTCCCTCCAAGCGCTTCTACACATAGTCCACTATCATCAGCAAGGACAAAATATTCAGGATATTTTGCTTTAAAATATTGGGCTTTTATTAATGCATTTTGTTCAAATGTTAAACCAAATTCTTCAGGGTCATCTGAGTCATCGATATCAGCAAGCGTTAATAGTTCATATTCTTGCAAAGATTTGGCAATTTCATCACGTTTATTCATATTTGTCGTAACAACTAGTATCTTTCTCATCGTTCCCACCAATCAACTGTCATTAATTTCTCAGTCTTTTCACATTTTTGTTTTTAAGACCCATTAATTTAATTATACATCAAAAAGTTGATTAGAGGGATTTTTTTAGCTTTTTTGGTTCTATGTCAAGTGATGGGGGATAAAATTCCTGATATCACTAAATCGTTATTATTATAGATGCACTTGAGTTCATTCTTAGGTGCATCATTTTCATATATGTTTCATGTTTTCGAATTCCATACGAAATTCGCTTAA
>JBOFGK010000013.1:0-6888 GCA_051649085.1 Mycoplasmatales bacterium | reverse complement strand
TCCATCTCACGTTTTAGTTTTGCAGCATAAACCTTTGTCGAAGTGTTTTTTAAATTTTCTTTGTCTAAATAAATTTGAATTTCTGATTTATACTTTGAACCATTGGTTGTTGCTATTCCATCCGAAGCTTGTCCAACTGTTGTTATCATCCTAACAATTTCAGGTTTTTCAGCAAGATAAGATTCTGCCTTTTGCGTCATAAAATTAGTTTGCTCAATAGAGGCATCCTTATTCATTTCTATTTGAAGGTAGAATTCTCCTTTGTCGTTACTAGGAAAAAAATCAGTTCCAATAAATCCCATACTCACTAAAGAAAGTGAACTGAAAAACAAAACAACTGTAATTAATAACGTTATAATTTTATTCATTCTATTTTTCAAAGCCCATTCCAGAATCATACTTATCCAATTGACAATTTTAGTAAGTCCAGATTCAAAACCATGAAGGATTCGACCAAAAAAACTACCTTTATTTATATGAGATAATTTCCCCATTCTAGAATATAACCAAGGAACAACGGTAAATGAAACTAGTAAGGATATCAAAGTTGATATAACTACAGTCATACAAAATTGTCTCAAAATATCAGATACTAATCCAGATGAGGCCGCAATTGGTAAGAAAACAACTACAATTACTAAAGTAATAGCCGTAACCGTAAAACCAATTTCCTTAGCTCCATCATATGCCGCACGAACTTTATTTTTCCCCATTAGCATATGACGATGAATGTTTTCTATAACAACAATAGCGTCGTCTACTAAAATTCCAACAACTAATGATAATCCCAACAAAGACATTAAGTTTAACGTATACCCCATTAAAAATAGTCCAACAAAAGTAGCTATTAGAGAAAGTGGTATTGCTACCACCGCAATGAATGCATCTCTTAAGCTGTGTAAAAAGAATAACATAATAAAAGCCACTAAAGCAATAGCAATCATTAAATCATGTACCACATTGTTTGCTGAATTAATAGTGTAGTCGGTTGTATCATTAGCTATAACAATGTTTATATTTTGATCAGAAAAATTTTGCTCTACTGTTGTAATTGTTTGCTTAACTAACTCAGATACTGCAACTGCATTTGCATCTGATTGTTTATATACCTGAAGCAAAATAGTATTCTGTTGATCGATTCGTGCTATTTTTTCAATATCCTTTATGCCATCTTGTATATCTGCAACGTCCTTTAAACGGATCATAATCTGATTTGAAGTGGTCAAAGGAAGATTTCTTAATTCTTCAATTGAATTCAATTTTCCAGATAGGCGAATTGTAGTTTGATTTTCACGTGTCTTAATATTTCCAGTAGGAAAGTCTAAATTTGAAGCATTGATGAGACTCTGAACTTGCACTATTGTAAGACCATAACCTTCTAATTTTGCAGGATCAATATTTACTTGTATCTCACGTTCCTCTCCTCCTATTAAATCTATCTTAGCTATACCATTAACCCTTGCAAAAATGGGTTGTATTTTTTGATCTAGTAAATCATACAAATCACGTTCAGTTAAATTTGATGTAACTGATAGATTCATAATAGGTACATCATCAATAGAGAACTTCGTTAAAGATGGAGTTTTAACATCTTTCGGCAAATCATTAATTATAGCATTTACTTTTCGCTGAGCATCAGTGAGTAAATAATTTACATCTGCGCCAGTATTTAACGTTATTGTAATTACTGATACACCTTCAAAAGATTTAGACTCAATCTTTTTTATATTTTCTAAAGATGAAACAGCATCTTCAATTTTCTTAGTAACAGAGCTTTCCACTTCTGAAGGAGCTGCTCCTGGATATGTTGTTTGTACCGTAATTACATTTACATCAAACTTTGGAATTAATTCATAACCTAGTTGCTTGTAGGAAAAAATACCTCCTAATGTTAGAAGAATAAATAATACAATAATTACACTAGGACGTTTAATCGAGATTTCAGATATTTTCATGTGAATTAAATGACTGATTTATAAATTATTGAACCGTTTTAACTGGTGTACTATCAACTAGGTTAATTTGTCCTGAAGTAATTACATCCATTCCTTGTTCAATACCAGAAATTATCTCAACATAGTCTCCATAAACTCTTCCTGCTATTGCCTTCTTTAAAACTGCTTTACCATCTTGAACTATAAAAACTTGATTACTGCTTACACTTCCTACAAAAGCAGCACGTGGAACAGTCAATATAGTAGATTCTTGATCATCTCCAATGTAAGCTGTAGCATACATTCCTGCTTTCAATTCATGTTGATTTGTATTTTCGATTTCAATTTCAATTGGAAAATTTAAATCACTATCTGCTTTAGGTGCTATAAATCGTATTTTACCAACAAAATCTTTATCTGCAAAAACAGGTAGTTTTACATTTACGGATTGTCCCACCTTTAGCATATTTACATTTTTTTCATCTACGTTTACTCTTAACTTTAAAGCAGAGACATTCACTACCTCAAATAAAGTTTCTCCTGGCGATACGTAGGTGCCAACTTCTATAGAACGCTTATTAATTATGCCTGAAAAAGAGGCCTTGACATTACTATCAGAAACTAAGATTCGTGCATTTGCTAAATCATTCTTTGCATTTTCTACTTGTAAACTTATTTGATCAACTTGCTGTTGTGTAACTCCTCCTGTTACCAATGCAGTTTTATACCGATTGAAATCTGATAATGCATTGTCATAAACAGCTTGCGCCTTATTAAGACTCGTATTTTGCTTATCTCCTTCAATTACAGCTAGTATCTGTCCTTTTTGAACAAATGCTCCTTCCTCTACCAACAACTTAGCAATTCGACCATTAATTTCTGCTGAAATCATTACCTCTTGTTTAGGAATAAGAATTCCATTTGTTACATATTGTGTATTTAATTTTTGCATAGAAACACGTTCAGTACGAACAGATACTTCTGCATTTTGCTGGGCGACTACCTCAGTTTCTAATTGATTACTTTTTTGATTATTTTTCAACGTATAAATAATTCCAGCCAAAGCTATAACTACAACTAAACCAGTAATAACTATTTTTTTCATATATGTATTTTAATAGATCTTAATTTATTTTTAATAGGTAAATTGATTCAAGCCTCCAATTGATTTAATTAATTGAATCTCTGCAAGTTTATAGTCCAACAAAGCACTTGTATAACTATTTTGAGCCTCTGCATAAGCGTTTTCTGCGTCCAACAAGTCCGTTAGAGGAGCTAACCCTATTTTATAATTATTCTCAATATCCTCTAAGACTTCTTTTGCCAAATGGACATTCTCTTTTTGAGTAATAAGTGTAATTCTTGAATTGTCTATTTGCGCTTGTGCATTTTCAATAGCTAATTCCATTGCTAACAGAGTGTCTTGTTTATCAATTTGTAATTTATCAATTTCTATTTGAGCTTGTTTTGTCTTAGCTTTTATTACTGATCCATTAAAAATTGGTACCACAAGCTTCAATCCTATACTTGAAAAACCACTCCAATAAGTACCGTTCTCAGGCTTACTGAACCATGTAAACTCATCTCCCAAACCAGAGTAACCAAAATTTGCTTGGAAACTTAAACTAGGATAACCTTGAGCTCTAATTGATTTTTTATTTAATGTCAAAAGCTCATTTTGTTTATCCAACAATTTAATTTCAGTACGATCTTCTACATCAAATTGCTCAGTGAAAGAAATAGCATCTGAAATTTTAAATGTATCGTCAGGAAACACAACAAGAGTTTGTATTTCCATACCAATAAGATATTTTAAGGCATTCTCTTGTAGAACCTTTGCATTTACCAATTGTTGTCGATTACTCGTTATGTTGTTTAAAGAAACATCTATTCTACTTACATCAATTTTCTTGGCTAAACCTGTTTGATATAAGTTGACAATGACATCTCTAATTCGAGTGGTGTTATCAATAGTTTTATCCAAGGTTTCTATTTGTGATTTTAATCGATATACTTCATAATAGCTTGTTGCTACTTTTTCAATAATCTGCTCATTAGTAAGTTGAATATTGATTTTATAGAATTCTCGAGTTGATTTAGCCGCTTTCAAACCTATAAACACAGCCTGATTAAACAATTCTTGTGACAAAGAAGCAGAAACTGTGGATTGCCATTCTTTCCCAAAAGAAACCATACCTCCACCAAATGCACTAGGCATAGCCATTTTTTGAAGTAATGGATTATTTGTAACATCTGCTACAGCATTTATTTGTGGTAAAGCTTGAGCTCTTGCTTCTTGAATTTGATAATCACTATTTTTTAAATCTAAACGAGATTTAACTGCTTCTGCCTTATTTTCTAAAGCATATGCTATTGCATCCTTTAATTTTAGCTCTACTTCCTGAGCATAACTCATGTACCCTATTAGCCAAATAGCAAGGGTTAATTTTATTTTGTTCATTGAATAAAAATGGTATTTAAACTTGGGTATATGTTTTACGGACTTTGATAAACTCTTCTAAACCTACATCTGTTGAAATAGCTTCGATATAGTATTGTATTCTTGATTGATATAAATAGGAAGTTTCGAATTGATCTAACGGAAATAAATCCACATCATCTAATAAATAACAAGAGGCTACAAAAAATCGAGCTAAAAATTCTATATCTATATCATCTTTATAATCCCCTTCCTTGACTCCCTTAGCTAAGTTTTTTTCTATAAAATGCAATGTTTTTTTTATTATAACTTTCTTTTGCTTCTGATAAAGTCTTGGGTAGTATCTTGACAATTCAGCTTGAAATGATATCGAATTGATGTTAAGTACATCGCTTATACTATTATGTATACTAAGCAATTCAATAATTGCATTATTATTCTTATCAAAAACTAAGTGAATTTCACTTATAATTAAATCATTTATATAAGCTAAAACCTCTTCTATTAGTCGATTTTTAGATTCATAATGTTGATATATTGTTTTCTTTGAAATACCCATCTCAAAGGCAATATCATCCATGGTCGTTGTTTTCATGCCATTTTTTAAAAATAGCTCTAATGATTTATGGAAAATCTGGTCTTTCATTTTTATCTTATTATCATAATGGTATAGAACTTAATAAAACAAATAAAACCATTTCATCAATTCCATTATTTATCTTTATACCAATAGATAAGCTAATTATACAAAACAACCGAAATATTATACTTTACTAAAAACACAACTAATCCTATAAGATCAAAACAACACTTTCCCTTACTATTTTCTACAAAATTCATTTTTCAGATTGTGAACAATACATTTATTAAACGAAAAAAACACCCATAAAGAGTGTTTTTTTTGTCTAAACAAGCCTTTTAGTTATTTAGGATAACTAAAAACTGTTACTAGTAAATTACAAACTATACTAATCAATATAAATCTAAAAAATCTTTACGGTAAGTTTCTCCCAACGGTATTTCAAATTCCCCAATATACACATTGTGAGTATTAAATGAATCAATATGATTGACATTTATAATATAAGACTTGCTAACTCTTAAAAAAAAACTAGGTATTAATTTTTGATGTATTGTTTTTAGATTCATAGCCGTTATTAATTTCTGTGTGACTGTATGAATTACAACATAATCCTTTAACCCCTCAATAAACAATATCTCTTTATAATTTAATTTGTGATTTCTTCTTTCCGATTTTATCCAGAAAAATTCATTACTAGGTTCCTCTATAATACTAGCAAATTTATTATTATCCAACAGTGTTTTATACAAAACAGCTTTATTTATTGCTTTCTTCAAACGCAGTTTATCAATTGGCTTAACTAAGTAATCAATAGCATCTAGTTCATAACTTTTATGCGCATATTGTGGGTATGCTGTTGTGAAAATAACAAGTGTTTTCATAGGCAGTGATTCTGCTAAATCCAAACCTGAAAAAAAAGGCATCTCAATATCTAAAAAAATAAGATCAACCTCATTTTCTTTCAAAAACTCTAAAGCTTTTGATCCATTGGAAAACTTTCCAAATATTGTAATATTTGAAGATTCTTCAATTAAAGATTCCATTTCTTTTCTAGCTAGAGGCTCATCATCTACAATAATACAATTCATATTGGAATAATTAAATTAACATGGAACAAATTCTCTTCTGAAGTTATTTTCAACTTATGACGATCTGGATATATAAGGTCTAGGCGTCTTTTTATATTAGCCAAACCTAAACCTCCACTTTTGTTTTTATATGTCGAAAAGTCAACACTTTTTGAGTTTGTACAACTAAAGAATAACTTTTCATCATCTACATTTATAGTAAGTTTAATATAACTTTCAGCTTCATTAATATCATAACTATACTTTATTGCATTTTCAACGAAAACAGTAAACAAACCTGAAGGTATAAATATAGCATTCATTGAATTTTTATCTAACTTACAATTAAAGTGAATAGTCAAATTTTCTTTCCTTATTTTTTCCAGATTCAAAAAGTTTAAGATAAACTCAATTTCTGAGGCTAATACTACTCGTTCTTGATTACTCTCATAAAGTTGATAGCGTAAAAACTCAGATAGTTTCATAATAACAGTAGTTGCTTTCTCTGGTTCTATACGAATAAGTGATTTTACATTGTTTAACATATTAAACAAAAAGTGTGGACTTATTTGATTCTTTAATTCATTTAATTCCATAGTATGGGTTAAACTTTTTAATCCAACGATACGCTCTTTATCTTTAATCCAATTCTGCAACAATTTTATTGTTGTAGACAATGAAATAAAAGATGCACAAAGAAGAAGAATTGTATAATAATTATCTGTTCTTCTTATACTATTTAAAGGAATTAATCGATGGGAATTAAAATAGTTACCATAACACCATTCTATTATATTTAAGCCAATTAAAACTAATATTATAAGAAAAATAAAATATAGTATATATCTATTTTTAAATAAAAAA
>JBOFGK010000012.1:0-19316 GCA_051649085.1 Mycoplasmatales bacterium | reverse complement strand
TACAAGTATCATACGCTTTCTTTCCCCAAAACGTAAACTTAATTTATTTATATAGCATAAACTTATTTTTCCCAAAATTAAGTTACTCATATTATAACACATACATAAATATATTAAACATTTTTTACTGAAAACTGTAATGAAAAGCAAAACTCAGCTAATTAAGCATAAAAAAGAGCGATAATTTTTGATATCTTTTAATCGACTAAACCAAAATATTCTGAACTTATAGAACAGACTCATTACAACACTTGACAAACAAAAAAATCACTAAAAAATTCTTAATTAGCTTTACATACTAAATGAATAAGTAAAAAGAGTATTGCAATATGCAAACAAAGCATTTCGTAAACTAATTAATGCCTTAGCACAAATGATATTTTTAATTTTTCCCTTTAAAAAAAACCTATTTTTTTAACCTTAAAAACATTAAAAAAAAACATCATTAATCTCTTACATGATACAATATTGTTGGATACAATTTTTTAAATAATAAGGAGAAATATGAAAAAAAGATTAATTATTACAAGCATCTTTGTTGCTTGTCTAAGTACTAGTGTATTTTTTGCAGCAAACGCCGGTCCAACAATTGTCGATTGTGGATCATTTGGTGGTAATCCGAATGAACAATGTACAGAGATTAATGTGCTATCTTTTAATGATTATCATGGTATTGTCGAAGAAGGAAGTTCTGATCCTGGACTTGCAAAATTTTCCACATATATTAATACTGTAACTGCTGAGAATCCAAACTCTATTGTTGTTTCAGCTGGTGATAATTTTAACGGTAGTGTCACTTCAAACACCTTAATGGGTAGACCAGTTGCTGAAGCTTTTAACTTTTTCGGTGAATACCAAACACCAATTTTACTTGAAGATAATCTAGGACAAACAAAACAAACAAGCAATGGGGTTGCTTTTAGTTCAATCGGAAATCATGAGTTTGATTGGGGTGCTGATAAATTCACAGCAAACGTTCCTGATCTAAATGGGGATTTAACAAACGGATGGGACCGTTATATGGGTAATAGTAGCTTTTTAGCCGCAAATATTATTGACAAGCAAACAGGACAAATTCCAAATTTTCTTAAACCGTATAGCTATGCATATTTTGATACAGATAATAATGGGGTATATACTGATCAAACAGATATTAAAGTCGGTTTTATTGGTTTAGCAACACCTGAAACAGCTTTTAAAGGATCACCTGATATAGTCAAAAACTATGATTTCTTAGATCCAAGTGATACTGTCAATCAATATATTAAACAACTAGAAGCTGACAATGCTGATTTAATTATTGTTCAAGCACATATGTCAAGTTTTCAAAACGATGGAGTAGTCAGCGGTGAATTGAATGCTGAGGGTACAGATGAACTTGCACAAATTGCCGCAATCGATGGGATAGATGGTATTATTTCCGGGCATTCTCATCAACCAGTTGTTGGTTATTTAAACTCTGTTCCACTTGTTCAAGCAAATAAACAAGGACGTAACTTAGGACAATTATCGTATGTTTATAATTTAACTACGAAGACAATTGTTGAAGCCACACCGAAATTGACAGATGTCCGTGCAATTAAAGATACAATAACTCCAAATCAAACTGTTATTGATCAAATAGTTAATCCAGCAATTGCCCAAGTTGGTCCACTTAAAGATGAAGTATTAGGAAATTCAGACTATGAACTAATTCATGATCGTTATTCAGGAGCAACTGCAACCCAACTCGGAATGCTTACAAGTGATATTGCCTTAAAAGAAATTTCACCAAATGGACAAAAAGCCAAAATTTTCATTCAAAACGGAGGTGGACTACGTACATCGATTAATGCTGGTCCAATTACATATGGTGAAGTATACGAATTATTGCCTTTTGATAATGTCTTGAGCTATTGGGAATTAACCGGAGCACAAATTTGGGAAGCAATGCAGTGGGGATTAAACCCAGCAAATGCAATTGGTTTTGCTGAGTATGCAGGATTCAAAGTTTATGGGAATGAAAATGGTAGTCAAATCTATCGTATTGTTTTAAATGATGGAACAATTGTCACAAATGATGATAAGCAAAAAATTTTAGTTGCTACAAATGATTTTATGGCAAGTGGTGGGGATAATTATACAATGTTTCAGAAGGGAACTTTTATTGGTGAAGGTCGAATTATTCGTGATTCAATTGTCGATTATATGCGTAGTATTCCAAACTACCAAGTGCCAAGTTTATACTCTAAACCAGATAATCGTTATACAAAATATACATCATCTGATCAAACAGCCAATTATGATCTAACTTTTAATCAAAAAACAAATGAATTATTAATTAATTGGGACAAGTTAGACAATTTTGCTTTAAAAGATGCAAAAGTCCAAATTCAAATAACTGATACAAAAACTCAAAAAAGTGGTGTTCAAACAGTTGTAGCAAATTTAGAACTTAGTAGTAAAGGTAGTGCAGTAATTCCACTTACAATTAACGCACCTTCAACGATTGAGGTTGAATTATCTACAACTGATATCTTAGATGTTGTTCAAACGACAAGAAAGTCGTTCAAGAAAAATATTGATTCAGTAAATCCTTCAACACCACCTGATATATCTCCCGATGGAAGTACTAAACCAAATGTTGATACAACACTAACCAATACCGGTGCAAGCCCACTTCCATTTTTAATAATTCCAATTGTCGGTTTAATGATCTACTTTTTGAAGCGAATTTCAAGTACAAAATCAATTTTGAAATAAACTTTCATCAATCTCTTTGTCTTTTTCACAAAAACAACACATCTTTTTATAGACAGTATTTTTTTTCTTTGCTATAATATAGGCGTATTATAAATAAAATTTAAAAGCCTATTATCAAATATAAAACATTACATTTAGGAGTCAAATGAAAAAAAATATAATCATCGTCATCTTAACAATCATTATTGGAGGAATCATCGTTTATGAATTAACCGGTAATTTTCTTACACTTAATCAATTTAATGATAATTCACAAACTAGTGATAGACCAAAACCCGATAATACACCAAGTTCAAATGGGAGTCAAGTCTATAATCAAGCAATTGGTGGCGTGCTAACCGTTGTTAATTATCAACAAGGAGGACTCAACTTTAATGGTAGCTTAGAAGACTTTTTACGTGAATATTTCAATGGTGGACAACAAGACCAAGAAACACTAGTTGAAGCAGGAATTGGTTCAGGTTTTGTAATTGATAACCAAAACGGATATTACTATGCACTTACAAATAATCATGTTGTTAAAGACAGTAAGAAAATCAAAGTCTTATTATCTAATCCAGCACTTGATGCTAACGGGATAAGTACACAAGGTTCAAACAAAAAACAAAATGATCAATCAAATGATATTACCGATGGAATCGATGCAGAAGTTGTTTACACTGATGCGACTGCAGATATTAGTCTTATTCGCTTTAAAACAAGTGAAAAATTACCAATGCTGAAAATGGGCAATTCTGATAATATGCAAATTGGAGATAATGTTTATGCTATTGGAACTCCATATTCAAAAGATTTATCTGGATCAATGACACGCGGAATCATTTCAGGGGTAACACGTGATGTAACAACTGAAAATGGAACAAATTCTTATTTACAAACTGATGCGACAATCAATCCAGGTAATAGTGGTGGGCCACTACTTAACGAACAAGGAGAAGTTATTGGAATCAATACTCTAAAAGTTGCAGAAACTGGTTTTGAAAATATTGGATTCTCAATTCCTATCAATACTGCTGTTGATAATATTAAATCCGGAGCAAAGTTTGATTTTTCAAATAATAACCAATAAATTAAATCAACACATTAAAAAGAAATCTAGCCTTATGGTAATTACCATAAAGCTAGATTTTTTTATCTTAATTCTTCTAAAAAGCTTGTCCCATACTTAGTCGATTCTAGTTCAAAATTTGCACAAATCGTTTCTCCAAGATCTTCAAAAGTTGTTCGAAGCGGGATATAATTTGCACCTTCTAAGTTATTTGCATAAACAAGTAACGGCACATATTCACGAGTATGATCGTTCCCTTTATATGTTGGATCATTTCCGTGATCAGCAGTTATTATTAACAAAGTTTCATCATCAACTGCAGCTAAAATTTCTGGCAATCTTTGATCGAATTCTTCTAAACATTTTGCGTACCCTTGAACATCACGTGGATGACCATAAACCGAATCAAATTCAACTAAATTTGTGAAAATAAATCCAGTTGTCTGACTATCTTTAAGTTCAGTAATTGTCTTATCGATTCCATCTTGATTTGATTCAGTATGAATCGATTTTGTTACACCCACAGCATCAAAAATATCGCTTATTTTTCCAATTGCAATACTCGCAAGTTGCTTATCTTCAAGCTTTTGCATTACAGTATATTCAAATGGTTTGAGTGCATAATCATGACGATTTGCAGTTCTTTTAAAATCTGTTTTTGTTCCAATAAATGGTCGTGCAATTACTCGAGCTACATTATACTTATCATTATATGTTAATTTACGAGCAATTTTACATGCATCATATAATTCTTCTAGTGGCACTACTTCTTCATGGGCTGCAATTTGAAAAGTTGAATCAACTGATGTATATACAATATATCCACCCGTTTGCATGTGTTCTTCAAAAAATTCATCAATCACTTGCATTCCATTTGCAGCTTTATTTGCAAGAACCGGACGACCAGTAAGCCTCGAAAATTCATCAATTAAATCTTGTGGAAATCCATTATCAACAAACTGCTGAAATCCCTTAATGAGTGTTGAACCCATCATCTCCCAGTGTCCAGTCATTGTATCTTTTCCATCACCAATCTCTTGCATCTTTCCATAATTTGCTAGTGGTTTAGAAGCTGGTAAGACTGTCTTTAAATAATTGATGTTTCCCAATCCAAGCTTTTGTAAATTTGGAACTTGAAGACCAACTTTTTCCGAAATATTTCCTAGGGTATTTACACCAACATCACCAAACTCTGGTGCATCAGGTGCTTGACCGATTCCCACAGAATCTAATACAATAACGCATATTTTTTGATATTTATTCATTATTCTCCTAGTATGAAGTTGTTGTTTCTTTATTTGCAATAAGTGCGATTCCACTGCTTGTACCAATTCGATCAGCACCCATTTCTAAATACATTAACAAATCAGCATTCGTTTTAACTCCACCACTTACCTTTAGACGTAAAGTTTCACTTCTTTTAGAGTTAATTGCTTCTACTGCTGCAACCGTTGCTCCAGATGTTGAAAAACCTGTTGATGTTTTTATAAAATCTGCTGTCGAATCATTAACTGCTAACGTTACATTTTTAATTTCATCTTCAGTTAATAGACATGTTTCAATTATTACTTTTAAAACATTATTTGGACATACTGCTTTAATTTGATTAATTTCATTAGTAATTTTATCATACTCACCCATTTTTGCCATCGCAATGTTAATTACCATGTCAATTTCAGTTGCACCTTCTTCAAGTGCATTTTTAGTTTCAAATACTTTAGTTGCAGTTGTATTTGCACCAAGCGGAAATCCAATTACTGTACATATTTCAACATTTGTTCCTGCTAATTTTTCTTTACAAGTACTTATCCATGTTGGATTTACACATACAGAGAAAAATTCATTTTCAATTGCTTCTTGGCATAAATTTAAAATTTGTTCTTTTGTTGAATCTTGTTTTAATAGTGTGTGATCAATATATTGTGATAATTGCTTTTTCATTAAAGCTCCAAACTTGCATCAAGTGCAATTTTAATCATATTATGTAATGAATTTTGACGTTCTTCTGCTGTCGTTAATTCCTGTGTAACTAAATTATCTGAGATAGTTACAAGACATGCCGCATTTTTTCCTGTTGCAATCGCATTAGCAAATAATGCAAATGACTCCATTTCAACACATACACAACCAAATTCAGCATTAATTGTTTTGTAGTCTTCGAAATTTTTACGGTAAAAAACATCAGATGAGTGAATTGGTGCTAGTATTGCATCAATTTTATTTTCAGTTGCAGCAGCAACAAGTTTCTGATTGATTTTTTCACTTGGCTTTAAAGTATCTTCATTTGAACCAATTGTTATTTGAGCAAAAGTTGACTCACTATATGCTGAACTTGCTATAACAACATCATATAAGTCTAAGTCAGCTGTATATGCACCTGCTGATCCAACACGAATAATGTTATCAACATCATAAAATTTAAATAATTCATATGAATAGATTCCAATACTCGGCATTCCCATTCCCGAACCCATAACTGAAATTTCTTTTCCTTTATATGTTCCTGTATATCCAAACATATTTCGTATTGTATTAAATTTTTGTGGATTTTCCAAGAATTTCTCTGCGATCATCTTTGCTCTTAATGGATCACCTGGCATAATAACTGTTTTAGCGATTACTCCATGCTCTGAAACCTCTATATGAGGCGTTGGTACGTTTTTTTGTTCACTCATTCTTCCTCCATTTTCATTTTTCTTACCTTTTAATTATAGCATATTTTGAAAACTTTTTAAACTAAAACGATTGTTTTATCTGGTTTTCCGTCCTTGTAAAGTGTTTGAATCTTTTTTATAATTTTCCCACTACTATTGTAAGTTGTTGTAGTTGAACTTGTGATAATTCCATTTTTATACTCATTTTCTAAATAAGTCGATTTAACTCCAGAATCTAAATAGATAGTACGTTCAAGTGATGACGTTTTCCCAGCAACTACTGTTTGGATTTCATTACGCATTAAACTATTATTTGGATGATATTCATTTACCTCAAATGTATAATTAGATGCATCTTTATATTTATATGCTATTTTCATACTCACCGCGCCATTTGTTCGATAGTTATATTGCATACTTTCTAGTAAATTACCATTTGAATATTTCTTTTTCGTATACATTGTTTTTACGTTATTTGTATAACGAGTTTGTTCAGAATCTACAAGTACGTTTTTAGTAAACTTTTGATCATCTTTTATTGTAATTCGACCATTAATATCATACCTTGTCGCTACATATGTACTTGATGTTGGACTTTCATATACATTTATTTTTTCTAAATCCATTTGACCATTTGCTTGATACGTAGTTGTATTTTTCTTAAGTGTAACTCCTGATGCATTATATTCGATTTGTGTGTACAGTGTTTTTACGTTATTACTATAACGTGTTTGTTCAGAACTTACCACTACATTATTAATAAACTTTTGTTTATCCTTAAGTGTAATTCGTCCATTAATGTCATACCTTGTCGCTTCATATGTACTTGACGTTGGACTTTCATATACATTTATTTTTTCTAAATCTTTTTGACCATTTGCTTGATATGTAGTAATATTTCTTCTAAGTGTAACTCCTGATGGACTATATGAGAATTGTTCAGTAGTTTTTAACTTCCCTGACTCATACAATTTACGACTAACAGAACTAACTTTTCCAGATGTATATGCAGTTTCTTCTTCTTTTTCTATTATTCCAAGTTTATATGTTTTTGTGTTATTTTTGATTCTTATTTTTTCTGAATAATAATCTGTAATATCTGTTATTCTTTTTTTAGTTGAATCAAATTTTTCTACTCGATTCGTTAGAACATCAGAAGTTGCAGAATATTTTTTAGTTGTTACTTGCTCCCATGCACCGTTACTATAATAAATAATTGTCATATCACTAATTTTTTTATTCGCACTATAATCAACACGGTATAGCTTAGTTATTTTTCCATTTGACCAAGTTTCCGTATCTACTCTTGTTACTTGCTTATTTGTGTAAGTTGTTGTAACAACTTCTACCACTATGCCATTAGTATATTTGGTTACTTTTTTTACTTCTAAAATACCATTCTTATACGTTTCCTCGGTTCTCAGTACAAGTTGTTTTGCTGTATTATATTCACTTTTCAATGTTGAACTAATTATCCCATTTGTATAATTGTTCGTTAGTTGATAAACGTATGTTTTATCAGGGCGAAATTCACTAATTATTTCTTTAGTCTTTTTCTCATCCACATATGTAATTTGTGTATTAAGTGTTAATTGTTTTAAAGTATTATATTCATTCTTTACACTTGAAGCTAGTTTTCCATTTGTATAATTATTTGTTTGTTGATAAATGTACGTTTTATCAGGGCGAAATGAACTTATTACTTCCTTTGTTTTTATCCCATTTCCATAGGTAACTTGAGTGGTTATAGTTAACTGTTTCGAGGAATTATATTCATTTTTTACACTTGAGGATAGTTTTCCATTTGTATAATTATTTGTTTGTTGATAAATATATGTTTTATCAGCCCGGTATGAACTTATTACTTCTTTTGTTTTTGTTCCATTAGTATAAGAAGTTTGTGTATTAATTGTTAATTGTTTTGAAGTGTTATATTCATTTTTCACCGATGAACTAATAACTCCGTTTGTGAACGAATTTGTCTGTGTTGAAACTATACTTTTATCACTTCGATAAACATTAAATACTTCTTGCGTTTTTTTACTTGATGAATAATTCCCAACATATTCATTACTTAAAAAACCATTTGGACTTTCTAACGTTTGATATTTGGAAACTTTGGTATTCGAATATGTCAAAGTACATTTTACTTTTCCATCAGTACTTTGATAATTTATAATATCATTTCCAGATCCAGCATTAGTTCTTGAAACTTCTTTACCACATTTAGCGTCCACTTTAAACGGCTCAAGTGCAATTGGTTGAGTTGTTCCAGGTTTTTTAATTGGAACATCGTTGATTAAAGTATATGTTGTACCACTTTGATTTTTGGGAATCCAAAATTGTTGTTTATTGAAATCATTATAATCGGCAGCAAATGTTGCTTTTCCATTACCTACTTTTGCAACTAAAGAATCTGTATATTTTGGATAACTTCCTTTTTTGGCGGTAGTCCAGTTTATTTGAGTTGCATTTCCAAAATAAACACCGGTATCTACTTGAACCTTTAACGCGTTACTTGTTTCTTCAACTACAACATATCTAGGCGCAATTGTATTTTTCCGCACATAAGAACCAGTTGTTTTATAATCAGATTCTGTATTATCATAATTAATCACTCGTAGGCGTGTAGAAAGTGAGCTTGATGAATAAAAAATTGTACTTTTATTCACTTGAATTAGGCGATACATTCCATTTTCTTTTTTCCCTAAATAACTGTCAATTTGATTCATATGTGAAGCAACTGCATTACCCCAGTTTGGATCTGTTGCATAATTAGCATTAATTCCACTAACTAGATCTCCTGTGTTACTTCCACCATAGTATGCCCAATTTGAATCAGAATAATCATTTCTCAAGAAAATTGCTTGCGCTAAAATACCACTTCTTGCATCAGGAAATCCATAACTTATACAAGCATTATTTGGAGTTGAATCAAATGCACCTCTCCCAAAAAAGTTATTACATTGCTTTGAGAAATTACTTGTCCCAAAAGCACTTTCGTGATTGGCTAATGCAAACAAAAATAATGAATTTATTCCATATAATTTTTGCGCTTCAACAAAGGCATCAGTTGCATTATAATATGCTGAATTCGTTTTTCCCATTGATTGTAAATATGATTTAAATTGAGCACCTGTATAGTTTGATGTACTTCTAAATGGTAAATTTTTAAAATATGCTTGATCAACGATTGCCGCTCTTGGATTTACATTTCTTAATTGACGACTTTGAAAAAATGATTCTCCATCATCACTATAATACTTTATTCCAGCTTCTGTTTCAGCTGGTGCTGTTCCGATTGTATAACTTTGATATTCATTAGACTCAAGCGGATCAATTGCTGTATTTACTTGCCATTCACCATCTACATTCTCAAAATACGTTTGCGCTTTAACTAGTTCCATTGGAATTAATTGTGCAGCTTCAGTACCCACATATCCTTCAAGACCATTTATTTTTATTTGAAAATACCATTTTCCCTCAACTCTAATTGTTTTAAAGTATGTTCCACTTTGCGCACCACCGTTAATTATTTTAGAATTTTCACCATTTACAATATCATCAATCGTAGGATAAACCGCTATTTCATTATCAACTCCACCAATTGAAGAAAATATCCCATTAGAAACTCCAATGATTTTTCCTTGTTCAATTGCAATTAATTGCTTTGTTTCATCTAAGACTAGACCATCTTCACCAGCTGATAATCCTTTTTCCACAAGCGTTAATTTATTATTTACAAGTTCATAGATTCCATCTTCAAATCCGATAAATTCCAATTGTTTTGTTCCAGCACCAGCTGAACTCTTTACTTCTGTTCCAAGACCATTTGAAAAAATTTTTTCGATTAAATCTGGACTTTGTAAATTATTATCTTCCTCAACTGATATTAAATCAACTTTTTTACCAGTTGATCTTTGATTTGAGTTTATTGTTATCTCATTATAGTTAATAGTTGATAAGTCAGCTTCAGTCTTTAACTCCCCTAGTTTTTCCGTTAATTCTTCGGCCTTAAATAAATCAGTTGCCCCCCCGATAACAAAACAAACCATAAACAACATTGTCATGGTCATTATAATTTTCTTCAACCTCATATAAATTCTCCTTCAAAGCTATTTCATCACTTCATTTCTATTTTCCTATATTATAACATTTTTTCAGCTAGTAAGCCTCTTTTTATAGATTAATGCTATTTTTATGCTGTAATTGCAATTGAAAAACTGAAACATTTAAGTTTCAGCTTTTTTTATTTTACTTCTTTACGAGTCTTGTTTTGTATCTGCAATCACTAGTTCACGAATTGAGACCGACTGATCAACTTCATACATAAATTTCGAACATAATGCGATAACTTTCGGATCAAGTCCTTTTTCTTCATCCATAATCTTTTTCCATTCATTATACCCATCAACGATTTCTTGTGATGTCGTATGTGATAAAAGCTCAGTTTCAGCAGCACCTGGACTTAGTAAAAGAACGCGAACATTGTGTCCACTTACTTCTTGACGAACAGTTTCTGTTAAACCATGAACACCAAATTTCGTTGCACAATATGCAGCATGATTTCCAAATGCTTTGAACCCTGCAATCGAACTTACATTGATAATAGTTCCACTATTTCTTGACTTCATCCCTTCAATTACAACACTCATTCCGTTTAAAACTCCTAAGACATTTACATCAAGCATTGTTTTAAATTCAGAAATATCTTGACTCCCTAATTGTCCGAGCAACATCACACCGGCATTATTTATTAATAAGTCTACTGGTCCAAATTTTGCCTCAGCTTTGGCAACTGCTGCCGTAAACTCTTCATAATTACTTACATCTACTTTTAAACACATACTATTTGGGAAATTATATTGTTCGATCAATTCAACTCTTCTTGCAAGTAAAAGTGTTGGATAACCCGCTTCACTATAAAGTTTGGCCATTTCAAGACCAAATCCAGAACTTGCACCTGTTATTACAATTAATTTTTTCATCTTACTTCCTCCATTATGATATAATTATATCATCGATAGTTTCCTAATTCAAGGAACAAATTTGTAACTTTCATCGAACTATTATTCATATTTTCAGATTGGAGATTTCATGCAAAAAACTTGTAATATTACTGAATGCAATATTTATGATTTACTAAAGACTTTATCATCAAGATACGTCGCTTTTATATTAATTGAATTAAATAATGGTCCTTTAAAATTTTCTGATTTATCTAAATGTTTTTCCTACTTAACAAACACTCAATTGACTCGTTGCTTAAAAAAGTTAATTAGCGAAGAATTGGTGATTAAAACGAATACATCATACGAGTTGACACCCTATGGACAGGCTGTAACAAAACATTTAATTGCACTTGAAGAACTTGTAATTAACTAATTTTATCCATTCTTTTTCAAACAAAATTTACAAACTTATGTTTTTTCAAAAAAAACCAAACACTGTTCGAAAAAGTGTGTTATAATTTTCTTGTACGATTCAAACAGTGTTTGATTTAAGTAGGAAAGGACAAAAAATGATCAAAATTAAAAATTTAACAATTAGTTATGGAAAACACAAGATTTTCGAAAATTTCAACTTAGACATTAAGGACAAATGTATTACAGCCTTAATAGCACCAAGTGGTACTGGAAAAACAACACTATTCAATGCAATTATGGGTATTCAAAAATATTCAAATGGGCAGATTATCTTAGATGGAGAACAAATTACCAATAAAAGTTTTTATTCTAAAGTAAGTTTTATGCCTCAAGAAGATGGACTATACGAGTATTTAACGGGAATCCAAAACTTTAAATTTTTTTTACATCTCAATAAACAAAAAATGACAAATAGTGAAATAGAACAATTATTTACAGAATTTGATTTAACTAACGCTCTTCACAAAAAGGTTGAGAATTATTCAGGTGGAATGAAGAAAAAACTTAGTTTAATGATTACGCTTGCTAAACCTGCCAAATACTTTTTTTTAGACGAGCCAACCGTAGGAATTGACCCTGTACAAAAAGAAGAATTTTGGAAGAAACTTTATAAAATAGCCAACGAAAGTGACAAAACAATCATCGTAACAACTCATGTAATGGATGAAGCAAGTAAGTGTGATGAAATTATTTTTATAAGAGATGGACAAGTTATCGCCAACGATACACAAGCACACATTTTAGAAACTATGAAAGTCAACGATTTAAATGAAGCATTTATCAAATTAGTCAATGGAGGTAAAAAATGATTACAATTGCCAAACGAGTTTTCAAAGAAATAATAAGTGATAAACGGACAATTGCTTTACTTTTATTAGCACCACTTTTTCTTTTAACCTTAATTAGTACTTTGTTTCAAAGTGACTACCGTGATTTAACAATCGGATATGTTGATGAACTTGATTCAAAAATATCAAGTGAAAAAATTGACTACAAACATTTTAATAGTATTGACGAACTTGAATCAGCAATTAATACTCAAGCAATTGACGGTGGATTAGTCTCTAGTGATACTTCCATGACTATGAATGTCATGAATAGGAAAATCGAAATTCCGCAAACAAAGTATAGCGTCTATGTTGGAGGACTAAATCCATTAATTGACCCATATGTTCAAAGTGAAGTTATAAACTCTTTACACTTAGAAAATAAACTACTTGAAAATAAACAATTAAATGATAATTTCGATTTGAATGATTATATCCTCGTTTTTTTCATGCAATTCGTCATTTCATTTTTTAGCTTTTTAACCGTGGGAATTTCATTTTTACGCGAACGAAACAAACAAACTCTAACCAGAATGTTAACTTTTAATATTTCCAAAACGGATATTGTTCTTGGCTATTTTATTGGATTTGGCTTTATTGCAATTGTTCAAACAATTTTAATTCAAGTTTATAGCGTATATGTTTTAGGTCTAAATATTAATGGGAATATATTTAATTCAATAGTTGCAAACTTTATTTTTGCGTTTACAGGAATTGCTTTAGGTGCATTAATCTCTTCACTTGCTAAAAGTGAATTTCAAATCATGCAGTTTATTCCCCTAGTGATTATCCCTCAACTTTTGTTTTCCAATATTTTGCCTTATGGTGAAGTTTATTCAAAAATTTCAGCGTTCTTTCCAATTACATATGGTTTTGATATGCAAAAGCAAATCCTCTTACTAAACACCACCAATATTTCATTTGATTTATTTGTTTTAATTGGATTTATTTTCATACTTGCTTCATTAACAATTTTAACATTACGTAAGATTAGAAAGGTTTAAACCATGAAAAAAACGTTAATACTAAATGAACTTGATCACATGATTTTAGAAGGTAAACCTGTAAGTTTTCGTAAATTAACAACTAGACTTAATATTTCTGCATCAACTATTAATTATTACTTTAAAAATCAAGAAAATTTATATTTTGAATATTTACATGCCAAAATAAATAAGTTATTACTTGATGCCCGTCCGCAAAATTTCACCGAACTTTTAATTCTGCTCGGTAACCAATTTTACTTTTTTTCTATTTCTTTAAATAATGAACTTACTCTAAGTTTTTTAATTAGTTTTCAAGAAGCAATGTTTGTAGAAAAAAGTATGTACGTTGAAAAATTATATAACAACGAGTTTGGATTTGTTGATTTAGCAAAAATCACTTATACAATTTCTGCAATTATCACAAGTATGATAAGCGCTGCAAATATTTCAAAGTTTCTCTCTATTGATTTAAGTATTGAAGAAAATCGAAAAAATTATTTACAACAATTAATCACAACAATAAATAAAGAAGGCTAATAATTGCCTTCTTTTATTTTTAAAACTATCTATTATTTAAAATATGCTGAATTATTCCATAAACTATAGTCTTTATAGAATGTAAAATCTTTTTGCGCACGCTTTACTTGTCCATTATAAACATATAAACTTCCACCATAAATATACGTATTTTCTGTTAGTGCAAGTGTGATTTCTTTGACAACAAGCGTTAAAACATGAACATTTGATACTGCTCCTTTGTCATCAGTTGCAGACATTGAAATCGAATATGTCCCTGGAGAATTTGTATTATAGCGACCAGATACTGAAATATTATTTGAAGGAAGTATCCCACTTTCTGGGTCAGAGGCTTGAACCTGACTCTTTGGGTCAAAAACTTCTCCTTGAGTTATTTCTAAATATGAATTTCCCGATAGTCTCGGTGGCTGATTCACACTTGGTGGTTTTGGTTTTGAACTAGTATTTGAACTATTTGCTCCACCACTATTTTGATTCGAATTTGTTGAATTTCTTTGTTTATTTTCTTTTTTTAATGTTTCCGATGAATTTATCTCATCCCTAGTTTCATCAGCATTTTCTTCAGATTCTTTATCAGTTCCATTTGACTCTTCAGAACCCCCAATTTGCTGATGTTCACTCGAAGTTTTATTACTATCTCCATTTGAAGTTATCCCTATGTTATTACTCACCATTGTATATAAATCCGTTGCTTTTTGTACCCCAACACCATAGAATAACACACCATTTAACATACAAAAAATAACTATTGCGATAATTGCTATTTTACGATTCATTTATTTCTCATTTCTAACCTTCTTATTTTCCTTACTTTGATAACATGTATATATACATTATACAATATTTTTTATATATTGTGTGTAAAAACACAATAAACACACAATATGCACAAAAAAATATATTTTTCATATATATTATTTTTTATGAAATAAGTTTATCATGTGCTGTGAATATATAAAATTCTCTTAAATTAGTAATACATACTAATTTAAAAGAACTTTAATTTGGTGGAGATGACGGGAATTGAACCCGTGTCCAAAGAAGATTCACAAATAGACTCTACAAGTTTAGGTTTTTTTAGTTTTTGAATAATAAAGTTTAAAAAACCAAAAATTCTTCATTATCGATTCTCTAAAAATCCATGACTATTCGAGAAAGTATAATCATTTAAGCTTCATTACCGACGGCTAGCAAATCAGCGAAGCGACTGATTTGTAACCGGTAGCGCAACTATTAGGCAGCTACAAGATTATTGTTGTTTCCGATTATTAAATTTGTTTAACGTCCAACGACGACTGCATCTAAGAGCAAATTACATCTCTGTCGAACCCATGACATCCCCATAGATTTTACTACATAGTTATTATATCAAAAAAAATCCTATTATTGTAAAATAGCACTTTTTTTCGAATTTTTTAATTGGTTTGTTCAAACAACGCTTCTGCACCCCACCATCCATAATCACCATAAAAGGTAAACGACTGAAGTGCTCGTTTTATTTCTCCATTATAAATGTACTTTTTATCTTTAACAACTTTGAGATTTTTTTCCAAAAAAATCGGTACTTCATCAATGAATTCAATTGTAATTTGATGATTCTCTGAATACAATCCATCATCATCTTTTACTTTATAGATAATTCGATATGATCCTGTTGTTTTTGGTGATACATTCCCACTTACTTCTACTTTACTTTTATCAATTGGTCCATCTTCAGGATCAACAGCAGATACACCCTCTAGTAAATCAAATGATTCTCCTTTAACAATTCTTTTATCGCGAAGTCCATAAATTACTGGTTTTTGATTTACATTATTACCATTTGAATTCCTTACTAGCGTATTTATTGATGACTGTCCTTTGCTATCTTCCTCCAAAACATCTGAATTTTTCAAAGGATCAATTATCGTAGCAACATCTTTAGACGGTTTTATTAAACTTTCGTTTGTATTCGCTTTTTCATCATTTTCATTATTTAAATTATTTTTAGTTTTTACATTTGACACATTAGGGGAATTTAACTTCGCAATCTTTTCAATAAACTCATTTGCCGGATAATTCCCTTGACTAATGTCTTTTTCAAGATTACTAATCATAACAATCCCCAACATCGAACAAAATATTGAAAACAACGCTAATATTAAATATTGTTTTCTCTTATACACATTAATCCTTTCTTTTACTTTTAAAACTTTTAATTTTTCTCTTCCATATATCAATTTCTTTTTCATTATACACTTATTATTTATATTATACTACATTATAAAATAAAATTCTTCAAAATTAACAAATATAAAATAATATTTACATTTTTATTTTTTGTCAATAGCATTTTTAGAAGAGTACTTTCGTAATCTTTCAATAATAATTATCTATAAAAAAAGAGTATCTAAAATTTAGTTTTTAGACACTCACTTTAAATTTTTTTCTTAAACTGTTTCTTTTGATTCTAAATCCACTTCTTCTTTGTCAATAAACTTTAAGAATGGCCACCAAATTATTCCAACAACCAATGCTTGGACAAGTTGCAGAACACTACCCATTATTGAAGAAGTAGCAAGAAACCCTGAAATAAGAATTGGAACAGTCCATGGAACAGCCACTCCCGTTGTTGTTGGAACAACATTAATTGCCATTGCTAAATATGCGACTGTAACTGCTACCATTGGTGCCACAATCCACGGAATAATCAATTTGAAATTTAGAACAATTGGTAATCCAAATGTAACCGGTTCATTTACATTGAAAATTCCTGGTCCAATTGCAAGTTTTGCAAATTGACGATATCTTACACTTTTCGCTTTCAATAAAATCAAAACAACTGGTAACGTAAACCCTGTCCCACCCAAACCAACTGTAAATGTCTCAATAAAGGGTTTTGTTATAATATGGTTTGCACCATTTACATTTTCTAACATTAATGTATTCCAAACTGGATCCATTACAGAGTTTACGATAATTTGTCCATGCAATCCAAAAAACCAAAATGTTTGAATAAAGAAAATTGAAATTATTGTCGCTGGTAATGTCGATCCTAAAATTGTCAATGGTTTTTGAATAATTTGAAAAATGAAATCATGTGCATTTTCCCAAGGTGTGTATGTAAATACAATTGCAATAAATGTTGCAACCATTAACGCTATAAATCCTGGAATGATTGCCGCAAATGATTTTGCAACTGTTGGTGGTACCTGTTCTGGCATTTTAATTATCAATTTTTTATTTGTTATATATGAATATATTTCTGCCACTAGAATTGAAAGAATAATTGCAACAAACATTCCTTGTGCTCCAAATCGATATAGATGTACCGCACTATCTTTTGGCCATTGTTCCTGCGTTTGGAAAAATGGTGTCACAATAAAAAACGAAGCTAATGCAATTGCTCCGCCAAAAATCGGTTCAACACTACGGCTTTTAGTAATATAATATCCTAATCCAAAACTTACAAAAATAGTCATCATTCCCATTGTTGATGCAATAGAATGATTAAACCAACTTCCAAGTGTTGAGTGAATTGCCGGTGCAAATTTATCAAACCCTGGAAAACTTAATACAATTAGTAAAATTGATCCAAACATTGTCAATGGAAATGACAGCATGAACGCATCTCTAATTGCACTTAAATACCTACTTCCTCCAACCATTTCTGCAATTGGTCCTAAATACTTCATCATTTTTTCTTCCATTTTCTCTCCTTAGTTTTCATGTAAAGTATAACAATATTTGGATTTACTGTCAATCAAACATTTGTATTACGTATTGGAGACGATTTAAACGAGGAAATTGATTATACTTTGCCAAAGAAAATATTACCAGTTGATCTGTGCAAAAGAAAAAGAGTACAAAATCTGTACTCTTTCTATTTGTTGTTTGTTTTTATTTTTTTCCCTAGAAAAAATTGAAATCCAATTAATATCAAAGTTAAAAAAATCAGTGCTGTTTTCTCTAAAGGGAAGCTTTTTATTCGTAATAATATACTTAGTGCCAAAAGTACAATAATAACTGTTCCATTTATCCAATATATTTTCTGCAATTTATTTTTTTTCATTTTTGTCCTTTTTAAAAATCAACCACATCAACATACGTTGAGTGCTGAAGTATTTGTTCGTATTTTGCTAAATCAGAATTCAAAAACTCTAAATAAATTATATCAAGTACAGCAGTTATTTGTACTTTAGATACAATTGTGTATACGCGATTATAGTATTCAAATTCTTGAAAAATTAATTTTTCATCGATATAATCTTTCTCGATTTGACTGAATGCTGTTATTAAAAGAGTTTTACTTCCATTTTGATGACTTCTTAATAAATTTTTAAGTACATCATCTTTTGCCGAATAACTGATCCCAATGCTTAACGTGTCTTCATCACTATTTGCCGCCAAAAAAGATTGATTATGTAAATCTGCTTCTAAATTAATATTCACCTTTAGACGTTTAAGTTTATTTACAAACTCAGCTGCAATAATTTGTGTCCCACCTACTGCAAAAAGATTAACTTTTTTTGCAGATTGAATTAATTTTACAATCCGGTTTATTTGTGCTAAATCAAGTTGAGGCAACGTTTTTAATAGAGCATTATTTAGATCGTTATAATATTTTTCAATGATTGAATTTTCATGGTTATGTTTAATAATGTGTTTACTTTCTTGTTCTTGCACTAAATGATAACGCAATTCTGTAAACCCTTGGAGACCTACTAATTTAGCAAGTCTTGTCCCTGTCGCTGGAGAAACAAATGCCTTATCTACTAAGTCAGTTATTTTTAAATCGGCAAATTTACCATTATATTCTATTATGTATTTTGCAAGTTTTCCTTGACTTGACTTATCATTTCGCGCGATATTTTCAAGTTGGCTAAATATTTTTTTCATTTGTTTCCTTTTTTATTCTATATATATAGTAAATCATTGTTAGATGTTTGTCAAGCAAATCGTGAAAATATTTATTTAATTTATCAAACAAAAGTGATAATATCTTATTGTAACAAAAGTAATAATGTCCCAACCACTCCCAAACTAATGTATAATTAAGGTAATTATAATTAGAATGGAGAACATATGAGAAAGGTAGTTTTAAATATGAAAGAAGA
>JBOFGK010000011.1:0-53938 GCA_051649085.1 Mycoplasmatales bacterium | reverse complement strand
AATGTAATGCTTGCTAATAATTATTCGGATCACGACTACGACTTAAAAAATAAGCGTTATACATTAGTTGTCTTAATTGGAGAAAAACAAGCAGCACTTCTTTATAAGCTAAGTTATTTTGCAACGATTATCTGTAGTACAATCAGTCTTATTCTTGGTTTTACACCATTAATTGCAGTTGTTCCAATTATTTTACTAATTTTTAAAGCGAATTTCAAATTAATTCCCTTGGCTAAAGCACATAATATGCAACTAAGTTTACAACACTTTTTAATGTACTGTTTATCAACTACTGCTTGTCTAATTATTGCCAGTTTTTTAAGCAAGTAACCTGTTTAAATTAGCTAAGTTGTAAACATAACTTAAATACTTTTAAGAAAAAAGGAATTTCCTAATAGTGGAAACTTCCTTTTTTTGCTAATCTAGTTGTTTAAAAGTTTTAAAGGTTGTTTTACAAAATGTTGCTAACTCTTCTTTTCCGAATTTATTAGCGAAATTTTGTGCATCTCGTTGCACATTTGCACCAAGTGGAATAATTTGTTGATATTTCTGTTCTAATTTTTGAATTTCTTGTAAAAAGATAACTCGAGCAAAGATTGAGGCAAGTGCAACACAAACATATTTGTCATCAGCTTTTGTTTCTAATTTTAGATTTGCAGGCCAAGTTTGGTTTAAATTGCTACTAACTTTTTGAAAGTTATTTTCTGTTGTAAATAAATCTAAAATATACTCTTCAATTTCTGTTGTTGCAACTTGTTGAATATTTAGATAATGATAATGCATTTTTTGAGCAATTGAATTAAGGTTTTTCGGTAAATCTTTATCATATACTATTTGCACTTGATACTCAACAACATCTTTTAATTGTTCGAAAATTGTTTGCATTTCTTCATCTTTTATTTTTTTGGAATCACGAATTGATAATTTAAGTTCAACAATTTTTTTGATTGCTGTGCTTGTAAGTTTTACTCCAACATATACTGTTGGTCCGAAAAAATCACCAACGCCTACTTCATCCATTCCAAAATAATTTTCTTCTTGAAGTTCACTCATTAACCATTTAAATGCACTATGTTCTTTATTCCCATTAATTGTAATTGTACCTGTTGTATATATTTTTAATTCAAAGTCTTTATTTGCAAACATTCTTTGGACATATTTTCCACTAGGACGTGTTTCGTAACTAATTAGTTTTTGATTAATCACATTGATGAATTCTGTTTTTCCTATTAAGACAATCATTCGAAGTCTCTAGTAATTAAGGCTAACATTCGACCTGTTTGTCCTTCACGACGATACGAGAAAAATAAATCTTCAGAATATGTACAATGATTACTTACTAGTATATTTTCAGCTTTAACACCAGCTGCAAGCGCTTGTAATTCATTTAATTTTTTCACATCTAAAATATATTTACGCTCGTTTATTTTCGTAAATGTGGTTGCTGAATTAATCATTTTTAAATTTTTCACAGAATCAATTACTTCTTGTTCAACTTCAAAACATTCTTTAGAAATTGCCGGACCAATTATAAGTTTTAAATCACTTGCAATAACTCCATTTTCCGAACAAATCTTTTCAATAAACTTATAAGTAATTGCACTTACAGTTCCTTGCCAACCTGCGTGAATAACTCCAATTAGTTTTGTATTTGGACAATATACATAAACAGGTGTACAGTCTGCATAGAAGGCTGCAAGCACAATATTCGGTTCAAATGTGTACATTGCATCACAATTGACAATTCCGGATTCAAATGATGTTGTTCCAAGCCCTTTCTCTTTTGAAGTTATTTTCACAATGTTACTCGTATGATTTTGTTTAGCAAAAACAAAATTTTCTAACGGTGTACCAATTGTTTTGGCAATTGCTTCTCGATTGGCAAGAACATCTTCATATTTGTCTCCTACTTGAAAAGCTAAATTGTTACTTGCGAATTCAGCTGTTGATACTCCGCCTTTTCTCGTAGTGAAGTAAGCATGTACACCAGCCTCTTCCCACTCTCTAATTACTAAAATATTTTCTTGTGGTTTAAATACGTCCATTAGTCTCCTTCTTTCTTCGATTATAATTTTCTTGTAATGCCTGTTCATATCTTGAATTTCCAAGCACTTTAAAGTATTCTTTATTTTTAATCTCTTCAGGTAATAAATTCATAAATCTTGCCTTTTCTTTATCATATTTATGATTTTCATCTTGTCGATGAGTAATATGTGGATTGATTGTTTGAATATTTAACATTTCAACATCAGCAATTGCTTGATCAAATGCTGTATATGCTGTTGTTGATTTTGGCGAAAGCGCTAAATCGACAATTATATTAGCTAAAATAATTCTTCCTTCTGGCTGTCCTACACGTTCAAAGGCTTCGATTGCACTCACAGTTCTTGCGCATGCTTGTGGATTTGCAAGCCCAATATCTTCATAAGCGATAATTAATAATCTTCGTAAAATTATTTTGTAATCACCAACAACAAGTAGTCTTGCTGCATAGTGAAGTGCTGCATTAACATCACTTGCTCTAATTGATTTTTGAAGTGCTGAAATCAAATTGTAATGTTCATCACCAACTTTTGCAAAATTAATATTATTTGTGAAAATTTCATTAATCAGTTCAATCGATATTTCTTCTGTTTCGTAGTTTTTGGAAACAAAATCTAAATTATTTAATGTTGATCGAACATCACCGTATGCACTTTGAACAATGCTTTCAATAACATCCAACTTAAGCATTTGATAATTAGCTGTTGCGTATTCAATCAGTTCGCTGGCTGAAACTGGTAACAAATTAAACATTACACAGCGACTCCGAATCGCACTTGATAAATCAAAATATGGATTTGCTGTTGTTGTTCCAATTAAAAAAATATTTGGCTTTTCTAAATACTGCAGCAAGAAATCTTGTTTTACAATATCAAGACGATGAATTTCATCAATAACTATTAAGACATTTCCGTATTGCTTGCTTAGGTCAACAGCCATTTTTAAATCTGCTTTCGTTAGATTTGCACCATTTAGAAAAACTGCATTTAAATCCATCGCTTCACTTATCAATTTTGCAAGTGTTGTTTTACCAATTCCTGGACTTCCAAATAAGACTAATGAATACATTGTTTGTGACTTAATCATTCGATAGATTGGTCCTGTTTCTTTAAGTAAATGACTTTGTCCAATCATTTTCTCCAATAATTTTAATTTATCATCGACTGTTTCGATAATTTTTTCCGCCATTTTCCTCCTTTCACATATTGATTTAATCATTTATTTTTTCGGTTAAATAAACTATATATGTATTATATCATGTTTAGATAAATAAGATTCTTTTCTTGATTCTTTCACGTGGAATTTCTACAAATTAACTTAGGAGACATTTTTGTGAAAATTAGACGTATTTCTTGATTCTTTCCTTGACTTTTTTCATTTAAATTATTTTTGTTCAGAACTTTGCTTCTGTTTATTTTATCTATATGAATACAACTGTTTATTTGTTTTATTTGAAGACAACTGTTTATTTAATTTATATGTATAAAATAGTTCTAAACCAAAAGTAAAAACACAATTTTTAGATTGTGTCTTTTTTATCAATTCTATTTGCGAGGCAAATCATCCAAAGTATTGCTTTTAAAATTATTAAATGCTTTATTTTTCAAAACTAAAACTGATTGCGCGATCAATCTAATCAACTTTTACAATTTGAAATACAACATAAAAATTTTTTTACATGAGCCTTTAATGAAATTTTCTTCTGAAAAAGCATCAATTATTATTTCATTCAATGAGATGTTTTTGGAATGTAAATTTGAAATTAATTCTTCTTTAAAATAAGGTATTTGCGAATATAGTTCACTAGAAATATATAAGGTTCCTGTATCCAAAATCAATAGAATATTATTAATTCCTACCGAAAGTTCCTTAATTGTCTCTTTAATTATTTTAGTAATATCATCATTTTCAGTTTCAATAAATTCAATAAATTGTTGTTGAGATATCTCGTATCCAAGATATGTACTCATCTTTTTTAATAACGAAGTTTCAGAACAATATTTTTCAATACATCCGTTGTTGCCACAATTACATTTAAGTCCATCTATATATATTATTTGATGACCAAATTCTCCAGCAAAACCATTTTGACCTGTCAATATTTTGGAGTCTTGAACAATACCTGCACCTATACCACTATTAATATGGATTCCTAAAAAGGTTTTATTTAAAGTCTTGTCATAAAGTCCTAACGTTAATAAATTTGCTTCATTTTCCACATAGCAATTAACATTTAATTCAGATATTAAATCAGAAACTAAAGCTTTAATATTAATCGTATAAAAAGGTGAAAATGAAAAGTCTTCTTCTAAATTTACCATACCATGAAATCCAATCATGATATTTTTAATGTTTTTAAATTGCTTTACTAAAAGTTCACACTCAGCAAATATAACTTTTTCTAATATAATGTTATCTTTATATATCGGAATATCTTCATATTTTTTTTTTACTTCTCCTATACTATTAGTGACATAAAAAGTCATTTTTGTTTCACCTAAATTGATTACTATATTATCAAAGCAATCTGGATTGACAATTACTTCTTTAGCGTTTCTACCAAGTGGTGATTGAATTTCGTTTCCATAACAAACAATGTTATTTTTAATTAAATTGTCAACTAAATATGATGTAGTTGATTTTTCTATTTTAAGCATTCTCGAAATTTCTGCTCGAGAAATTTGTTTGTAGTTAGCAATAATATTAAGGATTTTTTTACTATTTATATTTAAATTTTTCATATACATATTATATAATAAAAAAATGACCCATTGGGAATAATGACAAAATATTAAATAAATATAATTTAGTAATTAATTACTTTATTTAGTTGTATTATACAACTAAGTATGTTATACTTATTACAAGAAACAAAAAATGATAGGAGAATGTATGGTTACTATTATAAATGACAAGTTAGTTTTCCAATATGATAAAGAAATACTCTGGATTGAAGGTTGTGGAGAAAATAGTTTACGAATAAGAGCGACTATTTTGAATGAAATGCCAGAAAATCAATTTGGATTATTGGAAGAAAGTGAAATTAAAACAACAACAATAAAATTTTCACAAGATGGACGGACTATCTATAATGGAAAAATTAATGCGACTATAACAAACAGAAACTCAATTGTTTTTAAAAATAATAATGGGGAAATATTACTTGAAGAATATATAAGATTACGGGCTGTAGTAAATGATACTGGAAATGAAGATGTAAATCTCGAACAAACTAATGATTTTTCATCAACACTAAAACTAAAATCAAGAGAATACAAACCAGGTTATGGGGATAACTTTGCTATTACTTGTCGGTTTGAAGCAAATAAAAATGAAAAAATATTCGGAATGGGTCAATATCAAGAGAATTATTTAGACTTAAAGAATACAGTGATTGAATTAGCTCAAAGAAATTCCCAATGTACAATCCCGTTTTATTTATCAAATCTTGGTTATGGGTTTTTATGGAACAACCCTGCTATCGGAAAAGTAACTTTTGCAAAAAATATAACAGAATGGAAATTAGAAAGTACAAAAATTTTAGATTATTGGATTACTAGTGATGAAACTCCTGAAAAAATTATAAAAAATTATGCAGCTGTAGTTGGTACAGTTCCAAAAATTTCAGATAAATTTTTAGGTCTTTGGCAAAGTAAAATGCGTTATCAGACACAAGAGGAGGTTATGCAAATTGCCAAGGAATATGAAAAAGTTGGGATTAAACCTTCTGTAATTGTTATTGACTTTTTTCATTGGACTGAACAAGGTAATTTTGATTTTGATAACGAGTTTTGGCCAAATCCCAAAGAAATGGTAACTAAATTGAAAGCTATGGGGATTGAAATTATGATTTCAGTTTGGCCAACCATTTCAACAAATTCTATCAATTATCAAGAATTTTTAGAAAAAGGATTCCTAGTTAGTTGTGATCGTGGTGTCAGAATGACGATGCAACAACTTGGTAATTTGGTCTACTTTGATCCAACTAATCCAGAAGCAAGAAATTTTGTTTTTCAAAAATTAAAAGATAATTATATGACTAAAGGCATCAATTTATTTTGGTTAGATGTAACTGAACCCGGATATATGGTATATGATTATGATATTTATAGATATTCAAAAGGATCAGTATTAGAAATAGGAAATCTATATCCAAGAGATTATACACAAATGATTTATGATGGATTAGTTCAAAATGAAGTAAAAGACACAGTTTCTTTAGTAAGATGTGCCTGGGTAGGAAGTCAAAAATTTGGAGCATTATTATGGTCTGGTGATATTGATTCTAGTTTTAAAGCGTTCAAAAATCAAATTAACACTGGATTAAATGTTGGGATCGCTGGAATCCCATGGTGGACAACCGATATAGGTGGCTTTCATGGTGGAAATAATAGTGATCCAGAATTTAGAGAATTAATGATAAGATGGTTTCAATATGCCTGTTTTTCACCAATCTTAAGATTACATGGAGATAGGCAACCACATAAGCAAATAATTTCTAATGTAAGAGGTGGACAGTGTAGTAGCGGTAATGACAATGAAATATGGTCATATGGCGAAAAAAATCAAAAAGTATTCAAGAAATTTTTAAAAATTAGGGATGCATTAAAAGATTATATTAGTAATTTAATGCACCAGGCTCACGAATTTGGTGCCCCACTAATGCGTCCATTATTTTATGATTATCCAGATGATTTAATCGCTTGGGAAACTGAATTTACATACATGTTTGGTCGTAATATTTTAGTAGCTCCAATTCACGATTATAAATTACGAGCAAGAGAAGTTTATCTACCAACAGGCAATCAATGGATTAATGCAAATACAAATGAAATTTTTGAAGGTGGTAAAAAGTATACAATTGATGCACCACTCGATGAAATTATAGTGTTTTATACAAATGATAAAATAGGAAAAAAATTACCTTTATTATCAGATTTTAAATGAAAGGATAAATATGGAAATACAATTATGGCAAATGATTTTAGTAGTAATTTATGGAGCATTCATTAATTATGAAAAAAATAGTACAATGTTAGGTACTTATCAACCAGTTACAGCCGGTTTTATTGTTGGTTTAATATTAGGTGATGTAACAACCGGTTTATTCATAGGTGGTTCTTTACAGTTATTATCACTTGGGATTAGTAATTTCGGTGGGGCATCAGTACCTGATTATCAAACTGCAGCAATTATATCAACTTTTATAACAATTGCAACAAAGCAGGATCCCGCAATTGGGATTACAATCGGGATCCCAGTTGCTTTATTAATGGTTCAATTAGATGTAATCAGAAATACGTTAGGTATTTTACTTGTTAATCGTGCCGAAAAAGCTGTGGAGCAACGCCAATATAAAACAATTGGTAGAATGCAATTTTTAGGATTTATTTTAACGATTTTAACAACAGGAATTCCAGTTTTGCTAGCAGTTGTCTTTGGTATTAATTTTATTAATACAATTTTAGATAATACACCTGAGTGGATAATTTCCGGCTTAACAATTGCTGGTGGTATGTTACCAGCTGTTGGAATTGGACTGTTATTACGATATTTACCAGTAAAAGATTATCTTAGTTATATTTTAATTGGTTTTGTTTTAGTAGTTTATATGAATGTAACGATTTTAGGTGTTTCAATTGTCGCGATTGCAATCGCCTTAATAATCTACAAATCAAAACAAAATGAACCAGTAATGTTAGGAGCTGATGAAGATGAATGAAATTAAAGTGACCAAAAAAGTTAGATATAAAGTATTGTATCGTTGGATTTTTACTAGTAGTATTTCCTCAAATTATGAAAAAATGCAAGCTTTAGCATATTGTTACACTATGTTACCTTTTTTACAAGTCATACACAAAAACGATGAAGATGCATTACAAATTGCTGTACGAAATCATTTATTATTTTTCAATACAAATCCATGGATTGCTCCGTATATAATAGGAGTAAATATTGGAATTGAAGAAATTGAAAAAAATAATTCCTTAGAAGCAATTAGTAATATAAAAACTGGACTAATGGGTCCACTAGCAGGAATGGGAGACAGTTTATTTGTCGTTATTCCATGGACAATTTTTGGAGCAATTGCCGCAAATATGGCTATTAATGGTAGTCCATTTGGAATAATCCTTTGGATTATCGTATCTATTATTTTAAAAGCATTAAGTTTTCCACTTTTCGAAATGGGTTATACACATGGATCTAGTTTAGTCATGAAATTAGAAAATAAAATGAAACAAATTTCAGCATCTGTATCTATCCTCGGTTTGATGGTTGTAGGTGCTTTAATCCCTTCAGTAATCAAAATAAATGTTGCTCTTCAATTTACACAAGATGATTTTATTTTGGAAGGTCAGCAAATTTTAGATGATATCTTACCTGGAATGTTACCAATTATTTTAGTTACAGTAGTCTATTTTTGTTTAGGTAAAAAAATAAAACCAATCTATTTAATTATTGCTATAATGATTATTGCCATAATTTTAGGTTACTTTGGAATTTTAAAATAAGGAGATAAATGTTTGATATTTTAATTGTAGGACATGGAACTTTTGCTACTGCGATGCAAAGTTCACTTGAATTAATAGCGGGTAAACAACATAAATTAATTTGTATAAATTTTGATAAAGAAACTTCAATGGAACAATTAGAGCACAAAATAGAAGAAATTTATGATCAACTAGATAAAAAATTAATTGTGCTTGCTGACTTAGTTGGTGGAACACCTTTTAATTTATCGGTTTTATTGAAAAAGGAACGAGATATTGAAATAATAGGTGGTGTTAATTTACCGTTATTATTAGAAATAATCACAATTCAAAATGATTATAAAGCTGATTCACTTGAAAAAATTATTGAAATTGCAAAAGGAAGTATAAAAAAATTTTAATGAAAGGAGTAACATGAAAGGAATAATTCATATAAGAATTGATGATCGTTTAATCCACGGACAAGTAGCTAATTTTTGGTGTAATAATTTAAATGCAAGTCGGATAATGGTTATTAACGATGAAATATATGAAAATGAATTACAAAAATCAGTTTTGAGAATGGCAACTCCCTCAAATGTAAGTTCTTCAATTTTAACAATTAAAAAAGCGGTCGATAATATTAATGCAGATAAATATGTTGGACAAAGAGTCTTTATTGTTTTAAAATCACCAATAGATGCCTTGAAATTACTGGAATCAGGACTAGAAATTAAAGAAATAAACATCGGAAATTTACAAGGAAGAAATGATACTTTGAGTATTAGACCAAACGTTAATTTAACACAAGATGAATTAAAAGCTTGTAAAACATTAGAAGCAAAGCAAGTTAAATTTACTGCAATAATGGTTCCTGGTGATGATGCAAGTCTAATAACATTCAAAGAATTATAAAAATGGAGGTAATATGAGTTACTTTAATGTAAGTAAAATAAATTATGAAGGACCAAATTCAACAAATCCATTTTCCTTTAAACAGTATAATGAAAATGAAATTATCGGTGAAAAGAAAATGAGCGAACATTTAAAATTTGCAATGAGTTATTGGCACACATTTAATGCGATGGGTACCGATCAATTCGGTGAAGACACAATGAAACGTCATTGGGACAGTGATGTCGATATTGTTGAACGTTCTATAAATCGCGTTAAAGCATCTTTTGAATTCATGGAAAAATTATCAATTAAATATTTTTGTTTTCATGATGTCGATTTAATCCCAGAAACAGGTAGTTTACAAGAAAATCAAAACTTGCTAGAAATTATTGTTTCGGAAATTGAAAAAGAAATGAAAAGAACAGGAATAAAATTATTATGGGGAACTACTAATGCTTTCTCTAATCAACGGTTTGTACACGGGGCTGCTACGAGTTGCAATGCAGATGTATTTGCCTATACTGCTGCAAAAATCAAGAATGCTCTTGATATAACAAACCGGTTAAATGGAGAAGGTTATGTTTTTTGGGGTGGTCGTGAAGGCTATGATACCTTATTAAATACAAATATGAGTTTAGAACTTGATAATTTAGCGACTATGTTAGAACTATCAGCAAATTATGCGAAAAAAATCAATTTTTCTGGTGGTCTTTTCATTGAACCAAAACCAATGGAACCTACAAAACACCAATATGATTTTGATGCAAGTACAGTTATTGGTTTTTTAAAAAAATATAATTTAGATCAAGAGTTTAAATTAAATTTAGAAGTTAATCATGCAACTTTAGCAGGTCATAGTATCCATCATGAACTAGTAGTTGCAAGAGAAAATAAAATGCTTGGTAGTGTTGATATAAATTATGGTGATGTTTTACTAGGTTGGGATACTGATCAATTTCCAACAAATATTTATGATGCTGTCTATATCATGCATGAAATTTTACTAAATGGCGGACTAGAGTGTGGAGGCTTAAATTTTGATGCAAAAGTTCGTCGCGCTTCATTTAACGATGATGACTTATTTTTATCATATATTGCGGGAATGGACAATCTTGCGTGGGGGCTTAAAGTTGCACATAAATTAATTGAAGATAATGTTTTAAGTGATTTTGTGAAAAAGAGATATGAATCCTATGAAAGAGGAATTGGAAAAGATATTTTAGAAAAAAATACTACACTAGAAGAACTAGCATTATATGCCAAAAAAGAACTTCCTATTATAAATGATTCAGGTCGTCAAGAATATTTAGAATCGATTGTAAATCAGTATATTTACAATTGTAAATAATGGCATACATAGGAATCGACTTAGGAACTTCTAGTATAAAAGCACTTTTAGTCGATGATGATTTGAAAATTATTAATTCTTTTAGTAAAGAATATTCAGTCGAGATAAATGAGAATGGTTGGTCAGAACAATCTCCAACACAATGGTTAGATGCTATGTATTATCTTTTAAAAAAATGTCTTATCACTACATCTAGTGAAATTAAAGCAATTAGTTTTTCCGGTCAAATGCACGGATTAGTAATTCTTGATGAAAATGATAATGTTATTAGACCTGCGATTCTTTGGAATGATCAAAGAACAACTAAACAATGTGATTATTTGAATAATTGTATTGGTAAGGATAAATTAATTAAATGGACAGGTAATTATGCCCTTACTGGCTTTACAGCTCCTAAGTTATTATGGTTAAAAGAACATGAACCTGATAATTTTCTCAAAATTAAAAAAATAATGCTCCCAAAAGATTTCTTAGCCTACTCGTTAACAAATAACTTTTGTTCCGATGTTTCGGACTTATCAGGCACATTATTTTTTGATGTTAAAAATAAAGAATATTCAAAAGAAATGTTGAAAATACTTAATATTAATCTAGATCTTTTACCAACAATCTATGAAAGTAATCAACAAATTGGACAAATCGCTGAGCATATTAAAAAATTATTAGCGTTAGATTATGATATAAATGTTGTAATTGGTGGTGGTGATCAAGCTGTTGGAGCCTTAGGAACTGGTTGCATAAGTGAAGGTGAAATTAATATTTCATTAGGTACAAGCGGGGTTGTATTTTCTCCGAGAGATGAATTTTTCAAAAATGAAAAAGGAGAACTCCATTCCTTTTGTGATGCAACGGGAAAATTTATGACAATGGGCGTAATGCTAAATGCGACAGGTTCTTTAAGTTGGTGGTATGAAACAGTTTTACAAAAAACAGATTACACAAGCCTTGAAAAAGAATTATTAATGACCAAATTTGAAGAATCGTTATTTTTCTATCCTTATCTAAATGGTGAACGCTCACCAATTAATAATAATGATATAAGAGGCTCGTTTGAAGGCTTATCAATACATCATTCTCAAAATGACATGACGAGAAGTATCGTAGAAGGTGTAAGTTTTTGCTTAAAGCAAATTTATGATTCAATGAATTTAGTAGAGATAAAAAAAATAAATGTGACAGGTGGTGGAAGCAAGAACACTGTATGGTTACAAATATTAGCAAATATATTTCAAAGAAAAATTTATGTAAGAAATACTGAACAAGGTCCTGCTTTTGGGGCATGTATATTAGCAAAATCAGGCTATGAAAAATTAGCAATTAGTGATATCTGTTCAATAATTATAGCTGAAAGTAAAACCTTTGTTCCAAATCAAGACTATAGCGCTAAATATTTTCGATATAATCAAAAATATTCAAATTATAAAAAATAAAATTGTAGTCGTTTTTTGACCAATGATTTGAACTGAAATCTACTACTATTTATTTTGATGACAAATAAAAAACACTATCCGAAATCATATTCGCATAGTGTTTTTCTATTTTAGTTGATAAATATTACTTTGTCATTAGTGCTGCACCAATAATTCCATTATTATCACCTAGTTCATTAATTTTAATTTGGATTTTCCCTTTTAAAACTGGCATTAAATATTCATCATATTTAGCACGAACAAGGGGAATTAAATACTCACCAGATTTTAAGGTAACTCCACCACCAAAAACAAATACATTTGGTTCTATTACATGGGTAATGTTGGCTAATCCTCTTGCAACTGTGTCGGTAATAAATTCGACAAACTCAACAACTTGTGGATTACCTGCAGTATACGCTGCAAACATATCCTCAATTTTTTCAAATCCAAGCTCTTCACTTTTTCGGGCAATTGCTGTTCCAGCACATAATCCTTCTAATGAACCTTTATTCAAAAAGCTGTGTCTAAATTCATCATCAGGCCACATAATTAAATTGGCAATTTCTCCAGTATAGTAATTTGCACCATTAATAACTTTACCATTAATGACTAAACCACCACCAATTCCAGTACTCCAAGTAACATAATAAACAATATCTGCACCTTTTCCAGCTCCTGCTAAAGCTTCACCAATTGCTGCAACATTTGCATCATTATTTAAATGAACTTCTAAACCTGTTTTCTCTGCAATAATTTTCCCAAGTGGAAAGTTCTTCATATTTAGATTGACACAAGCAAGAATCATTCCTTCGGCATCATCAATTTGACCAGGTACTCCTATTCCAACTGCATGAGTATTTTCATCCTTTAATTCATTAATTAATTCAGCTATTTTGTTAGCCATATCTTCACCTGTTGGTGTTGTTTGCGTTAAAAATTTTTCTAGGGCAATAATATTTCCTTGTTCATCAACTTTGGCAACTCTAATATTTGTTCCGCCCATATCAATACCGATTGTATTCATAAATCTCCTCTAACTATATTTTTTATTTAAAACATTCAATTATTTTGCATAACTGATTAGCATTTTAGTTCCAGCTTTTACTCTAATTGTTTGACCATGTGGAATGATGAAACTTTCATACTTTGTAAATGGATGATTATCTAGTTTACTTTGATCATTTAAAATCACACCTAAAACGTAATCTTGTCCATGTTCATAAGTAAAACTTGTATTAGCTTCTATAATTTGTACACAGAAAAAATTATTATCTGTATATGTATATACATTCATTTTATCAGTCATATGTGCTGAATAATCTGTAATTAACGAATTCGACTTATAGTCAATTACATCCAATGATTTCTCAACATGTAATTCACGTAAATTACCTTGATCGTCTGGACGATTATAATCATATAATCGATATGTAATATCCGACGATTGTTGAACTTCTAAGATTTTTGTTCCGCCCTTAATCGCATGGACTGTTCCAGCTGGAATAAAGAAAAAATCATCTTTTTTTACCGGTACATACTTTAAAAAATCTTCACATTTTCCAGCAGTAATTGCTGCATCCATTTCTTTACGATTTTTGGCTGTCTGACCAACAATAATTTGATTTTCAGGTTTTGTGTCTAAAATATACCAACATTCAGTTTTCCCTAGACTATTTTCATGTTCTTTAGCATATAAGTCATCCGGATGTACCTGAACTGATAAATCTTCATTAGCATCAATTACTTTAACTAACAATGGAAATTCAGTACTTGTTTCTAATTTACGATTAAATAACGTTGGTTGTTGTTCGTATAATGCTTGTAAATCCATTCCATTATATTTTCCACCCGTAACTTTTGTTTGAGCATTTGGATGAGCTGAAATTAACCAATCTTCACTTCCCCATATTTTTTCCATTGTTCGTGTTTCAAATCTTAATATCGAATTCATTTTTCTCCTAGTATAATCATTTACAATCTTTTGTTTAGATTACAAAATATTCTAAAGAATATTTTATAACTTTCAAATTTGAGTTTGTTTAATTTGCTGATGGATCTTCTAATTTTTCAGGTTCAGGATATGTTACTCCTTTTGTATCAACTGAAATTTTCTTAATTTTAATTGTTTCAGCAGGTTTTTCTCCTTCTGTTGGTAAATTATTTAATTTATCTAAAGTTTCTTCACCAACAAGTAATTGACCAAACGCCGCATAATCCTCACTAATTTCTAACGCATTTGGTCCAGTAACAATATAAAATTGACTTCCTGCTGAATCTGGTGCTTGACTTCTAGCCATTGCAATTACCCCTTTTTCCTGTTCGATTGGATTATTGTAACCATTTGATTTGAACTCACCTTTAATGGCATAACCCGGTCCACCTGCACCTGTTCCATCTGGATCTCCACCTTGAATCATAAAGTCTTTAATTAGACGGTGCATTGTTAAACCATCGTAAAATCCACTATTTGCAAGTGAAATGAAATTTAGAACCGTCTGATTTGCAGTATTTGGCTCAAGTACGAATACCATTGGCTCATAGCCTTCAATTTCAATTGTTGCAACAGGATTTTCATTCTCGTATGGTTTAATCACTTCTGGTTCTGTAAGATTCCCATCTTTTGAAATATATACAAGGAAACCCGCAAACACACCAATTAGTACTGCTAAAATAATTATTAGTTTTTTCATTTTTTCTCCTTTTCATTAAAGCTTTTTTTACTATTGTACTCTATTTTTTAATTCTTCACCATCAACAAATGCCATTGCATTTCCAATAGTTGTTTGATAAATTTCACCTAAGGCTTCATTTGTTAAGAATGCTTGATGAGATGTTAGAAGGACATTTTCAAATCTTGTTAATTTTGCAAGTGCCTTGTCATTTAATTCAATTTCCGAGAAATCCTCAAAGAAATAATCGGTTTCTTTTTCATAAACATCTAATCCAACAGCTTTAATTTTTCTAGAAATTAAACCTCGAATTAATGCTTCTGTATCAATTAGTCCACCACGTGATGTATTGATAATATAAACATCTGACTTCATTTTACTAATTGCTTCATCATCTATAAGATGATATGTCGATTCCATAAGTGGACAATGTAGACTTATTACATCACTTCTCAAGTATAACTCGTCTAATTCAACAAAAGTTACATTATTGGCTTTTGCCCATTCTACATCTTGAACTGGTGAATATGCAATTACTGTTGCCCCAAAACCACGCATTATTTCACAGAAAATTTGTCCAATCTTTCCTGCTCCAATTACACCAATTGTTTTTCCGTATATGTCAATTCCGGTTAAACCAGCAATCGAAAAATTATGTTGTTTTATTCGTTGATATGATAAATGCACATTTCGATTAACTGTCATTAATAGTGTTACTGCAAATTCGGCAACAGCATTTGGTGAATATGCAGGTACTCGTAACACTGGAATTTCAAGTTCATTTGCTTTTTCTATGTCGATTTGATTAAAACCAGCAGAACGTGTTAAAATTAACTGGATATTATTGTCTTTTAAATATTCAACTACTTCTGATGTTACATTATCATTTACGAAAACACAAACTGCATCAAAACCTTTTGCTAATTGTTTAGTTTCTGCGGTAAGTTTTTCACTAAAATAAGTAAATTCTAATTTTTCATAAATATTATTTTCGCTGAATCCTAATGAATCATACTCTTTTGTATCGAAAACGGCAATTTTAAACATTATTCTCCTTAAGTAGTTTTTCAAGCTCATTTATTGTCAATTCTGTTTTTTCATAAGTTTTACGATTTTTAAATTCAACTTTTCCTTCTTTAAAACTTCGACCAACGATTACTTGATATGGTAAACCAATTAAATCTGCATCATTAAACTTGACACCCGGACGTTCATTTCTATCATCTAAAAGTACTGTAAAACCGTTGTTTACAAGACTTGTATATAATTCATCAGTAAAGTTTGTTTGTGCTTCATCTTTACCGTAATCAAGTGGAATTAAGTGAATTTTATATGGAGCAATAACTTCGGGAATAATCAATCCTTTATCATCATGATTTTGTTCAATTAATGCACTTAAAATTCTAGAAACTCCAATTCCATAACAACCCATTGTTGGTACTTGATTTTTTTGATCAATGTCTTGAAAGGTCATTTTCATACTTTCTGTATATTTTTTACCTAATGCAAATATATGACCAATTTCAATCCCTTTTGTTAGTTTAACAGGTTCCCCATTAACTCGAATTAAATCTCCTGCTTCTACTTGACGAATATCAGCATAAACTGCCTCGGGAAGATCACGTTCTAAATTTATATTTTTCAGATGCATGTCTAATTTATTAGCACCTGTGATTAAGTTTCTGACGTACTTAATTTCGTTATCGAAAACCATTGTAACATCATTTAATCCAATTGGTCCAATAAAGCCAGCAATTAATTTATTCGCAACTAAAAGTTGAGCTTCTGCTGTTTCAATTGTTTCACCACCAATAAAGCGTAATAACTTTGTTTCTTCAATCTGACGATTTCCTAGCGTAAATCCGATTACTAATTTTCCATCAACATCATAACAAACTGCTTTTAAAAAATCTACTTCACCACTCCCATCAAAAAAGTTGACTAAATCTTGAATTGTTGTTATATTAGGTGTCTCAACTTCTAAAATTTCTTCCATTTCAGCCTCTACTTGTTCATATTTTGTACAAACAGGAGCTGCTTCTAGATTATATGCAGTTTCACTATTTTCTTCATAACAAATTGTATCTTCACCACATTCTGCAAGTGCCATTATTTCATGTGATTTACTTCCACCCATTGCACCATTATCTGCATTTACAAATTTAAACTTCATGCCTAAACGTTCGAAAATACGCGCATATGCATTGTAATATGCATCATATGTCTGATTTAAACACTCATCTGTTGCATGAAACGAATAACCGTCCATCATAATGAATTCACGAGCTCTAATCAGTCCAAATCTCGGTCTAATTTCATCACGCATTTTTGTATTTATTTGATAAATATTTAGTGGATATTTTTTATAAGATTTCAAATGATTTCGAACAACATCTGTCGCTATTTCTTCATGTGTTGGTGCCAAGGCATACATATTCTCATGACGATCACCAATTCTAAATAATTCTGGTCCATATGTTTGCCATCTTCCACTCTCTAACCATAAATTTTCTGGTTGTAAAAACGGTAATGAGACTTTATTAGCATTTGTTTTCTTTATTTCTTGATCAATAATTGTTTGAATATTTTCTAAACACATAACAGCAAGTGGTAAATATGAATATAACCCTGAGGCGTGTTGTGTAACATATCCAGCTTTTAATAATAATTTATGTGATGCAATTGCTGCATTATTTGGTACTTCCTTTACAGTTGGAATAAACATCATTGATTGCTTCATATTAACCTCCGATTCTTAAAACATCATTATACAATGCGAAAATCATTAAACCTATTAAAAAGACAAATCCAGCAGTATTTACATACATTTCAAATTTTGCATTTACTCTTTTACGCATTATTAATTCATACAGTGCAAACACAATTCTCCCACCATCAAGTGCTGGAATTGGTAATAAATTTAAAAAACCAATATTAATGCTTAAAAATGCAATTAGCATAATATACGATGCAAGTCCTGCTTGTGCAGCTTGTGAACTTACTGTGTAAATGGAAATTACCCCACCTAGTTCATTGACTTGATTTTCACCTGTAACTAACGATTTAACAGTATACACCATTTGTGAGAGAATTGATGTGAATCGTTCTGCCCCGTTTTGAAGTGAACCAATAAATTGGTATTTCGAAATTGCTTCTGTTTGCTGTTGTTCACTTACACCAACTCCAATTTTATCTTCAGCATTTTTCGTAATTGTCAGTTCTTTTTGATCGGTAGTTCCCTCAGCTTGAACGGTCATTTTAAAAGTTTTTTCTTGTTGTTGAATTTCATTAATAAGTTGCCCAAAATTAGTAATCTCTTTTTCTCCAACTTTTAAAACTTTTGAATTTGAAGTTAGACCAGCTGTTTCTGCCGGCGAATTTGGAGCTACAGTTATGATCGGCTCTAGTTCTTCTGTTGGGATTGTTTGATAGCCAACAAAGAAGCTAATTCCCACTAGAAGCACAAACGCAAGAATAAAATTCATTATCGCACCTGCCGCCATTATTGCGATTTTAGGTAAAGGCTTTTGATTATCTAAAAGTTGTTCTTTAGGAATATCGGCATCATTAAATTCTATTTTCTTTTCTGCTGTTTCCATAGTTTGATTATTTTCTGATCCTTCTAAATCATCGACAAATGTTTCAACTTCCGCAGACTGTTTTTTTTCGCTATCACTTAAATCTACACCAATTTCTCCAGCCATTTGAACAAAACCACCAATTGGTAATAAACGTATATTATAAACTGTTCCTGTTTTATCAGTATAAATTGTTTTGACTTTTGGACCCATCCCAATTGCAAATTCATGACAAAAAACACCATAATATTTTGCAACAAGTAAATGTCCTAATTCATGAATAAAGACAATAATCCCTAGCATTATTACAAATGCTAAAATATTGATGATTACACTAATCATTAACTCCACCTTCTTTCTATTTGTTTTCGAATTGCTTGATCAAGCTTAATTAAATCAGACACAGTTGGTAATTTAATTAATTCATGATCTTTAATTGCTGCTTCTACTATTTCTTCAATTTGTGAAAATTTTATTTTTCCATCTAAAAAAAGCTGTGTTGCTGTTTCTTTGGCAGCGTTTAAGACACAGGGTGCACTTCCACCAAGTTTTCCAACTTCAAAAGCCATTGCTAATGCTGGATACCGTTCAAAGTCAACTTCTTTAAATGTTAAACTACCAATTTTTGCTAATTTAAGCGGTTTTGTATTAAATAATTTTTGACGCTTTGGGTATGATAAGGCATATTGAATTGGTAACTTCATATCAGGATTGGATAATTGCGCAATTTGCGAATGATCGACAAATTCAACTAATGAATGGATTATACTTTCGTGATGAATCAAAACTTCAATTTGACTAAAATCAACATCAAATAAATGTTTAGCTTCAATTACTTCTAATCCTTTATTGAACATTGTCGCAGAGTCAATTGTAATATGAGCCCCCATCGACCAATTTGGATGATTTAAAGCTTGTTCAACTGTTACATCTTTAAGTTGCTCACGTGTTAAATCACGAAAACTTCCACCACTTGCAGTTAAAATGAGTTTATTAATTTCTGCTTTATCTTCACCTTGAAGTGCTTGAAATATTGCATTATGTTCACTATCCACAGGCAATAATTCAACACCATATTCTTTTACAAGCGGCATTACAATTTCACCTGCAACAACTAGTGTTTCTTTATTGGCAAGTGCAATTGTTTTTTGAGCTTTTATAGCCTCAATTGTTGGAACTATTCCAGCAAATCCAGAAATTGCACTAACAATAATTTCAATTTCGGATATATTAACAAGTTCACTTAAACCAGTAGCTCCAAAACCAATTTTAAGTTTAGGAAATCTACTATTAAGTCTAGTTTCCAGTATGACTACATCTGTTTGCGCTTGACAGCAAACATATGTAATTGTTGAAAATTCTTCTACTATTTTAATTGCTGTTTCAAGATTTTTTCCAACTGAAAAAGCAACTAATTCAAAATCAGCTTGATTATCACGAATCACTTGAATTGTTTGCTCTCCAATTGATCCACTTGCGCCTAATAGTCCAATTTTTTTCATCTTTGACTCCAAATTAAAATTATTGTAATAATTGTTGCTGGTAAAACAAGGGAATCAAATCGATCAAGAATTCCACCATGTCCAAACACAATTGTTCCTGAATCTTTCACATCTGCTAAGCGTTTAAGTTTAGATTGCATTAAATCACCTAGTTGACCAAGTCCTGAAATAATTAGTGAAAAGATAACTAAACTAATAATATTTGTGAATGGGTTATAATGTTGAACAATTTCATTTAAGTGTTCATTATTAACAATTAATGGAACCATCTTTAAAATCTCCATAGAGATAATTGCTAAAATCACTCCACCAATAAGTCCACCGATAAAACCTTCAATTGTTTTATTTGGTGACCACTTACTAAAATGTGTTTTTCCAAAATTCATCCCTACAAAATACGCACATACATCAGTAAACATTATTACTGCACAAATATAGACAATCGGTCCAGTATTATTTGCTGTTATTAATAGTGAAACCATTCCTAACAAAAATAATAAACCATAGCCAAACGTATATGCTTTGTTAGTTGTGACCATAAAAATTCTATATAATTCATAGAAACCAATGACAAATGCAATTCCAATAAAAAAGCGGAAAAAATGCCCCTGAACTAAACTACCATAAAAAAGGAATGTGTAAATTGTTCCACCAATTAATCGATTATTCACTCCGACCACCAAACCTTCTATCTCTCATTTGATACTCTAAAATACATTTTTCAAATTCATCCTCTGTAAAGTCTGGCCATAAAACATCGGTAAAAACAAACTCTGCATATGCTGCTTGCCATAACATAAAGTTTGATAAGCGTTTTTCACCGCTTGTCCGAATAACTAGGTCTAAATCTTCAACCATATTTGGATATAAATTTGCTTGAATATCAGCACTTGTAACAACACCTTCATGGTTTTCTCGTAGTAAATTAACTGCACGAGTAATTTCATCACGTCCACCATAATTAAATGCTATATTAAGCGTAACTTTTGTAAAATCAGCCGTTTCTTGTTCCATTTTATCAAAAACCTCAATTAGATCTTTTGGTAAATTTGTTCGATCACCCAAAACGTTGATTCTAACTTCATTTCGAATTAATTTTTGAATTTTATTTATATAAAACTTTTTGGCTAGTTTGAAAAGAAATTCAATTTCTTCTTGTGACCGATTCCAATTTTCTGAAGAAAATGCAAAAACTGTAACTTTAGAAATTCCAATTTTAACGGCATATTTAAGCGTATCTTCAATTCTATCTACCCCTTTAGAATGACCAAAGGAAACGGGCATCGAGCGTTTCTTTGCCCAACGTCCATTTCCATCCATAATTATTCCAACATGTTTTGGTACTAGACTACTATCAATAACTTGTTTGCTCATTAGATTGTCATCACTTCAACTTCTTTTGCTTTAACAATTTCATCGATTTTTTTATTGAAACTATCAGTCAAATTTTGAATTTCTTTTTCACCTGTTTTTTTCTCATCATCTGTTAGTTCAGAATTTTTCTTTAAATTATTAATTCCATCATGACGAGCATTTCTAATTGAAACTTTATTATCTTCACCAATTTTTTTCACATCTTTTACATACTCACGACGTTTTTCTTCTGTCAATTGAGGAATGTTCACACGAATAAGTGTTCCGTCGTTCATTGGGGTAAATCCTAAGTTAGCTTCAAAAATTGCTTTTTCAATCGCTCCAATTGTTGAAGGATCAAATGGTTTTACTGATAACTGTCTTGCTTCTGCCACATTAATTAGGGCTACTTGTGCAATTGGTGTCATCATTCCATATGCTTCTACCATAACAGTATCAAGCATTGAAGGATTTGCACGTCCAGTTCGAATTTTATCTAATTCATTTTCTAAATGTGTAATAACTTTATTCATTTTTTGTTCTGTTTCATTAATAATCATTTTCATCATCACTCCTATTTTGTAATTGTTGTCGATACAATCTCACCATCGAGAACTTTCACTAAGTTCAGTGGATCATTCATATTGAAAACAACTGTTCTTAGATTGTTTTCTTCAGCAAGTGTGAATGCTGTTAAATCCATTACATGAATTTTCTTTTCTAACAATTCTGAATATGTAACATTTTCATACATTTTTGCTTCTGGATATTTATTTGGATCTCGATCATAAACACCATCTACACCATTTTTGGCGACCATTACAAAATCAACTGCTAATTCTGCTGCTCTTAGCATTGTGTTCGAATCAGTCGAAAAATAAGGCATTCCCGTTCCACCAGCTAAAATAACAACTCGTCCTTTTTCCATATGACGGATAGCTCGACGTCTTACGTATGGTTCGGCAACTTGATCCGCATGCAGTGATGTTTGAACTCGTGAATGCACACCAATGCTTTCTAAGGCATCTTGCAAAGCCAATCCATTCATAATTGTTGCAAGCATTCCCATATAGTCAGCTTGAGAACGTTCCATCCCTAAACCTGCTGCTGTTTGACCACGCCATATATTTCCACCACCAACAACAATGGAAACTTGAATTCCACGCTCAATAACCCCTTTTATTCCAAAAGCCATTGATTTTACAAATTCTGGATCAATTCCGAATCCTTGTGTTCCTGCTAGTGCTTCTCCTGATAATTTAATTAAAACTCTCTTGCTCATGTATTAGCTCCTATAAAAGTATCGAAAACAAGGAATACATAGAGTATTCCTTGAAGTTACGATTTAGACGTTCATTTTTGATGCTACTTCTTCAGCGAAATTATCTTCTGCTTTCTCGATTCCTTCACCTACTGCATAACGATTATAACCAACGATTTCAAGGTTTGCTGCCGCTGCTGCTTCACGTACTGATTTACCTGAATCAACAACATAATCTTGATCTAGTAAACAAATATCTTTTAAATACTTTTGAATTCTTCCTTCAACAATTTTAGTTGCAATTGCTTCTGGTTTTCCTTCAGCAATAACTTCTTGTTCTAACATTTTACGTTCTTTTGCAAGTTCATCTGCATTTACAAAATCTTCACTTAAGTAAGAAGGGTTTGCCGCTGCAATGTGCATACAAATTCCTTTGCTCACTTCTGCATTTTCTCCATTAGTTAAAAGTAATACTGAGATTTTCCCACCTAAATGTGAGTATGTAGCAAATGATTGGTCATCAGTTTTTGAAATAACTTCAAATCTTCTTAAGTTGATTTTTTCTCCGATTACTGCTGTTCCATTTAAAATGATGTTTTCGATTGTTTCACCATCAACATTTACTGCTAATCCTTCTTCTAATGTTTTTGCATCACTATTTAAAAGTGCTGTTGTCACTGTTTCAAGTAACGCTAAGAACTTATCGTTTTGTGCAACGAAATCAGTTTCTGAGTTTAACTCAACAATTACCGCTTTATTTCCTGCGATTTTTGTAGTTGTTAACCCTTCAGCTGCAATTCTTGAACCTTTTTTTGCAGCTTTAGCAATTCCGTTTTCACGTAACCAGTCAACAGCTTTGTTGACATCAAGGTCGCTTGCTTCAAGTGCTTTTTTACAATCCATCATTCCAGCACCAGTTTTATCTCTTAATTCTTTAATTAATACAGCTATTGACATTTTATTCTCCTTTTGCTTTTTCTACTGTTTCAGTTTGTGCTATTACATCTCCACCATGTGCTTCTGTAATTGCTTCACCCATTTTTTTCACGATTAATTCTATCGCTTTAATTGCATCATCGTTTGCTGGAATAAAACAATCGAAGTCTTCTGGATCTGAGTTAGTATCTGCCATACCATATACTTTAATACCAAGTTTTTTCGCTTCTAAAATTGCATTTCTTTCTTTTGTTGAATCTACTACGAATACCGCAGAAGGAACTTTCTTCATGTTACGAATTCCACCTAAGAAACGATCTAATTTTTCCATTTCTTTTCTCATAAGTAATTGTTCTTTCTTTGGATATAAGTTAATATCTTCACTTGCAAATAATGCTTCTAATTCTTCTAAACGTTGTACTCTTTTACGAATAGTGTTTAAGTTAGTTAACGTTCCACCTAACCATCTTGAATCGATGAATGGTTGTTCACATTTTTCAGCTACTTCTCTAACAATTGTACTTGCTTGTTTTTTTGTTCCAACAAATAAAATTGCTCCTTGTTTTGCTGATTCTGCTACTTGATTGTATAACTCAGTTGACATTTCTGAACTTTTTTGAAGATCAATAATGTGCGTTCCTTTTCTTTCCGTATAAATGTACTCACGCATTTTTGGATTCCATTTTCTTTTTTGGTGTCCAAAGTGTGCACCTGTTTCTACTAATTCTTTTACTGTTATTATTGCCATGTTTCCTCCTATTTGTTTTTCATATACTTGCAATGACTTCCACCATTTTTGGCACTCGGATAGTCAGTGAATGGCCAAGTATGAATTTTCTGCAATTTTGTGCCATAGATATAATAACATAAATTTGCCTCTTTGTGTGATTTTTCACTATTTCTATAGGGAAAAAACAAACATCAACTAGCTTAATTTATTCAAAGGTCCATAATTTATTCACCACTTTAAGTGACTAATCCAAAAAGATCATAAATTATCGAATAAAAATCGATTATAAGTTCAACTTTGGCTCGCAAAACACCTTCTTAGTTTTTTTTGAGTAAGGTCAAATATCACCATAATTAACTAGCTACTATTTTGAGAGAGTAAAAAAAGCGTATCTATTAAATACACTTTTTTTTACATTCATATTTTGATTGCTAAAGTGATAAAGACCATTTTTTAAGCGTTCTTAAAAATTAATCTTCTCATCTGAAACAACATTTTTAAAATCATTTGCTGATTTTGCGTTTTCAACCGCTTTAAATATTGAGTAGCCACCAACAGTTGTAAAGAACGTTCCATCTCCCTTACTGCTTAAAGCAACTAATATTTTATCTCCTACATTTATATCTGTATAAAAATAAGCAGAATCAAATTCTATGTATTGCGTTTTTCTCTCACTTTCAGGAATGTTTTCCACTCCCATTTTAAGTGCCTCTTCTGGTCTTGCTTTCATAAAATCTTCGACAGTAACATTACCTCCTTGATTCCAAATCGTAAATTCATTTTCCAACTTAAAATCTGACTTATTTTCTAGTAAAGAAACTACCATTTCAATTTCACTTGTAGGCGAACCTTTTTTCAAAACAGTTCCTTTTATTTCTTTGACCTCAACTACAGCAATTGCTTCGGAATTAACAAAAACATTTTCTGAAGTAGGTTCAACAACAACGTTTGGTTCAAAAGATATTGTTCCAAAAATATTTTCGTCTTTTTTTTCATTATTTTTTGTGTTATAGTTACTCGTACACCAACCTATAAACACTATTATTACTAGAAGTGCTACACCGATTAATTTTTTCATGTTTCCTCCTAATATTTTTTATTTAAAGCAACATTTGCATCTTTAGTTAATCCTGTTGCTCTTGGTGTTAAATAATACATAACTGAAGACGGATTAGAAACATTTTTCAATCCATAAATGTGAAGCATCTCGTGTAAAATTATTACTTCTTTAACCGTATTTGTATACTTACTCATATAATAATCATTTAATTTGATTTCTCCATACACCCAATCATATTTTTCTTGTTCCGCTGCTGATACAGCATAATAACGATTATTCGAATTTTTTCTAAATTTTGTTGCATATCCATTAAACCTATCTGCTCTTCTGTATTGGTAAAAATCCATCTTAGACGCATTGTGATCATCAGTTTTTTTTAGAACCAATCTGTTTTTACCAACACTTGCTGGTGGACGCGTTAATTTATTAATTGCATTTTGAATTGAAACTGTATAATCAACCTCCGGAGAAATTCGATACGCAATACTTTTACCATTGATTAATTTTCTATTGTAATCAATGTCCGTATTTGCTGCTGCACGTAACCTTATCCCATCACTAAAAACGGCAAAATCAATGACAAATAGCATTAAAACACTTACTGATTTCTTTAAAAATTTTTTCTCCATTCTTCCTCCATTTTCCTTTTTTTTTATAACAATTCCAATAAGTTGTAATTGTTTTTTTCATGTTACAAATAAATTATAACACATTTCATTTTGCCTCCATTCGCATTCATTTAACGCAACTATATAAATAGTTATATAACATTTTTTTACATATAGATGGAAAAAAAATAAACTTTGAAGCTCTTCTTTTACATATTTTGGATGTATTTTGTTTCTACCTTTCCTTAATCCTTCGTAATCCTTAATTAATTTCATTTTAAATGTTACTCCGCTTTCTTTGTTTTCAAATTTAAAGATTAATTTTTTCTTGTAATTGACTATCTAGTGCTACAAAAAATAAAAAAACGCACTCATCGAGTACGTTTCGTATATTTATCCGATTTTCCGCTTAAAAATACCTTGTTTTAGATACTAAAAACACAAAAATTGCTGCAGTAACGTATAATAAAATTGCATCAGAAAATACATTCTGTAAAGCTAAAAGATAAATAGTTATCGGAAATAGTATTTGGACAATATATATGCTTAATATTCTATTTCTCTTTTCAATTGCATCCGCATCCGATAATAATATTCTATTTCTAAATTGAATAATAAATTGAACAACTCCAATTAGCGCTAAACCAAGAAAAAATAAAAATATTAATAAATCTTTTTTTTGAAGTTCTACTCCCATTAATACAACTTGCATTTGAAAACCTATAGCCAAACAAAATAAGACAAACTCGTTCCTACTTATAAAAGATATTCTATAAAATTTAAATTTGTTATTTTTTATCACAGTGACTCCTTCTACCATATACTACCTTTAGAATAAAATTTTTGTTACAATTTAATTATAGCAGATTTCACTTCATCTGTAAATGTTTTTGAAATATAAGTATAAAAATAACTAAGAAGTAATAACATATTTGTTCGTTGCATTTAGACATTTCCATTGTTTCATTTACTACACCCTTAAATTATAGTCAATTGTCTGACTATTTTTAAGTACTCTTCATTTTCCTTATTGATTCATTTAATTTTCTTCATTTAATCGATCATTTATCGCTTTAAGTATTACATCAATATCTGCAAGTGCACCAACACCAATATCACCACAAGCTAATAATGACTCTTTTGGTTCAACAATCAAATATCCATAAGTTTTTAATTTACTAATATTTGCCTGAACGATTGGATTATTATACATTGCACTATTCATTGCCGGACAAAGTATTATCGGCTTATCTTCAACTGCCATTACAACTGTACTTAGCATATCATCTGCAATTCCATTCGCTAATTTTCCAATAATATTTGCACTCGCTGGTGCGATCACAACACAATCAGCTTTTTGGGCAAGTGAAATATGTCGAACATCAGGATAATAAATTTCCTCAAACATCTTTGTATACACACGGTTTTTCGTTAAAGTTTCAAAGGTAAGTGACGTAATAAATTGTTGTGCTGAATGAGTTAGTATCACATCAACATTTTGATTTTCTTTTACTAATGCACTTGCAATATCAGCAGCTTTATAAGCTGAAATACTACCTGTTACTCCTAATAAGATATTTTTCATTGCACTCCTTTTCTAAGCGTATATTCAACAATTTTTTGAGCAATTTCTTGTTTTGTTTCCATTTTAACTGTTTCTCTTGTTTTAGTCAACAAATATGCTTGATGTTTTGTTTGATTAATTTTTTGCAAATCATTTGCAATTACAAAATCACAATCGTTTTTTTCTAATAAATTGAAGCCAATTTCATGAAGTTTCGATGTTGAAACATTATCCAATAATTTGAACCCAACTAAAAGACTTTTAGGCGCTAAGCGCTTAAACTCTCCAATGATTTTCGGTGTTTTTTCAAGTACAAGTAATAATTGCTCATGAGTGGAACTAATTTTCCCGCTTGCTTGTTCAACTTGTAAACTTTCATCTGTTTGAATTAATGTTTTAATTTGTTCAACCATTTTAGTTTGTGGCTCTTCAAACTCTTTTACAGTAAGTTTTTGACTTATACTTTCTAAACTAGTAATGTTTTTCACATAATAATCACTTATTGCCATTGCGTGAACAATCACATCAAACTGCATTTTAGCTAAAAGGTCAACAATCAGTGTTCTCACATCCTCGACTGAGACTACTTCATGAATTATAATTGTTTGTTCATTGTTTAAAAGCTGTGTGTCCGGCTTACAGCTCTGTGCATTGCAAATATAATGAATTTCTTTAACTTGCGTTTCTTTCACGTATTCTTCAGCTATTAATTGACCCAACATACCAGTAGATTTATTTGTAATTGAACGTACATTATCAATCTTTTCGGATGTACCACCGGCTGTAATTAAAATTTTCATTCTAGCTCTCTTTCATACAATTTTTTCGCAATTGTCTTAAGACCAATCACCATTAAATCTTCAATTTGAAGTTGATCTACACCTAACAATTCTCTTAGTTGTTTCAAACCAAGAATTTCAATTAAACGCTTGATGTCACCACCTGTAAAAACAAATTGATATTCTGTTATATTTGCTTGATCAAATTGAACTTGACAATAATTTAAATATGCTTTTAATTGCCCAACTACTCCAATTAAAATTCCAAGTTCAATTTGTTCAACCGTCTCAATATATCCAGAAGCATATAGCTCTGTTTGCCTTATATCAGTTTGTAGATAATTATAATCTTTCAACTTACTAGTATTTTGTTTAAGGGCCAACCCTAATAGATTTATTCCTGGAAAAATTAGACCAGAATGATATTTACCAGCAATTACTATATCAAGTGTTAACGCTGTTCCCAAATCAAAAACTGCAACATTTTGACCAAACATTTCAACAGCTCCAACACTTGCAACAATCCGATCACTCCCTTTGGATTGCCAGCTTTTTACAGGTAAATCTTTAAAGTCCAAAAATTCTTGATATAATTCATTTTGAAATAAAATAACTTTCTGACAATATTCTTGACAAACAAGTTTAATCATATGTTCTAACTCTGTTACTACACTTGAGATTAAAACAAATTCAATCTCTGAAAATTCAATTAATAGCTCTCTAATCTTTTCAATAACCACAGCATAATCTGTTGTTGCAATTATCGCCTTTTGGCAACAGTTTTCGTTTTCCATTACCCACATTTTAAGTTGTTGATTACCAACGTCAATTAATAGAACCATTTTTTCCTCACATTATATATTTTTATTCACTAGTTAGATTATACCAATTTTTCGCCATTTTATCCGAAAAACAATTTTCTTTTTCACAACTTAAAAGATTGATTCAAGTTCTATTTATTATTAACTAGAAAAATACACACTGATTTTCTCATACTTTTGACTTTTAAGATTTTGAAGGGCATACACATGCTTACGGCCATTTTTGATACTCACTTCTATTTTTAAAAGAATAAACTTTGCTTGTTCACGATCATCAATTTCAGACTTTTCTCTTTGATGAAACAGTTGGTCAAGCTGATTTTGTTGTGTTTCAACTAATTCTTCGGGAACTTTGTCTATCACCACTAATTCTTCTTTGGTCATTTGACAAACGTATTTGACATTAATTTGAAAATCCGTATGAATATACATAACATTTTCTAAGCATTCATGCTCTGTTTCCTTTGAATTATCCTTACTTTCGTTATAATCTTTCACTTTTTGTTTTTGTGCTTCTAACATTAAACTTAATTTTCGACTGGCAATTTCTGAAATTAAATTTTTTTCTGCTAAACTTACAAAACTACTTAAATTAGCTGTAACAATCACTTGGACAGAAATTAAGGAAATACAAACGAGAGCAAAACTAACAACAATTGACTGGAATACTCCTTTATTATTTAAAAATGATTTGTCCAACAACCATTTGATGTTTTTTTTGACGCTCATCAACTACCTCCATTATACAATAATTTGCTTGTTCAAAAAAGCGTAAATTTTGCACATCATAAAGCATTATAACGTGACCCGAAAAATTTACTTGTCGAACTAATTTTTCACCATTAAAACTATATATAATTTGATTATTTGAATATGTTTCTGCCATAAAGGTTTTTCCCGAACAAATAATATTCTTACTTAATAACATATCATCATTCATTTGAAAGGAAGCGGTAATTAACTGTTGTTCTAAACTAAAAGTATAATCAAACTTTTTAACTACTTTCATAAACATTAAAATATTATGGACAATTAATGTCATTACTAATAAACAAATTAACATTTCTAATAATGTAAAGCCTTGATTAGAGGCAAATATTTTTTTGATGAATTTCAAAACAATCACCTACTTGGCCTTGATGAATTTTTTGTCTCGTTCGATTAATTTCATGTAACTTTTCAAGCGCTACTTTTTGTTGTTGATAACTTGTCTCAATCACCGGTAAAAAAAACAATGTAACACTTGCAAGTAATACCAAACCTAGAAGTGCATCAAACAAAATTATTCCTTGTTTATTCCACACGATAATGACCTGCCCCAAGTGAAAAAACAATTTTTTTTTGATGATTACCACTTGTAAAAACAACAGTCCCAGCCCGCGAAATATTACCAAATTGATTAAGTGTTATGACATCATTGAAATTATTCGAAACAACTAGTCCGTGTTTAAGCTCTACTTTTTGCTTTCCAAAGCTGATTTCACTAGTAGAAAACGTAATTCGTTTGTTTTCTTTAGTTTCTAAGGCCTCTAATTGTATTTTATTATACTCACTAATAAATAACTTAACTTGAGCATTAACATTAGTTGCTAAAAGGACTTCATAAACATTCAAATTAATTACTAATAAACAAGTTGATAAACAAAATAAAACAATTAGCATTTCCATTAAAGTATAACCTTGATTATTTATTAACACTTACTTCACCTCGGCCGCTTATTGCTAAACCTTCACCTTCGGGACAAGTCGCACTTGGAATGTAACCACCACTTACTAATTCACCAATTGAAGGTAACTTATCTTCTGCCATTTCATAGGCAGTTACTTGAGTTTGAACCATTTTCGCATAGGCTTCACAACCAGTTTCATTTACAGCTGTTTTATGCTTAGTAATGTTGGGAATAATCAATAGTATTAACACCGAAATGATGAAAATCACCATTAACATTTCCAACAAAGTGAATCCTTTATTATTAAACATCTAACTCCTTTCATTTACTTTAAAATTAAATTTTGTTCATCATTTGAAACATTGGATAGAAAATACTAATGTATAAAACAACAATGATTATTCCAAAAACTAAATAGAAAAAAGGTTGAATTAAGAACAAGAGATTTTTTGATTTACTATCTTTTCGACTATTTAAAAATAATAAATAATTTTCAAGATTCGTTAATAACATTTCATTTTGTTCACCATCGCGGATAACTGCTTTTAATTCATCGGAATAAAAATTATTTAATGCACTGCTAAACATTACCCCTTGATTCAACTCTTTCAAGATTCTTTTTGTTTCCATTTTCAGTAGTAAATTATATTCTTGTTCACTTAAAATTGTCAATACTTCATCCAGTCTTAAGCCGAGAATTAACAAATTTGTTAAATTGATTATAAACAAATGATTGTACAAAGCTAAATAATGTTTCCGAGTCAGTCGTGTCCCTAAAAAAAACATCATTTTATCAACTGAATTTTTACGTAAAATAATAAATGCTGCTACTAACAAAAACACAAAAGCTGACCCTACAATATATGGTGTTAATTGGATAAGTAAAAAAGCGAGCTTAATCAGCTGGCCAAATTCAATTCCAAAACTTTGATAAATATCGATAAATTGTGGTAATAAGAACATTGAAATAAATAGCATTGAACCGATAATAATAACAGCTAACAGGATTGGATATTTCAAGATCTCCAGCAAAATATTTTTATTGTCAATTTTTTGTTTTAAAAGATAGACCGCATTTTTGATTCCATTCTTCAACTGACCACTTTCGTCCGCTATTTTTAAAAGCAATAAAACATCTTGATCAAATTTCACTTTTCCTAGCACAAGGTCAAATCGTTCTCCTTCTTCAAGTAACCGGTAAAAAACATCAATATCAATATAAAAACCTAACATTTTCATACTATCATTAATTGAATATCCACGTTCTAGAAAAATATTTAAATTATAAAGAAAATAATATTGTTCAGTAATTTTCTTATAATTTCTTTGGAGTTTTAAGGGCATTAATTTTCGCTTCAATATCGAGCGTTTCACCTTTTGTTTCAATCATCTCCTTAATTTCTCGACTAGATGCATAATCATAAAATGAACGAATTTGTTGCTGGTGATTTTTGATTAATCGTTGATTTGATACCCCAATTAAAACCGATTCAATTTCACTAATTAAAAAACCGTAGTCTAAAAATCGCTCAATTACTCCATATTTATTTTTCGTATGCATCGTTGTAATTACAGTGTGTCCAGTCAAACCAGCTCGAAAAACATTTCTTGCCGTTTCTTCATCTCTGATCTCACCAATCATAATAACATCTGGATCTTGTCTAAGCGATGCTCTTAAGGCAACTGAATAACTTATACCCATTTCCTGGTTTATTTGCATTTGAACAAAATTATGATTTACGATTTCAATTGGATTTTCAATCGTGATTATTTTCTTTTTATCCTGAATTGCTAAGCGATTTAAAATACTATACATTGAAGTTGTTTTCCCACTTCCAGTTGGACCTGTAAATACGTACAATCCATTTTTCCCTTTAATTGTTTGATAAATATTTTCTAAGTCTTCAGGATAATAACTTAAACTTGCAAAATCATATTGAGTACTTTCATTAATAAGACGTAGCACTAAACTTTCACCACTCATTAACGGAATCGTTGATACTCGTAGAAAAATTAAATCATCTTCAGCATAGTATTCAAATGATCCATCCTGAGGTGTGCGCGATAACGATAAGTCCAAACGTGCTTTAAATTTAATATAACGCAATAATTTTGAATATTTTGTCGGATGAATCTCCATTTTATATTTCAGCTTATTTGCCAAGCGAAAATATATTTCAACTTTTTCCTTTAATGGATGAAAATGAATATCACTAACTTGTTTAGTTGCCGCTTCCAAAATTAAATCATTAACTAATTCTGATATTTTCATTTTTTACCTCCTAATATCATTATTAGTTTTTTCGAAAAAAAAACTCACATTATCTGTGAGTAATTTTTTTTATTTTTATATGTTTTAATGAAATTACTTTAAAAAGCGCTTGTACGGTTCGCAAAGGTCTTGATTTTTTGCTTCTAGTTGAACATTTAATAACCAAAGTGGATTTAATAATGTTTTTCGACCAACACACACAAAGTCTGCTTGGTTACTTGAAACAATTTGTTCCATTTGATAAACTTCAGTAATATCACCAACTGTTGCAACTTTGGCAAACAATAATTCTTGTTTAATTGCATTTGCATACTGAACCATGTAACATGGATAAACTTCAACTTTTTCACATGGTTGTTCTCCACCAGCAACATCGACTAGACTTGAAATTCCCCCACTTGAAACATTGATTAAATTAACACCTAATTCTTCAAGCCATTGTGAAACAACAATTGTATCGTTAATTTGCAAACCATTTGGATGGAAATCAACAGCTGAAATACGAACAAAAATTTCAATCTCAACATTATTTTGGATGTTTAAAATAATATTTTTCAATAACTTAAAGCGATTTTCTAAACTACCACCAAATCCATCTTTACGTTTATTTGTTAGTGGTGATAGAAACTGATGTAGTAAGTATCCATGCGCACTATGAATCTCAATTGCATCAAAACCAGCAGCTTTTGCACGAATTGCTGCATCAACAAAATTGCGTCCAATTTCAATAATCTCTGTTCGATCCATTTCACTAACAACTCCACCAATTGCACTTGGAGCAATTGCTTTTTCTAAGTCGTAATGTTTGGCACCAGAATGGCCAAGTTGTATACATGCAACTGCACCATGTTCTTGAATTACTTCGGCAAGTTTGGATAAACCAACAATATATTGATCATCATCAATTAGTAAATCTGTCTCAAAAATCCGACCATTCCTAGCAATGGCTGTTGACTCCACAGTAATCATTCCCGGACGGTTTCTTGCATACATTCCATAAGTAATAAGATGATCAACCATTACATGACCATCTTCTGCTACTTGGTTACACATTGGGGGAACTACAATTCGATTTTGAAATTCTAATATTCCGACAGTTTCTTTTTCTAATATTTTCATTTTTCCTCCACTATTCAAGATTATCATTTTTAAACTCTGCAATTTCAATTGTATCAGGACTATCAACGAATTTAATTGTAACTTTATCACCTGATTTTGTTACTGCTAAAAACTGATTTATACTTTGATCAACATTGTATAAGCGTTTATCATCAATCAATGTTAAATAATAAGTTCCATCAATATAATTTATTCGATCAATTGTCGCTGTTTTTGAAATTAAACTAGCATCACTCGTTGTAACTTGTTTATTTTGCTTTAATTTGTCATAATAGTTTTGGCGAGCTTTATCAATCGTATCACCAATTCCCACTATATTATAATTCACAACTGAGACAAATGAATATTGTTTGATCAATCCTTGATTATCTAGCAATGGCATAAAATATGTAGCTTGACCAAATTCATTTAAAAGAACTGGAAAACTTGCACGGTATCCAAATTGTTGAACTTGTCCTTGAGCACTATTTTGTGCTGCTTGTTCAGTTGCCCCAGTTTGTTCGTAAAAAGTTGCTGCTTTTGTTCGAAGGTTAATCAACATCATTCCAACCGTTGCTTGATCATCTTGAACAGATGTTAAACCGGTGTACATGTATGGCTCATCGTTTATATACGCATACGAATAACCAGGTGTTGTTTTAACTACTTCTTTTTGTGCAAATAACGTATTTATAAAACCATTTTTATATTTTCCCCAATAGTCAATTTGATTTGTCAACAAATCAATTGGTTGTATACGATCAACCCATTTTGGTAATTTTTCGATTTCACTAATTTTATAGTCACTAATCTCACCAGTAGCTGCATTTACAATTGCAACACCTGTCGCTTGTGCTCCACCAAAAATATTGAATGATGGTGCGTAAGTTGTAACTACCCAAAACGGTTGTCCATCATCATCTATCTCAAACGAATAATCGGTTAATCCAGTTGTCATATATCCATTTAGATATAAATGTCTTTTGATATTACTTAACAAAAATGCATTGTTAGAATACTTTATTTTCAAATCTTTTCCATCAATGTTATTTACAAGACGAACGTCATTTGGGTCAGTTGCTGATACATAAATATATCCCGGTGCTCCATCAGTATTTGAAAGCCATTTAAAGACATCACGTGGTTCTAGTGGTGCAACCCATGCTAAATCTTCTTCAGTTTTAATGAAATAATATTCTCCCGTTGTAAACTGACTTCCAATTCCAACATCTTCTCCAAGTTTTTTATCTCCTAAGTTTGCTGCAAGTCCAGCATCTACAACTGGTAACTTACTATTGTCAATTGCTGGTGGATTTTTCGCATATTTTTCAACTTTCACATCACCAAGTAAATTATAATACTTCTGATTCCACATTAGTTCATTAGTTAATAATAAATCTCCTGCAAACATCAAGGCAACTACAACAAAACCAATAATTATATAATAACTTTTCTTTGTTAAGAACACTAAAATTGTGACAACTAACAAAATGAAAAATACAGTAGATTCAATATACACTGGATTTAGTATTGGCATTCCCATAAAAATATTGATAGCTAAAATAACTAAAACTATTAAACTAATCCTTCGTGGAATCTCGAGCTTTTTTAAATTTTTGATTTGTTTTACGAAATCTTTCGTTTGTTGCTGGCGTTCATCAGTAAATTTCACTTCCATTATTACTCCTTTGGTTAAATTATAGCATATTTAGTACTATTTTTAAAGTTTTTCGAATAGCAAATATACATTTATCCAACTTCAAATCTACAATTCTTAATTTTAAAATGGATCCACAAAAAATATTCAATCCATTTTTTTAATATTATTATTTATTTCACACATACATAAAATAGCTTTTCACTTAATTTCTCTACTTTACTTTTATACAATAATTCGAAAAAAATTAGTGTGTTTTTAGTACATAAGATTTTTTTCACTTTTGTTTGACACAAAAATACATTAACGTTTTCTTTTGTATTGACATGCTCAGACAAAAATGCTATACTTATTTTGTAACAAAGTTTTTTTATAAAGTTCTCGATAAACTAAAATCGAAAAAAGAAAGGATTTTTATGTCAAAAACTAAGTTTTTATTAGTATTTTTATTAACATTACTTATCAGTTCCATAACAACAGATATCACACATGCAGCAGAAGTCCACATACCAAAATTTGGGGTGGAAAATCTGTTGTTGACTACAAAAAAGATGATATTGTTCTAAATGAATCAGATGGAATAGCTAAAAGAGTACTTGTAGATTTTACTTACAGAGGGAAAAAAGATTTAGCTTTATTTTACAGTAATGTTTTATTTACCGATTTTGAAGATGATTTTTCAATTGAGAAAAAATTACCAAGAGTATGCTATGGAGGTACACGAACTAGATATTGGAAACAAAGTGGATCAAAATATTTATATACAAATAATGCAGGAAAAGAATATACACTTAGAGACGAATACATGCAAAAAGGCTTAAAATATACACATGGAACTGTATATACAAAAGCATCTGTTAGTTACAGTATAAGCGTTGGAAGAGTTATTGGAGGTGGTGTTTCATATACTCCAGGCTCAACATCTAGTTTTTCAGCAATTACATATTCAGCTCCAAGTACAGGAACATATCGAGTATATGCTACACCAAAACAAATTGTATATGATATTTATCAACAATATAGAGAAACAGATGCATGTACATACGATAAGCTAATTTCTTCAAAAACAGGTCAACAAGGGATTCCAACGAATCCATCACTTCGACTTTCAAAATTGAAATAAATTAACTATCCAAGTAACTGAAAATATTTTGGAAAATAATATTTGTGCTATTTTTAATAGCAATAAAATTATCAATTATATGAATGGAGAACATGAAAAAAATAATTAAGTTTAAAGTACCAATTATCTCTTTTTTAATCATAGTAGGATTATTTTACTATTTCAATAATTTTTTCATTTATAATGAAAATCAAACAATTAATGTAGAAGTTTTAACCGAAACCAATCAAAAAATTGATTTAAATAAATCTGTAAAAATGTTGAATCAATCATACACCTGTGCCGATAGTGAACAATTTCCGCAATGTGAATTTCTTAAAGCTGAACCAACTCAATATGCAACAATATTTGAAAAAGCAGATCAAGGAATAGCTATTTTCGACAATTCAGTTCCGATTAGTTCTAATTCAATAAATGCAAATTCAATTACAAGTTATAATGTTTTTTTCAAAGAGCATGTTCCTGATTTAATGTTAACAACAAGTGGTTCAAAAAACGGTGCAACAAAATATGAATATCATGATTTTAAAAAAAGTGGAAATAAATCTTTTAAGTATGATATGGCTATTCAAGAATGCACTAGTACTGACAATTGCTATTTGCGTATTGAATTTCTTTATTTCGATAAAAAGAACAAAATTGTTTCAAGTACAACATATGATACATTAATTAAATAATAAGAAACCTCTTGTTTACCAATTACGGCTTAACATGAGGTCTTTTCTTTGTTCTTCAATTTCTATAACTAGCCTAGATTACGATCCATTCTTGCATAATACCCGTTTAATCAAGAGTAGCCTGATTACGATACATACTTGCATAATAACCGTTTAGCTTAACAAGTTCTTGGTGTTTACCTTCTTCAATTATTTTTCCACGCTCTAATACAACTATTTTATCACTATCAACAATTGTCGATAGACGGTGGGCAATAATTATTACTGTTTTATTTTGAGCAATTACATCAAGTGCATAATTAAATAACTTTTCGGTTTCTGTATCAATATTTGCCGTTGCTTCATCTAAAATAATCACTTGAGGATTATAGGCAAGTAGACGTGCAAACGAAATTAATTGTTTTTCTCCAAGTGATAAATTTCCTCCCTTTCGATCGATTTTCTCATTTATTCCATCTGGATATTTTTTCAAAAAGCGTTCACCACCGACTGAAATATACAATTTTTCAGCTTCTTCTGGACTAACATTAACCCCATAAGCAATGTTCTCATACAAAGTTCCACTAAATAAAATTGGCTCTTGTAAAATGATTCCCACATGTTTACGATAAGTTCGTTTAGAATAGTCTTGAATACTTGTTCCATCAATTAAGATCTCACCATCATGATAGTCATTAAAACGTAGTAATAAATTCATCATTGTTGATTTACCACTTCCAGTATGACCAACTAGTCCAACTTTCTGTCCTTTTTCAATTTTCAAGTTAATTGCTTGTAAAACTTGATGTTTTCCATCATAAGAAAAATTAATATTTTTAAATTCAAGTTCACCTTTAAATGGTACAACATCTTTAATTTCTTGTTCTTCACTTTCTCCATCATAAATTCGAAAAATTCGATTAATTTTTACTTTATGATTAGAAATTTGACTAAACTCATTAAATAAGATTGAAATCGGTGCAATTATTTTAATTATAAACATATAATATGTATTGATTACTCCAGGTTCCACTTTGGAAATTCCACTAACAAATAAATAACCAAAAACAATTATAATCATCCCACTAGCAAGTGCTTGAAATAAATTAAGTCCATTCCAACCAGCAGATAAATGCATTCGCTGTTCTTCCATTGTCTCTTCAATATATTGACTATTTAAGTTATTGAAAGAATCAATTTTCTTTTGTTCAGAATTAAATGTTTTTAAAATCACTACACCATTAATCATTTCATTAATTTGAGCAATTAGTAATGAATTTGTTTCATTGATTTTAGTGACAACTTTGTCAAGTTTTTTCGTGAAAAATTTACTCCACAAAATCATAATTGGCACGATAAGTAACGTAATCAATGCTGCTTTCACTGATAAGATTGCAATTCCTACATACGCAAAGATTAAGGAAAATCCCATCGAAAAAATAACGTTTATTGTCGAGATGTAAAGTGAAGATATTCCGATTGTATCATTTAAGACCCGATTAGCAGTTTTCCCAGCCGGTTCGGCTTCAACTTCACTAATTGGTAAAGTTCCTAATTTTCTCATCGCTTCTTTTCGTGCATCTCTTGTAACTTCGATTATGACTTTAGCTCCTCGCATTCGTTCAATATAAGTAAAAATTATTTCTAAAACGGACATAATTAATAATAAGGCAAGCATTGAAATTAATCCTGGAATAATTGGGTTATAAAATTTAAACAATTGTTCTTGACTCAATTTAATTGCAGGATAGGTTTGATTATTAGCGACTAATTTTTGATCAACAATTTTTCGATTTTCCAAATTTTTAGGATCAAGTTGTTCTTCTATTAGATAAAAACCTTGTTCAACTAAAATAATTGTTGCTGACCCTAAACTTTTTTCTGTTGTTAGATCTTTTGTAAATTTATAATATTTCCCATTTAGTTCAATTGCTTCACTTGATTTTGCAACTTCAGTCAAGGGATTTTGGACACCTAATAGTTTATTATCGATAATATCCTGAATAATAAACGGAATTGTAAATGCCACAAATTGAAATAAGAGGATAAAGACAATTTTGATTATAAGTTGCGATTTATATTTTCGCACAAAGCTCCATGCTTTTCGATATTCAATTAATTTCATAAGTTTCCTTTAGTTTGTTCGATCCATTGTTCATAATACCATCCTTTAATTGCCATCAGAAGTTGATGATTCCCCATTTCAGTAATCTTACCATCTTCAAATACATAAATAATATCAGCTGCTTCTAAGACCGAGAAACGATGTGTAATAATAATATTTGTTTTATTTTGACGACTAACCTTTAGATTATCAATAATCTCGCGCTCTGTTTTCGTATCAACAGCGCTCAGTGAATCATCGAGGATTAAAATTGATGGTTCATTAATTAGCGCTCTTGCAATTGATAAACGTTGTTTTTGTCCCCCGCTCAAGCCTGTACCACTTTCACCAACAGGTGTTTCCATCCCGTCTGACATAAATTCTAAATCTCGTTCAAACGCGGCAATTTTGATTGCTTTCATCATTTGGTCTTGATTATCTAATGTCATAACTAATTCAAGATTATCTTTCACACTTCCTTTAAATAAAATGTGATCTTGGGGCACATAACCAACTAACGCACGTACTTCTTCTAAGGAGTATTCACTAATGTCATTTCCGTTTACTTTTATTTGTCCACTTGTAACATTAAATTCTCTTAAAATGTGCTTTATAAATGTACTTTTCCCACTACCTGTTGGACCAACTATTCCAATTGTTTGTCCTTTAAATATGTTCAAATCAATATCTTTTAAAACATAATCCTCGTCAAATGGGTATTTAAAATAAACGCTACGATATTCTAAAGTTTCAAACTCCAATAATTGTTTTGGATTTTCTGGTGTTATAACATTATTTTCAATTTCCATAATCTCGTAGTATCGCTCTTGACCAATTTGTGCTTGGCTTATAACGTTCATTATATTAGCAAGGACATTTATCGGTCCTGCAACCATTGTAATATACATATAAAATGTAATTAATTCTCCCGGTAAGATTTGTGAAGTAATTACTAAGTATGAACCATAACTGAACGTCAAAAAAGTAGCAACTGCAATTGTCGCCGCAAACATTGGTCCAAAAACATTCTCAAATTTTGTAATTCGAATCCAAGAATTAATATCCTCATCGATATAATGATTATTTTTCTTAATATCCTCTTCTTCCATTACATAGGCACGAACAACTCGCATTCCTTCAATCGATTCGAGAATCGAATCAAAAAATTTAGCAAAAATCCCTCGATGAATTCGGTAATATTTACGCATGCCTTGGCGCCATTTGTTTAAAAAATAAAAACTAATAGGAATAATTAAAAAACCAACTACTGTCAATTTTAAAGAAATTTGAAAAATCATCAAACCTAACACAATTATAATTAATGAACTACAATAAATTAAGTCACTTAATAAATAAGTAGCTGCTTGAGTAATCGAAAGCATATCACTTGATAGGCGTGAGATTAAATCTCCTTTAGAATATTGCTCAAACACTTTTGAATCCGATGCAAAAAGTTTGATTAAATAATTTACTCTAAGCTCTTTGGCAAGTTGTTGTCCTTTTAGAAATAAATTTTTATGATAAAAATAATTTAATAGATATATCGTAATCGGAATCAATATTATTAAAGATCCATTAATTATTAACATTTCAATTGTGAAGTTTCCAGTTGCCATTAAATCAATGACATTTCCTACTAATTTGGGAGGAATTGTCGCCATATAGGCAATGAAAACTACAAGTATTCCTAAAATAATATAAATCTTTTTTTCACGTTTAAAAAACCAAAGTAGGTTTCGATAAATATTTAGCATAATACCCCTCTTAAATCTTCTTACTTAATACATTTTATCATTTATCAATTTATTTTGTAAATAGTTCGAAAAATACGCTCATTTTTCTTTTTTACTCTAAAATATATCGTTAATTTAACTAAAATAGGTTGTTTGAAAAAATCTTTTAAACTTAATTTAACTTTTTAATCTAATCTTTTTATTTACAGATAAAAATATGATACAATATCAATAGATGCAAGGAGTTTTATGAGAAAAATTATTCATGTTGATATGGATGCCTTTTTCGCAAGTGTTGAACAGCGAGATAATCCACAATATCGAAACAAACCACTTGTTGTTGCAGGAAATTCAAAACTTTATGGAGTAGTAAGTACGTGTTCTTATGAAGCCCGCGTTTATGGAATCCGTAGTGCAATGAGTGTAAATGAAGCGTACCAAAGATGTCCAAAAGCAATTTTCATTTCTGGAAATTATCATAAATACCAAGAAGCATCGCAAATTATTTTTCGTATTTTCCGTGAATACACTGATAAAATTGAAGGTTTTTCACTGGATGAAGCTTATTTAGATGTAACTGAAAACAAACTTAATGAACGTAGTGCAACAAAAATCGGTTTGTTAATCAAAGCCCAAATTTTTCGGGAAACAAAATTAACTTGTTCTGTCGGTGTCTCTTACAATAAATTTCTTGCCAAAGTCGCTGGCGAATTTAAAAAGCCTGATGGCCTCTTCACAATTACGCCAGAAATAGCCGTTGATTTCATTAAAGACTTACCAATCAAAGCTTTTCCAGGTGTTGGGAAAAAATCTGTCGTTACGATGCATAAATTTGCAATTTATACTGGTGCTGATCTTGCTGCAATTAAACTTGAAAAATTAATTAATGTTTGTGGCGAAGAAAAAGCATTACACTTAAAAGAACTTGTACGGGGAATTGATCATTCTCCTGTTCAAAGACGTGAACGTCAAAAATCGATTGGTCGAGAAATTACTTTTTATAAACCACTAATAACCGAAGAAGATTTCGACCAGCATTTAGAAAATATCGTTCAGCAAGTTTTCAAACGATTAAATGAAAAAAATTATATTGCTAAAACTATTACCGTTAAAGTTAGATATGCTGATTTTACAACCTATACACGTTCAAGAACGGTTGAGCATTACTTCAATCAAGATAATTATATTTCCAAAGAAATTAGTGCGTTAATCAATCGCTTACCTCATCAGAAAAATCAAGTTAGATTACTTGGAGTCTCTTTTTCAAATTTAGAGCCAAACCATACAAATCAACTATTACCAATTCAATTACATTTGTATGAATAAGAAAGTGTCTAATAACCTCCAAAAAAATAAAACTAATCAAACTAAGTTTGATTAGTTTTTTATAGTTTGTTCAACCAGTTTAATATCCCTCAAGATTTTATATATCATTTTTAATTTTCTAATTAATTACTATTAGTTACTTATCGGGGACTTTTAAGTAATCTAAGTCCATTTAGAATAACGAAAATTGTACTTCCTTCATGCCCAATTACCGCAAGTATAATCGGCATTTTATCAACTAGGAACACATTTGTTATTAAAAGTGTAAAGATAATTGTAAAAGCGAAAATAATATTTTGTTTAATAATTTTTGTTAGTTTTCGAGAGATATCAATTACTTCAATAACATTCATAAAATTTGTATTCATAAGAACTATATCAGCCGTATCTAAGGCAACACCACTTCCTGATCCCATTGCAACCGAAACTGTTGCGTTAGCAAGTGCTGGTGCATCATTAATTCCATCACCAACCATTAAAACTCCATTTGCTCTTAACGCTTGAACTTTTTCGACTTTCTGAACTGGAGTTAAAGCTGCATGGAAGTCTTTAATTCCAACCTGACTTGCAATCTTTTCAGCATTTTTCAAGTTATCACCTGTAAGCATAATTGGCGTTATTTTTCGTTTTTCAAGTTCCGGGATAACTTCAAGTACTTCTGAACGAACAATATCACTTAGAGCAATTACCCCAATCAATTCCGAATCTATAGCAACGTACATAATTGAAAAACCTTCATCTTCAAAATTCAAATTATAATTTTGGCAATATTCATAAACTAGCTCAGGTCCAACCAAATTTGCATTTCCGACATAATATGTTATTCCACCAATTTGTGCACTAATTCCTTTTCCTGGAAGTTCTTGAACATTTTCCGTCATAAACGACGTCAATTCAAAACTTGTCGTATATTCACAAATTGATTTAGCAAGTGGATGGGTTGAATTTGTCTCAATTGCATGAACAATTGATAAAAAATAATCACTAGAAATTTTAGGATAATGATGAAATTTTTGAACTTGATGGATTCCTTCTGTCAAAGTTCCTGTTTTATCAAAACCAATATTTTGAACAGTACTTAATTTTTGTAAAATATTTCCACCTTTAATAATAATCCCTTTTTTTGCTCCATACGAAATTGCCGCTAATGTTGCTGGTGTAATTGAAGCTACAACCGCACAAGGGGAAGCAACTACAAGCACAAGCATGGCTTTATAAAAACTTTCTTCAAATGTAAAACCAAGTAGCGGAAAAATGACCATAATCAGTACTGATAATGCAAGCACACCGTACACATATATTCCTTCATATTTTTCAATTTTTTTCTGTTCAGGTGTTTTTTGCGAATCTGTATTTTCAATTAATTCAACAATCTTTTGAAACATACTATCTTGACTTATATGTTCAACTTTAGCTTCAATCACTTTTCCTAAGTTAATTGCACCTGATAAAATTGAATCACCTTGTTCAACTTCAATAATTTCTGCCTCACCAGTTATTGTAGAATTATCTACTTGTGCTTCACTCGAAAGAATCTTTACATCAACCGGAACAATTTCGTATGCACGAATAACAATTATATCTCCAATTTCTAAACTTTCAACCGCCACTTCTTGCTGTTCATTCCCAACTTTTTTCAAAGCAATTCTTGGACGCATTTCAATCAACTTTGAAAGTTCTTGTTGACTTTTATTATTGACATACGTCTCAAGTGCACCACTTATTGAAAAGATAAAAATTAATAATGCACCATCTTCAACATGTCCAATCAAAATCGCACCAATTGCGGCAATTATCATCAACACTTCAACGTTTAGTCGATGTTCTTCAATTGTATCAGTTATTCCTTGTTTAGCTTTATGATAACCCCCAATTAAAAAAGAAGCAAGAAAAAAATAGATACTTAAATCAACAGTAAACATTCCGATTAAGCGACCAAACATGTATAAAAAAGCACCGATTGTTGCCATTAACATTTCAGATGAACCAGATAAAATCACGAAAAGCTTCTTCATTTTTTGCCTCCACACCTTATATTATAACATAATACTTTATGTTCTTTTTGAAATACTCAACTTTATACAAAGACAGATACTATTACGATTTAGAATTTTTTCAAAGAAAAATAAACCCATTTTTGGGTTTATTTCTTTTACTATTTGATATTTTTCTGATAACTTATGCTAATGGTTTCCCATTTTCATCATACGTTGGAATTGAACATGCTTGATTTGTACAATCATCATTTGCCAATGCTTTTAATTCATCTAAACTAATTCCTAAATCTTCTGCATCAACATCAAGTTCAAGTCCACTTGTTGCGACTAAATCATCTGCTTTACCAAGTGCATTTGGAATAACTGAGAATGTGTTTGAAATTCCATCAGCTGCTGATGAGAATGGTAATTTAGAAACAGATGCAAGTGAAGCAACTGCACCATTTTTATCTCGTCCGTGCATTGGGTTTGCTCCAGGAGCAAATGGTTCTCCGGCACGACGTCCATCTGGTGTATTTCCAGTTTTCCCACCATATACAACATTTGAAGTAATTGTTAAAATTGACATCGTTGCTTCAGAATCACGGTATGTTTTGTGACTTCTAATTTTCTTCATGAATTTTTCGACTAATTCAACCGCAATTGAATCTACACGATCATCGTTGTTTCCATAACATGGATATTCACCTTCAACGTCATAATCAACCACAATTCCATCTTCATCACGAATTGGACGAACTTTTGCATATTTAATTGCTGATAACGAGTCAGCTGCTACTGAAATTCCAGCAATACCAGTTGCAAAGAAACGGTGTACATGATCATCATGTAAAGCCATTTCACTTCTTTCATAAGCATATTTATCATGCATATAGTGAATTACATTTAATGTATTAACATATAATTCTGCTAACCAATCCATTGTTTGTTCAAATTTTCTCATTACATCATCATATTCTAAAATATCTGTATCAACTTTTTGGAATAATGGTGATACTTGAATTTTTAATTTTTCATCTACTCCACCATTGATTGCATATAATAAAGCTTTTGCTAAGTTAGCACGAGCTCCAAAGAATTGCATTTGTTTTCCAACTTTCATTGGCGAAACACAACATGCGATTGCATAATCATCACCATGAGTTTCAATCATTAAATCATCATTTTCATATTGAATTGAAGAAGTTTTAATTGACATTCTTGCACAATATTCTTTAAATCCTGCTGGTAATTTAGTTGACCATAAAACTGTCATATTTGGTTCAGGCGCTGTTCCTAAATTAACAAGTGTCCATAAATAACGGAATGAATTTTTAGTTACTAATGAACGACCATTTAAGGACATCCCTGCAAGTGATTCAGTTACCCATGTTGGATCTCCACTGAATAATTCATTATAGTCTGGCGTTCTTGCGAATTTAACAAGACGTAATTTCATAATAAAGTGATCAATCATTTCTTGTGCTTCTTCTTCAGTAAGTGTTCCTTCTTGTAAATCACGTTCAATGTAGATATCAAGGAATGTTGAAGTACGTCCAAGTGACATTGCAGCACCATTTTGTTCTTTTACCGCTGCTAAATATCCAAAGTATAACCATTGAATTGCTTCTTTTGCGTTTGTAGCTGGTTCAGAAATATCAAACCCATAACTTTGAGCCATTTCTTTAATTTCAGCTAATGCACGAATTTGTTCAGAAATTTCTTCACGAAGTCTAATTGTATCAGCATCAATTTTTGTACTTGTTTTCAAAAATTCTTTTTTCTTTGCAATTAAAAAGTCAATTCCATATAAAGCAACACGACGATAGTCTCCGATAATACGTCCACGTCCATATGCATCTGGAAGTCCAGTAATTACACCTGATTTACGAGCTAATTTCATTTCATCAGTATAAGCATCAAATACTCCAGCATTGTGTGTTTTACGGTATTTTGTGAAAATTTCTACAACTTCTTCATCAACTTTATAACCATACGCTTCACAACTTGCTTGTGCCATACGAATTCCCCCGAAAGGTTGTAAACTTCTTTTAAATGGGGCATCAGTTTGAAAACCAACAATTTTTTCTAAATCTTTGTTTAAGTAACCAGGTCCATGAGATGTAATTGTGGAAATGATACTTGTATCCATGTCAACTACACCTTTTTCTTTTTCAATCTTGTAAAGTTCCATACACTGATCCCAAAGTTTAAGCGTTGCTTCTGTTGGACCCGCTAAGAATTCATCATCTCCGCGGTACTCAGTATAGTTTCTTTGAATGAATTTACGAGTGTCAATATTTTTTTGCCAGCTCGTCCCTTCAAATCCTCTCCATGCATTTGCGAATTTTTCGTTCATTTCTACTCCTAATTCTTGTATTTTTTACATTTTTTTTAAAATTTCACTCCACTAATAGTATACCATATTTTATTTTAGCAATTATCATTTTTTAACTTTAAGCAAATAATATTTTGTTTTTTTAGAAAAAAATAATAAATAATTATTATTATTTCTTATTAATTATTCTGATATCATTCTATAATTATCATTTTTTATCTCTATAAACACCTTTAAATAAACAACTTTGTATTTTAAAGTCCTTTTGAAATGATAAATAATTATAAAAAATTATCACATTATAAATTAATGACATATTGCTTGTAATTCATTTTCAAGCTTTTTATAAGTCAACACATTATATATAATATTTGTAATTTTACATAAGATTCATCACGTGTTTTGAAAAAGGAACTTTCCATTTGCCTTTTAGGCTTTTTTTAGCTATAATATAACTAGTGAAAAAAAATAAATATATATATTCAAACGTGAATAGAATGGAGAATTATGAATCCTACTAAGAAAAGAAGAAGAAGAGTTGAAGAAACTCCTTCAAATATAAATACACATCGGGAATCCAAAAAGAAAACGAGTAAATTCAATATAGTTTTACTAATTATGTTATTAGTTACTCTTATTTTAATTGCAATCAATGATTTATTTACATTAGATATAAAATTAATGATTGGTGGAGTAATTGTTGTAATAAGTTTATTATTAATTTTAGTCTCACGTATCTTCATCCGCCGTGGTTCTAAAAAACAAACACGAGTTTTTCAAATCATCAATTTTATTTTTCTTACAACTGCATTAGTTATTTCCGGTAGTTTATATAATGACTATTTAATTTTGAAAAAAACAACTAATTCACAAAATGTTGCAAAAACAACAGAATCTAAAGAAACTGTTAGCGTCTTGTTTTTAGGAGCTGATAATCAACTAACATCTGATGGAGCAGGACAAAACTACGATGCAATTATTGTTTACTCAATAAATCCAAGCACTAGCCAGATTACTACAACAAGTGTTCCGCGTGATACATTAGTTACAAGTGAATGTGCAGGATATGAAAAAATCAACCACAACGGATGGTCAGGTTTTGGACCAGATTGTATGGTTACTGCTGTTGAATCACTTTTACAAATACCGATTAACTATTATGCAGTCATTGATTTTGCGGGAATCATTAAAGTGGTTGATACTTTAGGGGGAATTGAGCTTTGTAATGACCTAGGTTTTGATATAGTTTCTCAAGACTCAAATCGAACTCAAGGAACTGTCACAATCCCACAAGGGTGTAATATGCTAAACGGTGAACAAGCATTAGCATTTGCACGACAGCGAAAAGATACGAATGCAATCGTCCGTAGTAACAATCATTCTATTGTTATCCAAGCAATTATTAAACAAGCTTTAGCAAATGGAGTTATAACAAATTATAAAGAATACATTCAATTAATTTCAGATATTACTGTGAATAATATTCCAACACAGCAATATTCAGTTTTTGCTAAAGTTGCAGCAGAATTGTTCTTAAACCCAAATAAAACTATTGATCAAAAAAGTTTATCATTTGAAGGAAGCGGAACAGAGTATTATTCAGCTTTATTAGGAATGAATGTTTATGGATATATTCCAAATATTGATAGTTTAAATGCACTTAGAACTGAACTTAAAGAACGAACAAAAAATCCTGCAAACCCAGCGTTCACACCACCAAAAAGTGATTACTAACATAAAACTAGAAACAAGTTAATACTTAAAAGGAAGAAAAGTTATATCTTTTCTTCTTCTTTTATGCTTTTTTCTCAAATCAAATCCAGCAAAAATTATTTTATAGGCACTTTTAGGGACCAGTTAATGGTATTTCGTACTTTAGTTTTTAATGTATTGTTGGAAAAATAACTACAATTATAAGAAAGTGTGCTATAATATATTTATAAAATAAGAAAATAATTTCAAGGGGAACGGTTGGACAATTGCCATCATATGAATATAAATTAAAACTTTTGAAAAGTCAGAAAGGAAAATATGAAATACAATAATTACTCTAACTTAATCAAAACTAACTATAATGTAAAGTGGGATAATACTAATTATTATCAACAATATCTATGAAAAAAAATATAACTTCAATTTGCTTATTTATAGCTAGTCTATCTAATATAATAATAATAAATTCCGGTAATGAGAATAGAAGCTTATTTATTTTTTCAATATTTTTTCTAATTATAGGAGGTATTTCTTTAGCTGTTGATCTATACTCAATTTATAAAAACAGACGAAAATAAATATCAAGCAAAAATTAAAATCCCTTCAAAAATGAACATTTGTCTGATTATGAAATGTACTCTGTCATTATTATATAACGAAGTGTTTTTTTAAACTAGGTTTTAATTAATTCTTCATTTGGAGAATATATTCATTTTATGTTTGAAGACTAACTTGAATTAAAACTTTTTGAGAATCAGAAAGGAAAATATGAAATACAATAATTACTCTAGCTTAATCAAAACTAAATATAATTTAAAGTGGGATAATACTAATTATTATCAACAATATCGATGAAAAAATTAAATATAGCGATACTGTTCACAATTTCAAGTTCGATAATTAATTTATTGAATAGACAAGAAGATAAAAACATTTTAATTTTCTCAACGATTTTAGTAGTTATAGGTGGCTTCTTTTTAGCTATGCACTTCTACTCAGAATATAAAAAAAAGCGAAAATAAATGTCATGTAAAAGTTAAAATATCTTTAGAACTAAATATTTATCCATTTTTAAAATCACGTGTTAAACACGTGTAATTGTTGTATTTAAATCACTTTCCTATATTACATCTTCAAAAAAAAACAGTCTCAAAAGACAAAGATGATTCAAACACTTCAAATTATTCGTAGTTCTTATTATAAAACCAATTCTAACTTAAAAAACTGAATTACAAAACTAATGTAATTCAGCTCTTCTATTTAAAAATTTTACTTTTTTTGAGTGATGTCACAATTTTTTATTCTTTTAAATTTCCTTCAATCATCATTAATTTATTATTATTTATTTCCACATATGTTTTTCCTTCGTCAGGAAAGTACAATTTACAAACAGACGTTTCTATATCTAAAATATCTTTTGTTTCATTACACTTTAATCCGGTTGATTTAATTACACCATTAGTAGGGCTATCTTTATGATCAAAGATTGCATTAATTAATTCCTTATTTTTTGAATACGATTCGTTTTGTGCTGGAGTTGTGTAATCAATTCTTGATGTTCCTGCACCCATTATTCCATAGCTACCATCTGTATTTTTTTGCAGAAAAACAGTATAATCATTACCAACTTTCATTATATTTTTATAAGCATCAGTATAGATTTCAAAAATTTTTTTATTTTGTTTATCAAAATAGACAGCCTCAACAACTTTTATTGTTTTTTCTGAATATTGACCTTTGAGAACCTGCTTAACTTTATGCTCTCTTAACGAATATGCATCATAAACCATACCATCTTTATTTTTCTTAATTATTGTATCTGAAGGCTTTATATTAGAAACTGGACTAATTGTCATAATTAAATCACTTTGATCAATTGCATCAACAAACATAACTGTTTGAAATGATGAAGGGATTTCTACCACATTGTAGTCATCATATGACGCTGTTTTCTGACAACCAACTAAACCTAAAATTATAATAATAATAAATCTTTTTTTTAATTTCATCTATTTACCCCACTTTCGAATTAACTCATTTTTATCATAAAGTTGTGATCCTTTAAAAGCTGTATTTTATCTGCATGTATAAATGATTTTGCGCTAAAATCATAACAGACTCAACTTCTTTTACTATACATTTTCTTCCTTTTATTTTTTTTTCTATTTTATTAATCTTCATTTTACTCCTCTTCTGAATATGGTTCAATTTTTCTTAGAACTATTTTTTTTCCAAATAACATGTTTGTATGAATCAATAACAATATCGTATTAAAAATAAAATACATTACAAAGCCATTATATTTAAATGTATCATTTATCACTGGTATATTTAAAGTATAGCCAATAAAAAATACAATTGGAGCCAAAATGCAATAATAAACATTTGATTTGTATCGATATAAATAAGTATACATTACAATATACGTCGTCAAAATAATATATACACCACTTAATGTAGTAATAAAATATTCATTTTGTTTTAAATTGAAAAAAAGTGGACAAATTATTACATATGTGATCGAAAAAAGCGAATAACTTAAATTTCTAAATACTTTAGCTCTCGATATTTGATTTTTTACTAAATTTTGTTTCAAATCAAAAAATGGACTCAACTCCTTAAAAATTATTATAAAACTTAATATTGCCATTATAAGATAAATCGATTGACTTAAAGCAATATAAAGTAGTTCTTGTGTAAAACCTATCTCATTGTAAAGCGTGAATTGCACGAACATGCAAAAAGCATTTATCAGTAGTAATTGTACAATTTTGAAATCAATTATTTTTTTCATTATTTCTCCTGTTTAGTGTTACATATTCTTTTAAGAGGTAGTACATTTTTTTTCATTTTTTTGGCTGAATTGTAGCCACCAGAGAATATTGTCGCACTATAATCGATAACATTGACCCCAAAAAGGTTAACATCATAAATATAACAACTTTTTTTCATTTTCTTCCTTTTTATTTTATTCCACATAGTAATTATAGTATAGCAAATCATATGAAAAAAAACCGAGTTTTTTTTCGGGTCTTTTGAAAAAAACTTCAGTTACTAATGATTAGTAACCGAAGTTTTAAATATCATACCCTATTGTTCTAGTGTCTCTTCTGTGATTTTTTTTTGCTTCTTAGAAAAAATTGGTGTTACATAAAAGTCTGCACAATTATTTACACAAGCATTTGTTGTTCCTTGCTTGTAATAGAATGTTCCCATTAAATTTGTCATACTTTCCGTAAATCCAAGCATTGGCGTTAGTAGTTGTGATGTTATTGCAAATACAGCACCTGGAATTGCGGGAGCTGCAATTAGTACAAACACTAATGCAAATACGTATAAAAGCAACTGATAGATTGTGACTTCTGTTCCAAATAACTGAATAATCCCTACAACAAAAACGATGTGTGCGATTAAAGAACCTGGTAAATTAAAACTTGAAGAAGTTACAAATTTTGCGATATCTTCATCAAGTCCAATTTCTTTTTGTTCCGCAACAGTAATCGGAATAATCATTCCAACACTGTTTCCAGCAAATGTAATTACTGTCACATATATTTTACTTGCTGCTTTAATTAATTTTTTCACACTTATTCCATTAACTTTACTTGCAAATAAGTACATTACCAACAACCAAAGCAATTGAATTGTGATGACAATTACACTTAAATATAAATCGACGACAACTACCCCAAATGATGTGACCGCTGTTGATGCTGCAAATGTTCCAATTAGCCAAACTGGAACAAGTGGTAACAATACTTTTTGGATAAATACATTTATTATTGCTTCTGCCTCTGTCGCTATTTTCATTATTTGTGAATCGCGTTTTGCAAAAACTCCAATTATACAACCAAGGAAAATTGATCCTAATAAGTCAAGTCCTGTTAATTTCATTTCGAAAAATGGATCAATGAACTTTCCTTTATCTTGAAGTAAATCAGGTTGTGGTAAATAATTAATTACTGGTACAAGTACATAACTAATCACAAGTGTTACGATTGCAATTAAAAGTGAAGTTATTGTTATATACATAAAATATTTCACAATAAATTGACTAAAACTGTCTTTTATATTATTACTTGCACTAATTAGAAACACCATAACCATAAGTGGCGCAAACCACATTAGAAACACTAAATAATTTGCCGAAACTGTATACAATACTTTAACAATAAATAACATAATGTTTTTGGTAATACCTGTTGAAAAGAAGGCAATTAAGCCAATTCCATAACCAATAGCCATTGGTAAAACAAAGTTCTTTAATAACCTATTAATTTTCATCTTATTACTCCTATCATGTTCCTTTTTTCATTTTAATTTTTCATTCTACTTTTATATCCACTTATATTTTTAAGTCAAAACTAAATAAATCAAGTATTTCAGTTTTAGACATATCTTTAAGCATTTTTGCATCTAAATCAAGTACATCATCCATTAGTTTTTGCTTTTGTTGTTGTAGTTCAAAGATTTTTTCTTCGATTGTCCCTTTTGCAATTAACTTATCAACTTGTACCACATTTTTTTGACCAATTCGATGTGCACGGTCAGTAGCTTGACGTTCAACACTTGGGTTCCACCATGGATCCAAATGAATAACTGTACTTGCACTTGTTAAATTGATCCCAACCCCACCGGCTTTTAAACTAATTAAAAAGACTGGTGTTTGATCATTATTAAATTGTTCAACAAATTTAATTCGATCTTTTGAATTAGTTTTTCCATCTAAATAGTAATGTGGACAATCTAATTCTTCTAATTCTTTTTGCACAATTTTAAGTAAACTTGTAAATTGTGAAAAGACTAGTATTTTTTTATCTTGTTCGATATTTTCATTAATCAATTCCATTAACAACTCAATTTTACCACTTCCACCATCATAGTCTTCCAAAAAGACTTGTGGATGTGATGCTATTTGGCGTAATCTTGTAAGTAACGTCAATACCTTCACTTGGTTTATTGCTTGATTTTGATCAAACATTTCACTTACTTCTTGTTCAAACATACTTACATATTTAACATACAGCGCTTTTTGTTTTTGAGTCATTTCACAATAAATTGGAGTCTCTATTTTATCAGGTAATTCAGTTAATACATCTTTTTTAAGTCTTCTAAGTATGAAACTATTTAGTTGGTACTTTAAAAATTTATCATTTGTTCGACGATTTACATATGTTGATGTAAATTTTTGTCGTGTTCCTAAATAATTTGGCATTGCAAAATCGATAATTGACCATAGTT
>JBOFGK010000010.1:0-171529 GCA_051649085.1 Mycoplasmatales bacterium | reverse complement strand
GCATAGTAATAGCTTCTTGGCTGAATAAAATCTTTGACATATAGTCTCCTTAGTATTATTATAACAAAAGCCAAATATCAAACTAATGATATTCGGCTCTTTTATTTAAAATTCTACTTTATAGGGTTCGGTTCACTTTTAAAACTTGTTTGACTTTACTATTTCAACCATCCAATTTAAATTACCTATATTGTTTTTTGATTTTTACAAATCTTTTTTTCTAAAACCTAAACTTCGAATATATCCTAACTAATTATTTCACTCAATTTCAATAAATAATATATTGCCACACAAAGAATTGCGATTTTAATTCCAAACTTTATTGTTTGACCGATAATTTTGGCAATTAATAATACAACCACTATAATAATGATTATTGAAATAATTGATGTTCCATTAAATAAACTTAACATTTGTACCTCCAAATGATCTAACTATATTTTACCACTTTTCTTGTAATGACGCAGGTTATTTTTCCGCTAAATCAGTTTAGTGTTATTATAGCTCGTTTTTCTTTGATATATATGTTTTTCATTCAATAAAATTGCCAATTTATTTAATTATATGCTATTATTTAATCGTAGAGTTTACGAAAACACAATTGGAGGATAAATGAAGTTAGCACTTATTTTTGCAATGGAACTAGAACAAGCAGCATTTTTAAAAGAGATTGAAAAAACACAACCTACTTTTGATTTCACTACTCACATTTGTGGAATCGGAAAAGTTGCTGCTGCCAGTAAAACAATGGAAATCATTTTAACTAAAAAACCAGATTTAATTATCAATTGTGGAGTTGCTGGTGGAATAAACAACGCCAAACAGTTTGATGTCTATATAAGTAATTTACTTGCTTATGCAGATGTTGATTTGCGAGTTTTTGGTTATACATTAGGTCAAATGGCTTGTATGCCAAAAGTTTTCAAGAGTTTTAATTTAGCTACACTTCCCAAAATGTCAACCATTAATATTAAATATGGGAATATTTTATCTCAAGATACATTTGCTTTAAATCCACAACAAACTTTTTTCGAATCAAAATTTTCTGATTATGATATTGTTGACATGGAATCAACCGCAATTGCCCAAACATGCTTCATGAATGGCGTTCAATTCATTGCAGTTCGAGCAATTTCTGACTGTATCTTCGAACCAAATCAGCATTTACAATATGAAAAAGCAGCTGACAAAGCAGCCGCTCTTGCCGCACAAGTTTCACTAGATTTAATTAATAATCTGTAAATCGATGTTTAATTTATCGTTTTTTCGGTAAAAGTATATTTTAATTGGTCATTACTTTTCTAGTGATCCATCATATACAATTTAGATGTTTCTCCACATTACATATTATCCAATCTAAATTTAATAGTAAAAAATGATTCCAATACATTCTGGAATCATTTTTTAAAGATTTCTATTTAATTTAATTATCCTAAGTGCTATCCACTTCAAAAAAAGCTGTTTATGCCCTTTTTTATTGAATTAGCCTTATAATTCATGTTTCAATAAAACTATTTTTCGTTTTTTGTTATTTTATCCTTCTTCATAATATAATAAAGTGATCCAATTAACCATATTGTAATAATGGCACTGATCAAATAAAAGATATTAATTTGGCCTTCAGTATATGGAAGTCCTTGTGAACGAGTATATTGTTCTTTAAAAATATCGAATAAATAGATTAAATAATTTAATAACATTAGTACTATATAAGCAAATGTAAGATAAATAACTTTCATTTGTCACTCCAATCTAAATTTGTGTCTATCTAATGTATATCCATTGATAAGACCAACCGTAAGGCTTGTATACATATGCAGTTGCATAAGAATTTAACGGTGTCGTAACGGCCCCCTGATTACAATAACGATATTTTCTCTGTTTTATAGTGTATACATCTTTAATCTCACGATATTGGATGCGCTTTTTTTTACCTTTTTCACCAGTAATTGAATATGAAGTTGAAATATCAAAAGAGCGACCAATTGTAAATCCAAGTCCTGTTGTAAGTGTTGAATTACCTACTTGAACAGAACCAGATGCACTTGCACTTACAGAACGATTGTATCCCTTTGTATTTGAAAAAGATAAACTACCTGTTCCATTAATTTCAGGTCCATTTCTCCATGAATCATATGATATTCCAGTTTTCGTTCTAGATGTCACACCCCAATACTCTCGACAATAATAAACATCTCGTTGACTACTTTTTTCTGCTGCAATTAACCTAGTCGCATTAATTCCCGATAAAAACGTTGCAATAATTGCAATTAAAACTAATTTTTTCATTTTATCTTCTTTTATATTTTTCATATAAACACCTAACCATTTTTGAAATGATCCAGAAAATGGTTACAAACATTGTAGCACATTATAGTTGCTTTGTGAACTTTATTTATAACTTTTTAAAAGCAATATCAAACAAAAGTGATAATATCTTTTTGTAGCAAAAGTTATAATGTCCCAATCACTTCCAAACATACTTTCATGAATGATGTTCACTTATTACTGTTCATACAATTTCTAACTGTATCTTCAAACGAAAGTACATTTACAATATGAAAAAAGCGGCTGACAAAGCAGCCACTCTTATAACAAATTTTAATTAATAATCTGTAAATTTATCTTTAATCTGGTAGTACTTTTGTAAAATCATATTTTTCTTTTACAGTCCGCTCATAGCTAATAAAATTCTCAAAATTCCTTATATTTGAATAAAAAATTGTGGTGTTAGTTTGAGTTGGAGCATATTCTTTCGCTCCATAAATATAGACATTTAATGCTTTTTGTTTCATTTCGATTTGCTCTTTTGATAACTTACCTTGACTAAGCGCTTGTTCAAGTATTTCTTCGGGCGCATAATAATATTTCCCAAAATAAGCTAAATTTGTTTGTTGATAATTTTCAAGGGCGGCTTTAGTTGTATACGCACTAACCATTTTGTGTTGAGAATGTCCATATTCTCCCATCGGGTTATGTGTATCAATTTTTTTCCAATTATTTTGTGCTATTACATAATTAATATCTGCATAGATGTTCTTTTTTTCTTCAGCTGATAGTGAATTTTTATAATTATCTCGATGATTTAGAATTTGACCTTGATTTCCTAAAAGTTTTACTGCTTCACTAAATTCTTGCGGTCTACCTTTTTTATTATTTCCATTTGTTATGCATAAAACAAAATAATCTCCTGCTGCTAGATGACCGCCACCCCAAAGCGATTCATCATCTGGATGGGCAACAATCATTAAATTACGAAATTTTTTGAAATCTACTTCTTTTAAACTTTTTGTATATGGTTCAAGTTCTTCTTTAGGCTTTGGAGAAAAAGTTATTGTTTTTTCACTCTGAGCTGAATTCAAATAATGATATTCTTTCATTTCGAAAAAAACTACAATTAGAATTATTAAAATGATACTTCTTAGAAGTAATTTTCGTTTAAATTTACTCATTTTATTTTTTTTCTCTTTTGCTTTTCCCACCATAAATACTCCCTCTTACACAATACAAACTTTACTCTCATTATTCAATATTCGTTATTCATTTTCCTCAATTATTTGAACTTGTTTTTTTTCCCAACTATATGCAAACAAACGATTTATAAATAATTTATGATAAATATTTATAAATTCACCTGCAGCAAACATTATGAAAAAAGTTGATATTCCAATTGTAACTTCCACGTTGAAACCAAAGATTGCAATGCAAGCTATAACCGTTAATAAAATATCGGTAGCTATTTTAATTGTACCAACTTGATGTTTACTTTTACGTTTAATACCGACAATTAATTTATCAAATGGAGTCACAACCATTGAATCTTTTATATAAAATGCAATCCCCAATGTATATGTAATAAATCCAAACGAAAATAGTATATATTTATTAATGTGTTTAAAGTAAATAAGCACAGTACTTACATCACTTATTACTTGACGTAAAATAATTAAGACAATAAATGAGAGAATTATTTCTAATGAACTAAACTTTAATCGCTTGCGTAACAATAGCACTATACATAAAATGAATGCTTGAAAAACGAATGTAGCATTAGCATAACTTATTTGAAGTAACTGTCCTATTACTTGTGTAAATACCTCAAGTGGTCCTGCGCCTACATTCGAAAAAACTAAAAAATTTTGACCAATGGCAATTAAAGCTATTCCAACTAAAGTGAAGATAATCTTATGTACCTTGACCTCTAACTGCATTAGATTATACCTCAATCCAATCAGTAAATACACCTGATTTTAACATTTCAATCTCTGTTTTATAAGGTGGGTTATCAGCTACATATGGAGTTTCTAAAATTTTAACAACATTTTCCACACGCTTATTATTAACTACATTTAATAACGCCTCAAACCCAATCTCACCATACCCAATATTTGCATGACGATCTTTGGCAGCACCACGAATATTTTTCGAATCATTAATGTGTAAAACATTTAATCGTTCAAGTCCAATTGTTTTATCAAACATATCAAGTACTTCATCAAAATTCGTTACATCAAATCCAGCATCATGAATATGACAAGTATCAAGGCACACACCAAGTTTTTCAGGTAAATTTACATTTTCAATTATGTACTTTAATTGTTCAAATGTTTTACCCATTTCTGTACCCTTACCTGCCATCGTCTCAAGCGCTACAATGACATTTTGTTCAGCTGTTAAAACTTCATTTAATCCTTTAACAATTTGATTTAGACCGATTTCTTCACCTTCTCCAACATGTGCTCCTGGGTGAAGTACAATATATTTAGCACCTATTGCTTCTGTTCTTTTTATTTCTTCACGTAAAAATGAAACTGCAATTTCAAATGTCTCAGGTTTAACCGCATTTCCAAGGTTAATTATATACGGAGCATGAACTACTACATTTTCAAGTTTAATCCCATTTTCTGCAAGTAGTGCATGTGCTTCATCAATCATCATATCTTCAAGTGCTTTTCTTCTTGTATTTTGTGGTGCTCCCGTATAAAGCATTAATGCATTCGCACCATAATTTAACGCTTCTTCAACCGAACCCATCATCATTTTTTTCCCGCTACAACTTACGTGTGAACCTAAATATAACATTTATTCTCCTCTTCTTTTTCGATAAACTTACTGTTCATTCCTATTTTTTTATTTAATCCACTTCACCCATTAACATAATTCTAACTGAGTAAGCGCTTTTGCAATTCCATCATCTTCTGCTGTTGCTGTCACATAATCACATGCCTCAATCAACTTTTGATTTGAATCAGCCATGGCAACTGAAACATCTGCAAACTCCATCATTTCAAAATCATTTTCTCCATCACCAAATGCATAAGTTTTGGTTATAAAACCTTGAGCTAGATATAAATTTTTGATTATTTCCAATCCTTTAGCTTTCCCTTGTGTTGTCGAAGTAATTTCAAGAATTGAATCATTCCATCTGAAAAAATTAATATTTTTAGCTAAAGTCGCTTCAACTAAGTCTAATTGTTGTTTTGAACCATATGCCCAAACTTGAGAAATTGTTTGATAATTTATTTCATCAACAATTTGTAAGTATTGAACGCCAAATTGTTCAAGAAATTGAAATGTTTCAGCTGCATAATCACTTGCTAATACACGTGATCCATACGTTCCTTTAAAGCCCCACATCGGCGTAATTTTTGTGACACTTTGAATAATCTCTTTTGCTGTTATTTCATCAAAGTAATCTTCAACTAGTGTCTGACCCGCTGCAACTACATGTTGTCCATTACTTGCAATAAAACCATCTGGATTTACCATCTCAATATACTTTTGAGCAGGTTCATAACCTCTACCTGTTGCAATATAAATCGCAACACCTTTAGCTTTTGCTTGTTCGATAGCTGTTAATGCACTTTGAGGAATTACCTCTTGACTATTTGGCCTTAATGTTCCATCGATATCAAAAAAGCATATATGTTTTATTTTTTTATCTTTTTTCATCTCAACCTTAAATTAATTTTTTTGTCTAAATCAAACCATAATGTTTAAATGCATTATAAATTCCGTCTTCTTCAACGTCTGTTGTTACATATTCACATTTTGCTTGTAATGCAGGGATTGCATTTCCCATCGCTACTGGATGATCAACTGTCTCCATCATCGTAAAGTCATTTGTTCCATCTCCAAATCCGAAAGTTTCAACTTCTACATTGTTTTTTTGGAAATGTTCAATTACTTTTTGAATTCCTAGACCTTTTCCAGCTTTGATTGGAGCAATTTCAAGTGATGAATCAGACCAACGATAACAACCAAATTTACTATCAAGTTCTTTTTCAATTGTACTAATTTCTTCTGCTCCACCAAATGCCCAAATTTGAAACATTCCATTTTTATTAACTTCAGAAACAATTTGACTATCAATTAATCCATAACCACGAATTTGATCCAACAATTGTTGTGCACCGTTTGATTCAACAATTTCGATCCCATCTTGTCGCTCGTATGACCAATATGGTGTATACTTTTGAATTAACGTAAGAACATCATCTATGTCTTGATTTTCAAAATAATGTTGATGAATTACTTCACCATCAAATGAAGCTTCTTGTCCATTACTAGTTATGTGTCCATCAGCACCTGCCATTTCTAAATATCTTCTTGCTGAACCAATTCCACGTCCTGTACAAATGTAAATCAGATGACCGTTAGCTTGCGCTCTTTTAAGTGCTTCTAAAGAACTTTCGGGAATTTCTTGCTTTCCTTCAGGTAACAATGTTCCATCAATATCTAAAAAACAAATTTTTTGCATTACATCTCCTCTATTAATTTTTCTTCGACTAAATATTTATATATTCCATCATTTTCTACACTTTCAATTATAACATCTGCCACAGCTTTTAGTTCTGGACATGCATTATCTACCGCAATTCCATAATCAACTAATTGGAGCATTTCCAAGTCATTTAGTCCATCTCCAAATGCATAACTTTCAAATTCATCGCCTAAATTTGCAAGTAACCAGCTAATTCCTCTCGCTTTTGATACTTCATTCGGAATTGCATCATAAGCATGTGCACCCCATTTCAAAATTTTATAACCTGGATAATCAATATTTTCAATCGTTTGATTATCACCATACACACCCAATTGATAAACTACTTGTGTCTGGTCTAATTCATGCTTAAGTGGCGGAATTGCAATACTAACTGGAACAAGCGCTTCTGTAAGTCGTTCAAGACAATTTGGTCCTTCAATCGCATAATTATGTTTATCTGTTTGTAATGAAAGTGTCAAATCAAGTTTCCTACTCAAATCTATCCAATTTTGGACATCTTGATTTTTTAACGGGATGTGGTGAAGCAATTTATTTCCCTTAGTTATTCTTTGGCCATTTGAAGTAATATAATTAGTTAATTTTGTTTCTTTTAAAACATCTTGGATCATATCAACTGCTTTTCCAGTACAAATATACACAAGATGACCATTTTTTTCTAATGATTGTAACGCATAAATTATTTTATCACTTAACTTAGAATTTTCATGAGCTGGTAAAATAGTACCATCAACATCGAAAAAAAAGATTTTTTTCATCGGGTATTCTCCTTTATTTTAAGTAAAACTTCAACCATTTCATCACGAGAATTTGCTTTTTGAAGTGCTTGACGAAAGTTTGTAGCTCCACTAATTCCTTTTATGTACCAACTTGCATGTCCACGCATATTGAGTACTGCGACTTTTTCACCGCGCTTTTCAACTAACAAATCCAAATGCTCAATACATGTATCAATTTTTTCAGAAATTGTCGGCTCACTTAATAATTCTCCTGTTTGTAAAAAGTGATCAATTTGGTGAATCAGCCATGGTTGACCCATTGCAGCTCTACCAATCATCACACCATCTACTCCACTATATTCCATAAATTCTTTTGCTTGTTGTGGAGTAGTTATATCACCATTTCCAATTACTGGAATATTTACTGCTGCCTTAACGGCTTTAATCAACTCCCAATTAGCTCGTCCTCGATACATTTGTTTAGTTGTTCGACCATGAACTGTTATTGCACTTGCACCTGCTCGTTCAACTGCTTGGGCATTCTCCACTGCATTAATTGTTTCATCATCCCAACCAACTCGCATTTTAACTGTAACTGCACATGGGACAGCCGCCACAACGGCTTTAGTAATTTCATAAACAAGTTCTGTATCTCGTAAAATACTTGATCCAGATGCATTCTTTACAATTTTAGGAGCAGGACATCCCATGTTAATATCTATAAAATCCGGTTTAGTTTCGTCATATAATATTTTCGCACCTGCCGCCATTGTTTCTGGGCTTCCACCAAAAATTTGAAAGACAACTGGTCGATGAATCTCATCATTTTCAATCATTTCAATCGTTCGTCTATTGCCATTGATTAGTGCTTTGTCATTAACCATTTCCGTATAAATGATTTCCTGACCATATTTCCGCATAATCGTTTTATAAGCAAAATCACAAACACCCGCCATTGGTGCAAGCACAACAACTCCTGGGTATTCGTAATTTCCAATTTTTAATTTATTCATCACGACCATTATTAATCCAATTAAATAAGCGTTTAACTTCTTTAACAGTAAGCGAACGATAAGCTCCTGTTGGAATTTTCTCTAGGTCTAAATCGAAAAATGCATAACCAACACGTTTAAGTTGAGTAACTTTACAACCAACCGCTTCAACCATTTTTCTAATTTGACGATTTCTACCTTCTTTAATAATCATTTCGATTGTCACAACTTGCGACTTAGGATTTTTGTTGACAATCCGCACTTTTGCACGGGCAGTCATCCTCCCATCAATTTCTACACCTCGTTGTAACTTCAGTAATTCACGTTTTGTAAAGTTTCCAGTTAATTTAACAATATAACGTTTTTCAATTTTATAACGGGGATGCATTAGACCATTTGCAAGTTCTCCGTCATTTGTCAATAGTAAAATACCACTCGTATCATAATCTAATCGACCAATTGGATAAACAGGTAATTGCTCTGTTACCAAATCTAAAACGGTTGTTCGACCTTTATCATCACTTGTTGAACAAATAACTTTTGTTGGTTTATTTAAAATATAATAAACTTTTTCTTGATAATAAATAACTCGATTTTCTACAACTACTTCTTGATCATTGGCTACCATAAATCCTAGTTCAGTTATAACCTCACCATCAACTAAAACTTTTCCTTCTAAAATCATTTCTTCGGCTTTTCTTCGAGAAATCTCACTATTATTTGCTATGTACTTTTGTAATCTAGTCATCAGCACCTCCTCTTTCATCATTTTGTTTTGTAAGTTGCTCATTTTGCAATTGTTTTTGACGAATTTCTTCTAATTCTTCGTCTGTATGTAAAATCAATTCTGGGACTTCAACATCATCTTCAATTTCAATTGTTTTAGGAGTAAATTCAACTTCTGATAACAGACGTTTCCTAATTTCTTTAAAATCATCATATTCAACAAACAAGTCAACTTGTGCCGACTCTTCTTCTTCAACTGCAAACTCTTGAAGTGGTGGTAAGTCAGTCATTTCGTTGATCCCAAGTAATTCATAAAATTTCGAAGTTACTCCATACAAATTAGGATGACCAATTTCTTCACTTTTTCCAACTACCTCTACTAATTCTCGTTCAAGTAATGATTGTAATGAATGACTAGGACTAACTCCTTTGATCTCTTCAATTTGAAATCTAGTCATTGGCTGATTGTATGCAATAATCGCTAAGGTTTCAACAGCAGAGTTAGCAATTCGATCGTTATATTGTAGGCTTGCAAATCCTTGAAAAACTCCAAAATGTTCTTTCTTTGTTTTAAATTTATAGCTATTCGCTGTCAAAACAATCTCTATTCCATGTTCATCCGTTTGGAAATCCGCTATTATTTCCTTCATAATCTGATCAAGTTCAATTTCATCAACATTTAACAAAACAATTAACTCTCCAATTGATACACCTTTTTCACCACTTAAATATAATAATCCTTCTACTGCTGCTTTCTTATGCTTCATTTATATCTCCTTTTTGAGTTACAGGCTCGATAATTATTTCATCGTTAATAATACTAACGCATATATATTGGAGTTTCATTGCTTCGAGAACCGCAAGAAAAGTCGCAATTCTCTGAGAGTGACTAATTTTTGAACACATTTGTTTAAACGTAGTTTCGGTTGTTAAATTTTTTAATTCATCAATTACTTCTTCAACATTTAATTCATCAATTTCAATTATTCTCGTTTCTTGTTTAGCTTTTTTCTTACGAGAAAAAACAGCACTTGCTAATAAATTAAACCTTACAACATCGATTGATTCTTGGAAATTTTGATCGCGATATTCAAATAATGAGTCAGCTTGCTTGAAAAAACCCTTTGTCTGTTCTTCAATTAGATAATTAAATTCTATTGCGGCTTCCTTATATTTTTTATATTCCAAAAGTTTTTTAAGTAATTCCTCACGTGTATAACCTAAATTTTCAAATTCATCAACAAATTGCTCTATTTGTTGATTTGGCAATAAACTACTTGATTTTATTCGTAATAATTCTGCAACCATTTCTAAATATTCACTTGCAACATTTATTCCTTGATGAATTACACTTTCGATATAATTTATATACTGGTCTATTAGTACATCCAGCTCTAAATCAGTAATTTCGATTTTATTACTTTTAGCTAGATGAATCAGTAAATCTAACGGACCTTCATAAATATCTAAATCAAAATTATAATGCTCACTACTCTTTTCAATTATCTTTTCCATCTCTACCTACTCTGCTTTGTTGTATGTCATATCAATTATACCATATTTCCCAGATTAGATGGAAACATTCAAGTAGATTATAACCGCAAATTATGGTTATTTTCATTCGTTTTTTCACTTGAAAAAAATTTATATTTTTCAGATTTAATTTTTTCAACTAATGCATAAAATTTTCTGTCAATACCAAGACAATATAAGCTGAGGGAAGTATCGCCAAAAAGATTGTAAAAGCATTTTTCAGTTCAAAAGTTCGCTCTTTGGCTACCATTTTACTAATTAATAAAAGCAAAAACGCAATCGAAATTAATACAAACAAAATACTTGAAAAAAAATTAACAGTTAATATTATTCCATATTGGAGAAAAAAGAAAAATTCAATTAAAATTCGCTTGTCATACTCTTCTTCACAAATATACTTAAACGCCGGATAAATTAACGCCAAAAAACCAAAACCAAAAATTGTTCCCCAATCCAATACCATTGTTTTTTGAATGTGTTGATATAGTGAATTGATAACAAGTTGGAACGTATATAAACTAATCACTACATACAAAATACTCAGAACAATTTTATCTTTTTTCTGGATCATCTTACCTCCTTTACTTTATTAATAATTTCTTTATTCACTATTTGTACTTTTATTCTAGCACACGAGAATGTAGCCAATTTGTGTTTTAAAGCTTTTTTATGTATTTTGTGTGTAGTTGTTTACAATTTAAAAACCAGTTCGAATGAACTGGCTTTTCACTTAATCTATAACTTTGTAGGTCATTTCTAAAAAATTCGCTTCGTATCTAACCTTTTCAAGCGTTAAATTTATTTGTGTTGTCCCTGTAAATAGTGGGATTCCTCCACCAAGAATTAACGGCATTTGCGTAATAATTAATTTAGTAACAACTTTGGATGTTAGTAGTTGTTCAATTACTTGAGCACCACCAACTATCCAAACATTTTTGTTCGTAAAATCTTTTTTTAAAAATTCTGCAATTGTGCAGAACTTTGTAACAGTTTGATCAGCATAGTCTTTAGAGGTAATTACATAATTTTCTAAATCTTGATAAGGATTTCCATAACCACTTTCAACTAAAAATTGGTACGTGTTCGCGCCTTGAACAACAACGTCAATCGTGCGAATAAATTCTTCATAACTTTTCGCAAACATTGGGGAAGTTTGTAAAATTTCTTCATTATAGGCTTCTAACCAATCTACTGAATTATTAATATCTGCAATATAGCCATCAAGACTTTGGGCAATGTAAACTATCATTTTTCTCCTATATATGTACAAATTAAGTTTGTTAACTCAACTAGACTTTTAATATTTGTTCGCTCCATCCCGTGACTTGCACAGACACCCGGTCCAATTAACGCTGTTTTAAGATTTGCTCCACCTGTTCGAGCCGCACTCGCATCTGAACCATAAAATGGATATATATCGACTACAAAATCAATTTTTTCTTTTTTACTTAGTTCGATTAATGCCGTTGTTAGATCGTAATCGTATGGTCCCGTTGAATCCTTTGCACAAATTGTCACTTGATGTTCACTCCCATTTAAATCAGCACCTACACAAGCCATATCAATTGCAATCAATTCATCAACACCTTCTGGCACGTAACTTAAACCGTGTCCAACTTCTTCATATGTACTAAAGACAAATGAAACATTAAATTCTAACTTCAATTCTCCACTCACAATTTGATCAATTACACTTAGCATTGAGGCTGCACAAATTTTATCATCCAAAAAACGACTTTTAATGAAATTATTGACGATTCTAGTTTTTGGATCATAACTTACAAAATCTCCGGCCATTATCCCTAGTGCTTCCACATCTTTTTTGGTTGTAACTTCTTCATCAATGCGAATTATTAAATCTTCTAATTCTTTTTTTTCACTTGCAGCACGAGTGACATGAATTGCAGAATCTTCTGCAACAATTGTCCCCTCATATACTTGACCTGTTCTTGTATATATTTTTACATATTCACCATTAAGCGTATTTACAAGTGGTCCACCAATCGCAACAACTGTAAGCTCTCCATTTTCTTTTATACTCCTAACCATTAAACCAAGTGTATCAACATGGGTTGCTAACCAAATTGTTTTTCGATTTTCCATTCCTGTAAAATGAATGTTCAAATTACCTTTTTTAGTTATTTCATAATCTAAGTTGTTCGCTTGTGCGTAACTTTCCAAATAACTGATAACTTCCTTTGTATAGCCACTCGGACTGTCAATTGCTAATAACTCAGTTGCATATTTAAAAATCAAGTTCATTAACCCTCCTTAATCGGAATAATAATCAGAGCAGCAATATATGCAATTAAAACTGTTGAAAACGTCATAGGAATTAAAAAGACAATTGCCAATCTAATTATTGTTGGATCGATTTCAAAATATTCTGCTAAACCTGAACAAACTCCTCCAACCATTTTGTTATTTAAATCTCGATATAATTTTTTTCCTGACATTGTACTCCTATTTATTGTATCTATATTAATATTATATCTAAATATTCAAGTTAATTGTGAAAATAAATTGCCTAATTCACTTATCTTACAGACACTCATAATATAAAACTTCGCTTTAACTTTACTTATTACGATTACTTGATTAACAACAAATTAACATAAAAGGTGTATAATATCAATAACGTGCTTTTTTTATTTAGAATACTTTTACAAATTCTAAATCCGATTCATAAAAGTGACTTGTGATTTTCGTTTTTTAATTATTAAATCCAGTTTTATGCTATCATATAGGTGAATAAAAAATCGATGGAGGATTAACGATGTTAGGAATTTCAATTTACCCTGATAAAGCAACACTTGAAGAAATAAAAGATTATATTGACACTGCACATAAATACGGATTTAAAAGAATTTTCACATGTCTTTTAAGTGTTAATAAACCAAAAGAAGAAATTGCCGAAGACTTTAAGAGTTTTATTAATTATGCAACTAACCTTGGAATGGAGGTAATTTTAGACATTTCACCCGCTGTTTTTTCAAAGCTTGAAATCAACTATGATGATTTGTCTTTTTTTGCTGAACTAGGTGCCACAGGAATCCGCCTTGACGAAAGTTATAACGGAGCTGTTGAAGCAAAAATGACGTATAATCCATTTGGATTAGATATTGAAATCAACATGAGTCAAGATACTAATTATTTAAATACAATTTTAGACTACCAACCAAATTTAGAAAAATTGATCGGGTGTCACAACTTCTACCCTCAAAGGTATTGTGGACTTAATTTTGAATATTTTGTGCAATGCTCAAAACGTTTTAAAGATTTAGGAATTAGAAGTGCTGCATTTATTAATTCACCTACGGCGACTACTGGTCCATGGCCTGTAATGGAGGGAATGGTAACCGCGGAAATCCATCGTGACTTAGCAATTACAACACAAGTTAAGCACTTATACGCTTTAGATATTATCGATGATATCATAATTGCTAATCAATTTGCAACTGAAGCAGAATTAAAAGCAATTAGTGAAATTGAAAAAAATAAAATCACTTTAAAAGTTACAACTAGTTCAGAAAATAGTGGAGTTGAAAATACAATTATTTTTGATGAACATCATTTTAATCGTGGAGATATAAACGATTATCTTGTTCGTTCTACACAATCACGAGTTAAGTTTAGAGCAGAAGCATTTCCACCGCACGACAATCCACAAGCTATTTCAAAAGGAGATATCATAATTGGAAATGACAATTTTGGTCAATATAAAGGGGAATTGCAACTTGTGAAAAATGATTTAATTGACGATGAACAAAAAAGAAATGTTGTTGCTAGAGTTGTTGATGAAGAATTATTCCTTATCGACTTAATTAAGCCATGGCAAGTTATCAAATTTGAACAATAATTGTAAGTGGGCATTTTCTTCACCTGAAATGGAGATTTATCATGCAACAAAATGGGGAAAACCAGTTTATGATGATCAAGAACTTTTCGCAAAACTATGTCTTGATGGTGCGCAAGCAGGACTAAGTTGGGAAACAATTTTGCGAAAGACTTCTGGATACTATAAGGCTTTTCATAATTTTGATATCAGTTCTTGTGCACAAATGACTGATGCTGAATTAGAACTTTTAAGAGAGTGTCCAGAAATTGTTCGTAATCGTCTAAAAATTTATAGTGTTAGAACAAACGCCCAAGTCATTTTAGAAATTCAAAGAGAATTTGGTAGTTTTTCTAATTACCTATGGGCTTACGTTGGTAATAAACCACTCATTAATCACCCACAAACTATGAGTGATATTCCCACACAAACTGAACTAAGTCAAGCAATTAGTCGTGATTTAAGCGTGCGTGGTGCAAAATTTGTTGGTCCTGTTATTATCTACGCTTATTTGCAAGCTTGTGGTCTGATAAACGATCATCTTGTTACTTGTGAGTACAAATAAGTATATCCTTGGAGGAACACATGAATTATTTATATGGTTTTAATTTTGGTTGGTCTGCTCGTAGCAATAACTTACGTTTGGCAGATGCATTTCGTTCAATTGACACGCTAAGTAATCGAATCAGTGTTAATACTATTACACTTTGTATTGATATCTTTATGCCACACGCTAATGTACCATCTTTAAAATATAATGATGATCATACTCTTTTAGATACAGACTTATTGGAACTAATCAAGTATATTCAACAAAAAAATTTATATATTTTACTAAAACCAGTCATTAGAACAAGTAATAACTTTTCACGAAAAATAATTGATTTTTCTGAACAAACAAGGTTAGACACTTGGTTTTCAAAGTATCAAAAAATGATTTTACACTACGCACAAATTGCTCAAAAAACCAAATGTGAAGGCTTCTACATCGGATGTGAATTAACTGAACTTGAAAAACACCAAGAAAAATGGTTTAGTCTAATTGATGTTTGTCGAAAAACCTTTAGTGGCCTTCTTGGCTACAACCAAAACTACGAACCTACAAGCACAAGCACGCAAACTTTTTTGGAAATATACGAACGTAATTTAGATTACATTGCCTTAAGTTGCTACATTCCAATGAATGATTTAGCTTTAGAAATGCAAAAAATTCACCAACTTTTTCAGCAAACAACAATTCCAATAATTATCGGAGAAATTGGTTGTCCATCGCGAGCTACAGCTTCTCAAGAACCATGGAATTACTCACTGAAAACAGAAATTAATCTTTTTGAGCAACAGCGTTACTTTCTAGAATTTTTTAAGTGGCTGGAAATGTATAACTTCGTGAACGGCGTTTTTATTTGGGAATGGCCAATAATCGTCTACTCAAAAGATCGAGCAAAAAATCATTCTGGTTTTAGCATTTATTTGAAGCCAAGTGAAAAAATTATTAAGGAAAAATTTAAAGCATATAAATTACAAGAACCTACTCACGAGCATTTGAAACGTAAATTAGTAGTAAACACACTATCATTAATTTGAACAGAGGAGAAATATGATCGAATATGAATTTGAAGAGAAAGCAACACTGACTGCCGAAGAATTTAATTCTTTAAAAGAAAACATTAGTAATCTAGAAACAAAGACTTTTACCACTTATATTTTTGAAACAACTGATTTCTTTTTCAAGAAAAAGTATTCAACTGCAAGAATTCGTCATGAAGATGGCAAATACATGAAAACTTTAAAAGTTAAAGATTTCGATAAAATAATCGAATACTCAGAAGTGATAACTGAAGCTGAATTTGAGCAAATTAAAAAAACAATGAAAATCACTTTCAATAATGCTCCCGTTGGTTTTAATCATGAACTTGAATTAGGTTATTTATATTATTATCAAACTACTAGATATCAAACAAATCATTTTAAATCTTTGTTAATGTTGGATCAAACATTATTTCAAGATGAATTTACTGATTATGAGGTTGAAATTGAAGCATCTTCACTTAAAGCTGCGAAAAATACTTTAATTGAACTTCTGGCCAAACATGGAATTACTTATCAAGCAAGTTCAACTAAAACCTCGAGGTTATTTAATTATTTGAAAAAATAAAGAATACATTAGTATTCTTTTTTTATTGTAATCGATAATTAGTCTTAAATATTTTCTTGATACATATAACCTTTACCACGTGCTGTTTCAATTGAAATACTAAATGGTTCTAGCTTTTGTCTAATATATTTTATATAAACATCTACTAACCTAGAGTCAGTATCCGCATGATAACCTAAGACATTTGTCATTAATTCTTTTCTTGTACAAAATTCACCACTGTGTTCATAAAGATAAGCAAATACTGCAAATTCTTTTTTAGAAAATGTAATATTTTCTTCAAAAATTTTAACCTTCAAATTCTCATGATCAATTTTTACTGGACTAACTAACTGATATCTTCTTATTAACATTTTTACAAGTGGTAATAGTTGCGAGTTTGCAATATAGTAGTCACAATTCAAATCATAAATCATTTTAGCATTTCGATCACTTAAAAGTTTTTCAGTTACAACAATCCTAAGCCTTGGTCTTGATTGCAACATTTCCAAAATCATATTCTTATCGAGTGTTTCAAAGTCAAGAATCAGTAATTTAACTTTACTTTCAAGAATATCAGTATTCAATTGATTAGTCACATAACTACTTGGTAATTTTACGCTCGATAAATTAATAATCATTTTTCCCCTTTCGATTCTATCTTTATTTTCCGTTCAATTCATTATACATTTTAGATATAATTCTTAAATGATAGCTAATATTAGATTTAGAAATCTCACCCTTAGTTTGATCAGCAAGCTCTTGTAACGATAATCCAGGATAAGTATTTCTAAGTTTTGCAACTTCAATTGTTTTAGTTCCTAATTTGTTAATTTCTCCACTCGACATTAAATATTCAATTGCTACAATTTGCTTGTCACTTGTCGCTTGTCGTTTCATTTCATTGGCAATCTCTGCATTCATAATTCGATTTGTATTTGCTCTAATATCTCTTGTAAAGCGATAGTCTTCATACTCAAACAGCAGTTTTGTAGCACCAATAAATTTTAAAAAATCGGATATTTCTTCGCTTCGATTTAAATAAAGTGCATAATTCCTTTTCCGTTTACTAACTTTCATATTTACATCATAATGTTTCAAAATATTTGCGATATCTGCAAAATTTTCATCATGATTGGATGTGAATTCTAAGTGATATTGTTGTAATTTTCTCGGATTATTAATTGTTCCTACACAAATAAAATATGTTCTGACATAAATCTGACACTCTAAAACGGTCATTACACGATTATGAGTTATTGGTAATAGTGATAAAATAAAGCTTGCATCTTTTCGTTCTATCAGTTTTAAGTCATATAAAAACATATTAATGTCTCCAACAACTCTAACAATATAGACTTTAACTTTTTTCGCAAATTTCACTTGCGTTTGAACAAGCGTTTCAACTTGTAAAAATGGATAGTTTTCTTTTAATTTTGTAATGAACAACCTCGCTAAACTAGATAGCGAAGTTTTAATTTCAATGTATCTTCCAAAATCACTTACATTTATAGAAGAAATTGATTGTAAAATCGCTGCTAAACAGACTTTATCAGCTTTCTTCGGAAAATCCAAGTGAACTAACTCTTCTTTTAATTCTTTTGAAAATGTCATTACCAAGTTCCTTTTTCGTTTTCAATATGAATTACGTTTATTTTTTCAAATGGTAATTCTTTTTTTAAGCGTTCCACAAAAGCGACTGAACGATGCTGACCACCTGTACATCCAATCGAAATGTTTGTTAACATTCGACCTTCTTCAATATAGCCATTAATTGTTAAGATAAGCATTTTTGTTAATTGTTCATAGTATTCATTTGCAAGTTCTGTTGAAAAAACGTAATTATATACAGCATCATCTAATCCAGATAAACTTCTTAATTCTAGAATATAAAATGGATTCTTCAAAAATCTTACATCACAAACAAAATCCGAATCAACTGGAACACCATATTTAAAACCAAAAGAACGTAAATTAATTGTAAATTTATTCTCTGAGTTAAGCCATGCAAGAATAATGTTTTTTGTATCATTAATTAATAAATCACTTGTGTCGATTACATGATCAGCATATCGAGAAAATTCTGCAATGTTTTCAAGTTCAACTTCAATTGCATCAATCAATGTCAAACTTGAATCTTCTGCAACCATCGGATGGATTTTTCGATGTTCTTGATAGCGATTTACAATTGTTTGTAGATTAGCAGTTATTACTAACCTTTTAACATTAATCAAACCTGCTCTTTCTAACTTTCTAATAACCGTTAATCCTTCATCTAATAATGGTTTATCCCCAGCTTTTAAAATTAATGCAATTTTTTTTATATCTTCAGTTTGCATTATTGTATCCATTATCATTTTCAATGATTTTGCACTAATGTTATCTAAAATAAAATAACCGTTGTCCATTAAAACTTGCATAATTGTTGTTCGACCACTTCCGGACACACCGGTAGTTAAAATCACTTCTTTCATTACCACTCCATTTTCTTATACTCTTTTATAATTATACCATTTATTGAAAAGGATGTTATGAATATTAGTAATATTTTTAATTTATCTTATTTTTTCATTTCTTCATGATAAACTAATCGTTTTTCAAGTGGATAGACACTTTTTTTGCTATAATAAAGTGAGGTGTTAGAGATGTTTGAAAAAATTATAAATAAACATAAAATAGAAACTGAAGAATTAATTGAGCATTTAAATGATATAGAATACGGAATTACGAATGGTAGTTACCAATTGATTGAAACTATTTTTTCCGTTAATATATGCCACGAAACAGATGATTTAGACTTTTTAGAAGCTCTACTTCTAGAAATAATTAGACTTGTAAGCACATCTAAAACAGTTGCAACTGATGAAAGTTATATTTTCAAAAGTTCAATGTGTTACATTTATGCAAATCGCCTTGATGGGCATGATTTACAAAGACAAAAAAAATATTATAACCTTGCAATTGAGTACAATTTCAAGGCAACTGAGCCTAATCAAAATTTACTCATAAATTGCTATGAGCATTTGAATGATTTTCAAGCAGCCATTAGTGTCCTTGAAAAAAGCGATCTAAGCAACAAAGAAAATTCCTACAAATTAGCACAAATGTACCACGCAAATCATGATTATAACGCTGCCATAACCAAATATTTAGATTATTTGAAACTCGATTTAATTAAATATGATTACTATAAAGTAAACGAACAAATCGCTTGGTGTTATTTACGTCTTGATGATATTCCAACTGCACAATCATATTTTTATAAAGCAAATATTTTAAACAATGCTCACATTATTATTGAAGTGACGAGATATTTTGAAGAAATCGAAAGATATGACTTAGCACTTGAATATTATAAAGTTTTGTATGAGCATGGAGAAATTGGGATTTTAGAACGTATCGAATATGTTCAATCTTTAATTAAATAAACAAAACAACACTTCCATGATATAATATTAATAGTTAAGTTGTTAACATAAAAGTTTAATCTAAAGATGGAGGAGTTATTCGATGTCACAATACATCAAGATGCTGTTATTTTTCGTTATATCAATAAGCATTACTTGGTTTGTAGTATATTCACCCTTTTCAAAATTTTATATACTTATCTCGCTTATTGCAATTACTCAATATATTATAATTTTACTTAGTCGTAAAAATTTTTACCAAAAGTATATGTGGTTAGTAATGTTTATAATTAATCCAATTTTTGCAATGATTGCATATCATGTTCTTGGAAAAGATTATCGTGAATTTACAATTTATCGAAGTAAACGAATTTCTGATAAGGCACTTAGTTGCTATGAATTAGAAAAAAGTACGCTTGATGAGTCCGATAAGTATTTTCGTACATTGGAAATACTTGGAAAACAAGTAATCCATGAAAATACAAATGCAGAATTACTTGTAAATGGTGAGCAAAAATTTGCGAAAATGCTCACTTGTTTAAGAGACGCTAAAAAATATATTCATCTTGAATACTATATTGTTCACGATAGTAAAATTGCTGAAGAAATTTTTGAAATTCTAATTGACAAAGCACAGGCAGGTATTCCAGTCCGATTACTTTTCGACGATGTTGGAAGTGATGCTTTAAGTAAAGTCTCAATCAAGCGTTTACTTGATGGAGGCGTAAAGATTGGAAAATTTGGTGAAGTAAAAATTGCTAAACTAAATGATAAAATAAACTTTCGTAATCATCGAAAAATTGCAATAATTGATGGTATTCATGGATTCATTGGCGGAATTAATATTGGTGATGAGTATATAAACCATGATGATGGAAGTACGAAAAAATGGCGTGATACCCATATTTATTTAGAGGGTAAAGCACTACACGACTTACAAATTGTTTTTGCCAAAGATTGGTTGTACACAACAAATGAGAATTTTATTTTGAGCAATGAACATTTGTATTTACAATTTAAGCCATATGTTGGTCCTGGTGATGGTTTTGTGCAAATTATGCCTGATGGTCCCGATTGTAAATATACATCAATTCGAGAACAATATTTCAAATTAATTATGCAAGCGAAAAAAAGTGTTTTGATTACTACACCGTACTTAATTCCAGAACCTGATCTTGTTACTGCTTTAAAAGTTGCTGCTAAAAGTGGTGTTGATGTTCGAATTATTACCCCAGGTAATCCTGATCGTCAATTTGTTTATGCAGCAACTCGTTCATATTACACTGATTTACTTGAAGCAGGAATTAGAATTTTCGAACAAAATGATACGTTTGTGCACTCAAAAATATTTATCATTGATGAAAAGATTGCTAGTGTCGGGACAACGAATTTTGATTACCGAAGTTTTTCAATCAATTTTGAAATTACTGCCTTTATGTACAAATCACCAATTATGACTGATTTACTCCAAAACTTTGAAATTGATCAAGCACAATGTAGTGAAGTTATTTTAGAAAACTGGAAAAAAAGAAGCTTTTTCGCGAAACTTTTCGAATCATTTGCTCAACTATTTTCACCATTACTTTAACTAAATTTATTCATGTTTTTGTCTATTTAACAACTATGAAATACAGAAAAACTTTAATAAAAAGCTTCAATCAAGAATTGTCCTTGATTGAAGCTTTTTGCTTATTTTTTTTGTATCTTTAATTCTTTTTAAATCTCATAATCTACGTACTTTAATATAGTCAACTATTTTTTCAATGATAAACGTTAATATGATTAGTAAAAATGAAATTATCATCATTACTAGCGTTAAATTTTCTTGGAAAAATGGAATTTCTGATAAAAAATATCCAAGTGAAAACTCTGTCACAACCCACAAGATTGCTCCAATAAAATTTTTTATCAAAAATCTACTATATGGAATATCACTCATCGCTGCTGTTAAAGGAGCAAAGCTTCTAACTATTGGAATAAATCGTGCAAATATTAAGACATTTAATCCATGTTTCTGATAAAAGATTTTAGTTTGTTCTAAGTACTCTTTTTTCAAAAACTTTGCATTAGGATTTTTAAAAAGATTTATTCCAAATTTTTTACCTATCAAGAAATTCAAACTATCACCTAAAACAGTTGCTGAAATTAAAATGATCACGCAGAAAAATGGATTGAAATGTCCACTTGCACTTAGACCACCTGAAACAAACAAAATTAAATCACCTGGTAAAAAAGCTGCCACAACCAAACCTGTTTCTATAAAAATTGTAAGAAACATTAATACATATGCAAAATTTCCTAAACTACTAATTAACCCTAAAATTGTATCGTCAATAAAATTAAAGATACTCTGAATAAATTCAATTATTTGCATTTCAAATCAACTCTTTTCATCGACATTTAATTTTTTTACGAGCGAATAACAATATCTGCATATTTATAATACAAGTTAATTCGTTGCTCATATGTCTCAATCAGTCTTTTTTTAGTTGGAAGTAATGGTCGTTCACTTTGTGTCAGCCTTTCAATCAGACATTCAAGTGGTGTGTCTAAGAAGACACGAACATACTCTGAGCACACTTCCATGTTTTTAGCTTTTAAGATTAGTCCACCACCAGCAATTATCGTCTTTGTTCCACTCGCAACTAATTCCTTTAAGCATTCAGTCTCAATTAATCTAAATTGTTGTTCATCAATAATTAATTCATTAATTGTCATCTGTTTTGTTTTTTCAATATACTCATCTAAATCGACTGCACACATAAATTCTTCATTACTTGCTAGTGAACTTTTTCCTGCAAGTGGCATTCCAATGATTATTTTCTTTTCAAACACTGTTAAATACAAATGGTTTTTCAATTGTTCTACTAGTTTAAAATCAATTCCCGTTTCAAACCAGAAATCAAAATTATAAAGCGCTTGAACTATTAACATTGTAAGTCCATTAGCTGTTTTTAAATTATACTTTTCAGCAGTTGTCAACAATTTTGTTCTAATCGGCTGATAATTTAAATCAAATACTGCTTTATAATTTGTTAGTAACTCTTCAGCTATTGGCATTTGATCAAGATAATTCGCTCCACCCAATGGTGTTGCATTAATTAATAGATCACCTTTTTGATACGCAAGTTCTGGATAAGTTAAATCACCTTTTGTTCTCGAAACAATGAGTGTTTTGGGATATAATTTTTTGATCATCTCTGCCATTGCACCACTCCCTAGCACAATGATTGTTGAATCTATCCCAAAACCTAGTTCATTTTCAATCGTATATATTAAACCAAAATGATCTGTTAAATCAAGCTCGTATTGATTATCTCTAAGTCTTGCAACATTTGCACATCCATAACTCTTCACGTTTTCTGAATGGTTGACTATTAATTTACAAATATCTTGTTTAAATGGAATTGTAATATTAAATCCATAGTATTTTTTAAAATCAAGCTCATCAATTGACTGAAGATTATTTATTTTATACTCCAATTCTTTTTGATAGTGTGTTTGTAACCATTGATAAATTGCTGGTGATAACGAATAATTAATATTTTTCCCAATGATGCATAACTGTTTTTCTTGCATGTTCATTTTTTTCCTTTTTCTCTAACAAAAAATTTTCTACTACTTATTCAAATTAATTTGTTTTGCCTTTGAAATTTCAAATATTTTTTGAAATACTTCAATTACTTCTTTTGTATATTCTTGTTCTTTTAAGCGGGTTATTATTTCTTTTTCTCTAGTTTGATCATTGATTGGATAATTATTTGCCTTTTTAAATTCAGCAACTTCATTAACAATTGCAAAACGAGCTTCTAAAAGTTTGGCAATCTCACTATCTAACTGATCTATCTGATCTCTTATATCTTCTAATTTCATATTTTCCTTTCAAATTTGTGTTCAATTGCTTTTTTAGTATAAAAAAGGAGGATAGCTCCTCACTTTTTTTTAGTTATATGTACTCAGCAATTGCTCAAGTTGTTCTAACTGTAACTTATATTTCATTGGTTTTCCAATTGTTGCTAAGAAAATAAATGATTTTTCAGTCTTATTTTTAAATTCTGTCTTTATAATATATGGAGCTAATCCTGAAACATCGAAAAATGGTTTTTCAATAATCTGATAGTGACTGATTACTTCTTCAATTTTTCGTGCAGCAATTGGATCCATTAATTTTAAATTGACCATTAATTGATTCGTAATTAAAATTCCATGAGCAGTCGCTTCAGCTTTAGTAAAGACTTCGTTATTCGTTGCACTTTCAACTGCTACTTTGAAAATATCAGAATATTTAAGTAATTCTAGTACACTTGAATCTTTTTGACTTTGTTCTAAAATTGTCGCTTTATAATTAACACAGTATTTAATATAACGACTTATATTCGCTTTAAAACTTGAAACATCTTCATATATAACTAGTTCATCTAGCATTCTTGGATTACTTAATGATAGCATTTTAATTACTTCAATCATTCCTGCTTTTGTTTCATCTTCACTAAGTGTGTTCATAAACTCAGTATCAATAATTATTAATTCAGGCTCTTTTGTTGTCCCGACAATATTTTTTAAATTACCAATGTTTATTCCATTGATTCCACCAACTGCACTATCCACTTGCGCACTAAGTGTTGTTGGAATTTGTACAAATTTTATTCCTTGGACATAAATTGAAGCTACGAAACCGGCAATATCCCCAACAACTCCACCACCAAAGGCAATCATTGTTGCATCTTTCTCAATCTGATCTTCAATTAAAAGAGATGTCAATCCATTTATTGTCTCAAATGTTTTAGTTTCTTCACCGCATTTAATACTATAGTATCTTACGTCTAATCCATATAGCAATTCTTTTAATTGTTCTAAATAGATTGCTGACACATTTTCATCTGTTAAAACAACGTATTGTTTGCTTTTAGCATACACTTCAATTATTTCTTTAATTTTTTTAAATGCTCCAGCTTCTATAATAATTTTTTCTTTCATACGTATTTCTCCTTACAATATGAAAACTAATATTTTATAGTTTTCATTAGTCTGTGCAAATACGAGTGATTTACTCACACATAATTCATATATATTTTAGCACATTTTACCTTTTTTTTTTGCTTTATTACTGTTTAATCACTAATATTCTTATTTTACTACACAATTTATAACACTTTGAGCTGAAATTTGCTCAGCTGTGATTGAAAAAGCGCTTAAAACCATTTCTTTAGCTTGTTCTAAATTTGTCTCTTCATTAACAAGTAGTGTAGCAATTTTCTCTCCAGTTTGAATCTGATCACCAACTTTATGATATAAATTTACACCTGTTGCATGATCAATATCATCTTCGGCTTTCGTTCTACCGGCCCCTAATAGCATTGCTGCTTTTCCTACTGTAATTGCATCAAGTTTTGCAACCCATCCTGAATTTGGTGCTAAAATATCTATTCGTTTTTTAGGCTGTGGCAATTTTTCTAAACTATTTTGCTTTGCACCTTGCGCTATAATAAATTGTTGGAATTTTTTGATTGGCTCATCTGTTTTAAGACGTGCTCGTACATTTTCAAGTGCTGAATCCATTGTTAACTCAATACCTGCTGCAACTAAAAATTCCGCTGCAAGATCTGTGCATAACTCACGTAAATCGGTTGGTCCATTTCCTTTTAAGGTCTCAATAACTTCTTCAATCTCATTCGCGTTCCCAACATTCATTCCTAATGGCTGTTCCATTGACGTCACAACAGCAATTGTTTTACGACCAAGTCCATTCCCAATTGAGACCAAAACTTCTGCTAAATGCTTAGCATCTTCAACAGTTTTCATAAAAGCACCTGAACCATATTTAACATCTAGTACAATTATGTGCGCACCACTTGCAAGTTTTTTCGACATAATTGATGAAGCTATTAACGGAATTGAATCAACGGTTGCAGTTACATCACGTAAGCTATACAGCTTTTTATCTGCTGGAACTAATTCTCCGGTTTGTCCAATGATTGCCATCCCAATTTCATTTACTTGTTTAATAAATGCTTCACCATCTAAATTAATTGAAAAGCCTGGAATTGCTTCAAGTTTATCCAGTGTTCCACCAGTATGTCCTAAGCCTCTCCCCGACATTTTGGCTAAAGCTAGATCGTATGTTGCAAGTAACGGTCCAAGCACAAGTGATGTTTTATCCCCGACACCACCAGTTGAATGTTTGTCAATTGTTGGTAATTTTATTTCACTCAAATCAATTACATCTCCTGAATGTAACATTGCATCAGTCAAATGTTTTGTTTCTTCAAATGTCATATCATTTAGACAAATAGCCATCAATAATGCACTTGCTTGATAATCAGTCACGCTGCCATTTGCTAATCCATCAATAAAATATTTAATTTCCGCTTGTGAAAGTTCTTGTTTGTTTCTTTTTTTATAAATTATTTCAACTATATTCATTCTTTCCTCCAAGTTTAATTTTCCTTAAGTTTCTAAGCTAATTATCTAGTTTGTCGTTTAAAATAAAAACTAAACACTTTAAACTTTATAGTAGATAATTAGCTTAAAAAGGCAACCCAAAGGTTGCCACTTTTAATTTCCTTTAAAACTAGTTAATGATTAGTATTTTCCAGTAACTTTTAAGTCTTTAATTGCTGCTTTTACTTCTGCAGCATCTTTAATTTTTACGTCTGCACCTTTAAGTGACGCCAATGCTTCATCAATTAACGCTTGATCAACATTTGGATTAGCTTCTGGGAATCCAACTGCTCCTTCATCAAATCCTAATGTAACAACTCCACCTGGGAATTTATTACTAAAGTGATCAGTTAATCCATCGAATGCTGCAGTTCCAACTTTTTTCACTGCTGATGTAAGAATAACTGATTTTCCATCTGCCATTTTACCATCTTCATATTGATCTTTATCAACACCGATAGCCCATTTTTTGTTTCCAGCAGTAACTTCATCAATCGTTGCTTGAATTACTCCAGCACCTACTCCACCTGCTGCTGTAAACACTGTGCTTGCACCACCTTTAAACATTGTTGTTGCAGTTGTTTTTCCAAGTGCAGCATCATCAAATGATCCTGAGTAGTTATACTGAACTGTTGTTGTTGGATCAGCTGCTGCAACACCTTGTAAGTATCCCCATCCAAATTTTTGAACAGCTGGAAGTTCTAATCCACCGATAAATCCTACATTTTTCGTATCAGACATTTTAGCTGCAACATATCCAACTAAGTAACCAGCTTCCCCTTCGTTAAATAAATATGATGTTACATTTTTATACTCTAACTGATTATCTTTTGCATCCGTTGGTACTCCATCAATGAAAATAAAGTTTTTGTCAGGATACTGAGGTGCTAATTTACCAATTGTATTTTGGAATAAAAATCCTGCTGCAACAATAACATCGTATTTATCTGCCATTGTTTTTATGTTTGGCTCATATTGACTATCTTCTTTAGATTCAATAACTTCTGCCCCAACTTTGTTTTCAGCACAGTATTTTTCAATTCCTTCCCATGTTCCTTGGTTAAACGATTTATCGTTTACTCCACCTTTATCTGTAACCATACCAATTTTTTTGTCATATTTTTCACATGCACCTTTATTTGGATTTGTTGTAGTACCAGTTGTTTCCCCACCAGATTTTTGAACACATCCAGAAAGAACAACAGTTACTAACATTAACATCATCATGATTTTTTTCATCTTTTTCTCCTTAATTTTATTTGATTTGATTTAGAGGTTAATACCCTCAAATAACAATCAATTGTTATTTGAGGATATTATTATCCTCATTTTTTATTTTATTTTCTCTTTTTCACGTTGCTAATTTTGCTTTTCGTATACTCGGCCTAACGCTTTAGGTGCAACTGCTGTTCTCGAAAAGACAAGTAACGCTAAGATGGTAATAAAATACGGTACTATTTCAAAATACACAACCGGTATTCCAAGTTCTGGAAATAATACATTTGAAATAATTGCAAGCGATCTTGTAAATCCAAAGAATAACCCTGCAAGTAATACTCCTTTAGCATTCCATTGTCCAAAAATCAATACTGCAATTGCAATGAAACCAGCACCTGAAATTGTTATTGGAGCGAATACGTTTGACGTTGTAATTACAACGATAAATCCTGCAACACCTGCGAACAATCCAGAAATAATTACTGCTAAATAACGAATTTTAATAACATTAATTCCCATTGAAGCTGCAGCTTCAGGATTTTCACCACATGCTGTAATATGTGTTCCAAATTTTGTGTTTTTGAAAACAAAATACGCAATTATAACGAAAATAAATACAATAAATGTTACTACTGGAATTCCTTCAATTTTCGGCTGAATATATGTAATACGTGGTGTTTCACTTGTACCATAAATTGCTTTTGAAATAAATACTCCGATTCCCAAAGTCACAATATTAATTATTGTTCCGGAAATAATTTGATCTAATTTTAAATTGATTACTAAAAATGAATGCAGTAGGGCAAACACTCCACCACCAATTGCTCCAATTATTAGTCCAAGTATTATAAATAATGAGCCTGAATATCCAAGTGCTTCAAAATATAGAACAAATAATGTTCCCGAAAATGCTCCAAAGGTCATCATTCCTTCAAGCCCAATATTTACAACTCCACTTTTCTCCGAAAACAATCCACCCAATGCTGCACAAATAAGCGGCGCAGCAAAGAGTAACATACTAGAGATAACAATCATTTTTTACCTCCTACAAATATTTTGTCTTTGAATACATAACCAATTGCACTAAATAAAATTGTAATTCCAATGATGATACTTGAAATTTCAGGTGGTACACTTTCCATTTTAGGCGCCGCAACTCTAAATGCTCCAATCAATAAGCCCGCAATGGCAATTCCACCCGAAGTAAGCTGACCTAATAATGCAACTCCAATTCCGTCAAATCCAATGTTTGGAAATGATGCTTGGACGGCAATTCCATCAACTGTTGCTAACGAATAAATCGCACCGGCAATTCCTGAAAACATCCCTGATATCATCATTGTTGTGAAAATATTCGTATTAATATTAATCCCTGACGCTTTTGAAGCAAATGGATTATAACCTACTGCACGAATTTCATATCCATATGTTGTCTTCTCCATAATGAACCAGTAAATTACTAAAGCAATTATTACAACTATAAATCCATTATGCATTCTTGCTCCATTAAAAAGCGTGATTAATGCTTCATTTTTTAAACTTGCATTTTCATTCATAGAAACAGTTTTCGTGATTATATCACCTGCTGAAAATTGAATTAAATAATTTATATATTTTAAAGCGATGTAGTTTAACATAATTGTAACAACAACTTCACTTACACCATATTTTGCTTTAAGAAAACCAGCTAATCCTGCATATAATCCGGCTGCTAACGCTGCGGCTAATATACAAACTATTGGAAAAATAATTGGTGGTAAATCCATGTTAATTCCAACATACACTGCAACAAATGATCCAACTAAAAATTGACCTTCAGCACCAATATTAAATAAACCAGCACGATAAGCAAAAGCAACTGATAATCCTGTCATCATAAGTGGTAAACTATACATGATCCACTCACCAAAATTACTAATTGAACCAATCGTTCCAGAATAAAGCCCCGTTAAAATGTTCATTGGTGATATTCCGGTAATTAAGCCGACAATACATCCAACTAAAATTGATACTGTAATTGAAATTACTCCAATTAATATACTTTTCAAAGTATTATTCATCGTCCACCTGCTTTCCGGCCATCAATAACCCGATTTGTTCTTTTGTTGTTGTTTTCGGATCTACAATCCCCATCAGCTGACCACTATACATAACTGCAACACGATCACTAACTTGCATTACTTCATCAAGTTCGAGCGACATCAAAATTATTGCTTTTCCAGCGTCACGTTGTTCAATTAATTGGCGATGAATATTCTCAATCGCTCCAATATCCACTCCACGAGTTGGTTGTGAAGCAATTAATAATTCACCAGCACGTTCAATTTCTCGCCCAATGATTAGTTTTTGTTGATTTCCTCCTGAGAGTGACGAAGCTGGAACATTAATTCCTGCACCACTTCGCACATCATACTTTTGAATAACAACTTCTGCATTTTGTTTAATTTTTTTCCAGTTAAGAATTTTATTTTTCTGATATTTTGCTTGATGGTATTCTTTCGTTACCAGATTTTCTTCAAGTGAAAACTCTAATATTAATCCTTCTCGATGACGATCCTGTGGAATATTTCCAATTCCCAAATCATTTCTCTGACGGATTTTTAAATTATTTATTACTTCATTATTTAATTTAATTTCACCTGATTTTATCTTTTGCATTCCTGTTATTGCATCGATTATTTCACTTTGTCCATTCCCATCAACACCTGCAATTCCTAAAATTTCACCAGCGTTTACTTTAAATGAAACATTCTTTACAACTTCGACATGTCGACGATCTTCTACAACTAGATTTTCTACTGAAATAACTTCGGCCCCTAGCTTAGCATCATCTTTTTTGACTCCAAACGAAACTTCACGTCCAACCATTAATTTGGCCATTTCAGCTTCACTAACGCTTTCAACATCAACGCAACCTACACTTTTCCCTGCACGGATTATCGTACAGCGATCAGCAACTGCTTTTATTTCCGAAAGTTTATGAGTTATTAATAAGACACTTACACCTTGTGCTTTTAAATTTCGAATAATTTCTATCAATTCATCGATTTCTTGTGGTGTTAATGCACCTGTCGGTTCATCGAAAATCATAATTTTCGATTCTTTATACAGCATTTTTAAAATTTCAACTTTTTGTTGTTGACCTACCCGTAAATTTGAAATTTTATCTTTTGCATCAATTTGAAAATTATACTTGTCAATAATTGCTTGTACTTTTTTTTCTGCATCTGCAATTTTAATAAATCCAGCTTTTGTTTCTTCACTCCCTAGAATAATATTTTGAGTCACTGTAAATGAATCAACTAATTTAAAATGTTGGTGTACCATTCCAATTCCTAATTCATTGGCCTTGTTTGGGTCAGTAATTACAACATCATCTCCATTGATTTTTATTTTCCCTTCAGTTAATGTATAAATTCCAAATAATAAATTCATTAACGTCGATTTACCTGCACCATTTTCCCCAAGTAAGGCATGTACTTCACCTTTTTTAACGGTTAGATTAATTTGATCATTTGCTTTAAATGTTCCAAACATTTTGGTAACATTAATCATTTCAACTGCATTCATTTTTACTCCTTACTTGCTTTTTCTCTAGATGTTCTAACATTACAAGTTCACGCTTAAAATAGGTGTTCATCATGTTTTGAGAATTATTTTCAACTTTTACTCGAAAAACCTCAATTGCATCTTTAAGGCCAAAGCGTTCAATTCCTACAAAATTTAATTTTTCATAATCACATAGATTCGTTGTGCTGTATCCACAAACTTCACCAGTAAAATATATTTGGTAACTTTTTCGATTAATTTTCCCAATTAGCTCCTGCTTATTCGTTAGTGTTACATATTCCGAAATAAAGCCTAATAACTTAACATTTTTAAGTTCTAAGCCACTTTCTTCTTGAACTTCTCGAATAAGCGCCGTTTTTAATGTTTCGGTTGGATAGACTCCACCGCCAATGCTATCAAGACCTTGATATTTTTGATATCCTGGTCGTTTTTCATCTGTTGCCATAAACAAAAATTTCCCATCTTCTTCAATCAATGCACGAACTGCTACTCGATATACATCAACCTCTTCTTCATCAACAACTGATCCAACAACTCCAAGCTCTGTCATTGACTCAAGCGGATAATATTTCAAGCAACTTTTCGAAAATTCTTTAAGTGGAAAAATTATCATTGGTGCTTCTTTTTCAATCAAAAGTTCTTCACCGTTGATGTTTGTATAAACAATATTTAAAAAACGGTCTTCAATTTTATAAGCTTCAAAACAAATGACCAACGGATCTCCCGTTGTTTTCTGATAATGATTTACCACTTGCTTCATTGCTGCTTGTAATGAGAGCAAATCGCTAAATTCTGAGTTTTCACCACATTCGAATCGAAAAAGTTTTCGTTCTGATGAGTAAGCTGATAAATATAACTCAGAGTCCCGATGATTACTTATAATTATCATTCATACTCCCGTTTTTCATTTTTGCTTATACTTTTTTTTCTCACACCTATATTTTACCATGATTATTGTTTTTTTTCACGTTTTCTTGCAATATTCGAGTGTAAAAATCATTATTTTTGATTTTTCCATTTTTTGCAATTTATTCCATACACTTGCAACTATTTAACTACTATGCTACAATTTAAAATAAAGGAGTAATATGATCGAATTTACAAATTATTTAGAGGAAATACCTGAACAAGAACATCGAGAAAAACTAGTTGAAATTTTTCTATGGATCACTGAAAATTATCCAATGTTAGAACGTAAAATCGCTTGGAAGCAACCGATGTTTGTACATAAAGGGACTTTCATCATTGGGTTTAGTGTTGCAAATGCACATATTGCGGTTGCTCCCGAACAATATACTTTAAATATTTTTATGGATGAAATAGTCAAAAATGACTATAACCCTGGAAAAATGTTTTTCCGTATCAAATGGCAACAGACAATCAACTACGATTTACTAGCAAAAATCATTAATTTCAACCTAGAAACCAAAGCTGATTGCCCGACATTTTGGCGAAAAAAATAAGTTGTTTATTTCAAAATAAATAATTATCCAAAGTTTTTCCATTCACTTTTACATCACTTCACAAATTACAATTTCTCGAGGATTGTAAAAACGTGGAATCACATTAATATATTCAATTCCACTACTTATAATCAGTGAAGTATCTTGCTCTTGATATAGACCATATGTATACTTTGGAAAAAGCCCTTGATCAGGTGCAATTATACTTACGTTACCGATCGGTAATCGCCATTGTCCACCATGGGCATGACCTGAAAAAACTAAATCAGCATTCGTATCGACATATGTTTTGAGATATTGTGGACGATGATTTAAAACAATATTTAATTTTTCTTTTTGCTTATTTTTTGTAATAAATTCTTTTAGGTTCCGCTCACGTTCAGCTGTCACTGTTTCGGGTTCTTGCATTAAATACGTTATACCATCATCTGCAATACCAATCAAATTAATTTGATCAACTTCTGCCCTTTCATCATCTAGAACAATTACTCCTAGCTTTTTTAATTCACCAATATTTGCTTGATAATTTTCTACTCCATAATCAAATTCATGATTACCACTTACATAAAAGGTTGGTTGTAAAAATAATTTTCCAATAAAGTCAATTGTCATTTTATCTTCAAAGCCCGTTAGAATATCACCAGTTAACAAAAGGATATCAGGTTTTTCACTCTTTAGTGTTTCAATAATTTGTTGTTGCTTCCCTGGTCTTGCAAGTGAATGTAAATCACTTAACTGCATAATCTTCATAGGTTTAGTTATTTCATCAAAATCAAGTTGGTATTTTGTTACAACAAGCCTCTCACCTTGAAGCCAACCAATTCCAACTATAATTATTATCCAAATTTTTTTCATTTTATTCCCTTTCTGTTCTTACTATTTTAGCACATTTACCCATTCTAAATAATATTTATTCAAATGTTGAGTTATTTACAATTAAGTTGCCCCCTTAGACAAGCTAAGAGGGTCTTTTTATTATTCAATTTTAAGTGTGTCGATCAATTATATTTCTTGCTGTAAATAGAAGTTCTGTATACTTAACACTACTTGGACAAACTTCCATACATTTCTTGCAAACAATACATTGGTTTAAGGCTTTTTTAAATTCATCATCAGGAATTAATAAGCCATCGTAGACTGCTCTGATCAAAGCGATGCGTCCACGAGGAGATTGACTTTCATCACGATCAAAAACTTTATAGGTTGGACAAGTATTTATGCACAATCCACATCTCATACAATTTAATAAAAGTTCATAATCAATTTGTTCTCTAATTTCTTTAATTATTAGTTCATGATTTTTCAAGAATGCCATTGTCACCTCCGAGCTCGAACATTATCGATGGATTTAAAATATTATTTGGATCAAGTGCTTTTTTTATTAGTTCCATATGATAAAGACTATTTTTAGCTTTTAGTGGCAAATATGGTGCTTTAATTTTCCCAACACCATGTTCCCCTGTAATTGTTCCACCCATTTCAACTGCACACTTAAATATTTCTTCAAAAGCTTTTTCAACTCGTTCAAAATGTTCTGAATCACGAATATCACATGGTGCTGTTGGATGCATATTACCATCACCTGCATGCCCAAATGTATAAATGTTGACATCATATTTTTGACTTATTTCTTGAATTTTCCGTAAAAAGTCTCCAACTTTGCTTCGAGGAACTGTTGCATCTTCAAGTAAAGTTGTAGGTGCAAGTGATGCTAATGCTCCCAAACAGTTTCGACGAGCTGCTGAAATTTCAAGTGCTCGATCACTATCATTTGCAACTTCCATTACTCCGTTATGCTTTTGACAAATTTCAATTATCACTTCCATCTCTTGATCAACTTTTTCTTTAGAGCCATCTTGCTCAATTAAAAGAAAAGCTGCTTTTGATGTATCAAGTCCAATCTTTGCATGATTTTCTACAACCTGCATTGTCATTTGATCAATAATTTCTAAAGTTGCTGGAATAATACGTGCCGCAATAATATCACTTACAACATCACCAGCACTTCCGAGACTTTGAAAATATGCTGTAATTGTCTTCTTATAAGTCGGCATTGGAATTAGTTTTAAAATTGCTTTTGTAACTATTCCTAATGTACCTTCACTTCCTACAATTAGCTGTGTCAAATTATATCCTGCAACATCTTTTGTTAACTTACCACCTGTTTCAATAATATCACCATTTGCCATTACAACTTCAAGTCCAAGCACATAGTCCTGAGTTACACCGTATTTCAAACCTCTTAATCCACCAGAATTTTCCGCTATATTTCCTCCAATAGTACTGACATTAATACTACCAGGATCAGGTGGATAAAGCAAATCAAATTCAGCAGCTTTTTGTGCTATATCCTTAGTAATTACTCCTGCACCGACCGTCATCGTTAAATTTTCTAAATCAACTTCCTCAATTTGATTAAAATATTTCATATCAATAATTAGTTCATTGCTTGCAGGAATTGTTGCACCACATAAATTCGAACCTGCGCCGCGTACAATTACTGGTTGCTTAAATTGATTACATAATTTAATGATAGCACTAATTTGTTCAACTGTTTGTGGTTGTAAAACAGCCGTTGGCAGTTTTGCTTCAATTGGAGAAGCATCATAACTATAATTAACCAAGCTAACCGGAGTTGTTTTAATCAAACTTTCATCTAGTATATCACGTAATTTTTCTAACAACTCTTTTTCAATCATAGCTTTTCAACTCCTCAATTTTCTTTCCAAATTTTTCACCAACTTCTTTAGCATAAATAAGTTGTGCTTCATCAGGTGTGAAATTTTCATATAAGGCGTGCTGAACAATTTGGACATTCGCTTCTTTTAGCCTCGACTCAATTCGGTTCAAATGAACATCAGCCCATCCATAGCTTCCAAAAGCCATTCCTACTTTATTTAATGGTTTAAGTGCAATTATTCTTTCTAAAACATCGGCAATTTGTGGCGACATTGTATTATTGAAATTAGACGATCCAACTAAAATTCCTCGAGCATCCATAATTTCTGACATTATTAAACTCTTTCGATGTTTTGATGCATTAAAGATTCGAACTTCAAAACCTCGATTGGCAATTCCAACTGCAATTTCATTCGCAATTAATTCTGTGTTATCCCAAATTGTATCATAAACAATTATAACTTTGTCTTTTACATCTCCATTTTTTGCCCACCTTATATATTGATTAATAATATCAGTAATATGCTTTCTCCATATTACTCCATGTGCTGGACAAATTAAGTCTAATTCTAAATTCAAGTCTAAAATTTCTTGTAGTTTAGTTTGCACAAATCGATTACACGGCTGAACTATGTTGGCATAATATTCTTTTGTATGTCTGATTAGTTCTGAATATTCGTATTCATCATCATAAAATTTATTTGAATTAGCTAAACTTCCAAACGCATCATTACTAAATAAAATTCTTTCTTCATTCAAATATGTAATCATATTATCTGGCCAATGAATGAATGGAGTGAGTACAAACGTGAATGTATATTTTCCAGTAGTAATCGTCTCTAGATTTTTTACCGTTTCAAATTCGTGCTGTTTAAAAAACATTTGCAACATTGATTTTTTGGCTTCACTTGAACAAAAGCAAATTGATTCAGGATATTCCGCTCGAAGTTGTTCAAATCCACCTGCATGATCAGGCTCGACATGATTGATAATTATATTGTCAATTTTCCGATCACCGAGTACCTCTTTAATTCGTCTAATAAATTCATCCATAAATGGTTGATCAACTAGATCAATCAAAGTAACTTGTTCATCAATCACTATGTACGAGTTATAACTTGCACCTTCTTCATTTCGAAAAATACATCCGTGAAAGTCTAAATCTAAATAGCCAATCGCTTTGAATGAATAGATATTTTCTCTAATTAATTTTGTTTGTATCATTTAACGTCCTCCTCTTTTATAAAACTTACAAATACATTATAACATATAACACAAACCATTGTAAACTATTTCTGTACTTGATGTATAAAAAATGATTGCCAATTAAGGCAATTCATTTTTATTAATCATTTAATTATTAGTCAACTGTCGTCTGAGCGAACTGATCATGAAAACTATTTTCTTTTTTATTGAAAAGAACATATAACTGCCAGATTCCATATACTCCAAGCGTACACATCAATAAGTAGTATTTTGTTAGTTCTCGTTTAAACATTTGATTCACTGTTGGACGTTTTCCCTTTTTTACAACTACTTTAACTTGCATTAGTAGTTTTCCTAATGAACCTTTCGCTACTTTATAGCAAACTAGCTGATATACAACTGCTACTGTAACATAAAGTAGTATATACATGATGAAAACAAAAGTGTCATATGCTAGATTAGTAAGTGTATAGAAAAAGTAACCCGTTGTAACAAACGTTACCATTTGATAAAACATTCCGACAATTGATAAATCAATTACAAATGATCCAATTCGCTTAGTTGCATTTCTCATTATTTTCCTAAAACTTTTAAAATTTCCGTTTTATATTCTGCAGCTTTCGCTCCATAAATAACTTGAATTGCAGGTCCCATTTTCACAACACCACTTGCACCCATTTTTGTAGTCCAAAAAGCGTTATCTTCAACTAATTTTTCATCTTTTACACTTACTCTTAGACGTGTAATACATGCATCTACATCGATTATATTATCACGACCACCAAGACCATCAATAATTGCTTCAATAAAATCAGTGTCTCCAGTTTTAGTTTTCATTGCATTAAAGTCAGCTTTCGACATTGTTTTAACTGCACTTCCACCACGTCCTGGCGTTGGAATATCTTTTTTCAAAATGTACCATCTGAATCCGAAGAAATAAATTGGTGCTAATGCAAGTCCAACTAATGGAATAAAGTACCAATTATTTTCTGTTCCTGCGAATCCTGGAAGTATACCAAACAATGTAAAGTCAATAAATCCACCACTAAATGTCATCCCAACTTTTACGTTTAGTAAATCCATTAGCATAAATGAAAGTCCAGCGATTGGTACATGGAATCCATAATAAAGCATTGGCGCTAGGAATAAGAAAGTAAATTCAATTGGTTCTGTAATTCCAGTTAAGAAAGCAGTAAACGCAACTGAGAATAGTAATCCACCTGCTTGTTTTTTGTTGTCTGCATCTGCAACTGTGTACATTGCATAAGCAGCTGCTGGTAATCCGAACATCATGAATGGGTATTTCCCTGTCATGAAGTTTGTTGATGGGAATTGAGAAAAATCATTTGCGGCAAGTGAAGCAAAGAAAGCACTTTGTGTTCCATTAACTAATTGACCTGCAATTTCATACGTTCCCCCAACAGTCGATTGCCAAAGAGGTAAGTAGAACACGTGGTGAAGACCAAATGGAATTAAACTACGTTCAATTAAACCAAATAGTAACGATGCCGAAAATCCTAGACCATTATCTTTCATTACACCTAATGCATCTCCAAGAGCTGCAAGTCCAGCACCGATAAATGGCCAAATAAGAACTAAAGCCATTCCATAGAATAGTGCAAAGAATGAAGAAATAATTGGTACTAATCTTGGACCTGAAAAGAATCCTAAATAAGCTGGTAATTTTGCATCAATAAACTTATTATGTAAGTAAGCTGTAAAACCACCGGCGATCATCCCACCGAAAACACCCATTGAAAGTGTATTTGAAATTCCAAGTGTTGAAGTTAACATACCGCTAAACTCATTACCGAATAAATTTACTACTTGATTTGGTGCTTCACCAGCAATCATCCCAGCCAATGACATTGTTTGAGCAATTGCAACATTCATAATTAAAAATGCCATTACTGATGCAAGAGCTGCAGCACCTTTTTCAGATTTTGCAAATCCGATTGCGATTGCAATCGCAAACATTAATGGTAAGTTTGCAAAAACTATATCTCCTGCTGATGATAGAACCTTTAAGAATCCATTCATCAGTGTACCTTCACCTAAAACAGCTGTCAACCCATACGAATCAATCATGTTTTTATTAGTGAAACTTCCACCAATTCCAAGCATAATTCCCGCAGCAGGTAGAAGTGCAATTGGTAACATAAAAATTTGTCCTAATTTACTGAAAAACTTTTGCATTTTTTCTCCTTATTATTTATCTACATAAAACACTTTCAAGCCTTCAAGAAAGCGTCATACCTATTATAACATTTTTTTTTGCAATTTTTTCGTTTTTTTTGTAACCTCTTACAAAAAAATGTTTTAACCATTCTATTTTCTTTGCTTGTTCGGTGTTTTTTATAGTTTTAAAATAAGTTATAATTACAATTATTGTAACTAATCAATTTTTAGTTTTCCATCAGTAATTCCCGTTACATTTAAAATTGAAAAAATTTTTCCTTCACAATTATTTTGAAATGTTTTATTAATAATAAAAGCGCTTAACATCACTTCAGCATCTGCTTGCTTGGCAATAGCTAATAGAGCGTTTAATGCACTACCTGTTGCAAGAAAATCATCAACAATAAGAATTTTTTGTTTGTTTAAAAAGGACTTTGAAACTGATAATTCAAACTTGGTTCCTTTAGTGAAACTTTCGACAGTTGCTTCATAGTTTTCATCTGTCGTTATCAAACTTTTTCCTTTTTTGGCGTACACTACATCGACCATTCCTAGTTTTATTGATACTAACGTTGCTAAACCAATTCCCCCTGTTTCGATTGTTAAAATTTTTTCAATTCCTAAATTTTCACATTCAACGGCAATTACTTCAGCAATTTCATCTAATAATCCGATATCAATATTATGATTTAATAAATGATCAAGTTTTATTATATGATTGTCAATTACTTGTGCACTATCAACTAATTTTTGCTGTAATTTTGTCATTTAAATAACCCCCATAAAAGTTGCTATAAGATATATACTTGAAACAATAATAATTCCCCAAAGCATCTTATTAATCTCCTGATCTCTTTTAGCAATTAACATTAGTAGTCCATAAAGTCCAAATCCGATTGCTAAACCTAATGAAATCGAACCTAAAAACGGCATCAGAATCATTACAAAAAAGGCGGGAATTGTTACTTCATAACCAGCATGCCAATCAATATCAACAACACTTCGAATCATTACAACTCCAATCATAACCATTGCTGGTGTTGTTACTGCAGCCGTTATTAAACTTAAAACTGGAAATAAGAAAATCGAAAATAAGAATAAAAAGGCAGTAACTACCGCACTTAATCCTGTTCTTCCACCACTTACGATTCCACTTACACTCTCAATAAAAGTTGTAACATTACTTGAACCAAATGTAGCTGCAAAAAAAGTTCCAACTGAGTCTGCTAAGTATACACGTTTATTGTTATCATTTAAACCCGCTGCTTTCAACTCCACACTTGCGGCACCAAGTGTTGCTGCTGTTCCGAAAAAGTCTAAGAATAGAAATGATAGAATTACTCCAAAACCAGAAAGCGTGAAAATTTTACCTATATTTTGAAAAGAGACAAACATTGTTTCATCAATCATTGCTTTAATAGGTGTCAACGGAGAGAATGACGCTGCATCAAAATCCGGTATTTTTGGTAAACTATCAACAAAATCCGAATTTATCGCTAAAATCCCTTGAGCATTTAACAAGTTTATTAGTAAACCAATGACAACTGCTGCAATCATACCATATAAAATTGCAAACCTTGATTTTTTCACCATAAATATTGCACTAATTATTATTCCAATCCAAGCAATTACTACATTTGGATTTTCAAATGTTGAAAAAGTAATTTGTCCACTGTCTGCAACAACTTGTACTATTTGCGCATTTTTCAAACCAACAAATGCGATAAACAATCCAAGTCCAACTGTTGCCGCTGATTTTATATCACTCGGAATCGCCTCAATTATAGTGTATCGGAATTTAGAGGCAGAAAGTATGACAAATAAAAACGAACTAATTAAAGTACATGCAAGTGCTTCTTGCCAAGAAAGTCCCATATTTAGGACAACTGTATATGTGAAAAAAGCATTCATCGACATACATGGTGCAATTCCTAACGGATAGTTTGCATACCAACCCATTAAAAATGTTCCAACAAAACTCGCGAAGATTGTCGCTGCAAAAACAGCATCTTGATTCATTCCTGCTTGTGCTAAAATTAACGGATTTACAAACACAATGTAACTCATTGCAAGGTATGCAATTATCCCACTCATTATTTCTCTTTTTATCGTTGAATTTCGCTCATTCACTTTAAATTTTTGCTCAATATATGCTCTCATAATCACTCCCACTCAATCGTTGCCGGCGGTTTTGAGGTTACGTCATACACAACTCTTGTTATACCTTCGACCGTATTTGTAATTTCTGTTGCTAGTTCCCCTAATAGTTCAAACGGAATATGAGCAAAATTTGCACTCATGGCATCGCTACTATTTACAGCTCTTATCGCTAGTACATGCTCATAAGCTCGAACATCACCCTTAACTCCAACACTCATTGTATCTGTTAATACGCAAAAATATTGCCATAAGTCTAATTGATCTGCTACTGGATCCAATTTCTGTCTTAAAATTAAATCTGCTTTTTGTAAAATCGCTACTTTTTCAGGAGTAACTTCTCCAATAATACGAATTCCTAAACCTGGACCTGGAAATGGCTGGCGAAATGTCACTTCTTTTGGTAAGCCAAGTTCTAAACCAAGTTGTCTTACCTCATCTTTAAACAAATACTTAAGTGGTTCAAGTAGATCAAAGTTTAGTTCCTCAGGTAATCCTCCAACATTGTGATGTGATTTGATTGTATGTGATGATTTTGTTCCCGACTCAATAATATCTGAATAAAGTGTCCCTTGCGCTAAATATTTCACATTGTAATCTAAAGAAAGTTTAACTAAAGTTTCTTCAAATGTATCGATAAACTGTTTTCCAATTGCTTTTCGCTTAGCTTCTGGTTCAACTAAACCTGATAATACATCAAACATTTGTTTAGATGCATCAATCTGTAAAACTTCAATATTGTGTTCTTCTTTAAACGAAGTGAATAATTCTTTAGTTTCATTTAGACGCATTAAACCAGTATCAACATAGAAAAAATGAACTTGATTAGGAATTATTTTTTTCAATAATTGAGCAACAACTGCTGAATCAACACCACCACTTATCGCACAAATAACATGTTCATCTTTTACATCATCAAGTATTTTTTCTTTAATAAATTCAAAATATTGAGCCATATTAAATTCAGCTTCTATTTGACAGATATCAAAACAAAAATTCGCTAGAATTTGTTCTCCAAACTCAGTATGTTCAACTTCCAAGTGAAATTGGACTCCATAAATTTCTTTATTAGAGTGTTGTACAACTGCTGGATGATTATTTGATGAAGCTACTAGCTTATAATTTTCTCCTAACTGACAAACACTATCACTATGTGACATCCAAACTGTTTGTATTTTATCAGTTTTCGCAAGAATTTTCGACTCACTCTCAATCTCTATTTGCATTTTACCGTATTCTTTAATCGCTGATGCTTTTACTTCACCACCATCAAAATGAACTAAGTACTGCATCCCATAACAAACACCTAATACCGGTATCGAAACTTTTGTAATATCAAATGCAAGTTTATATGCATCTTGTTCATAAACAGAACACGGACTCCCACTTAAAATAATCCCCTTAACACCTTCTAATTTTTCCAAGGTTAAATCCTCGAAATAAATTAGTTCTGCAAAAACTTTTATTTTCCTTAATTTTTTCACAATTACTTGATTAAATTGCGAACCAAAATCAACAACAATTATCTTGTTCATTTAATCTCCTTCATTTGTACAAATATCTCATGAAAATAAAAAAAGAGGTATGCCATGAAGGCACACCTATTTTATAGGGTACATTTCATAGTAAGTTTATTTAAGGTAAACTTGTAGAGACTCCCAAACCATATTATCGGGATTATATATTCGTAATTTTTTTGTTATAAGGTAATCATATCACATTTAAATGAAAAGTGCAAGTAAATTTTACATTTTTTGTGAAATTGATAATTAGAGCTATCTAATTTCAAACTCACCACATGTACTTAGAATTTTAAATACTTCTTGTTTGTTAAGTTTAACTCCTTTAAAATCTTTTAACTTTTCATAGTTTGTAACTTTATTTGAACCATAAATTACTAATGGATTAGTATTTGATTCTATAATATAACTTAAGACAATTTCTTCAACACAAGTTTCATATTTAGCAGCAAGTTCTTCTAAAACTGCGACATTTTTGAAAACTTCTCCTCCGGCAAACGGTGACCAAATCATTGGACTGATTCCTTGTCCTTTTAAGAAATATAAATTCCCGTTTTCAATATGTTCAGTACAAAATGGATTATATTCTATTTGGTTAGTAACAAGTTCAATATTCGCTTCTTTTTTTAAGTATTCATTTAAACTTGCAAATTCAGTTGGTGTAAAATTACTCACACCAAACTCTTTTACTTTACCACTGTTTTTCAATTCAATAAATGCTTCTTTAATTTCCGTAAAATCTGCAAAATAATCTGGTCTATGTAGTAAAAATAAGTCAATATAACTTGTTTGCATAGCTTTTAAAGACCCCTCAACTCCTTTTAAAAGATTAGCTTTCGAAAAATCGTAAAATCCCCACTGAGATTCTTGATTTACATCACCCCAACCAATTCCACTTTTAGTTACAACAATAAATCTTTTACGAATTTCAGCATCACTTAATAAATCACTTAACAATTGTTCAGCATAGTGAAAATGCTTTGAACCATATACTTGTGCTGTATCAATCGTATTTATCCCTAATTTTTCAATTTGTAATATAAAATCTTTTACTTGTTCAGAATTTTCAAATCCCTCATTAAAACGCCATGTTCCGATTGCAATATTTGAACACTCTAAATTTCCTAATTTAATTTTTTTAATCATTTATAACTCCTCTTTTCAAATTCTATTTACATATTACATAGAAACCTTCAAGTCCTACGTCATATATATTGTAGCACAAAACTCAAATATAACACATTTTTGCTTTAAAAAGTAAAGACAAAAAGACGAAAGTGATGTGCTATTATACTAGTAATAACTACTCAATCATTTTTTACAAGTTGGTAAATATGGCGTACAATCTTTTTTTGCATCGTATAAGCTGCTTGATCATGACATGCATCAACAGTAAGTTTTGCTGGAGGTTCAAAGTTTGCATTCGACAAATAATCATCTTTGGCAAAAAAACAAAAAGTTTTCGGCGACTCAATAAACTCTTCGATCATTAATTCGTGGTTCAAAAAATCAATTGTTTGAGCAAACAAAGTTTTTGAAATATAAGTTAAACCATAAATTTGGTTATAAGCAAATTTTAAAAGATTAAGTTGAGGGATTCCAACCACATAATAACTTTCTGGAAAATACTTATAAAAATTCAAACACATTGTTCCTCCTTTAGAAAAACCAACAAAAATTAAATCTTCTTCTAGTAATTGATATTTATTCATACGATTTTTGATTAAGTCAACATACTTTTCAAAAATAAATTCGTCATAATCATTGTATAAACAATACGTTTCCCATTTATCGACTAAACTTATAAAATTACAATTTTGAAATTTTCCAAGACGAGGATAATCTAAAACAATAAGTGGTGTTTTAGAATTAGCCGTCTGCTTATAAGGATTCAAAATAATTAATTTTTGGGGCGAAGTTGTTCCTTTCTCTTTAAAAACAATTTCTTCGTTGAAATTCCGAACTTTTTTTCGAAAAAAAATCCACCTTTGTTTCCATGTATATATAAATTTGTCATGTTTTTTCAACTTAAACTGATAGGCTGAATCTGTACCAACAAAGATTTGTTGATTTTTGGGTATGCGTAAATTCATTAATAATAATTCTCCTGATCTATCAAGATTTAACTTATAGAGCATCTCTGTTTTTGTATAAATTAGCATGCGTTTTGCATGATGAATTTGTCCATTTGCCTTAATTGATAAATAACTATGACCATCATCTATGCTTACTACTTTATAGTGTTTTTCTACATAATACTTAAAATAATAATTCTTTTCCAATTCACAAACTTCTATTTTTAATTGTTTAAGCACTGAGAGCATTGGTAATCGACAACAAAGTTCAGCAAAATAATCTCGAAAACAAATAGCTGGTACAAATGTCCAACAAATCTTCAAATCTCTTTCATAAACTTTGCTAACTAATCCAACGAGTACATCCTCTAAACATTCAACATCAAAAACTAAATCTGTTTGATCATAATAACTTTTTTGCTGAAAACGTGTTTGAATAGAAGTTATTTGCTTTTGAATTTCGTCCTGCTTTTTCTTTTCTCTCAAAATATCCTTTCCTTTTGGTTTTATTCCATATATATACATTATACATAATTTAACGACATATGTTTAAAAAGTACTTCTTCGACCAAATTTAAGCATTTAAAGAGAGAGGGCCTAAGAGCAAGATGCTCTTAGACCTTTAAAATTATTAAGTATTTTTATTAAGTATTTTTATTAAGTATTTTTTATAAAGTATTGTTTGTATTTGAATAATATATTTTTGTTCTAAAAAGATATTAAGTATGTTGTTATTATCAAAAATAGTGCATATAGTTTAAAAAGAATTATTATTATAAATCTTAAAAATTATTATGTATATTTTTATATTCATTTAGAATATTGTTTTTAAAAAGAAAGTTTTTTTGATTGTAATCAAATCTGATTACGTACCTATTATAACATTTGAATGTTAATTTAAAGTTAATTTAAATAATTATTAAAAAGTTCTATTAAAATCCGTATTTTTGTATTTTTTATACCTTTTTAAAGACGTTAATCATTGAAGATAATTTTTTACTTCAATCTATTATCTTTAAAACGATACATAAAAATTATACATCATTAATGTTAATCTTGTGTTAAGTTTGTTGTAATCTCCTTATTCCCCCTTCAAAACTATTTATTAAATTTATACTTAATATTATAAAACCCACTTCTAAAAAGTGGAATATCATTTTCATTCGATTTTGAACTTTTAAAGACAATTAGTACAATTAAAATATAGATAAAATATTTCATTATTTCTGCATTTAAATATACTAAATAGGGATTATATAATATAAGAACTGTAAAGAAAAATACCCATTTAAGTGGCGCCATATTTTTAATTGATTGCCACATCAAGAGGATTGAGTAAACAATTCCGACTAAGATTATTGCAGGGATTGTAATAAAACTTGCAATTAAATTTTGATTGACATTGACTACAAATAAAATCAACACGCAGAAGTATATAATACTTAAGATTCCATCAATTACTTTATAAAAAGTTTTAATTCTCACACCATAAAAAACATCAAAAACTTCAAAAATCGAGCACAAAAATGCCGAAATCAATGTTAACCATAAAAGTGATACAATTACTGTATTTGTCTCAAAAGTTATTCCAAAAATACTTCCCTCGGACAATGTATTAAAAATAAATAGCATTAATGCAAAATGATATTTTTGATAATAAAAACTTAGAATGACAATTGGAACTGCAATTAAATATACATTATTTATGCCGAAAAAAACGGCTTTTTCTATATACATAATATAAAATAATTGATTGAATAGCTCAAAAATTAAGCCACAAGCAAAAATAATATATAAATTGATCAATAAAAACTCTTTATTTTTAAACATTACTTCCTTCTTTTCACACACACAATTTCAATAAAATACAAAATACTTTTCAAAAATATTATATCATATTATCAAACTTCAAACAAAAAATGACATATTTAGTTATTTTAATCTCAACGAACGAATGGAACTTCTTTCCCATGTTCAACTATAAGTTGATATGCATTAGGTTTTCGATACGCATTCCCCCACGTTTCCTCTAGTCGATATATACGTAACGCTTCTAAATCAAGCTCACAAATGTAAAGCGCTTGATCTAGATCGGTTTTAAGCAGTTGCATGTCACGCGAATTTCCTGCTTTATCAAATGCCATTCCATCAAACACATATGAACACCATTTTTCCTGCTCATTTACGTAATTTACACATACAATTGCAAGCATATTTTCAAATGCACGACTAATTAATTGTGCAATTCGGTTTTGTTCTAATTCACATGCATTCGGAACTAAAATGAGTTCTGCTCCTTTAAGCATCAATGTCCTGGCACTTTCTGTAAATTCACGATCATAACAGATCATTGCTCCTACTTTTAATTTAGTAAATCCAACATCTAAGACACCAACATTAAAACTTTGACCAGAATGGAGAATTTTTTCCGAACCAAAATCACATGTATGTACTTTTGAATACTCTAAAACATGCTGTCCCATACGATCAATCAACACTAAAGCATTTTCCATTTTTCCAAAATTATCTCTTAAATAGGTAATACAAATTGCTAAACGATATTTTTGGGCAAGCTTTTTTACTGTTTGAATATAATCACCATCAATTGTTAATGCTTGTTTTGTAAACTCATTAATTCGATCTTCTGTGCCTATTTCAGGCAAATTATAGCCAACACTCCACATTTCTGGAAAAACAACAAGATCAACTGCAGATTTTGAAGCCTGACTTATATACTCTTCTGCAATTTTCAAAGATTCTACTTGATTATTTTTTACAGGTTTTAGCTGGCATAATCCGATTTTTAATTTCCTGATGTTTTTTCCCAAAATTCAATTATCCTCTCGATGTTTTTAGCTGTTTGTTTAAGCGAACTACTCCAAAACTCAGCTGTTGTCGTATCAATTCCAACAGTTAAAGTGACATCTTTAACTTTTTTCATTCCTGTTGCCCTAAGTAGTTTTATATAATCAGCTTTAAAACTTTTAGGGTTTACTTTATTTTTTTCAAATAACCCTTTGGCAAACAAACAACCAAATGCGTATGGATAATTGTAAAAATTATTTTCCGCACTATAATAGTGTGGTTTCCATGTCCACATAAATGGATGATTATATTCTGAATCCAAACCTGTTCCATATGCAATTTTTTGTGCTTTAGCCATTATTTGACATAGTTCATCAGCACTTACAAAATTTCCATCACGTTCTTTCATAACTTCTGATTCAAATAAGAAACGTGAATAAATATCAACAATAACTTGAAATTCACTTATTGTATTTAATTCAATTGTAGCCATTTTTGTAACTTCATCATCAAGGTTAAGTAAATAATCACTTAGGATATTTTCACAAAAATTTGATGCAGTTTCTGCAAGTGTCATTGGATATACTCGATTTAAGCGAGACATTCCTTTCATACAATAACTATGATAACCATGCCCTAGTTCATGTGCAAGGGTGAAGACATCATCTAAACTTTCCCCATAATTAAGCATTATTCTACTCTCTTCTACTTTATCATTACTTGAACAAAATGCACCACCACGTTTCCCAATTCGAGGATATACATCAATCCATTTATTTTCAATCGCATGCTTAGCATACTCATATAATTCATCTGAATATTTTTTAAAAGCATTTAATACTAGTTCACACCCTACTTCATATGGAAAATGTAAATCATCTTTTGTTGTAATTACATTTATGTCATACCAAGGAATACCTGATTTATAACCTAAATATTTTGCTTTTGCATTTAAATACCTTTGAAACATCGGTAATGACGTTTCAATTACGTCTAATAATGTTGATAGTGTTTTTGAATCAATTCGTTGCTCAAAATTAGTCATCTCAAGTACACTTTCATAGCCACGTAATTTTGCCGTCATTAAAGCTTCACCTTTAATTCCATTTAATGCATACGCAACTGCATCTTTAATTTTCTCATAACTTGCAATTTCTGCTAAATAAGCATCTTTTCGTACACTAGCACTATTTGAATTACTTAAATTAAGGACTTCTGTAAGCGGTAATTTTTGACCATTCAATTCAACTTGATGATTAGCAATAACTTCATTTTTATAATTTAACCAAAGCTCAGATCCGTTCATTTTAGCTTGCATTAAAGTCTCTTCTACTGACGGACTTAGTAAAAATCGTTTATTTTCATACTCTTCGTTTAAAATAAACTGATGTTCTTGAAATTGTTCTTGTTCAATTATCTCAAGATAATCTGCTCGTTCTAACATAGTTTGTTTAAGCAAACTTAATGATGATACAGCACTTGCCTTTTGCTTTTTCAAGCGCTGAAGTGCATTTTTCGCTTCAATATCAGCAGCATTTACTGCAAGCAATAAACTACAATAGTTCACCATTTTTCCATACAATTGATAAAAGTTAATTTCTTGATTTAAAAAATTAATAACTAATTTTTCTGTTGAGCTCTGACCTAATTTTTCAATTCTATTCTCTTCAATAATTAGTTGTTTCAAATCTTCTAGCTGTTTTTCATCAGTTTGAAATTCACCTGTAAAACTAGTGTAGTATGAATCTAAATTCCATAACATGTTTACTCCTTTTTTAATTCTTAATATCTATTATACCATTTTTCTTCTAAAAGTAACTCCAACTTTTAAGTTTAATACTTTAAAAATAATTTCAATCTTCTTATACTTGTTGTAAGTTTAAAAGCTAATCTCTTCATTACTTATTTTATATTTGTCCAGAAAGCACTAATACTCTTTTTCTTTTAATTTAACAATAATATACATATTTAGTTTTCGAAAAAATATATTTGATATAATTAATTTATACGTGTGCAATTTCAAGCACAAAGGAGGAAAAATGAGTATTTTTTTAGAAGCATTAGTAATTAATTTTATTTTTTATTTATTTGTTTTCATTATCGGGAAACTAAAAGGAAAGCATGATATAATTGACATTTTTTGGGGGTTAAGTTTTGTAAATTTAGCGTTTTGGTTTTACATTCAATCCGCACAAACAACTGTGCACAAACTTCTTTTACTCGTAGTTTTTGCCTGGGGATTACGTTTAAGCATCCATCTATTAAGACGTAATTGGAATAAGCCAGAAGATAAACGTTATGTGGCAATTCAAACAAAGTTAACTACAAACTTTAAAAGGATTCCTCTTTTAATCAAAGAGTTTATATATATTTATTGTATGCAAATGGTATTTAGTTTAATTATTGGATTTTCATTTATTAGCGCTTTTACTTCAACGAATCCAACATATATCGTACTTGCAGTAATTGGCTTATTAATTTTCTTAATTGGCTATTTATTTGAAGTAATTGGCGACTATCAACTTAATCAATATATGCGTACTAAGCCAACGTCTGTTTTAAACACAGGTCTTTGGAAATACACACGTCATCCAAATTATTTTGGGGAAGTTGTAATTTGGTATGGTATTTTCTTAATAAGTTTTGCAATTTCTCACAATCCATTTTCACTTATTAGTCCACTTTTGATCAACTTTTTAATTGTAAAGTTATCTGGTGTTCCAATGTTAGAAAAAACAATGATGAAACGTGAAGCATACCAAGAATATGCTAAAGTCACTAGTAAATTTTGGCCTACACTACCTAAAGGAGAAAAATAATGAAATATGTATACATGTTTTTGATTACCACTGCTATTTTTGTTTTAATTGATATTTTTTGGATTGGTTTAATTGCTAATAAATTTTATACTAATCAACTTGGAGAATTACTTAGAAGCCCATTTAAATTAGCTCCTGCTGCCATTTTCTACACCATCTATATAATAGCAATCATTTATTTTGTAATTACTCCAAATTTAGCTACTAATGACTTAGTAAAGGTAATTGTAAGCTCTGCATTACTTGGATTAACTTGTTACGCTACTTATGATTTAACAAATTATTCAACTTTAGCAAACTTTCCATTAACTGTTGTCATTGTTGATTTAATCTGGGGTACGTTTTTGACTACAAGTGTTGGGACAATTTCATTTTTAATCATTAGAAAGTTGATTGAAAATTAATTAGCTTTATCTAACTAAAAATTATTAATAAACATATGAAAAAACTCCTCAATTAATCTATAAATTGAGGAGCTTTATCTTTAAACTAAATATTGTTTTTTATTTTGAGACAATCTCACGTAAATCTGCTGTTTTAACATCGTATTTTTTCTTACAAAATTCACAAACACATTCAACTGTTTCTTCTTCTTTTATCTCAGCAATATCAGTATCATTTAAAATATTTAAGGTTTGAATAAAAAAGTCATAATCACATCGACAGACACACTCAACGTTCATTTCTGCTAATATTTCAAAATCAGTTGCAAAAATATGGCTTAAGATTTCTTCTAAATTCATTTTCTGAAGCATCGTTGTCATCGATTCCATTTTCAAAAAGGCCTCTTCAAGCTTAATAATAGCTTCTTCCGTTGCATTTGGTAAAACTTGGATGATTAAGGCTCCAGCAGCTTTAATTGAGTGATCTACATCTACTAAAACTCCTGCTGAAATTGCTGTCGGTACTTGTTCACTTTGTGAAAAATAATAAGTAAAATCTTCAGCAATTTCACCACTTACTAATTCAACAACACCATTATATGGTTCTGGAAAACCCAAATCTTTACTAACAATCAACTCACCGTTTCCAACCGCTCGACTAACGTCTAACTTACCATTTTCTTTAAGTGGTAAATCTACAAATGGATTAATAATCGTCGCTTTGACATGTCCTTCATCATCTGCTGTGACAATCATTTGGCCAATTGGACCATCACCACGGATAATTGAAGTTAATTTTTGATTTTGCTTAAGCATCTTACCCATAATTGCCGTAATTGTTGCCTGACGTCCAAGTGCTGCTGTCGCAACTGGACTTGTTTGATGAACATCACTTAAGTATTGAACCATCTCTTTTGAATCAATTATAAAGAAGCGAAAATTACGTTCGATTGCCATTCCATTTAATATTTTATTTGTCATTTCTTCTCCATTTTACGAAATATTTTTAGTTGTCTTTTCCAACAAAGAAAAAAGCAGATGCAATATGCATACTACTTCTTTTTTGGTGCAAGCATCGCAAGCATTCTTCTACCATCCATTTTTGGATGTTGATCTACATCTGAAATATCTGCTAACTCTTCAATCATTTCATTAATTACTTTTAAACCAAATTCACTATGTGTAATCATTCTTCCTCTAAAACGAATACTTACTTGTACTTTATCTCCTTCTTCAAGGAATTTACGAGCATGTTTTGCTTTTGTTGTAAAATCATGTTTATCAATTGTTGGTGATAATCTGATTTCCTTAATTACAATAATTTTTTGATTTGCTTTCATTTCTTTTTGTTTCTTTTGCTGTTCGTATCTAAATTTTCCATAATCAATTATTTTAGCTACTGGTGGATTAGCTGTTGGTGAAATTAAAACTAAATCTAATTCAACATCCTCTGCCCTTTGTAATGCATTTTTCGTTGGAACTACTCCTACATTTTCACCTGCTTCATCGATTAATCTTACTTCTTGAGCTCTAATCTGATTATTAATAATGTCTCTTTGCACTTGTTGTTTGTTGTTCTTACCTTTCATTGTCCTCCTATTATTGACAAAATTATTCTTTATTTTTTTATTTAAATTTTTTATTACCGCTAACTCACAGACACCATATATATTTGTGCAACAACTACTCCAAAGCAAATTCCTGCAACAACTTCACTTGTTTTATGTCCAATTAATTCTTTAAGCTTTTCTGCTTTTTCAGAATTTTCTACATTTACTGACAGAATTTGAATCATCTGATTCATGTCTTTTCTTAACTCGTTGATAATTTTGGCTTGTTTTCCACTTTCACCACGGACCTTTACTGCATCGTGTAAAATTACCATTGTAAATACAAGGGAAATCGCAAAGTACGTGCTGTTAAATCCCTCTTGGTATGCAACCGCCGTTGTAAGCGCTACAGTAAAAGCTGAATGCGACGAAGGGGTTGAACCTGTTGAGACTGCCATATCCCATTCCCATTTTCCAGTTTTTAAATAATAAATTGGCACTTTTATAATTTGTGCTAATACCATACTTATAAACGCTGCCATAAAAATATCATTCATTTTTACTCCTAGCTCTAACAAAGTATGTATATAGCGAGTAGTAACCAATTCCGACAATTATTATAAACATTGGTAGGTAGATAATCGCTGGTAGTCCAAGTAATAATGCATCAATCGCAATAAACTGCAGTGTTGTTTTTAGCTTACCTGCAAATGACGGTGCAATTATTCTATTCTCACCACTTAACTGTGCGAAACGTAAAACCATTGAAATTATTTCACGAATAACGATTAAAATAGCTATGATCATAAGTGTCCAATCAGACAATCCATAGTAAATCATTAAAACAGAAACTAATGCTTTATCACCGATTAAATCAAGAAAGCCACCCAATTTAGTTTCGAGATTGTATTTTCTTGCAAAATAACCATCAAGAAAATCAGTAATGAATAAAATATTAACGAAAATAAAACGCGCAATTCCGTCAATTGTGAACAATAGAGGAATTCCAACTATGCGTAAAATTGACAAAGAATTTATCGCAATCAATTTATTTTTTTGGTTCATAGTAATCTCCCATATCTAGATGGATAATACCCGGTTTTCCACCATTTTTTGCATTTATTATTTTTTTAATCTCCAAATACTTAGATAATTTTGTAGAAATGTCCTCTAAAACTATTTCGACAATATTTCCATCTCTCATCTTTAAAATTACTACGTGATTTTCCGTATAATCTTTGCTTGGACTAATAACTTCAATCTCTTTTATTATATCATATTGTAGCGTTTTTAGTTGATTTAATAGTGCAGTTTTTACTTCTTCACTCATATTTGTCATTAAAGGTGCACTAATTTGTGACTTATCTGTCTTATATAAATTTAGATTTTTCCAAAAATACAATTCACCATTATCCGTAATTGCAAGTGGTTTAGCTTCGGTGATTTTTATTTCAAGCACTTTAGTCTTTGAATCGTATGAACTTTTTACACTCTCAATAAAATCACTTGACTTTGCTATTCGATAATTTAGAGTTACTTTATTGAATAAACTTATTCTCGGTGTATATTCCTTTTTAAGTTCCGATTGCTGAATATCAATAATTGTTAACGGATTAATTTTCACATCTTCAACTACGATAAATGGGATAAAGAGGCAAGCAACAAATAAAATAATGGCAATTGTTCCAAACATAATTCGACGAAATTTGACTCGTTTGCGTTCAATTTCTTCGTCTTGTTCTAGTTTTATTTTTTGCTCTTCACGAAGCTTCTCCGTCACTTTCTTTTGGCGTTCTTCACTTATTTCACGCTCAAGGTTATCCCAAACATATTTACTCATGTTTAAATCCAACCATTTCAACCTCTGTTTCCAATTCAACATTAAACTTTTCTTTAACTCTCACTTTAACAAGTTCAATCAATTCAACAATCTCACTTGCTTTTGCATCTTCATTGTTAATAATGAAATTAGCATGTTTTTTCGAAATCATTGCTCCACCGATTTGATAACCCTTTAAACCGCATTCTTCAATTAATTTTCCACTATGATAACCTTCTGGATTTCTAAACGCTGAGCCGAATGATGGTCGACTTAACGGCTGCATTGCTTGACGATAAGCTAAATTTCCACTCATTCTCTTGTAAACTTCTGCAATATCACCAATTTCGAAATTAAATTCAACATCGATTATCACTTCATTTTTTTCTTGGAAAACTGAATGACGATAGCTAAATTCACATTGCTCTAAACTATATTCTTGAATTTGTCCAAACTTATCAATTGTTTTTACACGATTTATTATATCTGACATCTCACCAGTATGCGCACCTGCATTCATAAAGGTTGCTCCACCAATTGTTGCCGGAATCCCACCAGCAAATTCTAATCCTTTATAGCCTAACTTTGACATTTCTTTAGCGAACTTTTGAAGTGAATAACCAGCTCCAACCCAAATATGATTATCTTTTATTTTCGTTTTTTCTTTATCAGAAAGTTCGGACAATTTAATTACAAATAAATCTATATGATGATCTGCAAATAATACATTAGAACCACGACCTAAAATTTTATATTCTATTTTTTCAACATTAAGTTTATCGATTACATATGATAAGCTCGCAATATTATTAGGGAAATATAAAGCATTAACAGCTCCGCCACAACGAATTGTTGTGTATTTACTTATTTCTTCATTTACAAGTACTCTTCCAAGTTGTTTTTGTTCTATTTCCTTAATAATTTTATCGTACATATAAATACTCCTTTATTTGCTCAATTGCGCTCGACTTAATTGTTACCTCTGAAACTTCGATATTTTCAAGGAATTTAATTATCTCTGTTATTTTTTCAAATGTTACATCGGTTTCCAAAATCATTTCAAAATTGTCGTTGTGACAAAATTCTCGAGCATTTAATTCTTGATGATTTGCTACCACATTTGGTGATGGGATTGCAATAATTCTTTTTTCCATTGCCATCAACTCGTGTAAAGTTGAAGCTCCTGCGCGACAGATAATAATGTTATGTTCACAAATTCGTTCCCAAATTGCTTGCTCATAACCAATAATTTTTAAATTCTTCGACTCATATGGCTGATAATCTTTAAAGTAACGATCACCACAAATCAAAGTAATTTGATAGTCACTAAATTGTTGTTGTTTTGTAAATTCAATTGCTAAGTTATTAATTACTTCTGCTCCTAGTGAACCACCGATTAGTAAAATTGATTTTTGTCTAGCAGCAATTTTTGATTTATCACAATATTCAAATGCTTTATCTGCCCTCGGATTCCCAACATAGTTCACTTGACAATCAAAATATTTTTCTGATGTTTTATATGCAACAAGTACTTGATCAACTTTATTAGCAAGTTTACGATTAACTAAACCTGGATAAGAATTTTGCTCATGGATAATTGTTGCTATACTTTTCTTTGAAGCCATATAGACTATCGGGAAAGAAATGTAGCCACCAAAGCCAATCACTGCAGTTGGATTAATATTTTTTATTAGCTTTTCACTTTTGATTAATAAATTTATAAGTGAAAAAGCATTACGAACATTTCCTAGTTGTGCTTTTATCGTTTTTTCACGACTTAAGCCTTTTAATCTCCAATACTTTACATCAAATTTTATATCTGGATGACTTGCAAAAATTTGTCGATCAATTCCACTTTGACTTGCAATGAAAAGAACTTTGTGCCCATCATTAACTAACGAATTTGCTAGTTCAATTGCTGGATACAAATGCCCACCTGTTCCACCTGCGCTTATTATATATGTTTTCATCTTACTCCTGAATTTTTGCAACTAATTCTTTAAAATGGTTACCTCGTTCTTCATAGTTTTGATATTGATCATAACTCGCAAAAGCGGGTGACAATAATATTATATCATTTTTTTGAGCATTTTGATAGGCATTTGTAAGTGCTTCTTCCATAGTGTCACAAATTACTCCAACCGCACTATTAGCAAATGGTGCGATAGTCGTTCCAATTACAAGTACACGGTGTACACGCATGAGTTCATCGATCATTTTTTGTAAGTTTTCACCTTTATCATATCCACCAATGATTACAGTTAATTTATCATATCTAAAATTACTTATTGCAGCCATTGTTGCTTGAACATTTGTTGCTTTTGAATCATTTATAAACGTGATTGTATTAATTTCACGAACAAATTCCATCCGATGTTCGACTCCTTCAAAATTGACTAAGCTTTCTATTAATTGTTCATCAGAAATTTTAAGGGCTTTAGCTAAACAATAAATTGCTGGTAAATTTTTTTTATTAATTTGAAGTTGTTTAAATTCTGTTTTTTCACAAAAGTTAGTTATTTCTTCAGTAATTAAAGTTATTGGACGATTTGTATACTCACTAAATGATTGATCAAGATAGGTTATCTGAATGTCGGCAATATTTTCCAAAAGTTTTAATTTTGCATTCGCATATTCTTCCATTGTTTCGTGATAATCTAAGTGATCGGGACTAAGTGTTATACAAAGATTATAGTCTGCCATAAATTCATTAATATTTAGTAACTGAAAAGAGGATAACTCAACAACTATATATTCAGGAATTTTTTTAATTGCCTCAAGCGGACTCATTCCAATATTACCCGCCATTTCTGCTTTATAATTTAGATTTGTTAATAATTCGTGGACAAACTTTACAGTTGATGTTTTACCATTTGTTCCTGTAATTGCAATAATTTTTGTCTTTAAATCATGTTCTTGTTTATACATAAACATCAATTCTATATCATTAATTATTAGTTGCCCATATGCAAGTGCTGGATGATTTGGTTTTATCCCCGGACTTTTCAAAATTATATCGAAAAAATTTGGATTTTGCAGAAATACTTGAGTCGTTGTAAAACGAACGTCACCAAGATATTCTTCGCTAATTCGATCCGCTACAACCGTTATTTGACAATCGACTTCTTCAATTTCTTTTAAGATATTTTCACCCGTTTTACCAAAGCCTAAAATCATAATATGTTTATTTTCAAGCTGCTCAAATTTCATCTATCCTCCACAAAAATAATATACACTAACTCCAAGTGCACACATAACTATTTGAATACAAACAAACAATGTAACTATTTGATTTTCACTATAACCTGTTTTCTCAAAATGATGATGAAGTGGTGCCATTTTCAAAATACGACGACCTTCTCCATATTTCTTTTTCGTATATTTAAAGTAGCTAACTTGTGCTATCACTGACAATGTTTCAATTATATACACGAATCCAAACAGTACAAGGAAAATTTCAACTTTCAAGGCAATTGCAAACATGCAAAGCAGTCCTCCAAGTGCCAGTGAACCTGTATCACCCATAAAAACTTTGGCTGGATAACGATTGAAGATTAAAAAGCTTAACAAGCTTAAGCAAATAACAAAAGCCATCATATATAAATCTTTGTTATCTTGAATGAAAGCAATCGCACCGATTGCAAGCATCGAAACAATGAAATTACTTGTCAGTAAACCATCCAAACCATCAGTAATATTTGTAGCATTTGTCATTCCCATGAACATCACCGGGATTAATAGATAGTAAAAATATCCTAAGTCCCATTTAAAGAAAAAGAAATCAAGCGTTGTTTTAGCATCTTGTGATACTAAGAAAACAATAACCGACAGTGACAATCCCATCTGTAGTAATAATTTTTGCTTAGGTGTTAATCCACTTGCATTATTATTGTTCGCAATTTTTAAATAGTCATCGCGTATACCAATTAAAGCATATGCTACAAGAATAGCTAAGATCATCACTATTTGACCTGCATCTGCAAATCCGTTATAAACACCAACTACTATTGAATAAATAACAATTGTGAAAATGAAGACAATTCCTCCCATTGTAGGCGTTCCATTTTTCGCTTGATGATCAGGGCCGTTTTCTAAAACCGGTTGACCCGCACCTATTCTATTGATATATTTAATATATGCTTTCATAAGTAAGTGTTGACTTATGAAAACAATTGTTAATAAAATCGCTAATTTCACTTGTTCTCCTTAACAATCATTTCAACTGTTTTTCGTTCGCTATACGGGACTTTAAATCCATCATAATAAAGTACTTGTTGGGCACCAATCCCAAGCAAACAAATTATTTCGTCTTTCTTCCCTGTTTCAATCGCAAATTTAATTGCGTCTACTCTTTTATAAATTTCAAATACTTCACAAATTTGATTCTCAATTCCACTTTTAAGCTCAGTACAAATTTCTTTTACATTTTCATGTCGTGGATCATCTTCAGTTAATACTAAACGCTGTGCATATTTAGCAGCACTTTTACCCATTTCTGGTCTTTTAGAGTGATCTCGATCACCTGCACTTCCAGTTACAACCGTAATTGGTCGATTGTTTGCAACATCAAAAATAAACTTCATCACATTTTCAATTGCATTTGGTGTATGTGCATAATCAATTATTATTGTTTGATTTTCATTTTTAATCATTTCTGTTCTTCCAGAAATTTGGATTTGCTCAATTTGTACAAGTAATGATCTTAAATCATAGTTTAAACATTCAAGACAAATTAAGGCCTGCATCAGATTATACACATTAAATTTGGCAATCAAACTACTTGCAATTTGAATACTTTTAAGCTGTTCATCCACTTGCTTAGATAATTCAAACTGATTACCTTCTAATTTTACTTGTACATTTGCAGCTTGATAATCAGCTGTTTTTTCAAGTGCACAACTAATTATTTTCTGTCCATTTTCAACTTCACTAATTTGTTTTGCTGTAAGTTCTGTAAACAATCGTTGTCCTGTTTGATCATCAATATTGATAATTATTGTTGCATCTGATTGACAAAACTTGGTGAATAAAAGCTTTTTTGCTTGATAATAGTCTTCCATTGTAGGGTGAAAATCTAAATGATCTTGACTTAAATTAGTAAATAATGCTACATCATATTTGATTAAGCCAATTCTATTTAACGCTAATGCGTGGGAAGAGACTTCCATTACAAAGTATTCACATCCAAAATCAATTGCTTGACGAACGTTACGACATAAAACATCAGCAAATGGAGTTGTCATCCCTGTGTATTCTATTTGTTGTTCACCAAAGTATAAACCGTTTGTTCCTAAATAGGCACATTTTTCAAAATTTCCAATCAATTTTTGAATAATGTTTGCAGTCGTTGTCTTACCATCGGTACCTGTAATTGCAATGAATTTAATTGATGCTTCTTCAAGTTGATAAAAGTGATATGCAATTGTATTTAGTGTGTGGGCAACATTTGTTACTTGAATTACTTGAACTTCATCACTTATTACCATATTACTTTGTAAATCTTGTCCAACCAAATATACACCTAAAATATCATCAAGTGTTTTTTCAGTTATAATTACTTTTGCACCATTTTTAATTGCATTTCCAATATATTTATTTCCATCAACTTTTGTTCCAGCAAAGGCAAAATAGGCATAACCATCTTTGACTTGTTTCGAATCTTTTGTTACTCCTGTTATCCTGCTTATTATTTGTTGTATATCAACCATTTATTTCCTTAAAATTTAATTTTATAAACTTTATTCTTATCAACTTCTACTTTTGTTACTTTCTCACCACTGCCTGTAAATTCGCAAGCAACGTTCATTGCACTACAAATCATTCGAACATCTGGTTTTAAATAACCTACAAGATCAGGCATTTTTGCTTTTTCTCCAATAATTATAACTTTTTGACCTTTTACAATTGTCTGATTTGCACTTGGCGCTTGGCTTACAACATTCCCTTCACCAATTTTAATAACTTTAAATCCATCTTTTTGAAGAATTGCTTGTGCTTCATCCAATTTCTTGTTTGAAACATCACTAATTTTTTGTTGATCTTTAATTTCCTTAACTTGTTTTAATTTCGATGAGTCTAAGTATTCAACCGTTTTTTGAATTACTCGATCGACATATTGGGGCATCGCCTTGATCGCAACTGCTTCTTGTCCAGCGTTTCCTCGTCCATCAACTACAAATGAATATACAAGAATTTCTGGATCATCAATTGGAGCAAAAGCCATTACAGAGTTTGTCAGCGATTTTACAGCTCCAGTACTATCAATATTTTCTGCTGTTCCTGTTTTTACTCCAACATGATAGTTCGGCTTTGGCTCAGCAAAATTCTCGATATAACGTTGTCCAGTTGTATATTGTAGTCCAGAATAAGAAACACCTTCCATTTTCTTTAGCATTTCTGTTGCTGTTTCAGGCTTAAGCACTTGTTTTTGTTGTGGTTCAAATGTTTCTAATACTTTACCAGTGTTTGAGTCAATTGTTGCATCAACAACATATGGAACTGACATTATTCCATTATTTCCAATTGTTGAATAAGCTTGTAACATTTGCATCATATTTACAGTCACCGCTTGACCATATGAACTACTTATAATATCGAATGAACTTCCACGTAATTCTGGACTAAATCCACAAGCTGTCGTTGAGTAAAACGGTGTTTTAATTGGTTTACCGAAGAGTAGCTTTTCTCGCTGGAATTTTAACCAATTGTCATAACCAATTTTTTGAAGAATATACGACATTGCAACATTTGACGAGTAGTAATATCCTTCTTCCCAAGTAATTCCCCCAAACGTACGTGCTGGTGTACTGTTTACCCAGTCAACTACCGTTCCTCCATCTACCGGTCTTCGTCCAGTAGTTTCAATCCAATTATCTGGATCATAAACTCCATTTTCAACCGCTGCAGCCACCGTGAAAGTCTTCATTGTAGATCCAGGTTCAAAACAATATCCCATAAATGGATCTGTGTAATCTTCAGCATTTTGTGTATTTGGATCAAAATTTGGATAGGATTGTGCTGCATAAATTTGTCCAGTTTTTGGATTCATTATAACTGTGGCTAATCGTTCAAAAGTATAACCGGCATTTGGTTCGTTTAAGGCTTTTTCCATTTCTTCTTGTAGATAGGTTTGAATAACTGGATCAATTGTAGTACGAATACTTTTACCAGGAATTGGTTCCTCTTTAATCGAAACAGTTCCTTCAATTTTCACATTATTATTATCAACTGTCTTTTTCTCATAACCATTTTTACCCGTTAGATACGTATTCGCTGAATCTTCAAGACCAAATCCTGGAATTCCTTTGAAAATTGGTGGACGAACAATTCCAGTTGGTAAAGGATCTTGTTCGACAGTACTTGTTGCTCCGATAAGGTACGGTGCAAAGTTTCCATATGGATAAAATCGTTTTGTCCCTTTAGTTGTATAAAACCCCGTGATTCCAGATTTTTCAAAATCTTCAAGTTTGACTTTTTGGTCAAATGAAATATCTTTTCCATACTTTCCTAACTCGACTTGTTTCACATCTGGCATTGTTAATTGTTTATAAATAAAATCATAAGCCTCTTGATCGCCTTTAAGTCCAATTGTCTCTAAGAAAAATTCCGTTGCTTTTTTCGCATCTACTATGTATAATGGTTTTCCCCCTAATTCCTCAGGTTGCTTATATGTTTTATCTAAAACTGCATATACATTAAATGTTCCAATGTTGGTAGCTAGTGGAATTCCATTACTTGAATAAATTGTTCCACGATCAGCAGCAAGTTCTGTTTCAATTGTCCTATTTGCAGCATAAACTTTTAAGTTTTCACCATTTCTTGTATGAGTAACCTGTAAGTAAACAATCATTACAATTGGCAAAATAAACAACGCACTGAAAAGAGAGAAGGCTACTTTCATCATTAAATCACTACGTTTTTTCAAAAGGCGATTATAGCTTTCAACTGTATATTCACGACGGATTTTTACTGGTTTAATAATTCGTTTGTTTTTTTGAGTATTCTTTTTTTTCACAAACGTTTTATTTACATTTTTAATTTTAGGTTTTGTTGTTTTCATTTGCTTTGACGTAACTGTTGCTCCATTCACTTTTGAGCTAGACGTTTTCACATTTGTTTTCTTTTTCGAAGGTTTCTTCACAAAAATGCCTAAAATTTTCTCAGGTTTTTTCTTTACTACATTTACATGTTTTTTTCCTCTTTTTTTTGAACTATTCATCTTTACCTTCTTTTGCTAAATAATAGATGTTTCCATATAAATTTAACTGTGGATACCTTTTTCGAATGTTATCTCTTGAATACTTCGTTTGAATGTTTATATATAAATTTTCATTTTGTTCATCAAGTTCATCTATTTTGGCTTGAATGTTCACATTTTCCAACTTATTTTGATAAGTATATGTTGATGCAAATAAGTAAATGATAAAAGAACACATTCCAAAAATATAGATAAATATTTTAAATCTTTTTGTAAAATCTATCATATTCTCTCCAAAATTCGTAATTTTGCACTACGACTTCTTGTATTAGTTTCTAGTTCATGATCAGTTGGTAAAATCGGTTTCCGATTTATAATTTTTCCCTTTGGTAAATACTCATCTGGAATAACCGGTAATGTTTTAAAATCACTACTTACCTCTGAAAATTTTTTGAAATTATATTTACAAATCCGATCCTCTAACGAATGAAAAGTAATGACGCAAATCCTTCCACCCGGTTTCATAAACTCAAAGACATCATTTACAGCAACGTCAAACACATCTAATTCATCGTTAACAGCAATTCTAAGCGCCTGAAATACTTTTTTTGACGGATGACCTGTCAAGCGATATAAATGCTTTGCACCATATGATTTTCTAATAATTTCATTAAGCTGCATCGTCGTTTCAATTGGTGCTTCTGCACGTTGTTCAATGATGTTCTTAGCAATTACTACTGCGAATTTTTCTTCACCGTATTTTTGCATTATTTCTACTAATTTTGCTTGTTCGTACGTATTTATTACTTGATAAGCTGTCAATTCACCTGTTTCATCCATCCGCATATCTAACTTAGCATCTTGCATATAGCTAAAGCCTCGTTCTCTTTGATCAATTTGCATACTTGAAACACCAAGATCAAATAAAATTCCATCAATTTTTTCAATCCCATATTCAGTTAATTTAGCTTTTAGAAATTTAAAATTTGCTTTAATCAAAAGCACACGCTGATCATTACCAAATCGTTCTTTGGCATTTTCAATTGCTAATTGATCTTGATCAAAACAAATTAATTTTCCATTTGCACCTAGATGCTCTAAAATAAGCGCTGAATGACCAGCTCCACCTAGTGTTGCATCAATATAAATTCCGTCTTCTTTGATATTCAAACCCTCAATACATTCGTTTAATAATACTGTTTTGTGTACGTACATATTCCTCGTTTCATTAATTGATTTTTTTGGTTAAACAATATTTAAATGAAGTTTAAATAATACTGTGATATTATGAAAAAAAGGTGCTTTTGCAAGCACCATTAAAGTTATACTGTTTCGATAACTGTTTTTCCTTTGTAAGTTCCACAAACTGGACACGCGCGGTGTGATTTTACAACTGAATCACAGTTAGTACATTTAGTAACACCTGCCAAACTTAATTTATAGTGTGTTCTTCTTTTTCTTTTACGAGTTTTTGATGTTCTTCTTTTTGGTACTGCCATTGTTCCTCCTTATTTAAGTAAATTTTTGAAAGGCATACTAGTTTGTTCGAGCTCTTCTTCTTTCACAAATAAATTACTATCCGCTTCTGAATAATTAAACGGCATATTTACAACCGCTAGTTCAAACAATAATTCGTCAAGATCAAGTTCTTCTTCTTGAATTAATTCAATTTCGAACTCTTCTGACTTTTTTTCACTAGATGTAAAAATAATATTTTCTTCAAAATTAAAATTAACATTCAACTCTTTAAGTGTCCTTGCATCTAAATAGTTTGCGTTAACTTGAAATTCAATTTCTAACGAATATTCATCAAATTCAATTGCAAGTGCTTTTACGTAATAATCAATTGTATTAATTGATTTTACTAATGCGTCACTAACTTCTCTTGATTCATAGTTTTGTGTTGACTCAATTTCGATTTGATGTTTCTTAATTAATTCTTTAAGATCTAATATCATTATTTACCTCTTGCCTACCTAGAAAATTATAGCATTTATTTGACTTTTTTTCAAGTCTATTTACGAGATTTATGCTTTTTTTTCATTTTTTTAGACTTTTTTTTAATTTACCTATCACAAATTGAACAAGCATGTTTTTTTTTCTCTTTTTTACCGACAATTTAAGGCTATTTTAATTTAGAAATAATTATTTCCGAAGAAATAATTATTTTTTTAATTCTATCTGTTTAAAATCTAGTACAACTTGACCAATATCCGGAATTTTCACTGTTACTGTGCAAGCTTCACCATTTACATCTTGAATTTCACCTGATAAACCCAAGTATAATTCATGATTTATAATATTAACTTTTGTTCCTTCACCAAATTCAACTAGAACTTTGTTTGATGCTTCACACATTTTTTCAAATTCTTCATCAGTCATTGGCTTCGGTCGTTGCTTCATACTCGTAATTCCTGAATAACCTGTTATGTGTTGAATTCCACGAACGAAGAAAAAAGATTCGTCCGTTAAACTCATTTTCACAAATATATAACCTGGAAATAGGATATCCTCTTTCAATGCAACTTTACCACGAGTGAATTTATATCTTTTTTGAACAGTATAGAAGACATCTTCCACTAAGTCTTGCATACTTTCAACTTGAATTTGTCTTTGCAGTCGTTCTGCTGCTTTTTGCTCATATCCCGGAAATGTTTTGACTACATACCATTTTTTTTCCATGATGCTCCTTATTTAGTTATTAATGCTCCAATTGTTTGACCTAGTAACATATCGATCATTATAAAGAATAGAACAAATATACATATTCCAATAATTGTTACAATAAAATCTTCTAAAACTCTTTTTTGAGTTGGCCATTCAACTTTTTTTAAAGCGTCAAAATATCCATTTTTTTTCTTCATGTGGACTCCTATTTTTATTTATTTTCTTTATGAACAGTGTGTTTATTGCATTTCCTGCAATATTTTTTCACCATTATTCTTTCTTCTGAATTTGGATTTTTTTTAATTGCATAATTACTAGTCAAACATTCTTCACAAACTAAAATTGCTTTCTTTTTCATTTGACCTCCATTATCATTATAGCATACTTTTCCAAAAACTGCATTATTCTTGAACTTCTATCGTCGTTGTATAACATTCAAGCTCATCACCTGGTTTAATATCGTTATAGTCTTTAAAGCTAATTCCACAATCTTGTCCTTCAATTACTTCTTTTGCATCATCTTTAAAACGCTTAAGTTGTCCGATATCACCATCGTAACAAACTACTCCATCACGAATCAATCGTAATTTACCTGAACGTAAGATTTTCCCTTCAGAAACAACTGCTCCAGCAACTTTTCCAACATTTGTAATTTTAAAGACATTTTCGACTTTTGCATAACCAATAATCTCTTCAACAACTTTTTTCTCACGCATTCCAAGCATTGAATTTTCAATTTCTTCAATAATATTGTAAATAACACTATTTAAAATTGTTGAAATTTTTTCTTTTTCTATTAGCTTACGTGTGTGTGCATCAGCTCTAACATTAAATCCAATTAAAATGGCACCTGATGCTGTTGCTAATTGTACATCTGATTCATTAATTGGTCCAACTGCTCTATGAACAATTCGGGCTTTAACTCCATTAACATCAATTTTTTCTAATGAATTTGCTAATGCTTCAACCGAACCTTGAACATCTGCTTTTACAATTATTGGTAATTCTTTTATCTCTCCACCTTCAATCATTGCATTAAGTTCGTCAAGTGACATCGCTTGATTTCTTGAACGATCTTTTTGCGCTTGAAGTTGAGCACGTTTTTCACCGATTTCCTGAGCTGTTTTGGCATCTGGCATTACAACAAAACGATCACCTGCAGTCGGTACATCTTTAAGTCCAGTAATTTCCACAGGCATTGATGCTGTAATTTTTTTATGGCGCTCTCCGTATTCGTCTTGCATTACACGCACAGAACCCCAAGTACTACCTATTACAATCGGATCTCCAACATTTAAGATTCCACCATCCATTAAAATTGTTGCAACAGGTCCTCGCCCTTTATCTAAGTGAGCTTCTATAACAGTACCGTATCCGACAACATCGATTGGTGCTTCATAACTATGAATATCTGTTAAAACTTTAATATATTCTAATAATTCGTCAATTCCTTGATTGTTTTTTGCAGAAATTTTTACAAATGGTACATCTCCACCCCACTCTTCTGAAAGAATTTTATATTCAGCTAATTCAGCCATTACTCTATCAGGTTGTGCATCAGGTTTATCCATTTTATTTACAGCTACAATAATTGGTGTTTTTGCGTCTAAAGCATGTGAAATTGCTTCTTTCGTTTGTGGCATTACACCATCATCAGCTGCAACAACTAAAATTGTAATATCTGTTACATTCGCTCCACGAGCACGCATTTCTGAGAACGCAGCATGTCCCGGTGTATCTAAGAAAGTTATTTTTGTTCCTTCATGTTCAATTTGGTATGCACCAATATGTTGCGTAATTCCTCCAGCTTCACCACGTGTTACATTAGCGTTTCGAATTGTATCAAGTAATGTTGTTTTACCGTGATCAACGTGTCCCATTATTGTTACGATTGGTGGACGTTTTTCAAAAGTTGCATCATCAACATCTGGAAGTAAATTTTCAATTTCAAGTGCTTCATTTGAATCATCTTCAACGATTTCGATATTGTAATCAGTACAAATTATCTCCGCCGTTTCACGATCCATCGTTTGATTAATTGTTGACATAATTCCTAATTCAAATAATTTCCCAATTATATCTGTTGCAGGAATATCAATTTGGTTAGCAAAGATTGCAACCGTCATATCATCAGTCCATACTACTTTTTTAGCTTCGGCAGAAAGTTCAATTTGGCGTTGTTTTCTCATTTCTTTTTTCAATTGAGTTTTTGTTTTTGCATTGTTCATATTATTTTCGCGAGAATCAAATTGGCTAAAACGGTCATAACGTTTATTTTTTTGACGATTCGCAACTGGTTTTCTTTTTGTTGATGTTGATTTTTTTGCTTCTGTTGGTGGTAATTCACTTTCTTGTTGCTTAGGATTAGGATTTCCAAATCTTCGATTTCCACCTTGGTAACCTCCTTGTCCTGCTGGACGGTTTCCTTGATATCCACCTTGTCCTTGAGGTCTGTTCCCTTGGTATCCACCTTGTCCTTGAGGTCTATTTCCTTGGTATCCACCTTGTCCTTGAGGTCTATTTCCTTGGTATCCACCTTGTCCTTGCGGTCTATTTCCTTGGTATCCACCTTGACCTTGAGGTCTGTTTCCTTGGTATCCACCTTGTCCTTGAGGTCTGTTTCCTTGGTATCCACCTTGACCTTGTGGTCTGTTTCCTTGGTATCCACCTTGACCTTGTGGTCTGTTCCCTTGGTATCCACCTTGTCCTTGAGGTCTATTTCCTTGATATCCACCTTGTCCTTGAGGTCTATTTCCTTGGTATCCACCTTGTCCTTGAGGTCTATTTCCTTGGTATCCACCTTGTCCTTGAGGTTTATTTCCTTGGTATCCACCTTGACCTTGTGGTCTATTTCCTTGGTATCCACCTTGTCCTTGAGGTCTATTTCCTTGATATCCACCTTGACCTTGTGGTCTATTTCCTTGATATCCACCTTGTCCTTGTGGTCTATTTCCTTGGTATCCACCTTGACCTTGTGGTCTATTTCCTTGGTATCCACCTTGTCCTTGAGGTTTATTTCCTTGATATCCACCTTGACCTTGTGGTCTATTTCCTTGGTATCCATTTTGTTCCTGAGAGTTATTCCCTTGAGTAGAATGTGTCTTTTCAGAATTATTTGTTGATTTATCTTCTGTTTTTGACTCTACCTTTTCTGTAGTCACTTTCGGTGTTTCAGTACTTACTGATTTTTTAACTTCTTCTTTAACTGTCTTAACTACTTTTTCTTTTGCAGGTGTTTCTGCTTTTTTTTCTACTTTTAGGACTGTTTTCTCAGATTTTGCGGGTTTAGAACTACCATATATACTTTCTAGTACTTCTGCTTCAACTGATGACGTATGATTTCTTACTTTATGACCATTTTCATTTAATTTATTTACGACATCAACTGATTTTAAACCTTTATCTTTTGCCCAATTGAAAATTCTAACTTTTGCCATTTATTCTCCTTTTGACCGATTTAAAATACTTCTTTTAAATCCTTTGTTTATGACTGATATTACTTTTACATTATCTTTTCCTAATGCTTTCGCCAATTTACCATTATCATCAATAATGTAAAATTCAACTTCATAGTATTTGCATTTATCACTAATTACTTTTTTTGTATTTTCTGATGCAAGATTACTAATTAAAACTAAACTTGCTTTTCCACTTCGAACACCACGCATTATATTGTCTTGACCAATCACAATTTTTTTCGCAGCATATCCAAGACCAATACTGTTATAATTTATTGTTTGCAATTAACTCCTTTATAAGCGCTTGTAATTTTTGTCCACCAATATGACTTTTTGCTTTTAACTTTGCTTTTTTTTCGGTGAAATCAACAAGTATTTGGTGTTCCTTTACCGTATAGACTGATCGCGCCTGAATTTTTTGATATTCATCAAACACTACTTGTTCTTCATCTAAAATAAATTTATGCAAATCTTTTTTAGCTTTTTTTTCTCTTGTAATCACACAAGTTCTAACAACTTCTACATTTTTTTTAAATGATGTCATCTTCGTAGTCAATACCCTCAGCTTTCGCAATTGTTTCAGACTTAATATCAATTTTCCAACCTGTTAACTTTGAAGCAAGTCTCGCATTTTGTCCATTGTGTCCAATTGCTAAAGAATATTGATCATCTGGTACAATAACTCTTGATTCTCTTGTTTCTTCATTAATGATCTGAACGGCCGTTACAAGTGATGGTGCAAGTGCTGAAGAAATGAATAATTGAACATCATCAAACATTTCAATTAAATCAATATTTTCACCGTTTAATGCTTTTTTTACTTTGTTGATTCGGCTTCCTTTTGTTCCAATACAGCTTCCCATAATATCAATATCAGCATCTTCATCTTTTGCTCTAATTGCTAATTTTGTACGATCTCCTGCATCTCGAACTGTATTAACAATTTCAATGTCACCACTTGCTATTTCTGGTACATATTTTTCCATTAGATAATTAACTAAGTTTGGATTTGTTCGTGAAACAATAATTTTTGGTCCTTTTTTTGATTGTGGACGAATTGATTCAATGATTAATGGAATTTCAACATCAGGTTCGATTAATTCATTTGGTATTTGCCCTTTCGGCCCAAGAATTGCAAGTGTTTTTTTCCCAAGTGTAAAGTAGATATTTGGCTCTTTTATTTCTTCAACATATCCAAGCACTAGTTTACCAATTTGACTTCCATAATCTTCAATGATTCTTTTATATTCAGCATCTTTTAATTTTTGTGAGAATGTTTGTTTAACCGATTGTGCTGTTGCACGTTCAAGCATATCTTTCTCAACTTTCAGTTTAATATTTAATTCATCACCAATTTTAACTGTTTTACGATATGTTCTTGCTTCTTCTAATGAAATTTCAAGTGTTGGATCAATTACTTCATCAACAACTGTTTTAATCCCATGAATTGTAATTCTTTTTGTCTCATAATTTATTACAACTTCAACACGTTCAATGTTAAATGTTTTTTTACAAGATAATGCAATTGCTTCTGATAATCCTTCAATTACAAATTCACGATCAACTTCACGTTCTTGTACAATGCGGTCTATTCCATAAAAAATTCTTTGATTTTTAGTCATCTTGTCTCCTCGTTTCAAATATTGTTTTTGCACTACTTATTTCTTGGTAACTTATCTTCAAATCACTGATTACAATCCCATCACTTTCAACCGCCTGTAGTGTGTCTTCTATGACTTTTACGCCAAGTTCTGGATGTTTTTTATATAACTTAAGGGTGATTTTTTTACCAATTTCTCGAATATAATGTTTTTCTTTTGTTAATGTTCGGATGATTCCAGGTGAACAAACTTCAAGCGTGTATTCATCTTTTATTTCATTTTCAATTGAATCAAGAAATTCATTTAAAGCACGAGTTACTAATACACAATCATCAAGCGAAATCAATTCATTTTCTTTTTCTATTTTTACGCGTAAGAAAAAATTTGATCCTTCTTTTAGATACTCAATATCATAGATTTGGAACTCATTTTTGATCACAATTTCTTCAATCGATTCAAAATATTTTTTGTCCATTATTTACTCCTTAACAAAAAGCGAGAAGCACACGCCGTGCTCCTTCTTCATTTATAGTGTAACATATATAATTGTCGGTTGCAAGCAAACATTACTTTTTTCGATATTTTTTACAAGTATTTAGTTTTTTTTATATATTTTTGATTGGTTGACTACAAAATAACAAATAACTAGATGGTCTCGACATTTAAATTAATTATCCACATATGTCAAATATTTTTTTATATTCGTCTAATTATTTCGATAATAAAGCGGATAATTTCTTCGCGTCTGCATTAACTTCATTTGAAAAACATGCTCAACAATTGTTTCCGGACCTGTTACAATTACTTCTAGTATTTCTTCATGATTGAGTGAGACATAAGTCGAATCATACATTACTCCCATCGGATATTGACAAGCAATATAATCGATGAATTTTTTCTCACCTGTTTTTGTTTCTCTTACAACTAAACCTCTTCCAATGATGATATATTGTTGTGATGTCTCTAATTTAAAAACTGTTCCTAATGGATAAAATTTCATTCTCCCTCAACTTTCATTTTTAATTTTCTAATTGTGTTTGCAACTTCAAATAGCCCAAACTGTTTAAAATTATTCATCCGCTTTTGCACATTTTCAATCGCTTGACCTTTTCCATAATTCTCAACTTTTGCAATTAATATTTCGTAATTTTCAATCATTTTTTCGATTATTGAAAGGGCACTTGCAAGCTCTGTGCAATCATACTCACGCCTTAAATACTTTTCAATTTCACAAGTAATAATCCGGTGGCGTAAATCGTAAAATGGCATATTAAGGTTATTCACTCGGGCGGCAAAATATTGAAGATTAATTAACTGTTGCTTAATTATTACTGCCATTTCACCAACCTCAATTGCATACGTGTGTACGTAAGCATTCATCACCTCAAATACTTCATCTCGTGTGTCAGCAAAAAAATTTGCTACTTGCTGGTCAAGTTTAATAAATGTTTGAATCGTCATATTTAAATAATTAGCTAACTCCTCAATTTGTTTTTGAGCTTCATCTAAGACCGCATATGATATTCCAATTATTCGAACATTATAATAATTGACATTTTGTAAAATATAGCTTTTATTAGCTGCCATTTTTACACGTGCTCTTGTCGCTAGATCTATTTGATTATCAATTGTTGACCATGACTGTAAATAATATTCATAGAAACTTCGACTATAAAGATTTTGACTTACTCGATGATAGACTTGATTATAACTATCCTCCAATACTTTTGGATAATTCATTTTTACATTTTGCAAATGATCACTTAATTTACTAAGCTTTGTTTTCGAAAATCGTAGTTCTGTTTCGACTTCTTGTAATTTTACTACATTTAAAAACAGGACATCACCTTCGATCTTCTGATATATTTTTGCTATTTTTTTGATTACTGACCAGCTAAAGTACAGCTCAGGAACTGTTGCTTTTAGAAATAACTCTGTCCCTTCACAGGCCGCACTGACAATTCCACTTGCAATATTTTTTTTCAAACTTTCGGAAATATATGGTTCAAGCGCTGTTGGAACATCTATTAAATTTTCTAGTGTTTCTTGCACTCGATTTGCAAAGTAACTTTGAATTGAGTCGTTATTTCGAAGTATTTCTACTCCTGCTTGTTCAAAAAGCATTAAATTTTCATCAATTTCTACCTTTTGAGAATAATCATCAATTATGGGGACAACTTTACCTTCATTGATTTCAATTAATAAAGCAATTCTTTCCTCAACTTTCGAAGTACTTTTCAGCCGAAAGAAATCATGGCCAACACTTTGTCCGCCTACCCCGTTAATCAGTATATTGTTTCCAATAATTTGCTGTCCGAATTTCTCAATTAAATAATGTAATACATCATTATTTGTATAATAATTATTTATTTTCAGATTATTCATATCGAAAACTTCATATAAATCCCGTCCTTGTTTCGTTGTAGGCGCTGAATTAAAAGTTGTTACATCAACCTCAATTTTCGGTTTAATGCTACTCAAATATATTCCTGTATCATTTGCATGACCACCACCATTTGAATGACCTGTCACGTTAACTTTTTGCTTGAATTTCGAAGCATTTCGATTAATAAACTCATGCATTTGTTGATTTTGTGAGTAAACATCATTGTCCTCAAATAGATTAGTTAATCCATTTAAAGTATTATATTTCCAATCACCGTCTACATCGACAATTTGACTTCCCGTATACACAATTAAGCTTTCGAATTGATTTGTTTGGGGATTTTTCACTTCAAGTAAAAAACCATCTAAACCTGTGTTGCCATCATTTTGATTAGCAACATAATCAAGACACTTTAGTTCAAGCTTAGGGTCTACATACTCAGTAAATAGTTTGGCAACTTCTTCTTTAGAAAGTTGATTTTGTTCTAATTTTTTCGTAACAATATAACTTGTTGCATTAAATCTTGCTAATAATTCATCATTCATTTTCCTCCTCATCAATCGCAATTTTCATCCTAACATCATATCTTTCATGACAACTTTCATCGAGACAAATTTTTTCAAAGTCAAATGTAAAATTGTAATCACGTGTTTTCCATGCCAAATCATTTAAGTCAACACGCAGTAAAATATTTTCTGCAGTAGCTAAGTTGTTAATAAATTCAAATTGATCATTAACCTTCTTTAATTTATCGGTTATTATTTTATTTGAAAAAGTAATTGAAGTCTCAAGTATACCTTGCGGATTGATTCCAGCCCTTAAAAACTCACTTCTTACCTTTTGCTTTTCAAACAGTAACGGTAACTGATTAATTAAGAGTAGTCGATTAACATCTTTTGCAATTTGTATATGTTCATGCTTAAACTTAACAAACTTTTTTTCAAGTTCAAAGTTTTTGCCATATCGAAGTAATTCATTAAGAGTTTCACTTTGAAAAAACTCCACTATCTGTCTAATACATTCTTCGTCAATTTCACTCACCTCTTGTCCATTTATAAATTGCTTTGTTTTCAATTCTCCCTTCTGTTTGCTTGTATCGTAATCAAATTGCAACTTAAGTTGATAATTTCTAAACTTTTTATTTTGAATAGAACATTGATTTTCTTCAATAAATAATTGTAGAGTAACTACACTTGAGGTAAGTTTTCGACTTTTTCGATTCACTGTATTGATTATTTCGAAAATATTAGCACTGACTAAAGGGGCCAATAATTTTTCCGAGCTATTAATCGTTTCTACTATTTTTTGTGATTCCATTTTTTTTCGTTCATCATTACTACAACTTAATAACATTGCTAGCACTATCATAATTAAACGAATTTGCTTACTTATTCTCATAATTTTACCCCCTATATATATTATTAGTTTTTTTTTCGAAAAAACTCACTTTTTCTTAATTTTTTTTTATTTTAGAAAAAGGATTGTTTAATATACTTAAAATGTTTTTAACCATCTATTGAATATTATGATTATTTAATTTATACACATTTTTCAAATATATAGTATAATAAGTAAGAATATATTATATAAATATTTATATATTGAAAGGAAGTTAAATGTTAGAATTAATAAATTATTTAATCGATTTTATTTTAAATATTGATGATCACATCGCTACACTAATCGCTCAATTTGGCGGATATACATATGCTATTATTTTCGGAATTATTTTTGCGGAAACAGGTTTAGTTGTAACACCTTTTTTACCTGGTGATTCCTTAATTTTTATCATTGGAGCATTTTCCGCAAAAGGCTCGCTTAATTTAGTAATTAGCTACTTCGTGCTTATCACAGCTGCAATCATTGGAGATTCAGTTAATTATGAAATTGGTAAGTATCTTGGCTTAAAAGTTTTTAAAGAAGATGACCAAGCAAAAATTTTGAAAAAATCACATTTAGATAAAACTCAAGATTTTTATGCCAAGCATGGTGCTAAAACAATTGTAATTGCAAGATTTATTCCATTTGTTCGTACCTTTGCCCCATTTGTTGCAGGTGCAGGTAAAATGCACTACACAACATTTCTAAAATACAATATACTGGGATCATTTATTTGGGTAACTTCAATTATTTTAGCTGGATTTTTCTTAGGAGAAATTCCGATTGTGAAAAATAATTTTGAATATGTGGTATATGGAATAATTTTAATTTCAATACTGCCACCAATTTTTTCTTGGATTAAATCAAGGCGTCAAAAGTAACGTTCTTAAGACAACAGTATTGGGGTTTTTCAACTATAAAACTTAAATAATTATTTGAAAGAGGATACATGAACAATCAACAGCATTTAAAAGAAAGCGATAGCACTCAACGTAGTCACCATAATTTAAACAAAATTACGCTAGCTTCACTACTAATGACGATTGGAATCGTCTATGGGGATATTGGAACATCACCCCTTTATGTAATGTCATCTGTTTTGCATTCTAATAATGGTTTAGTACAAACAGACTACATCCTTGGCGCAATTTCACTCGTAATTTGGACTTTAATTTTACAAACGACAATCAAATATGTCTGGCAAGTTTTACGGGCAGATAATAATGGAGAAGGAGGAATTCTTTCACTATATAGTTTAATCAAGAAAAATGCTCGTTGGATTTTAGTTGTTGCAATTATTGGAACAACGGCTTTGCTTGCTGATAGTATTATAACACCCGCTGTAACCGTAACTTCCGCAATTGAAGGACTTGATCTCGTTGTTGACTTAAACCGAACAACAATTATCTTAATTGTAATTGGAATAATTTCATCAATTTTCCTTATTCAACGAAGTGGGACAACGACAATCGGAAAAATGTTTGGACCAATAATGGTTCTTTGGTTTTCTTTATTAGCAATTTTAGGTTTAATTCATATTTTTAGTGATTTATCAATTTTAAAAGCCTTCAACCCTTACTACGGTTTTATCTTGATTAAAGAAGGATTTGTAACGGGGAAAATCGCCTTAATTCTTGGTTCGATCTTTCTTTGTACAACCGGAGCTGAAGCATTATATTCTGATCTTGGACATTGCGGTCGAAAAAATATCTATTATACTTGGATTTTTGTGAAAACATGTCTTATCCTCAACTATTTAGGACAAGGAGCAATGTTACTTGGAATGGAAGGGCAAATAATTGAAGAAAATCCCTTTTTTATGATGATGCCAACTTGGTTTATTCCAATTGGGATTATTATTGCCACATCAGCTGCAATTATTGCATCTCAATCATTGATTTCAGGTTCATTCACACTTGTATCAGAAGCAATTAAACTTAGGTTATTACCTAGGCTACAATTACTTTATCCATCAACTGTTCGTGGACAAGTTTACATTCCAACAGTCAATATCTTTCTTTATATCGGTTGTATCTTTGTTGTGTTATTTTTCCAAACAGCTGCTAAGATGGAAGCCGCATATGGGCTTTCAATCACAATCACGATGCTTATGACAACTATTTTATTTTTCAATTATTTACTTGAACATAAAATATCGAAACTATATGCAACTGCTTTTTTAATCACTTATTTAATAATTGAAGGTTCGTTCTTATATGCTAACCTCTTCAAATTCGCTGAAGGTGGATACATTACTGTTGTTTTTGGAACAATTATTGGAATTTTTATGCTAATTTGGATTTATGGAAATCGAATAACTGATTCAACGATTGAAAGTGTTAGTTTAAAAGATTATAAACAGCAAATTCTTGAATTACAAGCCGATAAAGAAGTAGCCCAATTATGTTCTAACTTAGTCTACTTGACCAAAGTTCCTAAACGTAAATTTGTCGAACAGCAAATTATCTTTTCACTTTTAGAACGTCAACCAAAACGTGCAGATGTTTATTGGTTTGTTAATGTTGTTTATACCCATTCGCCATTTACTTCAATGTATAAAGTTGAGACTATTGAAAAAAATAAAATTTATAAAGTTCAATTTTTCATTGGATTTAGAATTCAACCAAAAATTGGCCAACTTCTTCGAACTGTTATTAACGATTTGATCGAAACAAAGGAATTTGAACCAATTGAGAAAAAATATTCAATGTCACCGAAAATTAAACTTGGTAATTTCAAATTCATTATGTTTGAAGATGTCTTTACAAGTGATGAGCATTTATCTCGTTTCGCTAATTTTGTGCTTCGAACTAAGCTCGCAATTAAAAAAGTAACTGTAACACCAATTAAATGGTTTGGTTTAGACACAAGTAGTGTGGTTATTGAAAAGTATCCATTAATTTTAACTTTACCAACTCCAATTCAATTAACAAGAATTCTTTTGCAAAAAGATGCTCATTTAAAAGAACAGTATTACTCAAAACATAATCAGCAAATTGATATAATCGATGAAGATGAAACATTAGCTGAAGATGAAATAGAATAGCAAATAAAAAACTCTTTCCAAATCTTAGGAAAGAGTTTTTCTATTTATATGACTATTATAAGCTTATTTACTTATATCAATTATCGCTTCAATTTCCACAGGTACACCAAATGGTAGTGCTCCTACTTGAAAAGCTGTACGTGCTGGGAAGTCATTTGTAAAATATTCTTGGTAAATTTCGTTTACTTGCGCATACTCATTGATATCTTTAACATAAACAGTACATTTTACAACATCATTTAATGTTTTTCCAAGCTCTTCACAAATTGCTTGAATATTATTTAGACAATACCTTGTCGCAACTTTAACATCATCTAATTCCATTTTTTCTGTTGTATAATCAATTGGTAATTGTCCTGAAGTAAAGCATAAATCCCCAACTACAACTGCATGTGAATATGGTCCTTTTGCCTCCAACACATTTTTTGCTTTTATTATTTTTTTCATTTAGTCTCCTTTTTAATGTTGACAATATATTCTTTTAATCTATTTTCTCCAATTTTTGAATCGACATGTGTAACCTTCTAATACCTTCTGCTAGTTTCAAACGGCTACAACCGATATTGATTCGTAGGAAATTAGGGCTTTTATAGACCCTCCCATCCATTATACCAACTTTTTCTTGTTCATACATTATTTCTTTTAATTTATGAAAGCTTTCAGTATAATAACTCGCATCAATCCATAACAAATAAGTTCCTTCAAATTGATAAAGCTTAAGTTTAAGTTGATGTTCTTCAAAATATTTCAGAACATACAAATAATTATCGTATAAATAAACTTTTAAATCATCTAACCAACTATGACCATTTGTATAGACATCAATCGTTGCAAGTAAACCTAGCGTAGTACATGATGATAATCCATTTTTTACTTTTAAATTATATTCAAACTGAGCTTTTAGTTCACGATTGCCAATCAACGCGTACGAGAACAAAAGTCCTGGAAAATTAAAGCTTTTTGTTGCACTTGTTATAATTGCAACGTTATGTTCATATTCATACTTTTCAGCTACTTTCATTAAGGGAATATGTTGTTTTTGAAAACAGATATCCATATGTATTTCATCACTTATAATATAAACATCATTTTCAATACACATTTCAATTATATATTCGAGTTCTTCGTTTGTAAATACTTTTCCGACAGGATTATGCGGCGAACAAAGTAAGAGGGTATCAACTTTTTTTATTTGACTTTCAAAATCTAGTTTATCTAACACATAATGATCGTTTTCAATAATCAATTCAGAATTATATTCAATACAATTATTTTCTTTAATCACTCCAAAAAAAGCATCATAGGCCGGTGTAAAAACTAGTACTTTAGCACTTATTAAACGCAACAATTCTGCTAAAGAATAAATTACCGTCGGGGAATATGTTAATTGAGCACAATTCACTTGAAAATCAAAGCGTTTTTCATACCAATTTGCCACAGCATTTTGAAAATCTTCATGACACCATCTCGTATAACCAAAAATACCATGATCTACACGTTCATGCAAAATTTGCTTAGTACTTTCTGGCATCGAAAAATCCATGTCTGAAATTGAAAAAGGCAAAACATCTTCGTTCCCAAATCGATCAACAGTATAATCCCACTGTGTGCAATAGGTTCCTTCTCTTTGTTCTTGGTAATCAAACCTACTCATATTTTACTCCTAATATGATAGTAATTAACTATGTTGCAATAAATCATTCAATTATTTAATTAAGCATTTATTATTTATAGCTAAAAAACTCTATCTTTTATTTTTTCAATTTATAATTTAATATCAAGTTTTCCTTTTGAAACTAATTTATTTCGATAAATAACATTAGCTATTGCTATAAAGAGCGAACCGACTAAAATTCCCATAATGTAGGGAACTATTCCTTCAATAAGTGGCCAAGCCCAAATTGCACTTTCCGGAAACCACTGGACAGCCCCAAAACTGACAGCCACTACAGCCCCAATTGCTGCACCAATCATATTAATCGGAATAACAAAACTTGGACGCTCAAGTGCAAAGGGAATTGCACCTTCACTAATCCCCATAAATGCTAAGAAAATTGAAGTTTGACCAATTTGTTTATATTGCGCATCATATACTTTTCTTCCAACGATGTATTTATCAATAATCGTAGCAAGGCCAAGCCCAATCGATGGCACTACAATCGCAATTGCACGAGCTGTAATCGGCAGTAATTGATCAGTTGTAAAACCAAGTGCTACAAATCCTGCGGCTTTATTTACTGGTCCTCCTAAATCAAATGCTGTTGTGATTGCTAATAAAACAGTATATGCCAATGACCCCGCATCACCTGCTGCGATTAATAATTTTTCAATTATTTGATTTAGTGTTCCACCAACAGGTGTAATCACATATACCATAATAATCATTGTTGTAATTGCTGCGATTAATGGAATCAAAAAAGTCGTTTTAAACGCTAATAAATTATGGCTAAGTTTAATTTTTTGATTTAAAAATTTAACTAGGTATCCAGCAAAAAATGCAATAATTACCGCACCCATAAAACCAGCTGCAATTGGTTTTTCACCAATAATTTCACCATTTTGCAAAACAGCATGAGCAACCGGATTAATTGCAATATATCCACCAATAAACCCAATTGGCCAAGCAGCTTTACCACCGATTGAATTTGCACAAAACCCTGCAAAAACTGGAATAGCAAAACCAAATAGTGTAAACCCAAATCCTTGAACAACAAAGCAAAACCTTAGAAGAGTTTCCTCAAAACCATTAAAATTCCCCGATTGTAAAGCTGCTTCAATTGACATATCAGGTGAAAGGCCTAGTAGCATATACGGAACAAGTAATGAGATTGCCCCTAATAATCCTCCCATTACAAGAATTGGAATCATATATGAGATTCCGCTCATTAAATGTTTAGAAATTTCCATCCATAAACTTGATTTTTTGGTCTGATTTTCCATATTAATTTCTTCTTTTTTTTCTGTTTCTATATGAACCACTTGTTTATTTTGTTTAAACATAAAGCCATCTAATAATTCATCAGGATTTTTAATTAATTCTTGTAAGCCAACTTCATTTACAACGTAACCTTCAAATCGTTCATTATCTTGGGGAGTCACAGCGATCGCATGAATAATTACATCTGCCCCGCTTATATCAATATCCGATAAATAATTTTGAACTCCATCAGCTCCTTGTGTTTCTATTTTGTAATTATGTCCATTTTTCTTAGCGTAATTTTCTATCACCTCAGCCGCCATAAAAGTATGAGCAAGTCCCATTGGACATGCACAAACAGCAACAATGTTTTTCCCAGCTTTTAATTCTTGGCGTTGCTTAGAAATATCTTCTTGAAAGATCCGATCAATTAATTCAAATAATTCCGAGCGATTAGTTGCTTTAACTAATTGTTCACAATATTCTGAGGAAACCATTTGTCGACTAAGTTTTTGTAAAATTTTTAAATGTTCATCACTACTTTCTTTACCGACTAAAATCGAGATAAATAAGCTTGATTTTTCACCATCCATCGCTTGATACTCGATTGCATTAGCCAACTTAACTACTATGATCGTCGGTTTGATTATTGCGGCTGATTGGGCATGGGGAATTGCAATTCCCTTAACAAACCCGGTTGAGGCTTCTTCTTCACGAGCTAATAAATCCGCTTGTAGTTGCTCAATTTTATCCGTTATTCCCAATTCATGTGCACGTGTGGCAATTAATTTTATTAGTGCTAATTTATCTGTGGCATTTTCATCTAAAAAAATATTATCTATTTTAAACATTCATTCTCCTTTATAACTAAATTGTACGAAAAAAATGACACTTATTGTGTCATATTTCGTGTAAAATTTCACATTTTTTAAATTATTAAATCATTGTTCAGTTGTGTTTGAACTAAAGTCTCGAGATAAATAAAAAATAAGCTGCGCCCACGCATTAAATTTGTATCATAATCGATCCCTTGATTAAGTAAATTTATTGTCAAATCAGCATATTTAGACAAAATTGGATTATAATTTTCCGAAATTATAACAATCTTGACTTTTTTTTGTTTAGCTTCTTCGCAAAGCGGAATGATTGCTTTATTTTCACCAGAAGCAGATAAAATAATTAATAATTTTGAACCCAAACTAATCAATTCTGTTTCCATTTGTTGTTTATCAGTTTCACAAACAACATATGAAGCAAAAGCATTTCTAATTCGCGGCACAAAATATGTACAGACACCAAGTGACGGACCCTTCCCAAAAAGAAGGATTTTATCACAACTTTTACAGAGTTCAAGTAATTCTTCAAATGCTTTTTGATTAAAAGATTGAAAATAGTTGAAAATTTTCAGTTCAGCACTGCTCGTTGTATAAGCTGTTATTGGACTGTCAAACGTCTGTGTTTTTACGTAATATTTTAATTCTTTATAACCTGAAAAACCACAATTTTTCGCATATTTAGAAATCATTGCGTTTGATGCATTACAAATTAGGGCAAATTCGGAAATCGATAGATTGCTAATATTTTTTCTTTGCTCTACTACTTTAGCTGCAATGTAAATTTCTGATTCAGTCATTTTCGTATGGTACAGTTGTTTCATTTTCCACCTCTTATTAGCTTATACTATTATAACATTTTTTAGTTACAAACGGAACATTCTATGCAAATACTTACAAAAAATCCGATTTTCTCTTGAAACATAATAGAGCTAAATTATATTTCCTTCATATTCAAATCATTATATAAAATAAAGGATCCACAATTCTTTTTTCAAAAAATTAATATTTTCTTCATAACAACGTGTACACTATGATATAATTTAAGTGTAATAATTTGATAAAATAGTAAAATACAAGAGAGGTAGTAATTTATGAAAACATTGTTTTTAAAATCAAGTCTAAGTTTAATTGCTGCATTAATGCTTTTGAGCGTTAATACAATTAAATTGAATGCTTTTTCTTCATGTGCAAATACAAATGAATGGCATTTAATTGGTACAAATAACAACACAAAAGCAGACGGTAAATTGAATTATAGTTATTCAGGTAAATACAAAAAGCAAATTTCAGCTGCAAAAACAAAATACAACAACGATCAACCCGGAGATGTTGTGATCGATTCGACTGGAAAAGGCAAAGGTGTTGTCGATATGTATATTGTAGATCAATATGACAAGTCTGCTTCATGGGTTGCAGTAACATCTTCTGAAGGGAAAATGTTCTTGAACAACCATTATATGTCTAAATATTCAAATACACAAAATACAAATGTTGCAATCCATGAAATGGGTCACGCATTTGGAATGGCACATCGTTCTACAAAAACTTCAGTAATGCAAAGAACTGTAACGACTATCACAAATTTTGATTCAACCGATAAGAATACATTAAGCTGTTTAAATAAGAAGATTTGGTAAGGAGAAACGAATGAAAAAAACCATATTAACGCTTATTTTATGCATTTCACTTGTCGGGTGTAATTCTAAAACATCATACATTTCAAGCGATAAGACAAAAGACTACGAAACTTTTAGTATAGAAGCTGTCTACGTTTTTGATGAAAAAAACAAAAATGAAGTCGTTGGCTTTGCAGATTATGTTTTCGAGGCAAAAATTGATAAATTTGTTGACTATTTAGGTAAACGTACTGCGGATGGACCTGATGAAATTGTTAGTTCTGAAACTTATACACTTTATGAAGTAAGTATTGAGCAGAGCTTCAAGGGTGATTTGCCAAAAGGAAAAAAGGTCCTTGTAGAAATGCCAGGTGGAATAAATGAAGAGGGAAAATTTATGATTGATGAAAATGGAATCGTTCCTGATCTTGGGAAAAAATATATTTTTTCAATAAGTTTAGATCCCGAAGGAAATTTACAACAAATCCATGGAGTTCCACCATTTATTTCGGAAAAAAATGATCCTAATGGTCAAAAAAATATTGATGCATTTGTAGATGCTTGTAAAAACGAAGTTAAATTTGATCGTGAACGCTTTAGCATCCCAAAATAAGCAACAGTCCATTTACATAAGTAAACTTAATTCTAAAATAATAAATTAAAAGAAGATCCAGTAAAATGGATCTTTTCAAATTACATAATCGCTTGTTTAATTTTGATTTGCTTATCCTAACTTTATATTTCAAAAAACATAATAAAGAGTGTCTAAATAACGTTTTTAGACACTCTTTGGTTGTACAATAATTATTTTATGTACCTACATGCTATCATTTAAATTAGTTTTAGCTACAAAATATTTTAAAATTACAAAATTGATACTAACTATTAGCATAATTAAACCTATCGCTATCAAACTTGAATTACCTTGTAAAATTGATGTATGAAAAATTTGTTGCGTTAGAACATTAAGAACTGGTGCTAAAATCAGATAAACTCCAAGTGTAATGAAGATTAAAATTAATTGTTCAACTAAAATGATTTTCCCAAGTTTTGATTGATTGTATCCCGTAGCTTCAAAAATTGCAAATTCACGTTTTCGATTGATCCCACTGAAAAAAGAAACTGCTACTAAACCAATTACTGCTAAAATAAGTAAAACAATTGAGATGATTTTCCCCATCACAGAAGTTTGCCCTTGAAGTTTCAAGATATCTTCAATTTTTGCCGAATCACTTGAAGCGACAATTCCCATTGACCCTAATTCATTTTGAATCGCAACAGTATCAGCAGGTGTTTTCGCACGAATAATAAAGAATGGTGGTACTTTATTACCTTGCATTTGTAAAAGCGCTTCGGCCAAATCTTTACTATATAAATTCACAAGCAGTTCTTCAGGATTTTCAAAATCAGTTGGTTTTCCTTTATATTCATTTTCATAGACACCACTAACTGTCGCTGTAAATTCAATTTTATCAGTAGTTTTACTAACCTCTTGTGCTAGTTCAGCATTATTTGGTCTTCTTGTTCCATTAAAAGTTAATTTTTTCCCAATAATTTCGACTGGTTTATATCCTAATTTTTCTGCTGTTTGCGTTGAAATTGCTATTTCTTTTGTCCCAGTTGGTAGTTGACCTGCAACTAAATCTGAATAACCACTTTGAACAGCTCCCATTCCAGCTTCTGTATATCCTTGACGACCTGACGCATCAATTTCATATGTATTATCCTCAACTGTGTAAGCTCCATCACCGATTAAATCTGTGCTATACAAATGAGCAACTCGAGGATCATTTTGATATTTATCATATACTTCTTTTAGACCTTGTTGATAATCTTCTTTCGCGCCATCCATCGATCCAGATTGGCTTGTCAGTGATCCATTACTTACATAAATTTCCGTTAACTTTGAACCATATGAATCAAATAGTTGTTTAAAACTATCTGCACTTGAATTACTAACCATTCCCGTTAAAGAAATTAAACTCATTACAACCGCTACAATTGCAGTAAGGATAAACGAGACTGTTTTAACTTTCGAAGCTAATAAATTCATTTTACTCACTTTAATTTTAGCTTTTAACGTTAAGTTTGTTGTCGACTTATTGATCCTATGGATTCCTTGTTCAACAGTCGGTTGAATTGGCATTTTAGACTTTGAAGTTTCCATAATGCATCCTTTATCAAGCTGAATTACATAATCAGTTTTATTAATATGTTGCTGATCATGCGTTACTATAATCACTGTTTTATATTTTGAGATTTCTCGCAAAATTGCCATAATTGTTTTACTATTTACATTATCAAGTGCACTTGTTGGTTCATCAGCAATTAGCACTTGGACATTTTTACAAAGTTCTCTTGCAATTACTACTCTTTGTTTTTGACCACCTGAAAGTTCTGAAACTTTTTTCGAAGCTAATGATTTAATCTTCAAATCATTGAGTGTCTTCATGATTTTTTTCTCATCGACTTCTCCTTTTAAAATTACTGCTAATTCAATATTTTCATAGACTGTTAAATTTTCAATTAAATTTGCCTCTTGCCCAATAAATCCGAACAGTTCTTCAAAATAACCATCTGAACAATTCGCAGACGTATAGTTTTGTCCATTAAGTAATCTAGTTCCTTCAAACTGATTATCAATTGTCGAAATTATTTTTAAAAGAGATGTTTTCCCACTACCACTTGCCCCAACGATAAAATTCATTCCTTTCTTTAGTGTTAATGAAACATCGTTTAGTATGACTTGATCTCCAAGTTTTTTAGTTATATTATTTAATTGTATGTTCATGTTTTCTCCTAGTATTATATTTATTATCGATTAATTATTTTCGCTTTGAATTGATAATTAAATATTCTCTAGGGTGGAATAATGTTTGGATCTTCAAAATTAAAATCTATTTTCTGATATTTTTTCTGTTTACTTTTCACTATCCTTATACTGCAAATACTAACAGCAACTACTTCCCCTAAGAGGATTAAATCATCTATGTTTTTTGAATTGTGAACAAAAATACTATTTATTTTTTTTTCTAGACTTGAAATAGTTATCGCGCCGGTTTGTTCATTTACATTTGCAGATAGATTTGAAAATAATGTGTTACTTACAGCTGAAGAAGTTTTTGAATCATTTTTTTGATTATTCTGTCTTAAATTTAATTGATTAGAAGTATTATTTTCGACTAATTTTATTTTTGAAATAGTCTTATTTTCATTTATACTTGATGTTGCTTTTACAATTGAAATAACACCTGATTTTTCTAAATTCTGACTTGAAGCATTTAATATTATACTATTGTTCGAGAATAAAGTAGCCATCAAAAGAATAATTAAACATAACGGTTTAATCATTTTTTTATTTATTTTCAAACAATTATCTTTGAATACAATTTGTACTTTTTCCAATACTTTTTTGAGTTTCAAATACACTCCTCTATTATATCCTTATTTGGATTGAATTTTTAAATACTCTCTTTTATTATTTACTTAATTTTATATCTCAAGTATATCATTTAAATGTTAATTTTTTGTTAATTTGTTTTACTTAATCTTTTAGCGCATAAATCACAAGTCAGATTTGAGAAAAAACACCATGCAATTTCAAAAGCATAAACTTGAAATATGCAATACAATTAAGATAAAATTATGTAGTGTTGTTATCGAAAGTATGGATATCAAATCAAGTAATTAAACGAATTTCATATGGAATTCAAACACATGAGCAGCTAATTGAGTAGGAGCTAATCAATTATTTTAAGCCTTGTCGCTCACACCAGCATACCTATAGTACCTTATAACCTGATTACAAAACCTATATTTTTTTTATTCCACTAAATAAAAAATCTACTATAAATTCCTTCCATTACTTCTAATACATGCTTAATTTATTTTTGTATTTTCTCTTGAAAAAGCTATAAGCAAGTGCTAAATAATAACTTCCGAGCATCAACAAAATAGATCCAATTAAATAATTAATACCTGTTAAATTTTCTATATTTAAAATCGATAGTATTGCTATTAGTATAAAATGAATATAATAAATTTCCGTTGTATTTTTACTAGTTTTTTGAATAAAAGTAAGTTTGCATTTTTGAAGAATACAATCAATAAAATAGAAAATTGATACCCACCATAAAACAAACACACTATATAAAATGTTTATTATTCCAAAATGATGATAATACATATCGTCTGTTTCATATCCTGTTGGTAAACCGATACTAACGATTCCAATTAAATATAAAATCAAAAAAAGTGACGTTATTTGTAGAATTTTCGAATAGAAAATATGTTTGTTACTCGTTTGGATTAATTGTTTTCCAAAAAAATATCCGACTACAGCATAAACAAACCAACTTGCAAATGGGAAATATGATTCAGTGCCAATTCCAAAAAACAAGTTAATAATTGGTTCTAAATCAGGTATTATATATTGAGATAAATACGTCAACACAATATAATTTAAAAACATTATTACTATTGTTGTAACAATAATTTGCTTACGAGACAAGCGAAAGTAGATTATAGCTGCAAAGAAAATCATAATTAGACCTGCTACTTGTAAAATATCAATATATAATAAATTTTGTTTCAAGAATTCAAACGAATAATCAAATACTTCTTCACTTCTAAAAAGTTTAATTTGTTCTGGAAGAAAAGTCCTAAATATGTTCAGTACATATCCAGCGACAATCAATTTAATTCCACGTTTTACAAACAGCCAAGGATTTTGTGTTCGTGAATAAACAATTCCAACTCCTAAGACAAACAAAAAAACAGGTGCAGAAGGAATTCCTCCCAAAAAGCCAACTATCTGACTAATAGTTGATTCTTCGTAAAATTCTTGATTAGCAAATTGTATTAAGAAATGCACTGCCACCATAAATATAACAGCAAGTCCTTTAATAATATCTAGCTCTCGTTGACGTCCATTGTTTATTTTAGTACTTAACTCCACATTTCCCCCATTAGTTATTTTCTTTTTGATTATAAAGTAACACTTTCTACCGCTTTATTTCTTATTGTATATATAAATAATCTTCTTTATTAATAAACGTATAAATCTCTTCAAGTTTTTTTATTTTCCATTTCTTTTTGCATTTTCTAATATTATACATCTAAAATCAATTTTTTGTTTTCGCTTCAAGTCGTGCAATTATAAAGCAAATATTAGCACAGATTAGAATTATATAACTCATTTCATTTCCAACTCCATTATTTAATATATATTTGAATGTTACATCAAGGTATAGCGCAAAATGGATGTTATATATAAATATTAATACCAAAAAAAGAAATCCAATAATAACAGGTATATATTTATAGTAGTTAGCTTTTTGAGTTATTAGTATCGAACAACAATATAATCCGTATCCAAAAGTAGTAAAACAAAGTGGTATCCAAATAAGATTTAAATAATCTGGATAAAAAATTTCATATTCATTTATCATCATGGAATAAACCCCTCCCAATCTATTGGTAATAATGAAGCATTAGATCTTTTCTTTTCACCTAATTGATTCTTTTCCAGATTTTTTTGAATTTTTTTTGTTTTGAAATAAAAGGAGGCCAATTTGCTTGTATGTTTCTTATAAAGATTATTGTTCTTTTTTCTGATAATATCGTTTATAGCTACTTCTTTTTTTCAAAATTATTATTTTCACACAAAAGAAACGTAAACTCCCTTTTAAACGTTCGTTTAATTTTGTAAGTCTCCTGTAAATTAAAGTTTGAATAGTTATTTATATAGTCACTAAGATAGTTTTAATAACCGTTGATTTCAAACAGATGACAATTAACAACACTGTAATTATTGTTAATTTAATCGCAATAAATAATATAATAAATGAATTTACACGCCTAGCACTTTGATTATAACACAAATTTTAAGAGTGTTCAAAAAAAGATGAAAAACGATAAATAAAAAGGCCAAGTCAATAGTAAAACACTATTGAAAAGTGTGATTCTTTAATCTCAATACACCAGTTAACTTGTCTGAAACAATCATATAGTTCAGCAATTATTCTTGCATTTGGAAAGTTACATTCAAATAAATGTCTAAACGGCTTAAATTAGTCAGCAACCATAAATCCCCCCCCCCACTACATATTATACAACCTTTTAAAACATGAAAAAAGACCCTTTAGTCGAGTCTTTATTATCAAATGATTTTTATCAATTTATATCTAAGATTATATATTCTTTATTCAAATCTTTTTTTAAAATGTCTACAAATTTTTCAACACCATCATTTAAAGTAACTGCACGATAATAATCTTTTTCTTCAGTGATTACTGTAGAACTAAAAGGTAAATTTTCCGTTGTTTCTTTATTATCAGAGTATGAAATTATTGTTTTTTTATCTTTATCATACAATGTTATTATTCCACGTTGAAAATTTATATATTCTGTTTTTTGTTCAACTTGTATTTTTCTAAATTTTTCTTTTTTTAAAGCAAATATGTATTTTTCATCTTGATTATTTTTTGCTAAAACATAAACATTTGACGTCCAAGTGAAATTACTCTGCCTATAATTATCAATTGTGTAAAAAATTATGAATAAACATATAATAATTATTATTAAATATTTCTTTTTCATTAATTCATCCTATATCTCATACTAATACCTTTTGTATAACCAATTTCTGTTTTAGTTGTTCTATAATGTTTCCCTGAATTTCTATCAAAATGCTGAATATCATATCCCACAAAATAACTAGAACCTTGTAACGTTGGTCTTACACTTTTACCTCTAATGATCGGGGTATTTACACAGTCATATCGAGAATTACTATCTGACGAATAACCAACGCCTACTGAGAACCATTTTCCACCGATTGACAAAGATGTGCTAATTGACGATGAAATTTTACCCTGACAAAATGATCTTGACGCATTTGCAGGCGTCCATCCCCAACCGGGATGATCTCTCAGATAACCAAATGTTGATTTACTTCTATACTTCTCAATATATCTATAGTAAGTTGCGCTTCTTGCAATGTTATCTTTCACGATAAAGTCTTTTGGTAGTTCATAATTTGTCTCAAGAACATCAAGTTCTGATTTTCTATTACTGCTAATGACATACCATCTATTTCTATAAATTCTGTGGTTCATATTTTATTTTTTCCGCAGCACTTAAAACATTTGCACTAAATAGTGATGCTACAATTATAAATAAAAACATATTTTCGTTAATTTTTTTTCATCACTTCTCCCTTTATTTATTTTTCATATAATTATTTAACCATCTTTAAACCTCTTTAGAAAATGGTTACACTCTTATTATAACACAATATAGTTCGTCCGTAAAATTATTTATAGTTTTTCATAAAACTATTAGTAATATCTAATGTTTATATCTCAACTCTTCTAAACTGATGTATAATCTAGTAGGTCTCAAAATAATTGTAAATAGTTTATTTTTTTTCTACAGAATATGAAAATTGGTATTTGAAATTCAATTTTGATTGTAAAATTTCAAAAAGTTTTTTTAATCTCAATATAGTCAAATCTAAGTTCTTGCATAATTTGAATAATACATTTTAAGTCGAAACCATATGGCTTAAAATGAACTTTTACATTGTCTATATAATTTTACAAAAAAAAAATCTCAAGATGCCAATTAGGTTTCTAAGATTTTTTCTGTTACTGAAAGATTTTTAGACACTCTCTTATTTTTAAACTCCACTGATTATAAAACATATACACAATCTAAAGATTTTGTAGAAAAACATTTAAGTCATCAAGTTTAAAATACAAAGTATACCCAATATAGAAAACGACAAACACTAAAACAAATAATATAATTACTTTATATTTACGATTCATCTTATGGTAAATAGAGTGCTGATCTTACATACACACTATTTTTTCCTATTGGAGAATTCCAATCGCTAGTTTGTTCATCTGTTTCTTCTAAATCAATTACTGGTTTAATTTCATAGCCATTACTAAATACATACAATTTTAGCAATGTACTAGAAAATAAAGAACTTAATTGCTTGATTTTTAAATACTTCATATTACTCCTTTTTAATTTTTATTATTCAAAATACGTTTTCTTAAAATTATATTACACGATCATTATATCACAAAAATAGAAATCCAATAATAATAGGTATATATTTATAATATTTAGCTTTTTGAGTTGTTAGTATCGAAAAACAATAAAGTCCATATCCAAAAGTAATAAAACAAAGTGGTATCCAAATAAGAGTAAATAAGCTGGATAAAAAAGTTCATATTCATTTGTCATTTGTAGTACCTTCTTTTATACAAAAAACATGTGTTATGCATTGGAAAATCAGTGTTAAAACAATTAAAAAACTTGTAGTATCAATTCCTATTGGCACTGTTACATTTTCACTCTCAATTGTTTCGATTATAACATAGAAAATAAAAGGACATACTGCCTTGAGTTTGCCAACAGCTGCTCATGAATAAGTTTATTTTTTTCCTTTAAAAATAAAACGGGAAAAAACAAAAGTAATCGGTACAATTGCAATTTGTATTAATAGTACATATAGTGAAATATCTTTTTGGTTTATTTCAAAAAAAGAAGTTAAAACAAGTAAAAAGAGATTAGAAAGAAGATAATTTGGAAGTAAAGTTGTTGGAAATAGAAGCATAGTTTTAATTTTGAATTCTTCATTAAAAACAAATTTTGCAGTTAAAAAATAAGAAACAACATTAGAATATAGCATTGAGATAGTATTTAAAAAGAGTAGATTTATATTATTAAAATAAAATAAAAAAATTGAGAGTATTAAATATACCAAGTAAACAAAATTTAATAAAGTTAATATTTAAAAATTTAAAAAAAAAGATTTAATTTTATTCATAATAAACATCTCCTATCAAGTAAAGTATAGCATAAAAAACGAAACAAAATTACAAAAATCACAAAAATTACACACTTAATAACTTAATAATGGTTTACTACATCTATAAAAAAAAGGAGGAAAAAATGAAAACATTAAAAAAAACTTTATTATTATTGGCAATAACATTTACGTTGGCTACACAAGTATTTAGTACAACGACTATTAATGCTGCTACTAATGCTGAATCACGTGTAGTGGTACAAGATGGAGGAGGAGGAAGATATTGTAGGTGGATTTGGTGGATGTATGGTCCATGGTACTATTGCTCATAATCTAAAAAAAGGTGTCGCGAAAGTCCAAACGACTAATGACACTTTTTTTATGTTTTAGCTATTAAGAATATTTTTCTCATTTGTTTTGTTAATACTTCTTCTAATTCAGGAGAATTATCTGTGAAAGTATTTTAATAAGAAACGTTTTTAATCTGTAGTTCTTGAGGGAGCAATATTTTCTTTGTTGAATTTTCAAAGGTTTTTGAGAGTTCTTTTTCTATTCCACCAAGCCACTGTAGTAATATAATTTCTGCATTATTTTTTAAATCAGTAATACTCTTTAGATAAGAAACTTTAGCACATTCATTTTTTATGATAAAATAAATTTAATTGAGAAAAAATGACAAGGATAAGTTTAACAAAACCAGAGATTGATATTCTAGTATCAAATGAACATATTGAATACATTTCGTCTACAACTGTAAAATTAGAGGATTCTATAATTGATGATATCATAAACGATGCTTTTTATTTCTTTAAGAAAAGAACAACTATAAAATTTTTCCCCCACTACATATTATACAGCCATAAAAAAATATTTTTAAATTTCTTACTTAAGAGACTTAAAAATATTTTTGTTTATTATTAAATTGGTTCTTTTGATAGGAAATAAACTGAACTTTAAAGCTCTACCTATTGCTTCAAATGAGAAACATTTATAGTAATAATATCCACATAAATATTTTCTAATTATATGATAACACTTTTTTTTCAATCATGCAAGCTTTTTTTATTTTTTACGTAAAAGAGCAACTATAATTTTTTCCCACTACATATTATACAACCTAAATTAATAGGTTTCTTTTTTCTCAATTTTATTTTTTTGTGGAGAGATTCAACATATGTATAATATACTCGTGAATAAACCTCCTGATCACATAAAAAAAGATCTATTCAAGCAGGTCTTTTTTGTATTCATCCATATTTAGTATCAAACTTATAGTCTAATTATACCATTTTTCTTAGAGTTTGATTAAAAATAATAAATCACTTTACCACTCAAATCATTTTAATGATGAAATTATTTTATTTGGTTTGAATTTAAATTGAAGGCTTTCTGGATCTGGTGTACCACCTTTTCTCTGCATACTAAAACAGTTACCTAGTAAAAAAGTTGTTCTTGTTCCCTTTTCAAAGTCAAAATTACAAAAATGATTGATTATCTCAGATGAACGAAAAATATCATATTTATTTTCATCTGTCGTTATAATCATAAAATCTGCTTTCAGTGGACCTCTACCAATAATTATATCCGACAAAATCATATATTTATTAGAATTAAAAAAATTCAAAATTTTTTCAACATGTAGCTTGTGCATCGTAGATGAAGTAATTCTTGCACTCCCTTTGCTTATTATCATATCTTTTTCAGTATATCCTAAATCAAAAGGTGATTTCTGACCTGTGAAACACTCAAGTATGTCTGACACATCATCTGGTATATTCCACATTTCTTTATATGTAGATACTTTTCTCTTATCAATTTGATTGAATGATGCAGTAGATTTGGTAGATTTAGCTGAAATATTTTCTCTATATATTATATTATCTATTATAATTTCTATTTGAACTTGCAGATCAGCTTTACTGAATCTATGAAATTTTTTAAATTCATTTATTTCTTCAGAATTGATTAAATTTTCTATATTTTTAGTTCCTGCTGGTATAACATAAGCTTTTAATTTTTGGATATTGTTTATTTTATAGCCCATAAATTCCAACCAATATTTTGCATCGCAATCAGTTGAATAATTATTAAATTTATCGACTAGTAACTTTTCATTTCTAAAACCAGATTTTGCAGTATTACTTCCTAAAATTTGCAATTTATTCATCTTCATCTCCTAAAAATTTTTGCTTATATAATTCACTTACGATGTCTTTTAATACATTGACAGGTATTGAATTTCCGAATTGTTTATAGGCTTGTGAATCGGAAACATTTATTGAGAAATCATCAGGAAAACCCTGAATTCTAGCTGCTTCACGCGGAGTTAGTTTCCTGATTTTACCATTTATATGATACAAACCAGTTTTAGAACCAGTTCCTCCACTTGTTGCCGATATAGTAATTCCTACTGAATTTGGTGAATATATTCTATCACCCTGCCCACCATTTTTAATTTGACCAATTTTAGTAGGCTTTGTTATATTATCTGTTTTATTTTTATCTATTTCAAGTTTAACTAATTTATTATCCGGAATTACGTAATTTTCAACTTCTAAGTTTTTTTCAATTATGTCATTTATAACTACAGTAGTATTATGAGGATTTGGAAAATTGAATTTTCTATTTTCAAGTGATGCAACTATATATATTCTCTCTCTTTTTTGGGGTAAACCATGGTCTTTGGCATTCATTATTTTCCAATTAGTACTATAGCCCATTAATTCTAGTTCGTTCAATATCACTTTAAGTGTCTGTCCATTATCATGTGTTGAAATGTTCTTTACATTTTCAAGTAATATAAGTTTTGGTTTATGAAACTTTGCTATTCTACATACCTCAAAAAAAAGATCACCTCTATGGTCGGAAAAACCTATTTTATTTCCTGCAATGCTGAATGGCTGACATGGAAATCCTGCACATAAAATATCATGACTTGGAATTGCACGTTCATCTATTTGTCGAATATCTCCATTTGGCGTTATTCCATAATTTTTTTCATATTGCTTAATACAATATTTATCAATTTCCGATGCAAATACACATTTAGTTTTATGATTTTTTAACGCCTGATGGAACGCACCAATTCCAGCGAACAAATCAATGAATTTTTCCATTTGATCTCCTTTTTAAATTTTAGTTTTTGAATTACAAAAATTAGTTAACCTATCGGCATAATTTAAATTTTATATCGTACGATTGTCTTAATTAGTTTCAATTGATAGAAAATGATTTATTTGGTTCATATTTCACCTCTTCGTAATTGTGCAAGTATAGCTATCGATCAATTTATATGAATCTTAATTTTCCAATTACTAAATAGATTATATCATTTTATCTTCTTTTTTTCTTGTTTTTCATAATATGAAATATTTCTTAAATCATCTATTTAATTCTTGTCATCAAATGAATTATCGAAACAACTTATTAGGTTATATACAAATGGTTTTAGATTGAATTAAAAGATACTATGAAATTTATTAAATCTATATCAAAATGTTCCAAGCGATAACTTTTAAGCCGTACATTTTTAGCAACTTTAACTGAAGCTAAATATGGTTGATTGATAAATCTTGGAACAAATTCATTGTAAGCTGGATCAAAGTCAGATAATATGATTAATTAGACATTAAGCTCGATACAAAAGTAATATAACATGTACAAATGATTTTAATTTCTTATATATGAAGTACATATATTGTTGGTTTCATTAAAAAAAATTTTTAAATTTCTTACTTAAGAGACTTAAAAATTTTTTTGCTTATTATTAATTTGGTTCTTTTGATAGGAAATAAACTAAACTTTAAAGCTCTACCTATCGCTTCAAATGAAAAACATTTATAGTAATAATGTCCTCATAAATATTTTCTAATTATATTATAACACTTTTTTTCAATAATGCAAGCTTTTTTTTGATTTTTGATATAATTAAAAAAGGAGGAAATATGGGGAAAATTATTTATGGATACGTGAGAGTATCAAGTGATGATCAAAAAAAATATGGGCATTCAATTGAACATCAGATTTTTGAAATAACAAGTATTTTAAAACCAGAAGAAAAAGATAACTTCAAGTTAGTTAATGATGAGGGTAAATCAGCAAAAAACATGAAAAGAAGAGGAATAACAATGATTATTAATGATATTCAAGCAGGAAAAGTTGAACGAGTTATTGCTCATCGTTCTTGTAGAATTTCAAGAAATACATTAGATCACTTAAGTTTCATAGAACTTTGTAAAAAAAATAATGTTAAACTTCAATACCTTGATTCAGACTTGAAATTTGATACAGCAGGTGATATTCTCAATAGTAATATTAAATTAGCAATGAATCAGTTTTGGAGTGATGAAACTCGTGAAAAAACATTTAATGGTTTAATAACTAAAGCCCGTAATAGAGAGTACCCCTGGGGCGGAAAGCCACCAATTGGATTTACAAAAGATGATACAGATACTTTGCATTTTAATGAAAAAATTGAAATTATAAAAAAGATATATGAAATGTACATGAATCAGGAAAGTCATATTGATATTAAAAAATTTGTTGAAAAAAACATTGAAGGTATTAAGTGGACAAAAAACTGTACCCTCAAAACACTTAATAAAACAATTTATCGTGGATACGTATTTGTCAAAGGTGAAAAATACTATCTTTGTGAACCTATTTTCACTGAAGAACAAATAGAATGCTTAAAAAAATCACGTTCTCGTACAAGAATCATAACAAAAAATAAATATACATTTGCTCAAAAGGTATACATAGATGACCGAAAGGCATTCAAAACAACAATTAAAAAATATTCGCACACTGGAGAAATCCGACGGGAATATGTATATTATTTTCTGCAAAAAGAAAATCAGAAAAATTTATACATTTCTGAAGATAAAATAAAACGAGATTTACTACGCAGATATGAAAATCTTCGAATAAAAGCTGAAGCAATTTACGAAAAAAAAATAAATGAACTTAACGATCTTTTTTTACAAAATGAAATTTCTAAAGAAGAACTCATAGAAATGAAAAAGATGCTTAAAAAAAAGAAATCAATTAGTTTATACAATTTTAGTTGTGTGAGAAGAATCGATTTATTTGATGATGGAGAATTAAAGAATGTTGAATTCACAAAATAAATTATTAACTAATTTTATTAAATTAAATGAATGTAATTATTATTCCAAAACACGAAAAAAGAGTATCTAAAATTAGTTTTTAGACACTCTCTTTTTTTAAACAGTTGTTTCCTATATTATAAAGCTATTCACTTTTCTAATCATTAGAGAAAATAACAAGTAATTAATTAAACATAAAAAAGACCTGCTTTGACAGGTCTTTTTTGTGTCATGTCTTTTTCTTTACACTTTAATTATACCAATTATTTTAGTGAATGTCAAATTTTATCTTTGTGAATAGTAAATTTTAGCTTTTGCTGGACTCTTCGTTTATTCTTTTTTCATAGTTTTACAAGAATGTGCATTACAATAACAGTAATGGACATACAACTATTTTATCTATGCTTTCTTTAGCAATGATATTTGCTTTATTCATCTATCAGAAACCGAATATTGTCTTTATATGTTTCTTCTAAAGCTCTAATAAATTCATCTCTTTTGTCAAATTCAAAATTAGAATAAATTTTAATCCCTTCTTTCAAAAAGCTTTTACTATGGCATTTTCTTACGTAATCATCGTTTTTTAATATTTTATTTTTTTTATAAAAATGACAATAAAGAATATTCCACATACACATTCCAGAAATTGGTTTAGTTATGTTTTTTGTTGTACTACCAGTAATAATTGTTTTATATATGTGTTTGTCATACTTAGTAACATCTGCAATTCTAATTTTAGGTAAGTAAATCGATTGAAAAGTTTCTAAAAAGTCCGAAAAATCACTTAATATTTCTGGTATTTTTTCTATATTTGCTTCTATAAGAAAAAAGTTTTCTTTAAAAGAAAGTAGAGCTTTGTCCTTGTATATCTCTTTTTGACAAATAAATGCCATCTCTAAAAGAATTGAAATATTTATTTTCTTGATTTTATCTAGCATACGCAATCGAACATCACAAATTAAATGGATATTATATTTTAAAAACTCCTCTGCTTCACCACTAGTATTGAATGTAATTTCTTTCCTTATCCAAAAAATTATTTTTTGCGAATTATCAGATATATTAGCAGCAATTTTAGCCAATAAATCTAAGATTAATTTTAATTCATCTATATCAACAATTTGAATATTTTGAAATTCAAAAAAAGCTATTTGTTTTATAAGACATTCCGTGATCTCAATATTTTTTTTAATTATGCATTTATCTTCATCAGTAATTAAATCTTCTGACTTATATATATTACCATTGATTATGATGTTTTTCCCACTAGAGTTTTCATATAATATTATTTTTTCCTCTTTAAGATAGTAACCAGAATGCATTTTAATATATTCCAATACATTTATAAAAAAATTTTTTTTATTTAATTTACTTGAAGTAGTGTTTACTTTTTCAAATAAAATTGTTATTAGACTATTGGCATCAATGTTCTTTCTTTTCAACATCTCGAAGATTCTTGCAACTATTTCAATATTTAAGTCACTTTCTTCAAAAAAAGTATCTCTAAAAGCAAAATGTGAATATTCAATTTGATTGTCTAAATTTGTGATTATATCTAAATTATGAAGAACTGCAAGCTCTATATTTAACCTTCTATTGTTAGCTTTTAAATAATCAACTACTGATACAGCCATAATATCTGCTTGTGTATAAAATATTTCTGGTTTCTCAAATAATAATTCTTCTGATATTATCTGACATGTAAAATCATTATCACTAAAGAAATTTTCAAAAATTTCCTTTAAAAATGCTTTATTATTAATTTCCGAAATTTCCAATATATTAACAAATTTTTTGCAATCAGAGTAATTTTCTTCATTTATAGACATTTTTTTTATTATTTCAATTTTTTCTGCTTCTTTTATTTTTTTAATATCTTTTACAACTTGTTCCATTGAATTCATTTCTGTAATAATTTTTATACAATAAAAAGCAAATGCAAAATTTGTAATAAAATTTACTATTATCGTGGCTAAGATGCAAGATGTATATACTAAATTATTAGAAAAAAAGATAGTCATTAGCAGCAAAAACACAATAACATTATATATCATGAAGAACTTTAACGAAACTTTTTTTCTTATCCAGAACAATTTTTCAATTCCAAATATTTTTTTTTCTCCAAAATTAATGATTATTGTAAAAATAATTGCTAGAATTCCAATTTCAACACCAAAAAGACCAATTATTTCTGTTTGAAGTTTGTTTATATTTTCCTTGTCAAATTTTAAAAAATTTTCCATAACATTTAAATCACAAGATGCAATGAATACTATGGCCCAATACATTACTATATGAAATAAAATAAATAAGGTGTTTTTTATTATCTTCATTTTTCTCTTTCATTTGGCTTTTTTATGGATCAAGCATAACCATATATATAATACTTTTTTTGTCTTTTTTTTGCTTTTCATGGATTAAGCATAACCTCATAGATTATAACATATTTTTGTTAATTCTAGGATGCTTCTCAAAAGCTTTTTAACTTATAATTACAACAGGAAGTTTTGCTATCAACTTGCTGTACGAATTCTTCATCTGTGAAGAATAGTTGACTGCAAGAACAAAATTTCCTACGAGATATCGTAAGTGAGTGTTTTTCTAAATTATATAATCTGAATAAAGATACAAACATTACATATAGGAATTATGTATTTGAAAAAGTTTGTTCAAATAAAAATGAGAATGTTTTAAATATTATTTTCAAAAAATAAATTATTTTCTATGACTGTTAGATTTAGTGTATAATATACTCGTGGGTAAATCTCCGCCCACGTAAAATATGAAAGGAGGTGTATTCATGAGTGAATCTATCATCATTCTTATTTTCGTCTATTTAATCTTAGTCGAAAGTAATAACTTAAAAAAGTAAAAAAAAAGACCTGCTCCAACAGGTCTTTTTTGTATTCATGTATGTTTATCATCAAACTTACACTCTAATTATACCATTTTTTGAAATAAATGTCAAATTATTTTAATTTTTGCTTGCTATTTATTTTCGTTTGTTTTTATATTCTGAATAAAAATGTAGTGCCAAAAAGACTCCACCGGAAGCCAGTAAAACTTCTGAAAAAATCAATAAATTTTTCGTACATATCAATCATTAAATCCTTTTTAAAATTAATGTTCATTATCATTTCCCCTTTATACATAAGTTATCTAACTTTATATTTTTGATCATACATTTTCAAAAAGGTAGATTTTCATTAATCTGAATGTTATTATTCGAAGCAGTATGCTTTTCTATTTCATTGTCAATTTCACTAAGTTTGTTTATAAAATCCGATTTACGAACTTCTTTAACAAAATCTCTAATCAATGTTGCTAGCGTTGATTCTGTCTGATCATCTTGTAGTTCTATTTTATCAAAATTATCTATCATTTTTTCAAACAAATCAAAAGTAATATTTTCTTCCAATAAGTCCCTGTTATCAACACTTACAATTCCTTCTGCTATAATTATTTTCATATTTTTACTCCTTTATAAATATTATTTCTATCTTTTACAGCTTCACTTGAACCATCAATGATTTCAGCTAGTTCTTCAATTGCTTCTAAATAATTCTTAGTAGAATCTTCTAAATCAATATTTTTAAAATTAAATTTATTTTCTTCTCCTACTATTTTATCATTTTGTGCTCTAATTATACTGTTAGAATCAGTATTAAGTACTAACATTGGTTCATGCGTTGTAATAAATATTTGATAATTTAATTTTAGTTCAATAAATTTTTTTACTAAAGATGTGTAAATAAAATTTTTTCCTAGTGATGTGTCTGGTTGATCAAAAAATAAAATTAATTGTTTATCCTGTAATTTTTTAATTTCTTTATCTAAAACATCAGATATATAATATTTTGATAATTCACCGGCACTTAAATTTCGTATATCTTTATAATCATCTGCATCCGATATCTTAAGTTCAATAGATAGTGACATATACTGGGATTCATCAGCTTTAAAGGCTATTATATCTTCATGAGCAGCATCATTTTCAAATCTAAACTGAACATATTTATCAATTATTTTTTTAACTACTTCATTTTTACTAATATCGATAATATCGTTATATTCCGAAGCAACTTCTTTTAATAATGCTTGATTTAATTTTAATGACTCACTTTTCTTTTTAATGATATCATTAACTAAAATCCTTTCAATTTTATCAACACCATATTCATATCTTACATTATTGTATTGTATACGTGCATCGCTATTCACTAAGTTTAAACATTCAATTTCTTTAATCGAAAATAAATTTGAAATTGTCGTTTCTTGTTTTTTAATTTTTTTCAATTCTATTGCATTGTTAATTATACTTGTTTTTAACATATTTACAGATTGTTTCATCTCCATTTGGTTTTGGATGTTTCTTCCAATCATCTTATTTCTATTGCTAATAATTTCGTTATATTTTTCCTTTTTTATTTTCTCTTTGTATTTTTTTTGAATTTCAATATCCTTTTTATAATGTTCTTTTCTTAATCTGTTCAAAATAGAACTTTCAATTGATTTTAGAAAATCTATTTTCTTGTTTTTAAAATACTTTTCAATAATACTAAATATAGCTTTAAATGAATTTTTTACTATATCGGCATCCACCTTATATTGGTGTTGCTCCATTTTATATTCCTCTATTTTCTTAGTAATAGACTCGATATTTAATAATTCTAGATTTTGGTCAATAATATTTTCATTAATTAATCTAGATTTATAAATATATGTTGAAATATCTTCGGTCATTTTTTTTTCTAATTTCAGTTCTTTTAATTTAAGTTTTGAGTACTTTTTTATGTTTTCATTGACTTTCTGTATTTTTTCTGCAAAAACATCATTATTTACTTCGAAGCCAAGTTCGTTAAATAAATTAGTTGTATTCGAACTAAAAATTTTTATCAATTTTGCATATAAATCTTCTGCTTGATATACATTAAATTTTTCTTTTAAATCTTCAAGTTTTATAAGAACATTATTTTTGTCATAAAAAGTTAATTCTCCATTTTCATATAGATTTTCATATTCACTATAACTACTTGACGTATTTTCTAAATTGTTACCAGAAATTTTGTTATATATCCAATTAAGTAACATGGTTTTTCCAGATCCTGATTCACCTATTATTGTGTTTAAACCGGAAGAAATTTGCAAAATTGACTTATTGTCAAGATATTTAATATCTATACGTGAAATATAATCATCTCTATCAATAATATCTGTCTCTCTAACAAACCTTTCTTTTCCAATCATACCCGCATAATATAGTGAATTAAATGCTTTTTTACCCCAAAAAAATGTCGGATCATCGAGTTGTTCTTTTCTGTCATGTGCAGTTACGTATCGAGCTTTTTCACACCAAAAGTAATATTTTTCGCTCAATCTATTCTTTAATTCATTTAGTAGTGTCGCCTTATGATAAAGTTTGTTGTCTTCAATAAGTATAGGAAATGAATTATTCATATTAAAAAATTCATTTACCATTTCAGGATTTTTTGCTAAAGATTTTTGCTTTTGTTTTATTCCATGAGGGATAAGTATTGCTCTCATTTTCAATTTTTCTAAAGTTAATATCTCAGATAACTGTTCTATGGTTATACAGTTATTTCTATTTTTATCAATGAATTCATTTAACTTTATCGCAATTTTATTTATTTTTTCAATATTTGGTTCTAATAAAATACATACATGAAGTAGTTTACCATTATTCTCCAGAGACAACTCAGCTCCAGGTATAATTTTAATTTCAGATCTTTTTTTTATTTTTACTAAATTTAAAAATATATACAGGTTCACATCAATTGTATTATGATTCGTAAGTGCTATTATTTCAATACCCTCATTAATTCTGTTCTCAATAACTGCAACTGCATCACTATAGTCGACAGAATAATTTGCATTATTTTTAAAATCATTATATGTTCTATCAGAACACTTACCTCCTATATGGTTATGTAAACTTATTTTAACATACTCACTATTCATTCATTATTCTCCTTTTTTTAGTTTATTTTTTGTATAATCATATATAATACGATTTTTGTATTTTTTGCTTTTTTAAGGATTGAGCATAACCTTATATTTTTTATGTTCATTGTCTTTTTTTTGCTTTTTTTGGGATTAAGCATAACCTTATAGATTATATCACATTTTTGTTAATTCTAGGATGTTTCCGAGAAGCTATTTATCTTTTATATGACGACAAAATTTAGCTATCAATTTCTTGTTCGAATTCGTCATCCGTTCTTAGATGAATGAAAATCTTTGAGCATCAATATGGAACAGAGGGATACTCCTGAAGCAAAAACTTACGCTCGCTGAATATCCACAAGTGAATATTCTAAATCGGAATAGAATTTTATGCTCGCATCACGTTCATCAAAACAGCACTTTTCAAGCACTTGGTATACGTGCAGGATAAAGGAAGTAAACTTCCATTGTCACACATGCGGGAAAAGCCCGCATTTTTACTACGTTTTCGGCATTTTATTGCCGGTAAACTTTCGTGTTTTTGGTAAACCTTATGGATATAATTCGGTAAACTTTTGTGAAACGAAAGTAAACTTTGTATAATAACTGGTAAACTTTCATCAAAAAAAGAAAAATTTAGGATTTAATATTTGGCATACATGATTTGAATTTTTCTTTCTATATACTGTATTGTTCAGTTTATTTATAAATATGCTGATTGATTCCCACCAGTTTACCACTGGTTTACTTCGTGGTTTATATGTAGCTTAAAAAGTAGCATTTAAAAAATTAATTTTTTAATATCATTTGTTCTTTTAATCGTAATTATTTTTGGCTAAAAAATTAATATTTTGTTCCTAAAAAGGAATTAAATGAATAAAAAAAAGTGTGAAATAATCTCACACTTTAACTTTTTTTCAGAGGCTATTCATTCTTTTTTTGTAGTGGAAAATTTATTTTTCAAACCTAAAAATTAAATTTCAAACTATTTTTTAAACAACAATTCCATCCTCGAAAAGGATTGATAAATCACTGTCAAACCATTCAATTTCATTATCATATTTATTAGTTTTAAATGGCTTTTTTGTTCTTCTTACGAGCCTTTCAATTGTTGCTTTTTCATATTTTTCAACTGTATTATTGATAGTAAAATCTTCTTTTTTCACTCCATACTTTGGGTCTAGAATTATTTGTTTTGCAAGTAATGTTCCACCAAGTCCTACCTTTTCAAATATCCATTCACCTATTTTTAAATTAGTTAATTCATCTTGTGTCATTAGCTCTCGACCTATCATTTGATAGCTAGTTGAATCACTTGTTGAATGAAAAAATTGATCATGATTTTTGCTTGTTCCGGTGGTTGTACTACCAGCTAATATTGTTTGTTTACCTAATCTTTTAACTATATCTTCCTTGCTTGCTGTATCAAGTGGAGATGGTGCAGCAGTTAATGACATTTGATAAGATGCTTTAATTATTTCAGCTTTATTTTTACCATATAATTTCTCAACTTGATGAACGTTTTGAAATGCACTTACAACTCGAACACCTGCTGAACGGATAGCAGTTATTGTTTTTTCTTTACCTTTAACGGGTGGAAAATTACCAGCCTCATCTTCTAAAATTAACCATTCACGTGGAAGTTTTTTGTTCATTCTACGTGAGATTTTAGTTAATTCTTGGAAGGTATAGTTTATAAGCATTGCTGCAAAAACATCAAACACATCACTTTCATCAGGAAGGATTAAAAAGATAATTGTTGGTTTATTTATTTGATTTTCCAAGTCCAGAATAGGATTATTTTTAGTCAGTAATATTTGTGTTTTCTCTGAAATATAACTCATAGTTTTCACAATTGTAGATGAGAATATGTTAAGAGTTGTTTTGATATCTGCATTTAAAGTAGGGGAAGCATAATATATACTTCGGTGGTCTTTAACCTCTTTTTCTAACTCATCTAATATTTCAATTAGTCTTGATTTTGAAACATCAGAAAAGCCATATTGTTTCATTTCACTTGCTTCATGAAGTACATGAAATACACTTGCTAAATGTTTTTCTTTATCACATCCAAGTTCCCCAATTAATAATATAATTGATGTTAACAAGCTTTCGGCAGATGATTCAAAATATTCACTAGCAGAAGAAGTAGAAGTACTTTGTGTACTTGCAACCATTGTCTTGGCAATTAAATTTGCTTGTTCATCAGCTTCTGAGAAAGCTACGATATAATCTTTGTAAGAGTTGTTTTTGTACTTTAAAGCTTTCTCCATTGACTTATTAAGTTGTTGCATTGGATTAAATCCGTCACTATTAAATACATCACGAAAATTGATTACTGACACATCCCAACCAGCTTCCTTATAAAGCCTATAAAACTTACTTGTTTGTTCACCTTTCATATCAATTGTGATGATATTATAGCTATCTTTTTTGTTCTTGTGACACTGTAAATTGTGCCATAAATTGTTGTCATAAAACTCCGACTTCCCAGCACCCGGTGGAGCTGTAAGTATCAAGTTTTTGTCACTTGTATCTATATATTTATTATTGTCATCATAATGAATTATGATTCCTTTTTGCTGATATGCATCCATTTTTTCAACAATGAATTGTTCTTCAATTTCTTTTTGATTTAGAAATTTAGCACTACCATATTGACCAGACCCTGTTACTTTTTTATCAATTTTATCTAATTTTTCTTTTGGTGTTTTTTTCAAAAATCGAATAATCAAAAGAATAAATAGAATGATTAATATAAGTATTATCGGAATATTTTTTTCCATAATCACTCCTTAATTTGTGTTGCTATTTCATTCATAAAATCGATATCCTCAAAAATAATAGGAGATATATTATATTCTTCTATACCTTCTAATATATCACCTATCATAACGTATTCATTGATTTTAAACGAAGTGTGTTTATCGTTTTCAAGATTGAAAAAGACAATTAATTTTTCATCTTCATTGTAATAACTTATTAAATATTTCATTATTTTCACCTTTCAATTTCTGTATTATCGTGTATTAAATCCATTGCCTTTTCCACTTGATGGTACTTTCCCTTATCACTTTCTTTTGTCTGTTCGACAGTTTTTGGCTTAATCTCAATTGTATCTATTTGAAGACTTTGTTCCATTGCTGATTGTTTTACTTTATCTAAAAATATTTTTGATTGTTTAATTGGTTCTAAAAGTATCTCAGAAAAATTTATCGAATAGTTTAGTAGTTCTTGCTTATGGTAATTTAAATATTCTAAATTATTAAACTTAACCTGTTCACCAAGCCCTAATGCACTTGCTGAAATGTATGCAAAACATTCTGCTTGAAACTCTTTTATGTGGTGAGTATGCTTACCTTCACGCATCTTACTTAGATTGTGCATTTGGGAATGTCCATACTCATGTAATGTCACACTAATTCTATTTGCATTGCTAAGTTTTTCATCAATAACAATACTATGAGATGATGTATCATTTGGATTAGTTTGTCGATAATAACTACCAACAATACCTTTTGATAATCTTGCTTTACCAACTTCAATTTCACGTTCAATAACTTCATCAATTGCTTTTTCAAGTTGATAAAATTGTTCTTCTGGTAAGTTGTTTTTTATTTTTAAAAGTTCCATTTTTTGTGTATTCGTTGCATTTGTTTGGTCTATATCGAATACGCCATTAACTATTTTATACTTAATTTTATCGATTTTTTCAACTTCATTCTCGGAATATTTATGTACTTCTTTAAAAGGGATTAATTCTCCACTTTCTTTATTTTTGACAAGTGTTATTTTTTCGGGAACAAAAATAGAAAGTCCTTTTTGTCCCTTTTGGACATATAAACCCATATCTTCAAACTCTTTATATGTTCGAAAATACGTTCCAAGTGGTGCTTGAGACATTAGAAGTATTTGATTTCTAGGTGAATATTTATCATTTAAAAATCTTGATTCAAAAAACTTTTTAAGTTTTGTTTCATTGGATAATATACTATCTATTTCTAATTCAATTTTTTCGAAAACAACTTTTGTTTTTTCTTCAATTGAAATTGATTTGTCTCTAATAAAATCAAAGTTTTGTATTTCACTCACATTAAGTTTAGTTTCTTTTTCCGGATTTTTGTTAATTATAGGTGGTATCTTTTTTCCAGGTACTTGTGTTGTTTTTTCTAAATTTGGAATTATAGGTGATTTTGGATGTATAGCTTCATCTGTTTGTTCAATTGCTTTGTTTATCCCAAGTACTTCATTAATTCTCATGTCCAATAAATTTGCTTCTAACAAGTCATTTACATCTTTATATTCACCCCTTGCAAGTGTAAGTATCTCTGAATTAAGCCCTAAGTCTTTAATCTTATTATTTAATATTACAGAGTTTTTACGCCCTGCTTCATCATTATCAAAACAAACATAGATAGGATTTTGAGTGTTCATTTCTTTTAAGCGTTCGATTACTTGTCTTTGTTTTGTAGCTCCGGACAAACCAATGACAAATGACTCAGGTAATACTTTTTTTATACTCAGTGCGTCAAACACACCTTCAGTAATAAATATTTTTGTATCACTTTTTATACCACTTACAGGTTTTGACATAAGAAAATCTTGTCCACCATCAACTAGTACAATTTGTTTTTCTTTGGGTTCATTTTCAACAGGATTTTCCATTCGAAGAAATACCCTTTCGATACTCCCTGTTTTGTTTCGACATAATATCAAAATATTTCTTTTTTCAAAGTCAGAAATACTTTTTTCGAAAAGTTCTTTTAAAAATGGTAAAAACTCTTCTTGTTTGTCAGGTGCTACGTAATGTTTATATTTGTCTAAAAATATTACATCATCTTTAAATTCTTTATTAGTTATTCCTCTAAATTCAATTTCTTGCTTAATATATTCATCCATATCAGCATTTTCATTGAAAAATAATTCAAGCGTTGTTTTCAGCATTCTTCTTTTTTCATCAACATTTGTGTATTGTTTTGCATTTTCAGTGTTTATCGTAATTCCTTTAATAGGCGTTACAACTCCACATTCATTTTCTCGGTTACACTTTAAAAAGCTTGGATTGTTCTTATATAAAAATGCTTCTGGCTTATGACATGCTGGACACTCGCACAGGTAATATGTTTTTTTTTCATTAACAACATTTACTTGTTGAAGTACTTTGTCAATTTGTGGTATTTGATCATTCATAATTTCTCCCTTCATCTTCGAAATATTTGTCCTCTGCATACTTAATTGCTATTTCTTTATTAGACATGAATTACCCTTTCTAAAATTCCATATCCATAGACTGGTCTTTTTTTATTTGTTTCTTATTCTTTTTATTTTTTCGTGTTTTGTTTTTACTTCTAATATAACTATTTTCTTCTTCACCCTTACTTATTGTTCCTGCAAGTCCAAGCAAATCAAAAATAAGTCCTTTTTGTTGATAGTTACTTAAGTATTTTTCGTTTAATTCAATTCCGATATTTTTCGCATGATTTTCAGTCGCTATTTGTAATCCAACTTTTTGAATAAAAGTATTTTTACTTACAAACTCATTAAGAAAATGTTCTTTGTACTTATTAAGATTATGTGCTGAGTTATAATAATTATGTTTTTCTACTGCGTTTTTAAAAGATATATATGATCCGTTTATTACATCTTTTCCTGTTACTTCAGCTTTTTTAATTTTGTTATCAACAAGTTGATAAAAAGTATATGAATTGTCTAAATTATTTTTAAGTTCTGTTTTTAAGATTTCTTTCTCTGCTTTGTCAATTTGTTTAATGTTATTTGTAGTAAATTTATATGCAAAATTATTTTTTCGTATCAATTTACTTAGTTCTGAGACTGTTTGCTTGTAAGCTATTTTTTCTTCAGCTTTAAGAAATGTAATTTCACCATGTCTCTCATTGATAGCTATTTGGTGAAAAGAAGTAGGAGTATCATTTGCATAAAGAAAAGGAGATAGAATTGCATTTTCTATTTCCTCGACTTTTGCATATGGCTTATAATACATCGCTAATTCTATTTCAATATCCAGGTACTCACTGAATAATTCACTTGATATTATCTCATTAACTTCATTTTGAATTTCTTGTTTTTCATGACTTGTCAATTCTGAATAAATGCCTGAGCTTAGGTTTAGAAGTGGTTTGTTTCGTTGTAAGTTTCTAAACTCATTTTTCAAGTTTTCAAATAATTCATTTGATTCTTGTTTGAGTTTTAAAGTATCAGTTGACAAGAGACTTAAAGAGTGGTTATAAAGTTCAAGTGGTGTTTTTATTTTTTGGAAGAGAACACTGTACTTTTCGTGTCTTGCAATAAATCTATCTGTGATTTTTTTGATAAAGTTCTTTTCTTCGACATTTAATGTTTCAAAATTTGATGATGAAAATTTGATTATATCTAATTTATCATACTTTTTCTTTACATAGTTTTTTAAGTCTTTTTGAACTTGATATAGTTCAAAAGAAGTTAATTCTGTTTTTCGCGTCGTATCAACTCCATGTAAAATAATATTATGAAGGATACGCTTTATATTTCTATCGTGTCCTTCAATAATTCTATCAACAGCATCGATTCTCCAATTCTTAACATGTTCTTTATTGTCAATACCTGAATTTGTAAAACCATAATATTTTTGGATTTCATACATTGTAGAGACATAACTATTAAATGATTTTGTTTTTGTAAAATCATTTAATTTTTGCTTAATTATCTCTTTTTCCTCACGCTTTAAATATTGATATTTGCTTGATGAAAACTTATTTGTATTAAATTTTTCATCGTTTTTCATATAATTTTCAAGTTCGTTTCGAACGTTAATTAGTGCTATGGTTTGCTTATCGTACATTTCACGCAGCTCATTTGCAAACACTTTTTTAATTATAACTTTTCGAAGATTTTTAAGTGAGTTATTTGTTAAGAATGTTCTGGTGTTTCGTTTGTCATTTTTATTCCATACATGAATATGAGCATGTGGATGTTCTTCTTTATCTACATGTATACAAACGTTATAAGCTAAATCTTCAATTGGGATTCTATATGCTTCACACAAGAGATTTTTATTTTCTTTTAGAAGATTGTTAAATGTGGAAATGGTAATAAAGCCTTTTTTTTCTGCGTCTTCTTTTTTCAGCGAGATGATCATTCTATGGATTTCATTTTTTGATTCTAATAATCTTTTCGTTTCATGTTTCAAATTTGTTTTTCCAGTTTCACTTAGAATAACATTAATTTCTTTTGCTTGATTGTAATTCATCGAGTTTTTGATATGTTCATCATTTATGATTGATTTTTCTTCATTTGCTGCATATCTTATTGAGTTTTCAATATGTTTTGCTGAACGTAAATAATCATGCTTGATAATTATTTTACTCATCTTTTATACCTATTTGTTCTTTATATTCTTCAACAAGTTCAGACAGATAAACTTCATGTTCAAGTCCAGATTGCAGATATAGTTTCAAAAGGGCTTGATTGAAAAAGGAAATATTTCTTAATTCTTGCATTGTGGCTTTTTGATTACTTAAGTTTAAATTGTTCTCAGTTGCTAATTCAACAACTTTTTCATTTGATTTAATCATTTTACTCATAGCATAATTATAGTCGTGAAAAACTTCGTTATTTAGTGTCTCAGCAACTAAATTTGATACAATTTTACCTAGTGTGTAAGAATTTTTAAATGTCTCTAAATCTTGATGATTTCTGATTAAAAAATCAATTGCTTCTGACAAACTTTTAAGTTCGTGCTTGTCTTTGATTGCTTCAAGTGTTTTTTTTACATTTTCATTAACTTTCATCATCATGATTTGTTCTCCTTGTTTACGATTATTTTTTGTGATTTAAAATAATTCAAACGTATTAATATTTCTTTACCGATCGATGTATAATTTCTTTCTTTTCTAACAAGAATTGCATAACAAAAAACGAAAAACATTAAATTGATATAGATAAATCCCATCAAGATTGATAGTATAGAAATTCCTAGCGTGCTACCAATTAATATTGCTCCTTCGTACTTATAAAATCCATAATGCAAATCCTGTTTTAAAAGTGTTGAAGGAAATAAAAAGCTATTAACTAGCTTTTCTCTTCTTGCTTCATCATAATTCATTGTGTCTCCTTTCTTTATCTATCAATACCAAAACTATGATGTTTTGAAAGTTCAAGCTTGTTTATATGTTTAACTTCCATTTCTTTTTCTTTTGGTCTTATTAAATCATCTTTAGTCAGACAATAATTGACGTCAAATGATTTTGTATTTATATTCATTTTATTCATTATTAATTGATTATCGTACCAATTGCATTTGTATGTATCAACATCAGATGATACATAAACCGTTCGGTTTGGATTAATCTTTAAAAATGCTTCAACATCTTCAAAAGAAATAGTATCTCCAATTTCAAATGATGTATTAATTGAGTCAAAAATCTCATCAATTTCTCCTGGAAAATTATCTTTTACAAAATCTGTTATTGCATACAAATTGTAAAAATCAGACTTGAATTGTATTTCATTATCCTTTTTCAAGTCTAATAAATAATTTTTAATTTCTTTTTCGATTTCAGGAATTAATTTTTCTTTTAAAAACTCAATTCCAGATTCACGATTTGCAAATACTTCAAATGAGTTAGTATCAATAACTATTTCTATTTTTTCGCTTACAAAAGACATAGTCTCAGATTCAGTTTTTGGCTTAATCTCAATTGTATCTATTTGATATGGGAGTTTAACCGGATCATAAACACTACGATAATAGCTTGGAAGTAAATCTTCATGAACGATAATCTCAGATTCTTTATGAGTGATATCAAAAAGTGGATTGTCTTTTTCTAAAAAACCAATTAAATTATTTCTTGATGTGTCTTTAAATTTTTCCACTTCATTTTTAAAACTCATAAATGTATTTACATTTTCAGGTTCTAAGGCGAAGACATCAAAGTCATGGGCTTTTAATTTTGTTAAATCATCAAAATTATTTAATATGTGATGTATTGCTTCAGTACCTTCACCTGAATCATCAAACTTGTTACAAAAATCATCGATTAACTTTTCTTTTTCTGGATACATTTTATTAATATGATGTAGTGTAATATTTTGATCATTTATAGGAAAATACCATGTTCCAACAAACCCAACAAAAGATTTATCTTCTTCTATAAATTCAATATCATCAACTACAATATCTATAATATTGTAGTTTTCACGATATACATCATAAATTGCAGATGTAATGTCATCTTCAGTAAATGGATAATTATATTCTTCAACTGAAACAAAAATATTCCCTCCTGAATTTTCAATATCTGTGTCTTTGATATCTGCATTTATTTCGCGTTTCAAATTACTATATTCTTCTGAATATGTTTGCCATAAATCTTCATACTTATTAAAAAGTTTATCAACATAATTAAATCTTAATGAATAGTCATTTATGCTTTCGATATTTGTATTTATCATATAGACCCAATCATGTAATTCACTTCTAATACTTCTTAATTCATCAATTGTTTGAATATTTGGTAATTCTGTCTTTATATAATCTTCAATTAATTGATTAACAAAAGTAATTGATGAGTTTTTATAGTTTAATTCAGAAAAATATTCTTCCATGTTTGAAAGTGGAATACCATTTATTATTATTCCATTTTTTTCAAGGTGTTTTGAAAGTTCTTGAATTTTTACATATTCAATTCCAATTCGCATTTCTTTTTTTGTAATAGAATCACCCTTGCTAAATTTTGGAATTTCTTCACGTAATACATAAAAATTTTGAAGTTTTATATCATTCTCAGTCATAAAATCCAAAACGTTTTGCTCATCTAAATCACATTGCTTATAAAAGTGATTTTTTATTTGTTCAAAATCTGTCGGTGAAATAAACCCTCTATACTCTAAATCGAGTATATTCAAATTGTTATTTGAATTGATTGATTCTAAAGAAATATCAGGGATTTCTTCAATTAGTTGTTCTTTTGTAACTTTTCTCAAATCAATTTTTGTCATTTAATTCCTTTCATTTTTTGAAGAGGTGCATTTTGCACCTTCATCATTTTTTATTTACCCATTAATGCTGTTACTTTTGAAAATGCACTCACGGCTTGTTGCCCCCCTTGAATAAGAGAGTTCCTAAAGCCTGTGCTTGTTTGTGTCTGCACACCAAGTGCACCAAGCATTCGATCAACATTTCGGCTAGCAATTATTGCACCTATTCCAAGTCCGAAGAGCGACATATCATAATCGGTTAACATTTGTAATCCCCAGAAAAAGAGAATCACTTCAAGTCCATATGTAATACAGATACCACCTACGGCTTTGATGTATGTACCAATTAATTCAGTATTGCCTTCAGTTATGGGTTTAACATAGCTTGCACCTTCTACGAGTTTAAATAGCATCAAAAAATTGTATAGGAATGTTTTTTTAATGATATGCCATGTTCCCATTATAACCACGACTAATATAGTAATTGTAATAAGAGGTAATGTGAATGTATCCATACCATATTTTGCAACTCTAAGTCTCATATCATCAGGCATTGAATATGGATTACCAACTGTAAAACTATTAAGCGTTGGTGTTATAACATTAAATCCAAAAATAGCAATTGATTTTGTTGCTACTACAAATGTTGTACAAAAAGCAGTTCCAAAAATAATTGGTTTAATCCAATCAATAATACTTGTATTTGTAACACTTGTGTTTGTATTCGATGTCATATCAAAATATGACTGAAATGAAAAAATCATTCCAAGGACTAACATTGAAGCAGAAACAGAAGTAATCAAACCCATGAAAGCATTTGTTACATCTAATTGCCAAAAATTAAAGGTTGGTCTAAGAAACATCTCAAACATCACTTTATAAATGCTTAATGCAATATTTTGCATTAGGTTTAGAAGTGGTTCTATTATCATTCTTTCTAATATCATTTTCCCCTCCTATAAAAAAAGTTGCGCAGATAAAAGTCCCATAACAGTTCCACCTATCATATAAAGTCCTGCTTGTTGTAGTTCTTGGTGCCATGTATCTCCATTTTTTGAAATTTGGACAATTTTAGCAACAGTAATCATCGTTAGTATGACAAACACAAGAGCTGCAATCCCACATACAGCCCCACCCGCGTACATCAATACAGATTTGATTGAGTTTTTCACATCAACAATTATTCCAATTGTCCCTCTTGTAATAGCATTTGATCCTTTTGTTGGCAGAAATGTATCTGAAAGCCATGTTAAAACACCAGCAACTGCGATTGCTGAAGCTCCTTTTATAAGGTCATCCATCTTTCCTTCGCCATTTGATTTTTGGAAGACTTTTGCAATGTGTAATATTGCATATATATAGGCAATTATTGTAAAGATTACTACTACAAGGTCTCCTACGTTTGCTAATATGTACTGTAAACTCTCATCTATCATTCGAAATGCTTTTAAATCCATTGTTTTCCTTTCATATGCTTTTTTAAGGATTAAGCATAACCTTTTTTTAAGAATACACAATACAATTTGTTGCTGCAATAATTGTAAAGTGATTGTAATTTTGGTTATTTAACATTGTGGCTATTGCAACATTATAAGCTTCATCATATGTTGCAAAGCATTTTGTTGGTTTAGGTTCTGGTGGTGGCGGATTAGGTTTGGGTTGAATTGGTACGGGTGTTGGAGAGGGTGGGGGTTGCGTATAATTATTTTCACCACCTGAATTTTCTCCATCAGTATTTGGAGTTTGGGGTGGAGTGTAATTACTCTTTGTCTCTTGTTCTCCATCACTAGTCGTATTTTCTTTTTTTGATTCCTTTATTTTTTCATCTTCTGTTTTCTCTTTTTCAAGTGGTGTGTTAAAAGAGCCTTCCAATTCATTTTTCGCACCTTTATCTTTTAAGTTCTTTTCTTTGATTTTTGTATCAATTTGGATGTTTAATTTTCTTATTTCTGTTGTTGTTACTAAATAGCCTGCATTACAGACTATTTCAACTTCATTTTTCTTAGCAAACTCACATAATGAATTATATTTATTTATATTTTCATTTTGAGTAGATAGAAAAAAATAGGTAAATACACCTAGAAATAAAAATACAATTATTAGTATTTCTATTTTATACTTCAAAATGAGTTTAAGTTTTTCCAAAGCTTGCCTCCAAATTTTTCAGATTTTTTTCAAGTGTTTTTTCGTAAGCTTTATCTATGCTTCCAAAAGTTTCATTAAAATAATCAATGCATGAGTTTATTTGGTCTGTTTGTGTTTGTTTTGTAATATCAGTTTCAATGGCACAAATTCCAAACTTACCATCGGACTCGTATGTCATGTTCCATCCGCTTTCAGATAATAAATAATCTAACTGAAAATAGTACATATCAATTTCATTTTGACTAAGTCCTGCTGTCTTTAAAATTTCTCTTTTATCTTCTTCAGTGTTGACTTTTATAGCTTTTGTAAAGTAGGGTAATGGATCTACCCATTCAAATGTAGATGGGTTAAGAGTTAGTGCCAAGTGCAAGTGAGCACCAGATGAATAACCAGAGTGTCCGATTTCTCCAATTTTACTACCAACATCAACAACACTCCCACTTGCAACATTTATTTTTGATAAATGAGCATATACGACAAGAAAACTACCACTGTTTATTGCAACGTAATTTCCAAATCCACCACCACACATATTTCCAATATAACCACCATTTGCATCGCATATCATTTCTGCATAGACAACTTTCCCACTTGCTGAAGCTTTGACTTCAGTTCCATAAGCAAGTGGAAAGTCTATTCCGCGATGTGAAGTTGTAGTCCCTGTATAGTACCCATATTTTTCTCCAATGGTTGGTGGTTCCACCGGATATTGAAGTTTTACTTCCTGTTGCCCTGTTTCTATATTTTGCGTGAAGATTATGAGTGGGGAAGTGATGATTAGAAACAGAAAAATAATTAATCCAATTAAAAAATGGCGTACATTTTTGTTTTGTACAAGTTGTACTGCCACTTTTTTAGCTATTGCTGTAACAATAGGGGCTGCCATTAGCTTCTACCCATTGTACCAATCATCGCAAACACACCATCAGGGATTGATGTTGTCGTATGGAAGAATTGGCTTGATCCAATTGATAGTAATCCTTCAAACTCAACAGAACGTGATATAATCTCCACTTTATCACTTGTCAAGTTTAGTGTATTTTCTAAGAGTTCCATTTCAGCTTCACCCACATTGTAAATAAGTTTAAACTCAGGATTTGAAATAAGGGACACGGTTTGGTGTTGAATTGCAGGGTCTTTAAAGTCGTTGATGTTTTGGGTAGCAGTTAGAAGTGCTAACTTGTACTTACGACTTCGTTTTTGCATCATAGTTACAAAACCGGCAACAAAACCATTTTCCCGATTGATAAGTAGATGGACTTCATCTAAAAATAACGCTTTAGAAGTGTTCATGTTTTTTTCATTTGTACAATAACTCCAAATGAAAGTAAGGTAATTGTACATAATAGAAAATTTAAGATTAGAAGTTAAACTTTGAATTGCGAACATATCAAAGAATAAACTGCTTCCTTTTTCAATGTCAAAATTTGTATGTCCATTGAAATAGTTTGAATCACTTCCTATGGTTAGTGAAAATAATTGTGGTTCAATTTTTTCATAAACTTCAATATTTATTCTTCCTTCATCATAAAATTTTTTCAAGTAATTATATAAATCAGAAAAAATAGGGAAGTCTGTCGCTTTTTTTTCTTTTAAAGTTCTTGTACTGATGTTCATATCATCGTACATTTCAAGCAGTATTTTTTCAAAAATTGCAAGCTCTGTGTTGTTAAACTCAGGGTTGTATATTTTAAACCAATTTTTCAACCATATTACATGTTCTTTGACTGTTTGATTTTTTAAGACTTTTTCTTTTCTTTCATCAAGTATCATCATATTTTCATGAATACTCAAATTATCATTTGCAGTAAACATCTCGATGATTTTTAAAAGATAGTCCATTTGACTTTTGTATAGTTTATCGTTATCCCAAAAATATTCAACTTCATCTAAAATAAAATTAATATTTGGAAAATTTTCATCTTTAATTGTTTGTATATTATCACTTGTAACTTGTGTTTTCAAAAGAGAAGAAGTGATGATTTCATTTAATTTTTCAATTGAAGCTACATCTAAATCTTGAATATTATTTTCTAACCATTTGTTAATCCATGTGATGTATGAATTTGTATCAATTAAATTTTCTTTCATTAATTTTACATCATCGTAAAAATTAATTGAATATTCATCTACTTCAAGTGCGTTAAGTTCGTGTCTTACTTGAAGTGGATTGATTTTTGATGCAAGGGGTGTAATCGTACTTCCACCAATACTTTTTTTAACTGCGTCATACTCTTTATTTTCCATATCAAGCACAAACATTTTAATATCTCTTAAAGACATTTGACACATAAGAGTTTTGAAAGTCATACTTTTCCCCATACCAGGCTTTCCGACAATAAATAGGGAAGAGTTAGTAGCGTTTGGGTTATTGAAGATATCACATACAATCATATCTCCATTCTTTTCATAACCTAAGAAGAATCCTTTTTCATCAAGTAGTTTAGCTGCTTGAAATGGATAGAGTGAAGAAAGTGCTAAGGATGAAGATACTTGTGCCAAGTCTTGATTAAGTCGATTAAACTGCCAAAACAGAATATTCGATAATCCTTTGTCTTGTTGTCTGATTAAATAATCAATTTCAAGTCCATTAAGTAAAAGATTATTTTCAAGTATTTTTAATTTTTTGTCAAGCTCCGTTTTTGACCACGCAACGATATCAAAAGTAATATCAAAAAGTAAATAAGCACGGTTTTCACTCTGGAGTTGTTGAAGTGCTGAATTTATAATATCCATGTTATAGATCGAATCAGCTTTCTCGGTATCTTTTTGATTTTTGGTAGTGTTGATAATACTCTTGTAGTAGTTAAGTTTTGCATTTAGTTTTGTAAGTAGTGTTCGTGGTGGAATTTCTTCGCACTGAATGGATAAGTTAAGTCCTGTTATGTTGATTATTTTTGAAAGCGTTGCTATTTGTTCACTTGTCTTTGGAAGTACTCGAAGACTTAGTGTCTTACGAAATAATCCATCAATTACAATCGAATTGAATTGATAATCAATAAAAGATGGTAAAGCACCATTTAGAGTTAAATCAATATTTTTCGAATTATTGTTCATCTTAAATACTTGATGAATGATTCTTAGTGTTTCTTGATTTGTCGGAATATAATAATCGTGTCTAAATGCTGAATCAAGAATAAGTAAGATATCATCATCTTCAACATTTTCAAATGCGATATAAAAGCTTTTGTTTGACAAAAAACTTTTATCTGTTTTTTCATAAATATCAATTAAATCACTTTTAAGATTTTTTTGAAGTTCTGTGTAATTTATTTCATCAAGTGAATTAATATAATTTTTTTGTAAAACTAAGTCCTCGTTTTTATCAAGAATTAGTATTTTGAATCTAATTCTAAGTGAATCAAAAAAGGCGGCAAGTGAAGTAATTTCATTTATTTTATCATTATCACTCATTAGGAATATATTCTTACCATAAAACTCAAAAAGAGTTATTTTCTTTTTGTTGGTAGTATATATTTTGTTATCTTCAACACTATCGAGTTGAAGTGCATTTAGCATTTCTTTACTTTCTTGAGTTTGATTTTCTATGTATGTCCATGGTAGATAATCAAAATACACATTTTTTTGTTGTCTAATTAAAAAGTCAATTTCAATACCCTTTTGAAATAAAGTGTTTTGAAGATGATTTGTTTTTTCATAAATTTCTTCAAGCCTTTCAGACTTTATAATGAAATAAAAATCATACATAAGATTAAATGATTTAATCTTTTGAATCATTGCTTTTTTTTGATATGCATCCATTTTATCTGTCGGCTTTGTCTTTTTTGTAATTTGTTGATTTTCGTAGTAACTAAGTCTTTCAGATATATGATGCTCTGCCTTATTTTCCTTTTCAATAATTAGTAATTCATAATCAGTAATATCAAGTACTGTATCAATTATTTTATTGATCGTTGTTAAATTAATATTTTTTACTTTGATAAATCTAAAATACTCGTCATTTACATGAACATATTCTTTGTTGTACTTGTACTTTTTGGGAATAATATCAAGTAAATCATATTCTTTTTTTTCACAAGTAGAAGAAAAGAAGTATTGGGTTATCTGAAAAAGTTCATCACCTGTAACACTTCTTAATATATCAGTATATTCGACTTCTATTCGATACCTAATATTTTGCTTGTCACTCAGTCCTTGAGTGGAGATGAAAAATTTAATTTCATTTAAAATAGTTATTCTATGTACTTTATATTTAATTTCGTTTGCTCTTAAATATTCAAGTACTGAGTTATCATTCATTTTGAAGAAGTCTTCAATTTTTGTTATTTCAAAAATGAGTATTTCATTATCTTCAGTGTCAATAATTAAATCATTAGTAAGCGAACCAATTTTGAAATGTTCGCGAATTTGGTTTAATTGTTTGAGTTTTTTCTTTGATCTTGTTGTGTTCTCAGTTTGTTTTTTTCGTCTCATTTGCACCTCTTTCTTAACTGAGAAGACATTTTGTCCTCTCATGATTTGGTTTTTTGGTATAAAAAAAAAGCCCACTAAAATTAATTAGTAGGCTTAGTCGTTTTATCTATCAATGTCAATTGTTTGTTTTGGAGTTTTGCTTTTTTTGATGTTTCGGTGTTCGAGTTCATACTCTGGGAATTCACCATAGACTGCTTCAATTGCAGGTTCAATGTTATTGAAGTATTTATAATGACTTCCAGGAAAACTCTCATTAAATTTATTTTTTTCGTAGTTTAAACTCTCTATAAAATAATCATGGTCTATGTTTTCCCCAAGTACTGAATAATCATTATTTTTAAAAAGTTTAACAGCATCCTCATAGCTTAATTCTTCTGTTAAACATGAGTTTACAAAGTCGATTGTATCATAAATGATTGATTTTAATTTAACAAAATCTGGATATCCTTCAGTAAGACTTTTCGTGTTTTTGTTAAGTAATGCTTTAATGTTTTTTGTTAAATGATATTTTTCTATTTCTATGTTTAAATCTAATTCTTCAAATTTTAAGTCTTCTAATTTTTCACTGGATTGAATTTCTAAATAAATTTCTTGTTCTATTTCATGAAAAGACATGGTTTCATTTGATAACCATGCATCATGAATATCTTCTGAAAAATGTTTAATAAACTCATTGTGATTATAATCACTTGAATTTAAGTTAATATTAAATTTTTCTTCAAGTGCTATCAATAGAAATTCTGTTGTATAAAAAAGTTGTTCGTTACTAAACGAAACATCATTTATTTTACCATTAAACTTATTTGAAATAGCACTTTTAATCATTTAATCCTCCAACTCCATTTTTAAAAGAATTGATAGTGTTAGTTGCATGGTCACTCATTTGTTGATTTATTCTTTCCATAACACCATCATACGATGTTAAGATTTTATCAAGCTCTCGTTTTTGGTGTTTTTTCTCACTTAAAGATTGTTTAAATGCTTCTATTTTTTCAGTAAGTTCGTTTATTTCATCATCGAGTAAATCTGCATTTATTCTTATTTTATTGATTTTTTCATATTCAGTCATAAGATACCTTCTTTCTATTGATTATTTTCTTTTGATACTAATTTTGCAATCCCATCAAAAAAACTTAGTGATTGAATTGTAAAAAATTTAGAATTCACTTCGAGTACATCATTAATCATTTCTTCATCTGTTACTTTTAAAAAGTATTTGATTTTTGTTTCTAATTCTTTAACTTCTAATTGTTTCATTTCTTTGTTATATTTTTCTATTATGTAACTCATTGTTTTTCCTCCTACTATTGTTGGGTGTATAAGAAAAGCCCACTAAAATTAATTAGTAGACGTCTTTTCGATATTATAATACTTTTTGATTACTTTTGCCAATTCAATATTTTTGTTACTCAAGCCATAGTCCATGTTGTTTTAATTGTTTAACATCTAAAATAGTGACATTTGATTTCTCGGATTTATTTACTGTATTCTCTTGAACTAAAACAACATCTTGAATAATAGTTGTTAAATCAATGATGAAAGAAACTAATGTTATTTTTTTATATTTATCTGTTAGTCTCTTATGGTGTATTAGACCTTTTTCCCAAGCTGAACAATAGTATTCGCAATCAGAAATAATTTCAAAAGAATGTGTTTTTTTAGACAATTCATTTATTAGATATAATCCATAACCAGAATTTTTTCCTGAATCAGATGCTAATTCATGGTTAGATTTAGCCGTAACCCCATACTCTGTTGCTTTTAGAACAGGATCTTCGTTTTCTTTACAAATATGTTTCATAGTTTCTTTAAAGCCAACTCCTTCATCCAAAAAAGAAACTTGTAGTTTTTTATTATTTGGATAGATTTGTACTTGAAATAAATAATTCTTTTCTTCAGTGTCAATAAATCCAGAATGATTTCTAATGTTACGATCTATTTCATTAAACAAATGGATAAGTGTTGAATGTACATCAAGTCCGAGTTCTTTAATCTTGTCATTATTGTTTAAGATTTTCCAAAAGCGATTTAATGAACCTTTATTTTTTATGTCTTCATATATTGTAAAATCATCAACGTATCTTGTCCCAAAATAATGTTTTATGTGTTCTTTTACGATTGAACCTTCAAAATTCTCACTTATAGTTTTTTCATAATAGGTTCTCACTGTTGGAAGCATTTTATCAGTTGAAAAAATTCCACGTTTTATAAGTAAATCGACAAGTAGTAAGCCTGCTGACGATAAATGCCAATGTCCCTCTTCATACTCAAAGAAGTTCATTGGACCCAATTTTTGCGACATATAATCCTCCATTTCTATGTTTCTATTGTAACATAAATTTTCATCACCTTTCGTTTTTTGAAGTGGGTTCTTTTTGATTCCTCATCATTTTTTATTTTACTAATTTTCTTCTTACTAATCTAAATCCTATATAACTTATTACTCCAATTGCTATAAGTCCGAAAACAAAAAAGTTATTTCCGGTGTTAGCAATTGGAATTAGTTTATTATCAATTTTGAACTTTTGAGTAATTCCATGCGTTGTCACACTAAATTTAATACACTCACTTTTGCGTTCATAACCAATTGGTGCGATATCTTCACAAATGATATAGTTACCATATCTTATTTCTGTTGTATGAGCTTCTTTTGTACTTGTCCACTCATCAATTGTTTCTTTTGTCTCAACGTTTATTATTTTTAGTTTTGCACCCTCTAACTCTTTACCTGTTGCAAAGTCTGTTTTTTGAACAATTATAGAGTTAGTAATTGGCTTATTCATCAAATCAAATTTCTGAGTAACGCCTGCTGTATCAACGGTTATTTTTATACACTCCGTATTAAGCAAGAATCCAAGTGGGGGGTACTTTTCACACACAATATATTTTCCATATTTAAGTTTAAATTTATGAGCTTCTTTTGTGCTTGTCCAAGAGTGAATAGGTGTTTTTGGATCATTAATATTAAAGACTTCAATTTCCGCACCTTCGACTTCATCGTGATTTGAAAAATCTCTTTTTGTTATTTCTACATCATTAGTTATAACTTTGTTTATAACGGGAGTTAGCGGCGTTGTTAACTCACCATTTTCATCAAGGTTATTTTCACTTGTAGGTCGTTCAACGACATCATACCCATGCAATTCATAAATCTTATTATGTGCCAGTGGCTTATCATCAACTGTGAAAATAACTTCGTATGGTTTTCCTGTTGAAGGTTGATTAATGTCATATCCAACAACAGCTTTAGTTTCAGTAATTCGGTATGTACCTGGTTTAAGATTTTCAAATTTAATATAGCCGTTAATGTCCGTTACTTTAACATCTTCAGTTGGAGTAACTGTTCCATTTATTCCTTCGATTTTAAATTCAGCTCCATCTAATTGAAAATGCATTTCTTTGTTATGAATAAATGCATTCTCTGGATTTCTAATGAGTGGTGCAGGTTCAAGTGAATCCGCTTGAATTAATTCTTCGTTTGTCATAGTTACTCTTGAAGTCGGTAGAGCTAATAGAGTTGGTTTAACTATTTCGGGAAGTGTCGGTTCAGCTATCTTTTCGACAAAATCAAATGTATTCCCGATTTTTTGCAACATAGCATGAGCTAAAATTGCATAGTTTTTTATCGGTTTCCCCCCATTTAATTCAACCGTTTGTTCATTTGTTTTAATTTCGAATTCTTCTTCAAATGTTGGTGTTTGGTATCCTGCTGGTGCATTTGTTTCAGTTAACGTGTAAGTCCCATACTTAAGTCCATTGATTGTTAACTCACCATTTTCATCAGTTGTAAATACGTTTGATGTTGGAGTAGTAGTTCCATTAGTTCCCATTAAAGTAAACTCAACTCCTGCTAATGGGTTGAAAGTGTCGTTTCCATTGTCTAGGTGTTCACCAACTTTTGTTAAGTGGACATTTCCTTTAATTACTGGGTTTACAAGTTCTTTACCTTCATTTAACTCAACTACTTGATCGTTAGTATCAATTTTAAATGTTTCTTCATATGTGGGTTTTATAAATCCATTTGGATTCTTTGTTTCAACAATTGTATAAGTTCCATATTTTAGATTTGGGATATTAATTTCGCCCTTGTCATTTGTGATAAAAGTTTTATCGTAACCTAATCCTGTTACTCTAAATTCTACATCTGCTAATGGATACGTTGCATTTGAATTATTGTCAAATGTCTCAGCGTGTTTAATTAAATGTGCACTTCCTTTAATAACATTATTTTCAAGTTGTCCATTTGTACCAAGCTTAATGTGGTCGCCATCGTTTACAATTTTAAAAGTTGTTTTAAAGCCTGCATTAACATAACCATTAATTGTAGAAAGTTCTGAAATTTCATATGTTCCCGTTTTTAGATTGTTATCGCTAATTTTACCAACTTGATTAGTTACAAATGTCTTATCGTAACCTAATCCCTTAACGCGAAATTTGACCCCAACAAGTGGTTTTAAAGTATTGTCCGAGTTATCAAATGTTTGTCCAACCTTTGTTAGTTCAAAACTCCCTCTATTAACATCATTGATTAAATCTCGTCCATTATTTAGTAATTCTATTTGTCCTTGAGTATCAATTACAAAACTTTGATCAAACGTTCCATGATAGCCCTTTAAAGGTTTTGTTTCACTTAAATTGTAATTTCCACCTTTTAATCCTGTTACACTTAAGTTTCCCTTGGCATCTGTTAGAAGAGTTTTATTCATACCAAGTCCCGTAAGTTTAAACTCAACCCCAACAAGTGGTTTTAAAGTATTGTCTGAGTTATTAAAGCCCTGACCTACTTTTTGGAGAAAGAATCCTCCTTTAACAATATTATTGAGAACATAATTTCCATCGTTAAGTTTAATTGTTTGAGCGGGTCGTACTTCAAATTCTTCTTTATAAGCTACACCTGTTGCAAGATTAAGTTCATAACCGATAGGCGGTTTTGTCTCCTCAATTGTGTATGTTCCTAAAAGAAGGTCTTTTCTAATTTTACCATTTGCGTCAGTTGTTACAGTTATCGTCTCACCCTCATCATTAGTTATGGTGAACTCAGCCCCTTGTAAGCCAATCATTGTGTTATTAGAGTTGTTAGGACTAAGTCCTTTTTTGTCTAATTCAATTGTTCCAAGTGCTGGGATAAATTCAGTTGCTTTTGAAATTTGAGCTAATGGATCTCTAAGCCTTAAATTAACTAAATCTTGAAATCCACTTGATTGATATTTAATAGCAGCCAATTTTTGTACGTTTGTATCAATTGAAAAATTTATCCTACCTGTTTTTGCTAGGTTTTTTGTTGCAACTTTAAATGAATTACCTATCGATAGCGTAGATACTTTTTGTCCGCTTGAATTTGTCATGTAAGCATCACTAGGAAGTCCAGTTAACCAAAAATCACCACTTGCACCTGATGTCGTGAAATTTGGTGTTTCAAGCTGTTTACGAGTTGTATTATATGTTGAATTCCCGCCGCCATTTACATTTAAAAAGTGTTGTTGAAAGTCTTGACTATCTCCTTTGCCAAGTAACATATTTACATAGGAATCACCGTATCCTTCTATTGTTTGGCGATTAAGTGTCCCTAAAAACCCATTTAAAGCAACCCAGGTACGAATGTATGCTTCATCATCACTTAGTCCATGTTGACCACCGTGATTTGATGGGAATCCCCAAACTAAAATTGCAAGTACACCATTATTATTAAGAAAAGTTCCATTATCATAATTATTTCCGGTAGGAAACTGAGCATGAGGCTCGATACAATAAACATCACCAATTCCATCAATCCAAATTCGTGGTGTAAAATACTGTCCTTGCCAGGTTATCATCCCTGATGAATTACCGGCTGCCCGAGTTTGTCTTTGTGGATATTTCTTAGGATTAGCAATATACGCTTTTAATTGTTCTTGGCTTAAAGAAGAAAAAATTGCTTTTCCCTCAGTATACCCAACAATTGAAGTCCCACTAGGTGCATTGGTTGGTGCATTTTCTTTTTGTTCTTTCGTTACAGGTGTTTCAATTGCTTTTTCCAAGTCTTTTGGACTTATTGCATTTTTATTTTCTTTTTTGGGCTGAGAATTTGTTTTTTCCTTATCTATTTGTATTTCATTTGCTTTTTCTATTTTTGGTTCATTTGTTTTTGTTTGTGTTTCATCACTTGTTTTAAGTACTTGATTCTGTTCATTTGTATCTACTTGTGTCTCAATTACTGAATTAGCATTAAAGCTATTTTGAGGGATTAATCCAATGAGCATTAAGACTAGTAATGTTGCGTTTAATACTTGTTTCAAAATTTTATTCATATGTTCTCCTTGTTTACTATTTCGGGACATGAAAAAAGCCTACTAAATTTAATTAGTAGGCTTTTGTTTGTTATATTTAATTGACTTTATTTTACCAATCACCACCTGTGCAAATTTGATGTTGTCCCTGCCAACTACATTGCTCAGGTTCAAGTTGCTGTGGTTTTGGTGCAGGTGGTGTATTTGAACTGGCTCCTAAATTCGCATCCACACTTGATGCTGGTGGATTATAAGTGCTTCCACCTCCTGAATAGTTAGAGTTATCTGTATAACCACCGCCATTAATTCCTGCATTAGCTGGTGATGAAACTGCTTGTGTTGTTTCAATTTCATTTTTCTTTGTCTCGATTGCTTGCTTTAATGTTTCAATTTGCTTTACAATTGTTGCTTTTTCATCAATTTTTAAATCGGCTCCAATTTCTTTAACTAAAGCTTTGTTATCATTTAATTCTTTTGTCTTAGAATCTAATGCTTTTTTGTATTCATCATTTAATTTCTGAAGTTTCTTCTTTTGATCTTTCTCATCAACTTTTGTAACATCAACTCCAATTATTGTTTTGAAATCAGATTCAACTTTTTTAATTTCAGTATTTAACGTCTCTTTTGCCTTGTGGATATCTTTTTTGACTTGTTCAATAGTGCTACCTTTGATTAGAATGTTATTTTTTGGATATTTACTTTCTAAGTGATAATATACAACCTCAGGTTGTAATTTATCATACATGCTTTTTGTGTTTGCAAAATAAGTTCCGCCACCAATTCCTGTAAGAAGTAGTATAAGTAAAAGTGTAACACAGTAGAGTTTAATATGTTTTTGTTTTTTTAATTTTTCTAACATTTTCATTTTGTCCCCTTTGAAATACTTAATTGCTTCAAAAATACATTTCTTTTTATAGTGAAAAGTAATAACTTGTTTTTGTAGAAACCTTATTTCGTTGTTATCTTCACTTATATTATAACTCTTTTGTTTTATTGGGAGTTATAAAAAGTACTTTTTTACTACGATTTTACTATTTTGTTCTTTTAATAACAACGTCCTCTATAAATTTTATTCCATTACATCTTTCAAAAGATTTCTTTACACTTATTTTGTATCGATTTATATCAAAAGAAATATCAAATTCCATTTCAGAAACAATGTCAATTATTTCTTTTCCTGATTTTGATGGCACATTCATATATATTGCGGAACAATCCTTTTCACCACTGATTGCATGATTAGTATTATCCACAAAACTTAATAAAATGTCATTTTCAACAGGTACAGTTGTGTCGTTTAATAATCCAATTCCTGTGAACGTTAAGTAATGATTATATGTTAAAGACGAATTAATTTCTTGGAGAAATTCACTAAATTGCAACCTTGTGAAAAAGTAGTCATCCATTTTTTTAAATTGAAGATTGTCATTCACCATCGCAACACTTAGAAGGTGCATTTTCATCTTACTTAAGACTTTTAAAGCAATTATTTCATCTTTTGATAAATCTCTAATTATTGATAGTGTTCTTTTATTAGTAGAAGACTCAGTTGTTAATTCTTTTATTAATAGATTTTTCCAAAGCTCTTTTGTTTCATTGTTCAAAGCAAATTGCATATATTCGAACATTAACATTTGAATTTCCGGATCTGGAAGCTTACATATTGTCAATTTCTCTTCCTGAATTTCTAAAACAACTTTTTCTAAAATTTCAATACGTGCTATCAATTTATTAATTAACATATTTTCTTCTATAGATAATTCCTTATTTTCTTCTGTTTCGATAATAAATCCATTTCTTTCGAACTTTACATATACACCATCACAAGCTTTTATTTTTTTAACTTTATTGTTGAATGATAAATCGTCATATATGGTCTTTGTAAAACTAATTAAATCTTCTATCGGTTTAACTGATACTTCAACATTAAAATTCATTTTCACTCCCTCACAAACAAATAATAATTCATTTATTAAATTATACCATTTATTTGTTTCGGTAAAATAATTTTTCACATTCCCTCCTTTCACTTATTCATTTCCAAATGAATAACTTTTTTCTGTTCCATCAACTTCAAATGTGAAGTCATAATGACTTGGTATTTGAGTTGAAGTAGAAGAGTAAGTAATTTTCGCTTTTAAGTTTGTTACTTTTTTACCTTCTTTGAGAGATGTACGCATGTACTCTTCCATTTTTGCTTGTTCACCCGTTCGATTAAGTGTTGAGTTTTCAGGTGTTATATTATACGCATTACTCACTCCACCTAATGAGTCGGCTATTACATGCCCTTCATCAAGTGTTTTACTTTCAGTTCCCTTAACCTTAGCTTCATCTTTACAGTAACGACCATTAATTAAATTAGACTCATTTTGCAAAGATAATTCTTTTGCACTAACTTCTACAAGTTGTGCGTATTCGTTAGTTTTAGCGATGTATTCTCTATCACCAAAACCAACATCAACAGTTGCATTAGTTTGTCTTTCACCATTTGTATCACACGCATCAACGCTTACGTTGAGTTGTTGGGTGTCTTCAGAAGTCGAAGATGTTTCAACAGTTTGTGTACAACCTGATAAAAGCATTAAGAATGCAACTGAAAAAATTAATTTATCCATTTTCATGTTTTATCCTTTTCTTTTTGAGGTGACATTTGTCACTTCGTTTGCCTACTTTTCATGAACCATTTAACTGTAAAATGGCGAATAACCATAAGTTGATTTTCAACTTAGACACCTCACTACATTTGAAAACGTATGGGATTTTTAGTATGCTCTTAAACTCCTTGGAATTTTATTCAGCACACACAAAATCCTGAGTTTGACTCTTATCTTAGCTAGTTTCATTTTTCTCCTCGTTTATTTTTTTAAATACTTTAAATCATCTTGTACTTTTTCAATTCTATTATTAGCCTTTGTTAATTCTTTTTTAGCATTGTCCTCTTTGCCGTTACATAAAAAGTAATTTGCTTTTTTTAACTGATCTACAATTGCATTCACTTCGTGTACAATTTTGGTTTTCTTACTGTTGATAAAAGTTTCACTTTTCATTGTTCCTCTCTTTCTTTTAAATCATCCAAAATATTTAAAAGTATTTCTTCAATTTCATCTTTTGTTGTACCTTTTTTTAAATGTCTAATAATTAATTTGTTTAGTTCATCTTCAAGCGTTTTTTCTTTTTTCGAGGTCTCATTTGAGACCTGAGTTTTGTTTTCTTCGATTGAGGTCTCATTTGGTACCTCGTTTTTTATAGCTCTTAATACTGTATTCTTATGGACACCTGTTTCTTCGGCAACCAACTTTGCAACATTAATGTTTTTATATTTTTCATTTGTTGCTTTAAGTTCCGTGTAATATTCATGTTTAAGTCTTATTTCTTCATCACGCTCATCTTTACTTTTAATTCTTTGGTTATTAGCCTCCATTACAAGTAGTTGTTCAACTTGCTCATTTTCAGGCTTTGTGACAAGTACTACCTTAGCTTTTGTTTTACCTAATTGTTGAAGTGCACGTAATCTTGTATGTCCACTAATTAAAATGAAGTCATCATTTTCTTGATAAACAATTAATGGCTCTAGCTGTCCGTTTGCTTTAATTGATTCAGCCAGTTCATCAACTTTTAAATCTGATACTTCGTAAAAAGACATCTCATTTGTCTTAATTTTAACAACTTCAATTAAATTAATGATACCTGCATTTTCTATATTTACGCTTGTTACTTTTGTGTTTAAATCTTTTAATCTATTCATATCAATCATTACATTACCCCCATCTCTTTAAATAACTTTGAAAACTGTACACTTACTTTATGATTGTCAATTTTTGTTGTTTGATTTTCAAAAGTATCAGCATTTATTATTGCATAATCACCAATGTAAGTTTGACAAAATACATCTGGTAAAGCATGTGCTAATTTTATGAGTAACTCTTTATGTACATTCGAGTTTTTATATCTGTTTAAAAAGATTCCTTTTAATTCCAATTTAGGATTAAACTCATCTTTTATCTGTGTTATCTTTGTTATAAGCATTTCTATACCTTGAATTGAATAATTATCACAATTAATCGGTATAATTACATCATCAGTAACAGTTAACGCATTTGCAACTAACAAGTCCATTGTCGGTGGACAGTCAATAAGAATATAATCATAATCAGTCTCACTTTGTTTTAATTTGTTCTCAAGTCTTGAATTAGGTGCTTTTATAAAAGCCTGCATTAACATTTCATTGTTTGCTTCTAATAGCTTAATTGATGATGGTACAATGTCAATACCAAAACTGCCTTTAATTATTAACTCATCAAGAGTAGAGTCAGAAAGAAGAAGTGCATATGTGTTTAGCTCGTAATCAGTATTTACTTCTAAGATTTGATATGTAATGTTTGCTTGTGGATCCATATCAAGAATTAATATTTTTTTACCTTGATTTTTCAGTTCAACAGCAAGGCGTTTTGTAGTTGTTGTTTTACCTACACCACCTTTATTGTTATAAATTGATATTATTTTTGTTCTCATCTTGTTTTCCTCCATTATTTTATTTTTCTTTGTAAAGTCACTTAAAATACTTTTTTTGAATAACTCTATTTTAGTTTAGCTGTTCTATTATTTGCTTAATTAGTGGTAGAAATGATAGTGCGATGAAGATTAATTTAAATATCATCTTCTTTACAAACCTAATGATTAAATAGATTAATACTCCTAAACATATTACTGTTACTACTGGATTATTATATATTTGTTCTAACATTTTATTCCGTCCTTTGTATATTAAATTTATTTACTTTTCCCTATAAATCGAAAGCATGGCTTTCTTTATATATTTTTTTCGCTTCTTGCACGCTTTTCACCAAAACACCAAACTGCCATATTTAGGTAAAAAGAGTCCATTAAATCGGGTCTCCAAGCACATTTTTGTTGTTCAAGTAACTTTATATGCTCAGTGCATATTTCTTCAATATCATTTACTTGTTTCTTAATTGTTTCAGCTTTAAAATTGTTGTAGAAGCGTTCAATTGACTCTAATTCAAATGTTGTGAAGTGTTCTGGATTAAATGCAATTAAATTATTAATTGTTGTAATAACGTTGTTTATTGCCGTTTTTTTCCGTTTTCTCCAAACGAAGTATTGAGAAAAAGTTAATTGCTTGAAATTCCCTTTGTAATATTCATGTTTGAATTTTCTGGTAACTTTGTAACTTAGTTTTGAAATAATTAATGGACTTTCAATTACAGTAGCTCGTGTTCTACGAAAAAATTTAGCTACAATATGCTTTGCATTTACAAGTATTTGTCTAAATTGCTCTTTTTTAAAACTCGTTGGACGTCTTGTAAGGAGTCCCCAATCTAATTTATCTGAAAGTGTGATTGTTTTTTCATATTCCTCACCTTTTGAATAAACAAGAATAGCACCTAATGTATCCTTTTTACACATCCTCCCATTTACAGGGTCTTTGTAAAGTGTCTTTTCTCTTTTAACCTTTATTGTCCTTCCTTCTGGGTAAAAATATCTGTCAAGACAATAAATATTTAAATACCTAACACCGGATAAATTAGCAATATTCACAAAATAGTGTGGATCTGTTTCAAGCGTAACTTCTTTTATTATTTCACTAATGAAGTTTTTATAATATTTCTTTTTTTGTCGCATGTATTTAGGAGTAGAAGAAGTGGGAAGCATCACACTAATTTTCAAACCTGCTTTATTTCTCTTGATTTTCCCCCATTTATCAGGTTTTACGTATTTACGAGAAAATTTCGAGCATTCATCTATATAACTTTTTAGCCATTGTTCCTTGAAAAGTGTACTTTTAAAATTCGTTACATTTGATGCATAGTATTCCATTTCCAATAATTTCGGTAACTCATCTTCATGAAAGGCTTTTATTTCTACATAAATGTTAGTTGTGCTATTGTTTACTCTTATCATATATTCACCTCGTTTACTATTTTTACTTCTGTAAACAAACTAATAAAATTTGCTTATAGAAATAAAATTTATATTTTATTTCATTTACCTAGATTTTATTGTTATTGATTAAAAACCTATAATAATTAACTAAAAGTCTCTTATAAATATATCTTTTTATTTTAAATTCTTTTCTTTTTGGAAATTTATTCTTGATTTTTATATCAGAATAACTTCCTATTTTTGAAAGTGGCATTGCATTCTCTAATTTTCCCTTTTCCAATTCTCTCATTATTTTTTTTGGAATTTTTTCTTTTGTCGAATTTCCATTATAGAAGATAAAAAAATCTAGAATATCTGAATCAACTTCACTTTGCATATTTTCAATATTCGAATCGAGAACTTTACAGAAATTGAAGACTGTTACTATTTTATATTTCTTTTTATTTGCAAAGTTTATTATCCTAATCTTTTTTTTAATCGGCTTTTTTTTTATTTCTTTCTCGATTGTATGCCAGTTATTTGTGTTAGTCTTGATAGGGTATTTTCTCATTTTCCTCCTTTTTGGCATAAAAAAAATAATATCTAAAATATTATTTTAGATATTATTTTATGTTTTTCATTTGAATTCTTATTTATTTTTCGAGGCTTACTATGTTTCAAGCCATCCTCGCTTTTTAAAACTATATATATTACATGGCTTTAAAAAGTTCAAAATTCTTATTTGGTTGCGGGAGTAGGATTTGAACCTACGACCTTCGGGTTATGAGCCCGACGAGCTACCTAGCTGCTCCATCCCGCGATGTATTTATTACTACTATATAAGTATAGCATAGTTACCGAGTGTTGTCAAGTCTTTTGTCTGTACAAACTCTATTATTCAAAAAAACCACAAATTTATTTACCTGGGTTAATAAAAAAGCAAGAACTTTTAATGTTCTTACTTTTTAGATTTAAACAGATCATATTTAGCATTTCATTAGCTATTATCCTTATCTTCAGTACTATTTGTTAACAGTAAATAATAATTGATAATGATTGACATTAGAATATAGATAACTACAAGTGGAATTACGGCTAACGTAAATGTTAGTGCTGCATAAACTAATACAATTACTACGAAGTAGAAAATTACTAATGGGATCAATAAAATTGTCGATATGTACTTTAACTTTCCTTTTAGAATGGCAGTTAAAGACATCATCAGTAATGGTAATGTAAATAAATAGCTTGCTGCCATAAAATATACCATTGTAGCTACACTGAAAATTAGTAAAATAATCATTATTGAATACTTTTGAACATCACCTAATTTTTTTTGACGCCAAAAAATACTAATTCCACTTATTAAGCATATTAATATTGCAAATAAATAGAAGTAAATATCAAGTTCTGCATGCATCAATACTTCACGTGCGTTATATTCAATATTATTTGCTAAAATAATCATCTTCGATAATTGATAAAACAGTACTCCAGCTCCACCAATTATTGCTACATCAATGATAGATGAATAGACCAATTTTACTGATGCTAATTCTTTTCGCTTTAAGAAAATCATTACTAAGAAAAGCCCAATTGCAAGTAAGTTAAATCCAAAATAAACAACTGGTTCAACAAATACAGTGTTCAGTAAACTTATTGGATGATAAAAACTACCTGTTTGACCGTTCAAAATTTCGGAAATTTTTGTAGACATTATCGAACTTGTCATTGTATAAACTGTTGAAGCATAATCTTGTAAAACACTATCAGCTAAATTTTCATTCGAATCTTCTAGCGTATGATAAGTGCTTCCTCCTTGAATCAAAGCTGAATTTAATCCCTCAATTCCAAGCTTTTTATAAACAGAAAAGTCCGTTGGATTTGGCATCGCATCATAAACTGCACTTCCTAGACTAATCCCGTTCATTGTTGAGTTTTGCGCAGCAAATTTAATATAATCACTTGAATTTTTTCCTGACTCAAATGTATACAATTGACCAGCATTTCCACGAGCCTCATAGTTTAAGACAAAATCCAGTTTTTCCATAAATTCTAGATTTTCTTCGACAAAAATATTTGCCCCAATCAAGCCTGCTTCTTCCCCATCAGTTAATAAAATTGTTAAATTATTTTTTAATTTGCTTTTATCTTCGATTAATACTCGAGCTGTTTCAACAACACTTGATGTACAAACTGCACAATCAGCTGCCCCATATGTTGTTGGTTTTGTATCATAGTGAGTCGATAAAAGAACATCATCTTCAAAACCTAAGTCTAAAGTTGCAACAATATTATTAATTTTAACTTCATCCTTTTCATTTAACTTAACATTATTAACATTAAATCCTCTTTTTTCCATTTCTGCTTTTGTTAATACTTTACTTTGAACTTCAATTTCAAAGCCGAAACTCTTCAACTTATCTACTAAATATTTGGCTATTTCTTCATTTCTCTTTGTTCCTGCTTCATGTGGTTCTGTTGTCATTTCTTCTACAATATTTCTTACATTCGAAAAATCTATTTTATCTGTTTGTTTTCCATCTGGTGCTAATTGCATAAAACCGATTAGCATTGTCAGTAATACACACGTTATATAAATTGCTTTTTTTTTCATTATTAAACTCCTCAACAATAATTATACCATATTTTCGAGCATTCATCACAAATACTTTGAAAACGAAAGTATTTTTATTTTAATCCTTTAAAGAATTTGTAGTTTGTGATTTGTGTATATAGAAAAATAATCCACGAACAAAAACTGTTCTGGATTATTTTCAATAATTTATTTTATTTCTTCAAAAGTATATTTAAATTTATTTTTTTACTTCTATATTATCTTTTAAAGATGTTACGTTTATGATAACACAGACCTACTAAAATGATTGATAGTACTGAGATAATCAAAGCAACTCCATTAATATTTACTTTTTTAGTATCATTTATTTTAAGTAATACTTGATTAGTAAATTCTGGTTTCTTTTGATCAATCGGCTCAACTTTTTTCGCATCAGCACTTAACACTTTATTGATATCATAAATGTCATATGATTTTGTTTTATCGTTGTAGACTATTTGAAATTTATTTTGTAGATTCATTTTATTTTCAAATTTAGTATCACCTAAGTTTACCTTATTACTATTTTCTTCAAGGAATGTATCGATTTGCTTGTAGTCATTATAAGCTTTTTTCTCTTTATTTCCTGCTTTGAAAATATTACTTATTTGACTTGAAATCATTTTTCCAAAATCACGTTGTACATTATTTGTACTTTCTTGAATAAGTTCACCACTTAAGTAATCAAATGACATTACTTTAGCATCGTCATACAATACTGAAATAACTTGATCGTTTACTGCAATGTCTTCAACATTAGCATTTACAAATTCTTTTGGTGCATTAAACGGAGTTCGAAGATGATCAATTTCTCCTGATTTTGTAAGCACCGATTGAATATCAGTATTTATTACAACTTTATCAATATTGTTTTCTGGACTATATTGAATAATATCAATTTCATTTTTATTTTTGTATAGTAACAAATCATCTTTTACTACATCATCTACTGTTGAATATGTCCCAAAAGTTCTTGTGTTTCCATTATTTTTTAGACTAATGCTTCTACTAAGTACTTTTGGCGCTGCTTGTTCTGAACTTTCCATCGTTTCAATGTTAACAACTTCTCCTGTTTCTAAAAGCGCTGTATTTTCATACACATTGGCAACATTTTCTAAGATGACTTTTTCTGAATCAAATAGTTTTCCATCATTCAAGTAATAATATTTATCGCCAATCATTGTAATTTTATTTATATAATCACGTGGATTAAATATTTTTTCTGAATTTTTATCAACTAGAACAACTTTTATATCTTTAAGTTGGCTATTTTGAAGACTAATTGTTCGTTCATTTTGTTCTTTATCATATACTAATTCATCACCAATATAAATTTGCATTTTTTCTTGTTCTAATTCTGGAGTAATATCCAAATTAAGCGTGTCTGCTGCAGAAAAATATGCTGTAATCTCATTATCACTTATTTCATTATTTGTTGATGCATCAGTATTTTCTTTTACTTCAGGTTGTTTTTCAGGTTGACTTGTACTTCTTCTTGATCTAGATGTTACAGTTGATGGTAGATCGACATCAACTTGGAATGGTAAAACAGTATTGTTATCAGCATCTTTAATTTTAGGGAATTTATTTGCGCCAATTCCACTAAAGTCCCAATTTGTAACAGTAAAGTCTAAATTAGAATAATAATTTGCACTAGTTAAATTTATTGTATCAAATTTTTGTATTTGAGCTGTACTACCTTGTGCAAATCCAAAATCAGGTGAATCCTTCATTAATAATCCATTTAAAGACATTCCATTGAAGGCACGATAATTTTTAACACCACTTGTTGAAAAACCATTATATAAAGTTGGATTTTCTTTTCCGATAAAGCTAGATCCAGCATTTATAAAGTTTTCAAGAGATGAATTAGTTCTAGGGAATACCCCAAGAACACTTCCCGCTCCTGTAAGAGACTCTGCTGTTCCAGATGCAATTATATTTTTATAAAGTGTGTTAAGGTGATGTCCAGATACAAGACCTACACTTGTATTACTTTTTACATTAGCATTTACGATCATATTATTTACGCTAGATCTACCACCATTTACACCACCAAATGCTCCTCCAACGTATCTAGTACCCTCAAGATTAGTATCTAGCACGTACATATTATTATAGTTGAATGAACTCAAAAGCTTCTTGGCGAAAATTCCACCCACAAATTCTTTACCTTTTATTCTACTAGATGATACCCCAACATTTTTAAGATTTGACCCTTGAGTAATCTCTCCGATAATTCCACCAGCAACATCTCCTGCTGCGGTTATAGTTGAATTCGTTAGATATAAATTATTACTTATACCATTATAATTCAATCCAGGTTGAACTCCAACAATTCCACCAATTACACTATTACCTGTTAGATTTAATTTATCAACACGAATTTGCTCTAAAAAGACATTATTTTGAGTGATCATTCCAAGAATTCCACCAACTCTATTAGTCCCTGCTATCTTCGCATTAACACTACTAACATTCATAACCTTAATATCAGCTGATCCATCCAATATTCCAATTAACTCACCAACACCAGAACGAGTTGGAACATTTATGTTATTATTTTCTAGTGTAATATTTTGGAATATCATTTCTTTACCCGTACCTCGTGTATTTGAAACCATAGCATGACCATTATTAGTATTTGTTTGGTTTATAGTTACATTTGAAAAGGTCGTATTTGTCAATGAATTATTAATATTATAGAATATAGAATTTATTGTTTGTATATTGTCAAATGTTAGTCCATTAACATAACCTACATATCTATATAAGAAATTATCACTGACAATTCCACTAATTTTTTTGTTAGCAGCAATTAATCTATTTAATCGTAATTGATTTTCTACTGGTTGACCTGTAAAATCTATATCTTGCATAATCACTGCATTTTGATCTCTTCTTTCGCTTAATTCATTATAATCATCTACTGTCCAAATTTCTTTATATAAGATTAATTCAAATGGATATCGAAGATTTGTTTCCTTACTACCTTTATCTATGTAACTAATTTTCGTAAGATTATATTCATCCCAGTACTTAGTTGGACGATATGATTGTTGATATGTTTTTAATTCTGGATCAATAAGTTTGACTCCACTAACTGCCACCATATCCTCTATTTGGAAATCATTTATTTCGAAGTTATTTGGATTACTCATTGTAAATTCAAGAGTTACAAGATTATTTGTACTAGTTACAACTCTAAGAGTTTCTAAGAAAAATGAATCGAATTTTATAGTGATTTCAGCTTGATTTGGTAAAAGTGCAGTTTTTTCACTATTATATAGTAATGGCACTTTTATTTCACTTGATTTACTATAATCGAACATCTCACCTAGTCCAATAACATCTCGATAAGTTGCTGCTTGATTAAATCTTTTAATATCAATATCTGTTATTAATGGATGCTTAGCATTTCCACCATTAATAAACTGAATGTTTGTACTAAATATTTTTGTGTTGAATTCAGGTGAATTTGTTTGACCAAGAACAACTCGATCAAAATTTCTTCCCGTTAATTCACTATTTCCAAGCATTAAGACATTTAATACATCCATCTTTTTCACATTATTAATTTGACCAAATAAATTTGAGATCATATCTCGTCCATTAATATCAACGTAAAAGTAACTGTTTTTGATTGAAACATTGTCAGAGTTTTGAACAGTATAGATAGCACCAGCGGCTTCATCTAATCGTTCTCCTGTAATTGCTACATCTGAAACATAGCTGTCAGTTACGGTAATATCTTGAACTACATTTATAAAACCACTTACTTTTTTTGTCGTAAAGTCTTGACTATCGATTTTCAACCCATTTACAAAAACGTTATTAAATGAAGAATCTCGGGCAGCCAAGGCAAATCCACCAATATTTCCTGATACAAGGTCAGTTGTCTCATTAATAACATTGATTGTACTACTTGATACCCCAATGTTGGAAATTTTCGATCCTCTAATTGTGCTAGCAAAGACTGCGATATTATTACTTGCATTTACTTGAACATTTTTCAAAAAGACATTATCAATTGTACTATTGTTTACATCCGCAAATACCGAACTTCCAATTACAGATACACCTGTTAGTCCATCACCAAGTGTTACATTATCGAATGTTAAATCTCTAATATCAGCATTTTGTAGTCCTTTTTTAAATAATAAAAGTTCTGGTGTTACAATATTACTTATTGTGTAGCCGTTTCCTTCTATTATACCTGTGTATTCAGATTCAACTACAAATTTTGTATTTAAATAATTTAAATCTGTTGCAATAATAAAGTTAGTATTAGAATTTGTTTCAATTATTTTTAGATCATTAATATTATTAACAGTTTTAAATAAACTCATTTCAATTATTCTTTCACCAATTCCATATGAAACACTTCTTGTAACTCTTCCATCATTGAAGATAATATTTCTAATTGAATAATTAGTTACAAACAAATCACTCGCTTTTAAATCAACCGTAACTCTTGAAGCATTCTTTTCATTAACTTGATTAGTTACTTTACTAATCATTCCATCAACACGAACACTTTCAATTCTCGCTTGACTTGGATTATCAACTCTTATTTCAACGACTGCTCCATCTTTTTGCTCATTGATTGAAATAACCTTACTTGATAATATATCAACTGAATCTTTATTTTCACGTTCTGGTAGTTTAAATAATGGTGCATCTATTTTATCTCCTAATTTTACTTGTGGATAAAATCCATTTAATACTGGTGAGTCAACGTCAAATTGATCTGTACCATTTATTATTTCACTAATTGTAAGTGGATCAAGAACACTACTTTGAGAAATGATTTTTTTATTGTAGTCATTTCTTTCAGGATCCGGAGAAAAGTAATAATTGTTTTTTGATCTTGAATTCGTGTTTGAACCAATACTTGGTCCAGCAGTATTATGTCCATTAACTAATCCTGTTGTAACTGAATATGTATTCTCAACAATACCACTTGATTGACCTACAATACTTCCGATATTTGGTGATATTCTAGATCCATTACCAACCGCATCAATATTACTAACAACATTCCTTACAATTCCGCGTGATCCATTAACTGCAACTGCTCCTGCAATACTTCTATTGTTAGTACTTGAACCTTGTGTACCAAAAATCTTTTCTCCAAAAACTGAACCATTACTAATTAATCCATTATTTTCAACTACAAAAAACGATATACGTTGTTCTCCATAAAGTGGTTTAGTCGAAATCATTGAAAAGTTTTCGATTGTTCCAAAATTTTTATTTGCAAATCCTGAAACCTCAAAACGATATGCTTCTGGAATATCTACCGAATATTTTCCATTTACATTAGTTATTTTTCCACGATTTTCAATAATTAAAGAGGAATCACGTTGATTTCTACCAAATGAACCAAATAATTCATAATTTAAATTTTGTAATTTAGCATCTTCACCAATTAATTTAAATAAATAACCTTTTCTTTGAATTGGAATTTTTAATTCATAACCATTAAAATCAATCTCACCATTAAATTGCTTGTCAATTCTTCTTGTATCATTACTGAAATTTATATTATTTATTACACGATATTTTTTATCTGATTCTATCGCAAAAAATTCATCTTCGTTTGTAATTGTATAAATTGTTTCTGAGGTATCAAATGTATCTTCTGACAGGATAATTTTTTTATTTTTACTAAAAAATAATAATTTAATATTATACGTTGCATCATTATCAACTTTTAATGATTCTACTGAATTAAATCCACCGTTAGTCAGTTTATATGGTTTTGTTTGGCTTAATACACCATTTTTATAAACTTCAAGATAAAATGTTTCATCTCTAATATAACCGGCTTTATCATCCACACTAATTTTTATTTTAGCAGTTGAGTCATTCTCCATTTTCTCAAATGAATTTAATTCCATTTTTCCTACTAAACTGTTTCTTGCATTAAATGGTCTTTCGAACACAACTTTATTTCTTTCAAGCGTGGCAGCAGTTCTACCAATATTATATTCAAGTGCTGTAATTCTAATTCCGTAATTGATCGTTTTATTATAAATATCGTATGAAAGAGTTACGTTGTCTAATTTATCATAAAGTTCTGAAAATAAAGATTCTTTTGTATTAATATTAATTAATTCAACATTATATCTTTTGTTACCAATTGTTCCAAATTCATCAGAAATTGTATAATTCATTGTATATTTATTTTTTATAAATAAATTATCATTAATTACCAAAGTTGGTGGGTTTTTAAACGTTATAATTTCATTAATATTATTACTTATTCTTAAATCAGTAACTTGAGTAAATTCACGTGCAGTGGCGCGAATCTCAACTCTATAGTTTGTGTTTGCCGATAAACGAGCAACTTGGTTGTTTATAGTTGTCCCATTTTTGAAGGCTTGTATTTCTGTCTGATTTAGCTTTTTACTATACACTTCATCACCTTGTTGGTTTTTTAAAGATATAACAATTTCATCCATTAAACTTATTAATACCTTATTTGTTCTGACCAAATCAAGTGTAACATTATAATTAACACTTTGCGATGTAAGTGCATCAGTTCTCGATGTTAGAAAAACACTACCAAACGATGAAAGCGGTACAGTTACTAAACTACTATTTCCAATTTCTTCTGTAACAAATCCTAAATCGTTATTAAGATCATATGTTGCTTTGAAAAAGACTTTATAGTTCGTTCTAGAAATTAAGTTTGTAATTTTGAATTTATTCGTATTTAAATCAATTTTTTCAGTCTTAATTAATTTATTATCTATGTCATAAAGTTCATATGCCAAATCTGTTAATGTTGCATTATCAGGATTTTCAATTGTATACTCTTGTTCTGCATTATCAAATTCAACTTTTGAACTAACGATTCTAATTTTCGGCTGTTTTTTGGCTGTTTTATATGGTACTTCTTCATTTGTAATTACAAATTGATTTCCATATTTATCAACAGCTTCAAAATTTATCATATAATCAGTATTCGATACTAATATATTCCCACTATCAATGCTAATTTCTTTACCTGTTAATAAATCATTGTATTGAGCAAAACTCAGTACATACTTAACACGTTCATTTAAATTAATTGTAAAAGTCTCAATATTTGAAATAATATCATTTGTGAAAACTTGATTAGCCTTTAAGTTTTCAACTACTACTTTTCTTTCTTCAATATTTTTTACATTATAGTCCAAAGATAAATCACCAATTGTTGCAAAATCTTTTGTTTGGATTGTAAAATCTTTTAATATTACTGTTTCATTTATACCTTGAGCATTTTCAAACTCATACATAACTTCAACAGAATATTCAGTACCTGGTTTTAATCCTAATATTTCAATTGGACCTGTTTTTTTAACGGGACGTCTAATTATTAATTCATCTTCTTCTTTTATTGTAATGAAAGCACTTTTATCAATCGTATTATTTGGATCTACAATTGTCATATTTGTCTGAAGTGAATAATTATTTGCAACAAATTCTTCAACACTTACATTCGGTGCAACGTAGTCTTTATCAAACGAAGAACCATTTCCATCTGCATCTCCGTCAGTTCCTGATCCATCAACTTCAGATCCATCAACTCCTGATCCATCTCCAAATCCATCTCCAGATCCATCTCCAGATCCATTTGTTCCAGCCCCGTTTGTTCCATCTGTAGAATCATTTGTTGTGTCTTCTGCATCTGCAAGCGCTTCACTTGAATCTGCTCTTAGAACTTCCGTTTTTTTCAGAAATGTTTGGTAATTCCAACTATGATCACCAATTTTAATTGTTGCTGATTTATTAATGTTAGTAATTTTTGAATAACTAAATTCCCCATTTTCGTTATTAAAAGCTGTTATATAATTTTCATCGAAAAACACTACTGAATTTGAACCAAAATTAGAAGTTTGATCATCAATTGTAAATTGCATTTTTTGTAAATTCATCATCAAACCATTAGGCAATTTTGCTAAAGTGAAATCAGAGTTAACGTCTTGAATATTTCCACTCTCATCAAACAGAATTCCATCAGTTACTACTTGTTTTACAGTAGTTTTTCCTTCAACTAAATTTGAATCTATTAAACCAGCATTATCTTTTATAAGGTGAATTGATTTCCCACCATTTATTAAAAGTGGGAAATTACTTGAAAATTCAACGTTATTTTCATCGTTTTCAATGGAAATTTTACTACTTGTTCCAAAAATTTCTTTATTCGCTTTAAATTCATTCAATTCAATACTGTCGATTCTACTATCAACTTTTTTCATTTCAAGGATATTTTCTTCATTAGAAAAAACAAAACCATCTGCGATTGTTTTTCCAAGATACGCCGAAGTATTCATTTGAATAAAATATATTGCTATGATGACCAAACCAGCTATACTAATTCTCTTTTTCATCTTCCTCCTTAAATAAAGTTTTCAATTTTTTCAAAATCTTGTATCAAAAGAACCTTATTTCCTTTTATTGTTATTATATTATTTTCTACATCAAGAAACTCCATACCATCTATCGTTAATTTTTCTGGATCAATTAACTCCTGATAAATATTTTTATCATAATTGTATAGATTAATCTTACTTTCAACTGTAATTGTAGAGAACGGAGTAACTAAGTAATCTTTATTTTCACTTTTGATTGATCCGTTAACTAAACTAACATAAGTCGATTTACCATCAAAAAGAATCATATTTGAAATTGTTGTTTTTTTATTTTTTTCAGTTACATAATATTGATTGTTTTCTAAATAAATTTCAGTATATCTATTAAGTTTTTTCATATTTCCAGTTTTTATATCAATTGCAAGCATATCATTTGTTAAAAGGATTCTTGTATCATTTACATAATAAAGTGGCATTGCATTTAAAAAATAATTTTTTCCTTGGAATTTTAATTTTGTAATGTTATCACTTACACTTAATTCATACTCATCACTAAACCCAACTTGTTGATCAGAAATGTACGTGTAAGTATCAACACCTTTTAAAGTCATTTTGTTTATGCTTAAAATACTATACATCCCAATTAAAATTGCGACTATAAGTAATAGCAAAACAATTCTTCTCATCATCATGCTTCCTCCTTCGTACTTATCCAATCAACATATAGCAACATATTCATTATTTGTAGTGCAATTAAAAATATTATTGCTAATATAAAAACTGAAAGTGCATACCACGAAAAAGAAATGACAAATATATACTCTTTCAGTGACAAACAGATTAATCCACTTATTACACTTAGAACAGTTATTATTGTATTGTAAAAAAATAATTTTGTATTAAATGTAAAGAGTATTAGAACAACATAAATGATTGTAGTAATTATCAGATATTCAATGTTTATTGCATCTAAAAATATTAGTATGTAAGCATAGAAGAGTATGTTAAAGATTGTAGAAGCTAATATGATATTTTCTCTAAACTTGAGTTCGAAAAAAATACCATATAATACTTTTCTTTTTGAGGTGTATGATATTTCTTTTAAAAAATACTTTAAAACAAGATATAAAAGTATTGAAAAGAAAAAGACTAATAATAATAATGGATAGAAGCTGACGATTTCTTCAGCAATTTTTTTAATTAATATCATCTAGCACCATTTCGAAAACATTATTAGTTACTTTATAATAACCAATAATGTTGTCATATTTTCTTTCACTGTCTTCGTAGACAATTGTAACTTCACCTACAACTTCTCCGATCAGTGGTAAATAATCTTCCATTATAATCAATGAGTAATTCGTATGATTGACTTTTACCATTAGTACATTATCAAAAGCTTCAAAAGAATGATTAAAACTATACACTTTAGCTTTCATCAATTATCCTACCAATATATTTGAAATCATCTTCTTCTAAATGATCGTATCTTCCTTCTAAAATCCCATCAACATCTGATATAACATCCTCTATTTTTACAAATTCCCCTTTTATACCTGTATAATTTTCTGCAACAAACATCGGTTGAGAAAAATAATTTCTTAACTTTCTTGTACGGAAAAAAATATTTTTATCAGTTTGTGAAAGTTCATCAATCCCAAGAACTAAAATAATTTCTTCTAATTCATCATATCTTGTTAAGAATTGAAGTGCTTTTTCTACAAGATTATAATGCTTTTGACCAATTTTTTCAATATCAATCAATTTACTTGATGTATTGAAAACATCGATTGCCGGATATAATCCTTTTTCCGCAACACTACGACTTAGTACAATTTTCCCATCAAGGTGAGTTGTAATTGACTGAACTGCTTCATCAGATAAATCATCGGCTGGTATATAAATAGCTTGGAACGATGTGATTGATCCATCAGCTGTTGAATTTATTCTTTCTTCAGCAATACTAATATCCGATGCAAGTGTTGAAGAATATCCATTTTCAATTGGCATACGCCCTAAACTTGCTGAAATTTCTGCATTTGCTTGCACAAAACGGTACATATTATCAATAAATAATAAAACATCTTGTTTTTTCTCATCTCGTAAGTACTCAGCTGCCGTAAGTCCCGTATAAACCGCCCTTGATCTTGATACTGAATTATCACCCATTTGTCCAAAAACTATTGCCATCTTATCAAGTAAATCTGCTTCTTTCATTTCAAAATATAGCTCATTTCCTTCACGACTTCTTTCCCCAACTCCAACAAAAACCGAGTTAGAAGAATAACCTTTGTATACATTATTTATAAGCTCTTTAATCAAAACCGTTTTACCAACTCCAGCACCTCCAAGTAGTCCCATTTTGAATCCTTTTTCCATTGGAGCAAAAAAGTCAATTACTTTAATCCCAGTCCAAGCAATTTCAGTATCGATGTTTACATCACTAATTGCTAAAGATTTTTCATAAATACCTTTTGTTGTACTTTCTGTATCAATTGGATTATTATCAATCGGTTCTCCAAAAGAATTATAGACTCTACCTAAAATAGAATCAGAATAACTCATTTGAATTGTTTTGTTTAATCGCTTAATTCTTGCACTAGAATTTAAACCAATTACTGGATCAAGTGGTAAACACCTAACAATTTTTTTATTTATTTCTACAACTTCCAAATTGTACTTTTTTTTACCGACTGTTGCAACCAGTAATTCTTTAGTCATAAAATCATTAATGTCTGTTAAAATTTCTACTGACATTTCTGAAATACTAATGATTTTTGCATATTCCATGTTATCCTCCTATTTCTTTAATTTAACAAATGTTTCAAGAATTTTTTCAAATTCCAAATCTTTTTTTATTTTAAGATCTCTAAGTTTTTGTTCTTCTTCTAGTTCTTCAATCTTTTTTAAAGAATCAGTCGTGATATCTTTTCTAAAAATATTTTCAGCACATTTTGATTTAATAAATGAGATTAAAATTTGATACTTTAGATATAACGATATTAAATTATTTAAAATCGTATTTACATCTCCTTCAAACGTAAAATCATTAAAATTTGAACTTGTTCCTGTTTCTAATTCAATCGGAAAAATTTTTTGACTTTTATATGGCATATTACTCATTGTTTGATAATCAAAATATAAAATGTTGATCTCACCATATTGAAATTCATTATCAACTAAAATAATATTCATGATATCATTGATATTATCTGCTAACTCTTCATTTTTAACTTTTAGTTTAACATTGTCGCTATCTCTAAATAATTTTTTACCAATAATAATTGAATCTTCATTAGTCTTCAATAGATTTTCTTTACTAGAACTATTATAATTCCCACAAAATCCAATGTCACTACCGATAAAAATGTTCAGTATTTTATCAGGTAATTTAAGCTTATTATCAATTATTATGTTTTTGTTATTTAAAATATCACCAATCATTTGAAACAATTCTTGCTGAATATCTAAATATTTTTCCGCTTGTTTCTTGGATACATCAACCCTAATTAGTGAGTGGAAATTCATTACTTTTACAATATTTTTTATTCTCATTATTTACTAAACCTTCCAAATAAATCAACCATTTCATTTGATTTAAGTGGCATAAATTTATACTGTTCAAGTGCTTCTAAAATTGCATTTCCATCCTCTAATTGTTTTCTAATACTTGGGGTTAAATCATCCAGATTTGTCAATTCATAAATACTTTTTTTCTCTAAATAAGCAAGTAATTCTCGTCTAACCTGGTTACCAATTCGTTTCATATCATCAGTCTGAACAGCACCACCAAGTCGTGATACAGATAATCCAAAATTAATTGCTGGCTTTTGACCATTTTCAAAACTTTTTCTCGATAAAACAATTTGTCCATCAGTTATTGAAATAATATTTGTCGAAATGTAATCTGTAATATCTGATGTTTTTGTTTCAACAATTGGTAAAATTGTAATTGATCCACCATTAACATGTTGACAACCTTTTTCTAATAATCTAGAATGTAAATAGAAAATATCAGGCGGATATGCTCCTCTACCAGGTGTTTTGTTACTCAATAAACTAATTTCTCGGTAAGTGTCCGCATGTGCTTTTAAATCATCAATAATAACTAGTACATCTTTTTTCTTTTTTAAATACTCTTCAGCGATTGATAAACCAACAAACGGTGTTAACGTTCTAACTGATGGTAATTGATCATTCGTTGCCGCAATGATAATAGTTTTTTTCATACTATCGCGTTTTTGTAAATTATTATATATTTCTTTTATTTCTTTTTTAGTTTTTCCAACTGCAATGTAGATACAAAGCACTTTTTTATTTCTTAGGTTAACAATTGTATCTAAAGCAATTTGTGTTTTACCAGTTTTCTTTTCACCAATAATCAACTGTCTTTGTCCCATCCCAATTGGGTACATCATATCGATACCAGAAATTCCCGTATGAAGTGGTCTTTTTACATCACTTCTATCCATAATTGCTGTATTTGGATTTTCAATTTTCATTGACATACATCGACGGAATTTTTTATTGTTCAATAAATTATTTCCGAAAATATCAATTATACAACCTAAACTATCAGGTGAATATAATGCTTGATACTCTGGACTTGTTAAAATAATTTCATCACCAACAAAAATATCACTTGTCTTTTCGACTAGTACAACTTTTACAAATTGAGGTGTTATTTCTGAAATATATCCACGTGCTTTATTTGGAATTTCTACACACCCAAAGTAAGGTGCATCAACAAATCCTTTAACTTCAATTAAAAAATCTTTTACCAGTGTTACCTTTCCCGTTGATAAAGTATTTTTTTTCATCATTTTACTCCTTAGCAAAAACTATAATCATAGATTGTGTTTTTGTATTTTATTTTAAATCCTTCAATTACATTCGAATCATAAACATATTTAACAAACTCATTTTGAATATTTTCATATTCTTGTGTTCCAATGATATAAATTTGATTGTCATTTTTTTCTTTTTCAACTTCAACGTAAAATATAAAGTCAAAAATATCAAATGTATTTTCATCACAATACTTTTCAAGAATTAATTTTTGATTTGTATTGAAAGCAGCTTGTAAGTGCTCTATTTGTTCATTTTTTTCCAAGACTAAAAGCTCTTCGATTAATTGACATGATAATTTTTTTTCCATTTCTGCAAAATCGGTATATAATTCGCCATTTTTTGTTCCATTTTCGCCAACAAATTGTTTTATTATTGTTAAATTTTCTTCTAAATTTTGATACTTATTTTTTATTTCCAAATAATTATCACGAAATTCTTCATCTTTGTATAAGATATCTTTTTCTTGAAAATTGTATCGATCTTGATAGATAACAATTGGTTCCTCTTTTGATAAATCAAATGATTCAATCTTTTGGTTTAACTCATTAAGAAGTTCTCTTTTCCCCTCAATTATTTCATCAAAAACCGATAACTTATTCACTAAATCAGTACTTATTTTATTATTCATATTTTGAGCAATTGAGTTTATGATCATATAAATCAATCCAACACAAATTACTAAAAGTAAAACAATTGCAATAATTTTAATTACCATTTATATCACCTACGCTACGTATGGGTTGAAAAATAATAAAATCAATACAAATGCAAATAATAATAAAATTAGAATTGACATTATTACTGCAACTACCATTACTGTTTGAATTACATCACTTTTTGTTTCAGGATTTCTACCTACTGATTCCGCACTTTTCGATCCTAAAATTCCCAGTCCGATACATAAACCTAAAAACGCTAAACCTAACATTGTTCCAATTGATCCTAATGATGCTGCTATAATCTGTTCCATTTTTCTCCTTATTAATTAAATATTTTATTTAAAATCCTACTAATCAAATTTGTTTCAAACGGATTTGAGACAAAGTATTCTTTATCGATTTCTACTTTTTCTTTTTGATATATAATATCTGCAAATCTAATTTTATATTCTTTATCTGTTTGGTTTGCTTCTGGAATATTAAAACTAGTATTCCATCCTTCAAATAATAAAACTTTATTCGCATCAATTGCTTGTTCGGCAATCACTGTCTCCCCTGATACTAATTGAATTTTCCCCGAATCAATAAAGAAATCACGATCCATTTGTACATTAACTTGAATTCTTTCTCTTGTTATTTCACGGACAACAATTTTAGTTTTTAATTCTTTTGTTCTAACGTTACGCACATCATTTATAACCTCGCTTGTGTCGGTTAAAGCATCAGTCTTTTTTAATACGTGAATTAAAGAAACTTTGTATTCAGTGTTTGGTTTTAGCGATTGAACTTCGTATGTTGTTTGATTTGTATTCACATCTAATCTAGTTATTGCTTTTCCGTCATCTATTTCTAAATATGCTTTTTCAATACTGTTTGCTAAATCCGAAATAAAGTAATCAACTGTAATACTATTAATTGATGATGCTAAATTATTGATTCTTGCAACTGGTTTAATTGAATCAATCCCATTTTCTTTTGGTGGTTTGAACAAGTTTTCAAGATCTTTAATACTTGGTGGTTTAATACTTGGAGCGTTACCACCGCCACCAGTTCCACCACCACCAGTTCCAGTTCCACCAGCTCCGTTATTAGATGTAGAGTTATTGTTCGTACCTGCTGTTTGATTTTGACCATTTGCTGTGTCAGTTTGATCTTTGTTGTCAGTATTAGTTGTTCCATTTTTGGCATTTTTTTCAGCAAGTAGCTTACTATATTCGTTTGTTGTACCATTTATTTTAGTTAGATCAATTTGCTCTTTTTTTACAGTTAGTCTTTCATTTGCAATGTCAAATTCAAATTGCCCAAAAGCTAACTTCAGTGGCTCAATTGTTTTGAAGTTTGTTGTTTGATTGACTAATTGTCCACTACCATTTTTATCAATATTTACAATTACAAAATCATTAAGCATAAGTTTGTTTTTATCTGTAATTTGATTACTTACAATTAAATACTTTCTATCAGCTAATTTGAAAAATCCAGTTTCATCAAGGGCGTTTTCCGTTAGTTTTCCAAAGTCAGTTACTGAACCATCCTCTTTGACTTCAACAATATTCCCCAATAGCTTTAAGCCAGTTTCATCAAGAACTAACGGAGTACTTCCAATATCTGCCTTTTCCAAATAAAATTTTCCATTCCATTCTTCTCTTACTTTACTATCTTTATCGACGTTACGTACCGTACTATCATCACCAAAAATTACGCTATCCTTTTTCACCTCTAAATTAACTGGTGCTGGCTTTTCGGATGCGAAAATTAATGTTGAAATCGTACCAAGTACTAACACGATTGTTGCAACAAAAATCATAAAGGATATTTTGTTTTTTTTATTCATTTTTCTCATCTATCCTCCAAATACTTTTCTAACCATTTCACTAATAACATTTTGTCCTGAAATAAAGACTGTTTGAGTATTTCTAGCTACAATTAAACCGTTACTATAAAATTCAAGTTGAATTGTGTATCCACCATTGTTTTCAAATTCAAATGGAATCTCAAATGTTGAAAACGCATCGTTACCTACACCTTGGAATCTCATTGTTCTAGTATTTACTAACTCACCTTTTGAATCGAATATTGAATAAGAAATGTCAGTTATTCTATTCAAATTAACACTATCAATAAATTGTAAGTATACTTTTTTATTAATAAGACTCGAAAAAACAGATCCAATATTAATATTCAAGTCATTGTTAGTTGTTATATCAAACTGTCTTTCAGCATTTCTAGTTGTTCCATCAAAACCAAGATCAACCGTTGAACTAAGGACGATTCGATATGCTGAACTTGCACTTAAACCTGGAATTACAATGTTTTTATTAACATCTGAGATATTATGTTCGACATTTGTAACATTTGGTACATTAATGGCTGCTCCCGATGGACCAAAGACACTTATTTTATATTTTCCATTTACAGCTGTAAAATAATTATCAACAACAGTTGCTCTAAACTCAATTGAATTATTTGTTGCTCGTGGATTAATTGAAAATGATGGTGGAGTTAGTGTCGTAACAGTAAATGGTTTGTCAAACGACCCAACATTTATTGTATCTTCCCCTGGTCTTTCAAGGAAAAACTCTATTTTCAACGAATATGAATTGTTTGGTAAAAAGTTTTTCGCTTTATTAAACGGAACATATTTTTTATATAATAGATCAATTTTCCCATCATTAGGTATTGCATAATCAATTAAATTATTTTTTGAATCATATAATGAATATTTAACTAAATTCACTCCCTCTGAACTTCTCGTATCAATTGTAAACTCAATCCCTTTATCCGTACTTGAAGTAGCTTTAACTTGAGGATCGATTGATAGAAGATTTACTGTTCCTAAGGTTTTCGCTCGATATACAAATCTAATCGAATTGTTGATTAAGCTGTAGACAGGACTTGACATTTGTCCGCTTGATAAATCCGCAGAAATAAAGATTTCATAATCTGTATTTGGAATTAAACCGTTAACAGCCACTTTATTTATTTCGTTATTCGGTCTCTTTGGAATTTCTTTTCTTGTTGTAGCACCAGTATTTAGTTGTCTAAAATTAAGATATAATCTATTATTTAAAATTTTATCACTTTCACTATCATCTGATAGATATACAACTTCAAATCCATCTAAAAGTGGAATAAATTCTAGTGCATCGACTGTTGGTAAAATCGAATCAATTTGGATTTCTTTATTTGGTGATGCAATGTCGTATTCTAACACTTGATTCATCGTTGATGTAATATTCCTTTTGGTAACATCTCCATTAGCAAGCGTAAAATCATCAGTTACTTTCGCACCTAAACTATTAGTAGCCTCTACTCTAATTTGGTTGTATGAACGCCAAGTAACTACTTGTGTTTTCATAATATACTCCGAACCACGACCTAACGTTGGTACATCAGCACCATATACAACATAATTTGGAGCAGTTGTTTGCTTATAAGTAAACTGATTTGGAGCAGTTCCTAATCCTGAATCGTATAGTGCTTTAACATCAACTACCATTGTTTTTCCAATAAATTGTTGTAATCTTGTAAGTGGAATTACTAATCTTCCATTTATTTCAGCTATATCTGTAATTTTAAGACTATTTGTACCATTTTTTTCTTTAATCGTAATTTCATATGCTACTACTTTTTCTCTTTGTGCATTATTTGCCAAATTTATCTGTAAATTATTATTTGCATTTACAAGTGTATAACTAACTGTTCCTAGATTATTTTGCGTGTACGTTTTATTCATCACTGCTAAATTTTTGGATTGAGTTGGTGTTACATCATTTCTTACAATGGCATTTACTCTATTAGCTCGATCAATTATTATTCTACCTGCAACATCTTTATCACCAAGATTAAAATTAACTCCGTTTATATCAATTCTTTTAGTTTGAATTGCATTATCAATATCTGTATAATAATAATTAAAAGCATCTTGATTTCCAATCGTTGAAATATAACTTCCAAAATTCACTTCATTTCGACCCGGACTGACTAATAATGATTTATTTAATGCTGTTGGGTCTTGTGGTAAGGTTACATCAATTACCCCATCTTGATTTTGATCAAAGTCTGCTACAAGCACTGCATAATACTCACTTCCACGTGTCATTTGAGTGTTATTTGCCGCTTGCCCTGCTGCAATTCCATTCCCAAGTTCATATGTATATGAAGCAATTTCTCGATCATTTGGTCTATATGTTGTACTTCTTTGCAAATTAGTCATTTCAATTAATCTAGTACCTTCTTTTCGGTAAATTTTAGTTGTAACTTTAGCTAAGATACCTGTATCATTCTTTAGTCTCGGTTTAAATGTATAGCTAACAATTGTATCATCATCTAATTCTAGATTTTTCGCGTTACCTTTTTGTCCATTTGTTGTTGCAGTAATTTCAAACGCGTCATCTGGATTAATGTCCGGAATTTTTGCGTATGGCTTAAATTTAACGAATCTACTTTCTGGAACAAAATCGATTCTATTTGGGGTTGGACTTTGATCTTCCGAGTAACTTGCTTCCATTATATAATACTCTGAGTAATTAGGATTAACAACACCATTAATTACCGGCTCTTGAATATCTTCGTTTTTAAAATTAAAGTCGGTTGGAAGTAATGAACGCGCATTTCGATACATTTTTTCTTCAAGATCACTTTCTCCCCATTGTGGATTTTCTGTAAATATATCACTTGATGATATTAGTGTTCCTGATGGTCTAAAATCTGGTGTTATAACTTCATCAACTGTTGATTTATATAATCTAAAATTCACACCTTTTAATGTTTTCGCTTGATGTAAACTAAGTTTTTCATCCTCAGGTGAATTACTTTGTAACTGTGCTTCAATGTTAAAAGCTTCTACCTTTTCGTCTACAACATTAAAATTCGATTTGAAAGGTACTGATTTCAATGTATTAACTGTAAAACCACCAATCAAAGCATTTTTAACCGGAACATTCCCATCAATAATATCTACATCAGCAAAAAACTCAATTGTGTGTGTTTCACCACTTCTTAATCCGATTAAGCTCATATCCAATTCTGCTTTCCCATCATTGACAACAATACTTGCTTCTTCATCTGCTACAATTTCTTTAACCGAATTTTGAACAACATATCTCACTTTAGAATCAACAATTATTGAACCATTTGTTTGGACAGTGAAAAACCCATCAAACGTATTATTTGTTATTTCTGAAGCAGCTCTGTACTCAACTAGCGGAAATTTATTTCCATCTAAACTAAATGGTTGACTAAAATTCGTTTCATATATAACATCAACCAAATTGTTATCAAAAACAATTTTTCCTTTTACAACATAAGATGTATTTCGACTCAATTTAGTATCTTCAAAAACTACCCTTACATTTGCATCTCTAGATTGGATTGAATATAAAGAATTCGTTAAGTTATCAGGTGCATAAACATCATAACTTATTGATTTGATCCCTCTATTTGCATCAACAAGTTCTCTAATGTTGAAATTTAGTACTGAATTAACCTTATCAACACTTACTGTTAGGTCACCAAATTTTATTGGAGTTTTTAATGTTTTAAAAGTTAATGGTTGTTCATTTAAAAAGACTGTCGTTACGCTATTATAAAGGAGATTATCAAGTTTCAATTTATAGTCAGTATTTGGATCTAAATTTGTGAAAATTATATCGAATCCTGCTGCCTCTTTAGCTGTTTCAATATTTATTGATGCTTCATTGATTTTCTCATCTTTATCATTAAGAAGTATTAAGTCCCCATTAGTCAATAATGATGTATTGTCAATTTTTACATTTACCGTTACACCGTCTTCTTTTGTTGTTTTTATATCATAGTTTATTCCAATTGAATTCGTAGTGAAATTTCTTTGAATAAAATCGTTAGAATATTTGACACCTCTAAATTCATATTCTGCCTGCACCTTAAAGATATACTCTGTATCTGGTGATAGGACATTTGTATTTATACTTGCTTTAAAATCACCTTGATTAATGTTTGATTGATACACAAGTTTGTTAGTGCTTCTTTCAAAAATTAATACTCTACTTCCACCTGAAAGTAGATTATCTTCGTCAACGATATCTATATTTGCTTGGACACCAATTGAATTGACTTTAAACTCGGATAATAAGAATGTTGGTATTTTACTATTTGCTTCTTCTTGATTGTTATCACTCTCGTTTTTAACTTGTGCTAAATCTTTGAAAAATTGATTGATACCATCAGCTATATTAGAAAGACCATTTGAACCACCTGCTCCACCTGCATCACCTTGTGCATTCGGGTTATTGTTATTGTTATTATTGTTATTGTTTGGAGTTCCAGGTGTATTTGCAGTTGCGTTATCTTTTTTGTCTTCTTCTTTTGTTGCATCGGCCACTTCATTTGCGTTTGGAAGTGTCACAATGTTGTCGTTCGAATTTATAATCATGCTTGTTAAATTCAGTTTTGACTTATTGTTTTTAAGTACATCCCTTGTTGAAAGGTCGATTTTAACCCCACCGTTCAATTCTAAGTAAGCATTTGTTGCAATTGTTTTTAAACTTATGTTTTCATTACTTAACTTAACGACGTCACCTTCAACATATTCAAGCTCAACATAATTTTCTGTAGTTTCTCTGTTTTTTCCTAAAACTGCATTAATCGTTGGAGCAATAACCATATATTTTTGATCGGAAATTTTCCAAATCCCATTAACAACTTCCGTCTCTTCATCAGCTGTTAAATTAAAATTATAACTATTACCGCTATTTTTTTTAAGTAATGTTTCTTCATTCAGTGCATAATAATTAATTGGCGTTTTATCGACTTCATCAATGTTTAGTAAAACCCCATTTTTGAATGCCCCTAAGCTATTATCATAATGAATAAACGTCGTATTTGGAACAACAACGTTTTGGTCTTCTATACTATTAAATGCATAATTTTCTGGATACTTTTTCTTTAATTTCGTATCTTGATTAAAAAAGGTTACATTATTATCTTCTTTTTCCGAATTAATTATGTAACCTTTATCGATAAGTGTTTTCGCTGATAAACTCTGTATTGAAAATGTCAACACACCAGCAACGACCGAAATGATTAATACTGATATTGTCAATAATAATTTATTTTTAAAAATTTCTTTCATCTTCTTCCTTTACTTTTTTGCTGTTTTCTTATTATTCTTTTACCCGCATTGCTATTATAACATACAAACCAATCAATTGCTATTTTTTTGTTTTAAAAACGTTATTTTTATGTCTTTTTTACGTTTTTTTTAATACTATTTATATTTTTTTCGACTGTATACTTTTTCATTCCGTTTTACCCAAGCTTTTCTTTTTCTTGTTTTTCGTTTGAGAAGCTAAAATTAAATCACTTTTCTAGATAATTAATATTTTTTGGGCCATTTTCAATTACTTTTATGGCTTTTTTCATTTTTTTTAAATTTTAATTATTTTTCACTTGATATTTTCGAATTTTTATAGTATAATATTCTAGTGTGGAACGATAGCCAAGTGGTAAGGCACTGGACTGCAACTCCTTGATCGCCGGTTCAAATCCGGCTCGTTCCTCCATCGAGTTGTTTAAATAAATCTGGAGTAGTACTCAAGTCTGGCTGAAGAGGTGCCCCTGCTAAGGGTATAGGTCGGGAAACTGGCGCGAGGGTTCGAATCCCTCCTACTCCACCATTTAAATGAAATTGAATAGCAAAAAATATAACCCCTTTTTCAGGGATTTTTTTATATTTTTTTGCTATTTTTTTTATTTATTCTTTTATATCTGTGTATTCAAATGAGATTTTTTGATATAAACTATTTCCAAGTTCAAATTTTTCATTTATTTCATACGCTGCATTTTGTTGATAGTACGGAACAATAATTGCTTCATCCACAAGTATTTTTCGTTCAAGTTCTGCCAAACGTTTAAAACGTTCTTCGATGTTTACGATTTTCTTAGCTTCATTAACCTCTTTATCATATTCAGGATTTGAATATCTCGGTACATTAATCGAATCAATATTACTTGTCGTAAATAATTGTAGATAAGTATCGGGATCACCATAGGCTGCAATCCATCCTCCACCAACTAAATCAAAATTTCCTTGTACGCGATCTTGACGATATTTTGCTGTAGGTGGAGTTGCAAGTTCAATTTTTATCCCTAAATTTTGCTCATACATTCCTTTAATATATTCGGCATTTTTTCGATTACTTGAAGTATCGTCAGTTAGATATGTTAGTGTCAATTCACTTGGTTTTTCTACATCTAATTCATTTAACGCTTTTTCTAAATACTTTTTCGCTTGGACTAAATCAAACTTTGTCAAATTATCTTGATTTGTTGCTCGATAGTCCTTTCCATAAAGATTTTTTGTCAAACCGACTGGAATTAAACTATGGCGAGCAACCGAGCCATCTCCATAAACTGTTTTTACTCCTCTTTCACTATCAAAAGCAAACTGAAGTGCTTTACGTAAGTTGATGTTTTTGGTGTACTCGCCTTGTGTATTAAACGAAACGAAATCTAATCTAGCCGTCTCTTTATCAATTGCTTTTTTGTTTTCTTTTCCTTTTTGATAGTCAGCTGCACTTGGATAAACAGTATAATCTAATTCTCCACTCTCATAACTTTGAAACTGAGTATTCAAATCCTTGATTGTTTGGTAAGTAAGTTCTGTTATCTTAACATTTTGTTTATCATAATATTCAGGATTTGGTTTTAACTTAATTTCTCCCGCTTTATCAAAGTCAGTTACGTAATACGGCCCTGAAAAAAGCGTTGTCTCGGGACTCGTCCCATAGTTTTCACCTTGTTTTTGTGCAAAACTTGTGTTGACGGGTAAATAAGTGAAAAAGGACAGCAATTCTTTGAAATACGGTGCCGCATACTCTAATTCAATTTTAATAGTAGTCTCATCAACTGCTTTTGCACCAAAATCTGCTAATGGTAATACTCCTTTAGTAATTTTTTCAGCATTTTTTATTAACATGAAATTTAAATTATATGTCCCTTTATTTTCAGGATTAATAAAGTATGTCCATGCATCAACATAGTCTTGTGCCGTTATTTTACGTACTTTTTCACCTGTATGATCTACCCAAAAAATATCATCACGAAGTTTTATTTCGTACAATAATCCATCGTTTGAAGTTTTCACTTCCTTTGCAGTCCCATTTTCTAATTTTCCTTGATGATTCACTTTTAGTAGCCCTGCTTGAGTATCTGTTAATAATTGAACCGTTACCGCATACGTCCCTGTTCTTGAATCTAGTCCTTCGACTTCAAACGTCGGAAAAACAAATGCATTGTTCCCACTTTGTTTACAGCCACTTAAACTTACAATAAATACGATTAATACAATAATAATTTTTTTCATCTTCTTCCTTTCAATTTATCTTTTTTGAAAAACAAAAACATATATTGTCAATTTTTAACACTCTTTTAATTTTCTTTGAGCATTTAAAAAAAAGTACCCACAATTTGTGGGTACCTTTAAAGTACTGACAAAATGATAGAAAAATTCTATCAATAACTATGTATCTTAGTTTAGTTTTTCGATAGAAATGATATTAAGTTTTCGTTAAGCATCATTTCCATCATCATATTGTTTAAGTTTTTGAACTGAGCCATAATATCACCCTACCTTTCTTTTTCTTAGATATGTTATAGCAAATTTTTAAAGTTTAGTCAAGCACTTTATAACTTAATCATTAATAAACTTTATTTATCAAGTTTAACTCAGCTGTTATCTAATCAAATTAAAAATCCCTGCAATAGAAATAGACCATTTACACACTTACTAGTTTAGTACGTATACAAACCTTAAAGTAAAAAGCTTTTTACATCCTTATATATACAATTCAAAATGAACGTGCAAAATATATATTGTTAACACATTTGATAATAACTAATTACCTTTTATTTGATCAGCAAAGGCTTTAGTGATTTGCTGCGGTCTTGTAATCGCTCCTCCAATTACAATTGCATAGACGTTTTCAAGCTTAATCACTTCTTTTGCTAGTGCTGGTGTCAGAATTTGTCCTTCAGCAATAATGTTTGTTTTGATATTTTTAGTTTTCGATTTAAATAGTTCAATGTCTTCAAAAGCAGGCATCATTGAATAATCCGTATAACCAAATAATGTTGTCCCTATGAAGTCAAACCCAAGATTTTGAGCATGTTCCATTTCTTCAAAAGTCGAACAATCTGCCATTAGCACTTGGTTTGGATACTTTTTTTTGACTTCATGAAAAAATTCATCTAACGTTTGATTATTTGGACGCAAACGATCAGTTGCATCAACTGCAATCACTTCGCAGCCTACTTCTACAAGTGCAGAAACTTCCTCAATTGTGGGGGTAATATACACTTGTGAATTTGGATAATTTATTTTCACTATTCCAATAATCGGTAACTCCACTTGTTCTTTTATTGCCAAAATATCTGATACTCCATTAGCTCTGATTCCGTCCGCACCACCAATTTTAGCGGCCAGAGCCATTCTCCCCATTATCATTGAACTATGTAACGGTTCATCTGCAAGCGCTTGACAACTTACAATAAAATCTTTTTCTTTAATCATATTTCCTCCTATAATAGTGATATACATCGGTTACATCACTTTGTTTCGTTAATTTAAATTTTTCTAACTTTGCTGCAACTGCTTTATTTTTGGTGCTCTAATTTTTCTATACATTAAATTATTTATTTTCGTTATCCAATAAATCTAAGTCAATTTCAAACATTCGATTCCACGGATGACTGATTTTTAATTGATATTTGGAAAAAATAGCTTTTGGCAAATAACTTTTTCCAAGCTCTATAAGTAATTTTTCTTCTGTTTTAACTACTTCTGCTTGTTTTGTTTTCAAATCAAAATAGTTAAGCCCTAATGGTTCTAACAAATTATCGGTTATTTGTTTACGAATTTTTGCTTGATAGAAAACATCCTCAATCAGCCTTTCAACAACGAACTTTTGACTTTGGCTGTTTTCATTCGTTCCAACAATAGCCATTGTGCATAAAATCGTTCCTAAGGAATTAGCATTTGTATTCCAACCACTATATCCTAAGACATTTCCAAATAAATTTTTGTCTCTAAGTTGCTTTATTAGCTTAAAATCACCACCATTTGCATAAGCACAATCTAAAATGTAGCCTTTATTATCTTGAAAATAACTTAAGTCAAGGTCAACACTTTCAAACTCATTTTGTTCAACGCTTTCGAACATTTTACTTGTTTGAGGGACATTATAAAATAAATAATGAGTTGCTTGATTTATTTCACTTACTTGCTTAAATCCACTTGCAATTAGATGTAGTTCTAATGTTTGTTCCAAAGCTCTATCTTCATACTTAGGGATTAATTTTTTCCTCGATTCACTACTTAATTCAATATACACTTTTGGCTGTTCTAATTGACTTTGATTAACAATTCTAGCAATCATTGTAAGTGCAACTTCATCTGCGCCCGGATGAACTGAATAGCGTTCTTTAGTAAAACTTGCGAGTCTTGAATATACTTGCGCTTGATCAATTCTCGTATAGCCAAATTGTGCACTGTCATCTTGTGGGAAAATCAAATAATCAAAAATAGCTTGCTCCAAATAATCAATAATTTTTAAATTGACACGTAGATTGACGCTTCTTCTCGTTGCATAATCCGTTTCAATTGCCTTTGGTAAATTAACTTTAGCGAGGGTTGATGCTTCTACGTCCGACAAACCAATCATGTCTTGCTTATCCTCAAGAAATTTCTTGGTGAAAATTGCTTGCCCATAATCTTGATAATATTCTGGTTCTTCATCACAACTATTATAGCTAGGCGTTCTCATTATTGTCGAAAACGCATAGATTTTAAGTTGAGGATTAGTCTGTTTTATCTTTTTCAATAGTTCTAGTCGTTCACATATTTGCTCAAAGCTTTTTTGATGTAATCTTGAAGGCAATAATCCACCATATAAGAACATATCCAGTGAGACGACAAAATAATCAACTACTTGATTGTTGCTTATTGAAAAATTTGTAATAGAATCTAAGTCAGCAGCTTGTTTCTTTTGACCGTAAATCTTGGGTTCTGGACAAATCAGCTTTATTTCATCACGTACTTGGCAGAGCTTTTCTGCAAATTTTATATTACACGGTCGCTCATCAAGTGGTAATAATTTAATTGTGATCATCTTGCCTCCTAAAACCATTTTATCACTTTTCTTTAAAAAATATCTAGGATTTTTAGTTTTATGGTTAATTCACAAAACCAGTTTCAATATTGTGGATAAACATGTGAAAATTCTCACATGTTTATCAATCTTCTATTAAATTAAACTATGAAATTTAACAAGCTTTGAAATTGTTTTGCAAAATTAGAAAAATTGGTTCAATTAACAATAAACTTATGCAAACGAAGCAAAAAAAAGTTATACTAGTAATATATACATTTTATAAAGGAGAAATTGATGAATAGAAATGAAAAAATACAGATATTAAAAAATTTAATCAATTTAGAAACACTAAATCATAATGAAGAACTTGCAGCTAATTACTTAGTTGAGTTATTCGAAAAGCATGGATTAACTTCTGAAAAAGTTACATTTGCACCAAGACGTGAAAACTTTGTTGGAACTTTAGGAACAAACACAACAAAAACACTTGGATTTTGTGGACATTTAGATGTTGTTGATCCAGGAGATCATGAACATTGGACAACACCACCATTTGTTGCAAGCGAACGTAACGGGAAAATTTTCGGACGTGGAGCAAGTGATAATAAGGCAGGTCTTGCCGCATTAGCCATCGCAATGATTGAACTTAAAGAAGAAAATGCTGACTTAAACGGACAAATTAAATTACTTGCAACTGTTAGTGAAGAAATCGGACATTATGGAGCAAAACAATTAACTGATTTAGGATATGCTGATAATTTAGATGGATTGATCATTGGGGTTCCAAGTATCAAGAACATCCAAGTTGCACATAAAGGTTCAATTAACTATTTTGTAACATCTCATGGAAAAAATGCTCATAGTTCGATGCCTGAATTAGGGATCAATGCAATTAACAATCTAATGGTCTTTTTTCAAGAAGTTAATAATTACTTCAACGATGTTCAAGTTCAAAATCCTGTCCTTGGAAAACCAGTTCATAATGTAACAATTTTAAGTGCTGGAAATCAAATTAATAGTATCCCAGAAAAAGCTACTTTACAAGGAAATATTCGTACAATTCCTGAACTTGATAACGATGCAGTACTTGCTGTTTTAACTGAGATGATTGATAAATTAAATGAGCGAGACAATTTCAAATTGGAGCTTTCTTGGACTCAAAATAAATTCCCAGTCTTTAGTGACCCGGATTCAGAACTTGTGAAAATAATTGAAGCTAATGCGCTTAAAATGCATGGACACAAATTACCTTTAACTGGCTATCCTGGAATGACTGATGCAAGTGAGTTTACACGTGTTGACAAAGAATTTCCAATTGTAATTTTCGGACCTGGTAACTCAAGTATGCACCAAGTTGATGAAAATGTTGATATTGATGATTTCCTTGACATGATTGATGCTTACAAAGCAATTGCAAAAGATTTCTTGAAATAATTTTCTAATTTAGAGTGATTTAATTCACTCTTTTTTTATGTGAAAATCTCTTTGTCTTGATAAATAAGTAAATTTCTCATTTGAATTCGTTATTAATTTTCACTTATTTACTAGAGAAAACTTGTAACCCAAAGGTTACAAGCTTTTTAACTTATATGTTATGAGTAGTATTAGTTATTAGTTTTGTTTTTTGATTTTTCTTTTAGTAAATACTAATAAACTAATAACAATTGCTAATACTAATGCAAGAATTGTATAAGACATTGCTCCTGTTACACCAATTTCTGGTGGATTAACTGCTGCGTCATCATTAACAGTTGCCGTTACCGTTCTCGTTAATCCTTTTGCAGTTTTAAACGTTACTGGGTATTGACCTGGTTTAGCTTCAATTTTTGAGTGATCAGTTGTGAATGCTACTGTTGATCCATCTTTTTTATTCCATGCTTTGGCATTTGCTTTTTCATCAACAACTTTTTTACTTAAGTTTGGTACTTCGCTTACTTTAAGTTCAAAGTCAGTTGCATATAATAATTCTTCTTCTGTTTCTGGTGTTACTTCTACATCATCATTAACAACTGATGCTGTTACACTTCTTGTAGTTCCATTTTCTGTTGTGAAAGTTACTGGGAAGTATGGTCCAACTTCTTCTTTAATTGCAGAGTAATCAACTGTTAAATCTAAGTTTTCTCCATTATCTTTTGACCAACCGAATGCATTTGCAAGTTCGATTACTTTTTCATCAGTTAAGTTTTTCACGTCATCTAATTGAACTAAGAATGAGTGTGCATATACTGCTTCATCTTTGTTATGTTCTGTATCACCATCAACTACTGATGCAGTTACTGTTCTTGTTTTTCCATTTTCTGCTGTAATTGTTACAGGATATGGTCCAACTGCTGGTAAGATTACTGAAGGATCTGTTGATACTGGGATTGGTTTCATTTCATTAATTGACCATGCGTATCCATCAGCTAATTTTAAAACGTCATCTTCTGATAATCCAGCTTCAACTTCATCAACTGTTACTGTAAAGTCACGACGTGAATTCCTGTAATTGGATCAATTTCAGTATCATCATCTACTACTGTTGCTTTAACAGTTCTTGTCATTCCTTCTGCTGTTTTAAATGTTACTGGGTATGTTCCTGCTTTTTCAATTACACTTGTAATGTCTGAAGTAAGCTCTACGTCAGCACCTGTTTCCATGTTCCATGCATATGCATTTGCTCTAGAATTTACAGTTGTTGCTAAATCTTTAACTTCTTTTACATGTAATTTAAAGTTTTCTGCATGAATTGCTTCTTTATTGTTTTCACCTGTATTTTCATCAATTACGTTTGCAGTTACCGTCGTAGTTAATCCTTTTGCTGTTTTAAATGTAACTGGATATGGTCCTGCTTCTTTTTCAATTGCTGAGTAATCTGTAGTGAAATCAACGCTTGATGCATCTAACTTGTTCCACGCTTTCGCATCAGCTAATTTATTTACTGATGTGCTTGTTAAAGCATCAACATCTTTTGAATCAACTTTGAATGAATGAGCTGTTAACATTTCTTCATCTGTTTCAACTACGTGTTTATCGTATACTTCTACCATTACTGTAATTGGATCTGCATCAATTCCATTATCTGCTTGACCATTTACGGTAACTACATACATTCCTACTTCATTACGCACTGAACTTAAGAAGTCTGAGTTTAACGTTCCTTTTGCTGCAGTGTTATCATCGAAAATTAATTTCGCTTGAGCATCAGTTAAGAATGTTTGATCAGCTGTTGGTACTTCATTTTTATCTTTGTTGTAACGTACTAATGGTAATGCTTCAATGTGAGGTACACGGTCATCAATAACGGTAATTTTACGGTCTGCTTCCGCTACAATTTCTTCACTTAAGAATCTAGCAAAGAATGTATCTTCAATAGCACCATATTTTACTGGGTGATCACCTAAACTATCGTTAACTTCACCAATTGAATCAAGGTCACTGTTAATAACGACTGGCTTAGCTTTAACACCTGTTACTTTGTTCCATGCTTTTACTTGTGCACGGTTAATTCCATCAAGTTGCTCACCTGGAATGTAACGACGGTGTGTTGTAAAATCATTTGCCGCAATTAAATATTCATCATCTTCTGTTACTGTGTTATCTACTACGTTTACATTAACTGTTTCAGAGTTTGTTTGTACTCCACCTGATGTTACTGCATTCACAGTTACTGTGTATGGACCAACTACTGGTCTAACAACATCTTTAAAGTTAGATGTAATGTTTGCTCCACTATCAACTGTTTGATCATCAAATGTTACATCTGAATTCACATCGTTAATAAATGTTTCATTTGCTGCTGCTACTTCTGCTGTTGTATAAGTAATCCAATCTTTAGCTGTCAGTTTCGCATCACGAGTATCAACAATATCTGCTTCAACTGTTTTATATGCTTTACGAGTTCCAACTTGTGCATTTACAGTTACTGGTACATTTGGACTAGCTCCATTTAATGTTACTGGGTCGTTGTTTAAGTCATTATCAGTAATTGTTGGATCAATTGTTACAACTGAAGCTACTGCTAAGTCCCAAGCTTTTGCATTTGAATCTGCTTTCCCTGCATCTACTAATGGTAAATCACTTACTTCTTTTGTGAAGTCGTTTGCACGAATCATCAATTTGTTTGCTGGGTCAAGAATTGTAAATTCATCAATTACTGCTACAACTACTTTTTCAGTATCAGTTTGTCCACCTTTAGTTGTTCCTTTAACTTCAACAAGGTATGCACCTACTTCATTTTTAACATTCGAGTAATCTAATGCTTCAATTTTTGCAGTATCTGGTTTAAGAACTGGATTTGCTCCTGTTGGACTTAAGAATTCTGCTTCAGTCATTAAATCATCTTTAGACATAATTACTAAATCTTTAACCGTTAGGTCGGCTGCACGTGAATCTTTTAATGTTCCATCTGCAACTGTTTCTGCTAAAACGTCAGCCCCAACTTTTGCTTGGAAAGTAGTTGGTACAACTTGTCCTGCTTCTTCTGTTTGTGTTGGGTGGAAAATTACGTTATCATCAGTTACGATTGTCGCTGGATCAACTGGAATTGCTTGACCTGGCGTACGGAAATCCCATGCTTTAGATTTTGCAACTTGGTTTACAGCTTGTGTTGTTGCTGGTAAGTCTTTAATATCCTGTTCAAAGTCTTCAGCATATACCATACCATCTGGGTCTACTTCTGGATCTGTAATATCAATTCCACCAGTATTTTCATCCCAAACTGCAACGACTACTTTAAGTGGTTGTGCATTAAGTTTTTGGTATTCTCCTGTTACTTCAACAACATATGCTCCAACTGTATCGAAATCAATTTTGTTAAATTCTTCATTTGTAATGTTAATCTCACCATTAGCTGTTACATCTTCAGTCGTTGAATCTGTATTTGTTACTGTTAATTGACCATCAACTGCATTTAAGAATTCATCTTTAGCTACATTTGATCCTTTTTCATATGTATGAAGTTGATCTCCAGTAAGTGCTAAAGTACGTCCATCTGTTACAGTTCCGTCAACAGTTGTTTCAACCATTAAGTTGTTTCCATCAATTGTTTTAGTTCCGTTAAATGTTGTTGGTACAACATCGTTTTCAACTAAATCATTTTCTGTATTGAATAATTCGTTTCCTTCAGTTTCTGTTGCAGTTACAATTGTACTATCTGGACTAATTGCACCAACACCATTTGTTGTATCAGATAAGTTCCATGTTTTAACTTTTGCATAATTATTTGATTTAGCTTCATCACTTGTAAAACCAGAAACAGTTTTAGCTTTAGCAACTTCGAATGGTTGTGCATCAATCATAATACGTGGCGAGTTTTCTGGTGTGTTTGGCTCACCTGGTGCAATTGGTGTAACTGGTGTAAGGTTTGTACTATCATCTTTAATAGCTACTACAACTTTTACAGTGTTTGATGTTAATCCATCATAGTTACCTGTAAGCTCAACTACATAAGCACCTGCTTCGGCAGTACTAATTGAATTAATTCCATTTGCAGTAATATTCTCATTACCAATTGTTTCGCTGTTTTCTCCATCAATTAAATCTAAGTTTGGAGTAACTTTGTTAAATAAGTTTTCTGAAGTTACAACCTCATTTTTGTTGTATTCAGCATAGATTTTTTCAGTTGCTAATTCTAAGCTTCTTGTATCTTCTGTAATTGTTGCATCAACTGTTCTTGAAGTTGAACGGTCATCTTTTGTTGCAGTTACAGTTACAGGTTCAACATCTCCTGCTTCTAATGTTACTGGGTTATTATCTAATGCGTTATCAGCAATTGATAATCCACTTTGAGGTAATTGTGATACATCTCCTGGTGTTAAATCCCAAGCTTTTGCTTGTGTATCAGCTAATCCTTTGTCTGATAAAGGTAATAGTGCACGAGATTTACTAAATCCTTTTGCAGAAATCATTAATTTTTTGTCTTTATCTACATTAACATCACCATCAGTGATTGCAACTGTTACGTGTCTTGTTAAAGTTTCTTCTCCAACAGTACCAGTAACTAATACGTCATATGCTCCTACTTTATCTCTGTTTGGTCCTACTACTGTTTCGTAATTTGAACTTAATTCTCCCGCTGGAGTAAGAACTGCATTTGCATTATCTTTATTTAAGAATACACCATCTGTTGTTGGAGCTGTTCCAACTGGGTACTCAACAATTTCTTTAGCTGTTAAGCTCATGTCTGATTCATCAACTGTAATTGTTGCATTTTTTGTAACTGCAATTTCTTTTGCACCATCATTTGAGTAAGCAACATATGGCACAACTGGATTTGCTACAAAGTATGCATCATCACCTGTTAATAATTTAGTATCTGCTTTAATATCAGCAAGTCTTGTTTCTAATGTTGTTAAATCCCATACAATTGCATCTCCGTTTTCTGCTACAGTATCTGCACTTGCATATGGTACATTATTAATGCTATCTTCAAAATCAATTGCATATACCATTGAATTTGGTGTTCCATTTGGATAACTTGGTCCTGCTGGTAATTCTTGGTTTGGTTTTGATAAATCTGGAACATCAATGTTTGTGTTAGCATCTTTAAAGATTACTAAAACACTTTGAGTTGCATTTTTTCCATCTTTAGTACCAGTAATTGTTACACGACTAGCACCAACTTTTGTTTGATCAATTCCATCGAATCCACCATTTGTTGATAAGTTTTCATTGTTGTTTCCGTTAGCATTTGCTCCACCAACCGTGAAAATTGGGTTTACCCCATTGTTTTCTTCTGGACGGAAGAAGTCACTTTCAGAAATTGCATTATCGTTTGATTGTACATCATAGATAATAAATTTATCAGCTGTTAATTCAGCATTTGCATTATTTGCAATCGTTGCGTTTGAAGTTGAAGTTATTGTTTTACTTCCAACAATTTTTTCAGCTGTAAATGGTACTACTGGGTTTGCAGCAAAGTATGCATAATCACCTGTTAATAACTTAGTATTTGCATTAATTGTTACTTCATTTGATGTTGTAACAGCATTTCCATTAAATGTCCAAACTGTTGCATCAGAGTTGTCAATAATTGGTGTTGAACTTGCATATGGTAATACAGTGATGTTTTCATTGTAATCAGTTGTATCAATCATTGTCGTTGGAGTTCCATTTGGATACTCAGGTCCAACTGGTAAGTCTGTATTTGGTTTCGTTATATCTGGAACATCAATTCCTGTATTTGCATCTTTAAAGATTACTAATACTTTAGTTTCCGCAGTTAAACCATTTTTGTTATCACCTTTAACAGTTACATAAGCTGCTGAAGTTTTTGTTTGGTCAACCCCTGCAAATCCTTGTGTTGATACATTTTCGTAAGTGTCTCCACCATTAATGTTTTGACTACCTTGCATGAACTGAGTGTTAACATCTTTCAATAAAGCATCTTCGCTAATTGCATTTGCACTGTTTTGTACATCGTAAACATGGAATTTATCAGTTGTAATTGAAGCTTCTGTTGCAGCAGTTACATCAGCAACAACTGTTTTTTTCACTTCAACTGAATCAGCTGTTCTTCCAACATAATTTTGATCGATTTTTTCACCATTTACTGCAGTTTTTGCAATTAATTTATTATTAGTTGTCTGACTGTTTTCAAGTACTGGTGTAGTTGAACCAATTGATCCTAAATCTGTAGCACTTGATAAATCCCAGAATTTTGGTTCAGTTTTGGCAGCAATTTCACCTTCGTTATCAACATCTCCAGCTTTTACTGCTGTTTCTGAAATTGAGAAACCGTGTGCTGTAATCATACTTACTGGACGTTGTTCTTGACCTGGTACTTCTGGTGTAAGCGGTCCAAAATCAACGCTTCCATCTTTTACAACTACTAATGCTTTTACTGGATCAGCATCACCTTTAGTTGAAGCAATTTCAACTACAGTAGCCGATGGTTGACTAAAGTCAATTTCATCAAAGTTAGTAATTGTTAATTTTCCATCTGCAATTGCATTACTGATTTCTACACTGTTTAAGAATAGTTTTGCAGCTAAATCTTGTAATACAGCTTTTTCATCTTTTGTTGCACCAACATCGTACTTAGCATATCCATCAGTTGTAATTACTTTTTTAGCTCCTGCAACTGGTGTACCATTAACAGTTAAGTTCGCTGTTTTGTTTGCACTACTTGATTTTGCTTCAAGATTTTGCGGAACTGGTGTGTTAACTACATAACCACCACCGATTAATTTGTTGTTTTCAGCTGAATCATTTGTTAAATCTACTGCTAAGTTTGCTGTAATACTACCATTTGTTGTGTTACCAATATTTGTAATATCCCATGCACGAGCATTAGCAAATTCTTGACTTTTAATTGTTGCTTCATCAGTTGTTAAACGATCTTCTGAAATATCAAATGATTTACCATCAATTAATACACTTGCATTAGTACCTGGATTTACTTGATCTGGAGCATTTGGAAGAGTAATGTCAATTCCTGAGCTAGCGTCCATAACAATAATTGTTGCATAATCTGGTGTGATTTGGTTTGCTGGTAATCCATCAATTGCTTGTTTTGATTCTAATTTGACACGGTATGCACCTGTTTCATCAAAGTTAATGTTATCATTACCTGTCATCTCAATCATGTTGTTTGAGTTTGGAACATCAGTTCCATCAACGTTAATTTTACCATTTAGAGCATCAATCATTGCTTGTTCAGTTCTTAGTGATTGACTAGTTGTTGGACGGAAAACTAATTGCTCATCTGCAATAACACTTCCGGCTTCAGCTGCACTTGCCATAACTGCCCAGTTTGTAGCTGTCGATGCATTATCATATTTAAATGTTTGTGCGTATGTTTGACCTGCTAGTCCACTTCCATCTTTAATTCCAAGAGATGATTGATCAAAGTTACTTTCGCTTCCGTTTTGAACTTGAATAGTTGCCTCAGCTGAGTTTAAATCCCAAAGTTTTACTTGAGATGTAGACACAATGCTTGCTGCTGCAATCCCTGTTCCTAATTCTTTTTTACCAATTTCTGTTCTATCAATAGCGTCGATTAGTTTTGTTGGTTTTGGTCCACCATTACTTTCATCTCCACCACCTGGAACGTTTGGTGTTGTAATGTCAATACCTGCATTTGCATCTTTGAAGATTACTAAAACTTTTTTGTTAGCTTTTTCTTCTCCATCCATACCTTTAAGCTCAACATTGTATGCACCTGTTTGCGTTTGGTTTATTGTATCAAAACCTTGAACCGCAATGTTTGAGTAGTTAGTTCCGTTAAAGTCATTACCATCTTTTTTAAACTGTGCATTAATATCAGCTAATAATGCTTCTTTATTAATAGTGTTTTGTGCACTTTGAGTTGGATAAACAATGTGACTGTAGCTATCTAATGTATAATTCACTTGGACTGGAGCTGCAATATTCACGATAACTTCTTTAGTTGTTTCTAATCCGTTAGATTTACCTGTTAACGTTACTGTTTGCTCTCCAACTGTATTTGGATTATAGTTTGAAGCAGTCATTTCACCTGTTGCTGTTACATCATGTTTTTCACCTTTGTCATCGTAGTAGAATAATTTAGCGTTATCTACTCCGTAGTTGCTTTTAAGGTCATTCATTAATGCAGCTGCATCAGCTGGTTTATTTTCGTTTGTATAATCGTATCTTGCTTTAGATTCAATTTCTAATCTTTCTGCTTGAGGTGGTACACGGTTATCATTTGGATTAACTGCGAATACCATTCTTTCGTTTTGTCCACCTGCTACGTTTCTTGGTTCCCAACGCATTGTAAGACCAGGATTTTTAGACGATAAATTATCTTCTTTAATTCCTTCAGGATTATTATAGTTAAGCGGACCATACACTGGTTCAATTATTTGATTTTTTTGTAATGTATCATCTTCATTTCCTGGTTGATTAAACTCACCAGCCATTGTATCTTCACATTTCCATGGTTTATTCAGTGTTTGGTCAAGAGAACCACCAAGATGTCCACAATAAATATATCCTTCACCTGATACAAGATACTCGTTTGGACCAATTCTATTAGGATCAGTCATTGTTCCAGAATTTGCACTAAATTCACTTTTAAATGGTTCTGAAGTATCATCAAGAATTATTGATGAAGTATAAAATTTATTGTTAATTTCTTGTTGTTGATAAACACCTTTTAAAACTCCTGTTTGCTGTGATGTTTGATCGTTTAATGCACGTAATTTCTCATCATCTTGAATAACTTTTGTTTGATCATTATTAGATTCTTCATGTGTATTCATCAGAAGTTTTACTGCTCCTGAAACAGGTACTTGTTCACCGCTTGGGTTAGTCACTATTTGTTCATAGTACATTGTACCGTTTGTATCAGGATAGACACTTACTTCATACGGATAATCTTTAGGTCCGTTATTTGATGGTCCATTTACTATATATCTTCTTGTGATTTTTTGTGTGTTAAATGAAGAAACACTCCATTCTTCTTCGATACAATCAGCAGTATCTGTATTTTCAATTCTATCTCCTGCAGTATATACTTGAACGTTTGGAAATTGTTCAAGGTTATCAACTGCTAAAACATTATCATTTGTTTGATACCAAGGGAAAGAATTTTCCATTGTCTTAAATCCGTAAGTGATCTTTTGTGGAACACCATTTGTATTTAAGTTATAACTTGCAGCAGAACTGTGAGAAGCATCTAAGCTTGAACATTGTACTTTTCCAGTTACTGGTGCATTTGAGTCTGTCGGAGAAGTCCAAGTACCAATTTGACCTTCTGCTTTCGGACTTCCTTTATTTTCATTTGCTTTCGACTTATCTGTCGTTGTTTTTGCTTTTTCTTCAGTTGAAGTTTTTTCTTCTGTTTCTGAATCAGCGTTTTTTTGCGTTTCTTCTTTTGCTTTTTCTTCAGCTGCTTTTTCTTCTGCCGTTGGCTGATTTAAAACTGCTGCATAAACTATTAAGTTTGTTGGAATGTAACTACTTAATGTTAAAGCTAATAAAAGTATCGTAAAAATTTTTCGCATGTATTTCTCCTTTTATCTAATTTTTTAGTATCTACAACATTACACATATACTTTCTTTTTTATAGTGTGTTTTAATAGAAATCTTAATTTTTTGGACTACTCATAACTTGTCATCCACAAAAAGTATACCACTTTTTTTCTCAATTCCATATGCTTGGACTCCTTTTTTTGGCGTTTACACACAGAATGTATTAAATAACATTACAGGTACAAATAACTACACATTAGCCACACATACGCTTGTAAATTGGCTTTTAAAATATGTTTTTGAGTTTTATTTTGGGAAATAATACCTGAGAAAATCATTGAAATAGAGATACTCTCTTATATACTCTATTTATGTACAGTTTAATTCTAATTTTTTTCACTAATTTTTCTAAAATATGAAAATATTCTATTTTTTAGATTATTTGACTTGTATATCATTATATGGAATTATATGATGTTATATTTATAACAATGCAAGAATACGTTAACTAAAAGGAGAAAAAATGAAAATTATTTTCAAGTTAATTAAATCAAGTATACTAGGAATACTTCTTCTAACATTATTTGGTCCAGTTATAAACGCGAAAGCAAGTACTGTAACTTATCAAATTGGAAAAGGTGAAAACCACCTAAAGGTGAACAAGTTTTTTCTAATGCTCAAACATATGAAGCTAAACTTGATCTAATAAGTATTGAACCTTGTGAAATAACTCCCGTATGGGAACTAATTACCATTATTAAATAATTTAGTATAAAAAATGAGCATCTAAATTTTAGTTTTTAGACACTCTTTTTCTTTTGTTATTTTTGTTGTTTCTTAAGTTTTGGTAATACCCCTCGACGCTTTTCTTAGTAGTTAAATCCAGATTCCTTAAACTTCTCTACTTCTTTTCAAAGTTAGAAATCTGAATTTAAGCTACATTGTTTGCGCATTGTTCTGAACAAATCCTAAGACTAATGTTCTTTATCTACTTCTCATTCTTTTTCTTACTGTGACTAAGATTAGCATAATCAGGGTTGCAATTGCTCCTAATAATGTCATTTGTGTACCAGTTGACTCAACCGCCGGTTTTTGCTCGGGTTTTGTTGGTTTTGCATCTGGTGTTACTGCTTCTTCTGCAATCACTTCAACTGTGATCGTTTTATAAGCATCATTTCCTTTGCTATCTTCAACTCCATAAGTTAATTGATATTTTCCAACTTTATTTGGGTCAACTTTTCCAAGTAACACTTTAACTTGGTTTGTAATGTCTCCATC
>JBOFGK010000009.1:0-1506 GCA_051649085.1 Mycoplasmatales bacterium | reverse complement strand
TTTTTTGTTTCAAACCAAATACTTTTGATAGAATATACATTTAACTTGAATTAGGTGAAGTTTGGGATTGATTGTAACATTCGCATGTGCTTTTTTAAGATCCGCAAGTGACGTTGTTGTCAAAAGCAGAATCGCCCATTCAATCATATTGGCTTCCAAAACTTCTCCGTTTTCATCAATCCGTGCAGTATTTTTCAAAGTAATCATACAGAACGAAGGATTAGACTCTCTAGATTACATTATTGGCATAATTTTGTCAAACATATAAATAAATACATGCATGCAACATGCATGCATTTATTGATTTATGAATGATAAATAACATAATCATCAATTAATGTATTAATAATATCTGACCATTTAAATTGCTCGCCAGCATTATTAGTCAATTAAGAAATATTAAAGAAACAATTAAATGTTTCTTTAATATATAAAAATACAGCAATTTTATTTGAGAGGGCTTTGATTTCATATGGAAAGATATGCGTGGATTGATGCTCTGGGTTTCATTAATTAGTGGTTAATCAAAAATAATAACATTTTTATATATCTTTTAAAAAGATGTCATCTTAATCTTGTTGGGCTTTTAATTACCTACAATGTGGTGTTTGAATTATGCAAATAGACCAAGAAATGAGGAAGTTATGATATTTTAAAGTGTTTGGTCAAGCGGAAGAGGTCACAGTTTTTCATAGTTTTATCGTTTTAATTGGGTACAAAAATGCCCCCTAATTTTCGAGATAAAAAATTCCATAACTTTCTTAATAATTATCCGATTTTAATAATTTAAAAACCATGTTAAAGTTCTTTTTATTATCTATCATATGGTTATAATTATATATGTATTTATATTTTTTGTCACATACCTAAAACATGAGCTTCAGTTACCTAGGTGACGAGCACGTAGACCGTAAAAAAAGATTTAACATTGTAAAATGGCGCTCAAAGTTAAATTTCATGTCATTGTCAACATTGTATTATTCATATTGAATCAGTGTTTTAAGCTTATAATAATAAACAGTCTAATAAGGACTCTTTTATCAAATTCGTCTGTTGCCGCGTCCCACTGGCGTAGCAGTGTAACTGCACTGACAGCCTGTCTAAATTACACATATGTCAGTGCTAAATCATAAATGCTGATAACTTTTGAAATATTGTAGTGTACTTTTGGAAAGCTTTCTTGTCCAATAATATTTTTAACTCTTTTCCCCGCCATTGACGAGTTATCTTGTCAATTAAGAAAAAAAAACATTTGCATAAAACGTGTTTCTGAAGAATTTATGTTAATGTGCAATACCGCGATTGTCCACTAGATAGCGGACTTAACCAATTTATGGATAAACTGAAGCCAAAACGTTATTTACTAATTTTATGTTTGATATTCGTTCTGAATCTGATCTCTAACTTAATTCCTTCACAAAAATGCAATTGTTTCAGCTTTTTGCTAAAAAAAATGTGTATTTGTAAAGAAAAACACCAATATTTAAGAGTTTATAAGCAGGGAAA
>JBOFGK010000008.1:0-25856 GCA_051649085.1 Mycoplasmatales bacterium | reverse complement strand
CTTCGTTCACCTTCTGGGCGTTTTCTTCGCTCACCTTCTGGACGAACTTTTCGCTCACCTTCTGGGCGTTTTCTTCGCTCACCTTCTGGACGAACTTTTCGCTCACCTTCTGGGCGTTTTCTTCGCTCACCTTCTGGACGTTTTCTTCGTTCACCTTCTGGACGAACTTTTCGCTCACCTTCTGGACGTTTTCTTCGTTCACCTTCTGGACGTTTTCTTCGCTCACCTTCTGGACGTTTTCTTCGTTCACCTTCTGGACGAACTTTTCTCTCGCCTTCCGGACGTTTTCGTTTTGGTTCTACCTCTTCATTCATTTGTTTAGTTTGTTCTGAATCATCGATTTCATTTGATTGACCCGTTTCATCAGCTATTTGAGTAGTTTCTTCTAATTGTTTTTGTTCGTTTTCAGTTTCACTCTCAATTTCTTCTAACTCATTTGCTTCAACTTCAATTGCTGTTTCTTTCACTGAGTTAGCCGCAAGCAATGGATCAGTTTTGGCATTTTTACTCAAGAATTTTTTATCAAGAACAATGACAATAATTCCACATAAAATTCCGATAATTGCCCCAACAATTACATCTGATGGCCAATGTTGATTTAAATATAGTCTTGAGTAACCTACTAAAACTGAAAAGATTAAAGCGACAATTCCTGCTTTTTTATTCATGTAGTAAACAATTGTTGCTCCAGCAAAAACAGCACTTACATGCCCTGAAGGCATTGAACCTGATTGTGAACACATTACTAATACTCTTTCCGCATAAAGCGTATTACACGGACGCAAACGATCAATTAATGGTTTTAAAATTACCCCCGTAATTAAAAAATTAATTGCACTTGCAGCGATGATATAAAAACCATATTTTCGAAAGTTTTGAAATAGTAAAAGGATTAAAGCTAATACTAAAAAAATTATTCCATTATCGCTTAAGTCTGAAATTAAAATCATCACTTTATCAAAAAATTCATTATGGTAACTTAAGATTGTTTCCAATATTGAACTATCAAACTTATTTTCCCACACATTTGGGACAGTTGCTACTAAAAATTGACTTAAAATCATTTTTCTCCTAAATATATCTTTTTGTTTTATTTTTATAATTTATATATTGTTGACCAAAGCGACGCTCTAGTTCTCTTTCTTCTTCGATTACAAGCAAATGATGAAGCATCAACAAAATTAAGATTGTTATCCAAAAAATTTGATAGTTAATTAATAAAAAAACAACAAACACTAAATAATAACTTATTGTCATCGGATTACGAGTATAACTGTAAATTGATGTTGTTACTAACTCTGTTTTTTCATGTTCTAGATTGTCAGCATTTTCTTTTAATTGATTTTTGGCAATCACGTAAATTATTAAAGATAGTGTCAAAATAATAAATACAGTAATTTTGTTGATTATTCCAAAAACTTGATGATAATTAATGCTCAACACAAATAAGTATCCTAAATAAATTCTTATTCCTAATTCTAACATCATTTTTTTACGATGTCCATACTTAAACTTATAAATTTTTCGAAAATCAAATTTTCCTTCGTGTGTCTGTATCATTACAAACAAAAATGTACAAGCAAAAATAAGTAAAACACTTGTCATAAACGCTCTTGTTCTTCGTAGTATTTATCTGGAACAGCTGCAAGTGGTGTAATTATCCAGTCATCCCCAACTTGGTTAACAATTGACATTACGTCATCATCAATTGCTAAGCGCTCAGCAAACTTATTAGCAGTATCTTCACTGTCAAAAATGAACTCACGCATTTCTTCTTTTGATTTTCTAAAAACTCCCATATCACTCCTTAAATTCATTTATGTAAACTGATGTTTACTCTATCAATATTATACCAAAAAAACAGCTTTCAAGTTACATTTTTGAAGAAAAAATTACAGGATCTACAATTCTATTTTTAAACTTGCAATGGCTCGCTTAATTCAATTTGTAATTTCAAGATTTTAATGTTATAATTATTATAGTATGGGTTATGCAAATCGGAGGACACATGAATAATATACATCAAATGTTACTTAGTAAAACAAAACCTGGCTTTAAAATAATTGAAAAATTTAAAGGCGGAATGTCGAATCATACATATTTAGTTGAAAATACGGAAAATAGTGAGTATTACGTCTTTAGAATTCCTGGAAACAATGCACATTTTTTTGTTGACTTTAACCAAGAATATTTGAATTTAAATCAAATTGAAGAATTAGATATTACAAATGATTTATTATTTTTCAATCCTGATAATGGTATAAAAATTTCCAAATACATTCCTGGTTTCACACCTGTTGATGAAGTCGATTATCCAAAAATTGTTACTACACTCAAAAAAATTCATGAATCAGGTATCGTTTTTTCTAATGATTATAATCATCTAGCACGTTTATCAAAGTATGAATCATATCACAATAAAGAATCCGATACTTATGAATTATTAAAAGCATATTGGCAAAATATTTATCAAGTTTTTTTGAAAAAACATATTGATACACCATGTCATGGAGACGCCCAATTTTCCAACTTAGTCAAAAGTGCTGATACCTACTTCTTGTTAGACTGGGAATTCAGTGGGATGAATGATCCAATTTATGATATCGCTTGTTTTGGTAATGTTGATTTTAATTTTGCAATTTTATTATTAAATTACTACTATCCTGAAGTTACAAGTGAACATTATATTCGATTAAATGGTTGGCGCATGTTTCAGTGTCTACAATGGTATAATGTTGCACTTTATAAGCATCAAATAGGTCTTGGAAAACAACTTGGAATTGAATTTGATATCGTTAGCGATAAATATTTAAAGAAGGCGACCGAACTCGCTGAATATTTACAAAATTATATTAATGTAATGGAATCAAATGATGAAGATTCATAATTTTTTGATTTTATAAAATCTAGGTCTACAAAAAATAAAACAATTAAATAACTCACGCTCGTTTTGAGCGTGAGTTATTATTTTCTTGATCCAGTTAATTTACGTAACCAGCAATTAAATTTTCAGCTTGTCGAGCTGCATCCTCTGTCAATTTATCACCTGAAATCATTAAGCCCAGTTGTTCTATAAATTGTTCATTTTCCACACGACTAATTGTTGTATTTGTTTGATTTTGTTGAACTTCTTTTTGGACGAAAAATGCTTGATTAGCACATGCTACCACTTGCGGAACATGAGAAATCAATATTACTTGTGAATTTTGGGCAATTTCAAGAATTTTCTTCCCCATCTTCAAAGCAACATGACCATTTACACCTGTATCAATTTCATCAAAAATCATCACTTCAGTTGCATATTTCTTCGAAAGAGCTGTTTTTATTCCTAAAATGAACCGACTTAATTCTCCTCCTGAAGCTACTTCATTTAATGATTTAAAACTTGATCCGACATTTGTCTTAATTTTAAATTCAACTTTATCCAAACCATTACTTAAATATTCAGTTTGTGAAATTTCAATTTTAAATTCAGCATTTTCCATTTGTAAATCGCTAAATTGTTTATTAATTTCTTTCATTAATTTTTGAGCAGCTGCTTTTCTTTTTTCACTAATTTTTTGACCATACTCTCTTAGTTTACTCATCAATTCTTGCTTTGTTTTCTGTAAATTATGTTGTTGAAATTCAAGTTCATTTAAATTTTGAATTTCCACTTGGAATGCTTGTAAATTAGTTTGCAATTCGTCAAAATCGCACTTGTATTTTCTCATTAATTGTTTAACCAAACTTATTTGTTCACTCATTTGCTCATAATCAAAATCAGTTAATTCTGTTGTTCGAGCTTGATCGAGTTGAAAACTTAATTCCTCAAGATTTATCAAGGCATTATTTAGTAGATTGAATTGATCGTCAGAAATTAGCTTACTACTTTGACTAGCAAAGCTTGCTAAATTGCGATTAATCACATCTAAGCTGCTTGTCAGTTCATTTAAGTCTTTTTGTTTTTCAATTATTTCTTTATAGTTGGAATGCTGTGTTTGCAATTCTTCAAAATTTGAAATTTCAGAAATTTGCTCTAACTCATTAATTCTAAAACTTAAAATACTAATTCGTTCATCTTTTTCAATGCTCATTTGTTCGAGTTCAATTAATTTTTTTTCAATTGTTTGATACTGAATAAAATATTGTTGATAGCTTTTAAGTTCTGTTTGCGTTTGAGCAAATTGATCAACAATCTTTAAATATTCCTGTCCATCTAATAGCGCAATTGTTTGATGTTGAGAATGAAAATCAATTACACCATCCATTAATTTTTGAAGTTCAGTTAAGGTGACTAACAGTCCATTTATGCGGACTTTACTTGTACCTTTGCGATCAATTTGGCGATAAACAATTAATTCATCACTATCAGCTGCAAGATTAACGTCTAAAGTTTTTAGACGTTTTTTTAGTTTAGTATTTAAGCAAATAGTAGCTTCAACAATTGCATAATCTTGACCGTCACGAATGTAATCAACACTCGCGCGTCTTCCAGAAATTAAATTGATTGCATTAAGTAAAATTGTTTTTCCACTACCTGTTTCACCAATTAAAGCATTAACTCCAGCACCAAGTATTACTTCTTGTTGTTCAATTAGTACAAAGTTATTAATTTTCAACTGCTTAATCATCCACTCCCCTTTACTTATAAGTTAATTGTTGAACAACTTGATAAATATTTTCCATATCAAGTCCTTCTTGTTTTAAAAGTAAATCAACAGCCCCTTGTTCAATATATTGTTGTCCAAGATTTTGAGGTGTCAATTCAAGTTCAATTCCTTGTTCAAAAATAAAATCTAAAATCAAACTATATAAACCACCAAAATGAGTATGTTCTTCAATTACTAATAGCTTTGTTCCATTCAGTTGTTCAATCATTTCAAAATCAATTGGTTTAATGAAACATGCATTAATTAATCCAACCTCTGTTAATGATTTTTCATTTAACATTTGTAAAATTTGTTCCACTTGTGGACCGTATGTGACAATATTTAGCTTTTGTAGTGGTTTAATTATTTGCCATTTACCAAATTCAATTACTGGTAATTCAGGCGCGAGTTCAGCTTCTGAAAACGAACCTCCACGTGGATATCGCACAAAAAATGGACCACCTTTTTCGAATCCATGTTTAATCAATGCTTGTGTTTGGAGCGCATCTTTTCCTTGAGTAATTACTGAATTTGGCATGTGGCTCAAAAAGGCAATATCATAAATTCCTTGATGAGTTTCTCCATCTTCTCCAACAAGTCCTGCTCGATCAATTCCAATTACAACATTTGCATTGTGTCGATCAATATCGTGAAATACTTGATCATATCCACGTTGTAAAAAGGTTGAATAAATACTTAAAAATGGTTTTTTACCAGCTAATGCTAAACCTGCACAAAAAGTGATTGCATGTTCTTCTGCCATCCCAACATCAGTTACACGTTTAGGGAATCGTTCAGCGATCGAATGAAGCTCACTTCCTAACAACATTGCTGGGGTCACAACAACAATTGCTTCATCTGTTTCCATTAATTTTGTCACACCTTCAGCCACAATATTTGAATATGTTTTTCCAGTTTTTGGTTTAAGTGGTTTACCCGTTGCAATCTCAAATGGAGGATTTGAATGCCAAGAATTTTCTTCCGCAAATTGATAGCCCTTTCCTTTTTGGGTTTTCACATGAAAAATGACTGGCTTATTGATTGTTTTAGCTTCTTTAAATGCTTGATCTAGTATTTCAAAATCATGCCCATCAAACGGACCCATATAATGTAAATCCATTGCAGTAAAATAATTTTGGGCAGATTGAATTTCGACTTTAACTTTTGATTTCACATTTGAAATAAAATGCGCTAAATTTGTTCCAGATTTTGTTTTGCTAAGTGCTTTTTTTATGGCATCTTTAGAATAATAGTAGCCTTGTTTTTTCACAATATTAGAAAGCACTTTATTAATAAATCCAATATTTTTATCAATTGACATTTCATTATCGTTGATTACAATAATAATTCGTTGTTGAAGTTCAGAAATATGATTTAACGCCTCAATCGTCATTCCATTTGTCAGTGACCCATCACCAATTACACAAACAACATGATTATCGTCATTATCCAAATCACGAGCCATTGCAAATGCAGCTCCGGCTGAAATTGAAGTCGAAGAATGACCGGCTTCCCAAATGTCATGAATCGATTCTTTACGCTTTAAAAAACCAGAAAGTCCTTCATATTTACGAAGCGTTGGAAAAAATTCTGCACGCCCTGTAAGTATTTTATGAATATAAGCCTGATGACCAATATCAAAAATTAACTTATCTTTAGGACTTTCAAAATTCCGATGTAAACTCATTGTCAGTTCAACAACTCCTAGGTTAGATCCTAAATGACCACCTGTTTTAGAAGTTGACTCAATTAAAAACTTACGGATATCCTCAGCAAGTTTTGTTAATTCTATTTGGTTTAGTTCCCTTAAAAAACTAGGGTTTTTTATTTTATTAATGTCCATTACTCTCCTAAACTATTAGAATAACCAATATCTTCTAAATAATCAACATTTTTACTCCAGTTTTTCAATAATTTAACATGTAATGTTAAATAAACTTTTAGTCCATACATTTCTTCAAGCTCTTTTCGAGCACGATAACCGATTTCTTTTAGTTTTTTTCCTTGTTCTCCGATAATAATACCTTTTTGTGAATTTCTTTGCACATAAATGTCCGCATCAATTAGCATCGTTTCACGCTTTTTCTTAATAGAAGTCGTTTTAACTGAAACACTATGGGGAATTTCTTGAGCTGTTCGTTCAATCACTTTTTCACGGATAATTTCCGAAATAATAAACGCTTCAGGAGAATCTGTTACTTGCCCCTTCTCATAATAAGGATTTCCTTCTGGCAATAAATTTTTAACAGCTTTAAGCACTGATTCGTGATTGAATTTGTCACGTAATGATACTGCAATTACATCGTGGAAAATTTCATAATCCATCAATTTTAAAATAATATTTTGTGCAGTTTCTTGATTAACTAAATCTATTTTGTTGACAACAGCAATTTTCGGAACTTTTGTTTTACTTAAACGCTCAATAATTTCTAATTCCTTTGAACGAAGACCAACTTCAGCATCAATCATATAAATTATTAAATCATTGTCACTGATTGCTTCATCAATTTGATCATTCATAAACTCTTGTAATTTATTTTGTGGTTTATGAATACCGGGTGTATCTAAAAAGACAATTTGTAAATCATCTTCATGATAAATTCCACGGATATTGTTTCTAGTTGTTTGTACTTTTGAACTCGTAATTGATACTTTATAACCAATTACTGTGTTTAAAAATGTACTTTTTCCAGCATTAGGACTACCTACTACTGACACAAATCCTGATTTATACACGATCTAAATCTCCTTTTGCGAATGTATATGGTAATAATTCACTAATTGTTTTTGATATATATTCTCCTTTTTTACATGCAAGTAAGATTTCTACATCATCCGTTATGAATTCGCTTAAAAATTGACGACACATTCCACACGGTGAAATTGCTATATCGATTTCAGCTATAACTGCTATTTTACTAATCTCACTTGGCGCAATACCCATGCTAATTAAACTTGTCATTGCATTTTTTTCAGCACAAATTGTATTTCCAAATGATGCGTTTTCAACATTTGTTCCGAGTACAACTTTTCCATTTTTAAGTAGAATCGCACACCCTACAGGAAAATTAGAGTACGGTGAATAACTTCTTTCACACGCACTTTTTGCTAATTCGATTAATTTTTGATTAGTCATTTTTCTCCATTATTGCTAAAGCATATTTTTTCTTACCACGTTTAATTAAACTATATTTGTTAAAAAGTTGTAAATCTTCAGTAATTTTCGCAAATTCGTCCGTTACAAGTGTTCCATTTATTTTAATTGCATTAGCCGTTAAAAATTCACGAACTTCACGTTTTGAACTTGCAATATCAGCTTTAATTAAAATATCTCCAAGTTCTTCACCCTCTGTTATTTTAATTGTTTCTAATTGTTTTTCAATCATTTCAATTTCTGCAAGTGATAGACCATCAATTACTCCTGAGAATAAAGCATTTGAAACTTTTTCTACTTGAATAAGTGCCTCACCACCGTGAACAAAACTTGTTACATGTTCTGCTAACGTCTTTTGTGCCAAACGCTTAAATGGCTCTTTTTCCACACTTTCTTTAAGTTCATTAATTTCATCAATACTTAAAAATGTAAAGTAACCTAAATATTTAATTACATCTGCATCACTTGAATTGTAGAAAAATTGGTAAAATTCATATGGTGACGTAAGTTTAGGATCTAACCAAATAGCATGTCCTTCACTTTTTCCAAATTTAGTTCCATCAGCTTTCGTTACAAGATGAACTGTCATTCCGTACGCTTCAGCATCATCATTAGTTTTTCTAATAAGTTCAGTTCCAGCTGTAATATTACCCCATTGATCTGAACCTGCTGCTTGAATTGTACATCCATATTTTTCATATAAAACTTTAAAATCCATTGCTTGTAAAATTTGGTACGAAAATTCAGTAAATGAAATTCCTGTTTCCATTCTTCTAGCAACTGATTCTTTACTCATCATTGTATTAACATTAAAGTATTTTCCAATATCACGTAGAAAAGTTAACATTGATATATCTTTAGTCCATTCTAAATTTGAAACAAAGACCATTCGTTCTGTGAAAAAACTTTTCAATTGTTTTGATAAACTTTCTGTATAGCTTTCAACATCTGTAACACTAATTAATGGGCGATCTGCATCTTTAAATGAAGGATCTCCAATTAAACCAGTTGCACCTCCAATTAGTACAATTGGTGTATGACCTGCTCGTTCAAAATGCTTTAATAACATAATTGTTACTAAATGACCGACATGTAAAGACGGTCCTGATGGATCAAACCCACAATAAATAGCTCTTGGCTCACTTAAATGCTCACGGATATTTTCATTTGTAACTTGTTTAACAATCCCTTTCGCTAAAAGTTCATCATATATATTCATCTTATACTCCTATTTAATTTCAAAGATTGAAACTCCTGTTTCATCATCTATTGTCTTTTTAATTGCTAACCTTGCAAGTGTTACTCCTAATTTATATGAATCAAATGCAAGTGTTTGGATATTCGGTAATAATTTTGATATTTCTATACCACTTTCAATTGAATAGATTGGTTTAGTCACACCATTATTATGTAACCCAACCGCTGTATCAATATTTTTTGTAATATAAATATCACAAGTTGGAATATTTGTAAGATCACTACATAATACAGTATTATATGCATCTCCTTTAAATACAACATCTTGGAAGAAACCATTAGCAAAATCATCAGTTCCAAAACATAAACCAATTTTTTTATTTTTAAACTTATCATCAACTCTAAATTCGATTGCTTGATTATTTATATCTACTAATTCTTTATGTAAAATTTCACGTTTTTCTCCAAGCTGAACAAGCATTTTAACTTCTGAGCTTCGTTCAAATTTATCACAAAGGCTTTCATAAATACTTTTTTCGTTATAAAAAACTTCGATAACCGCTTCATATTTATAAATAATTAATCCTTCTTTAAATCCTTGTAATAACTCTGAATAAAACCCATCTTGAAATGGTGATAAAATTGCTACACGTTTTGTTTGTGAAACAGAAGCTAAATTACGTGCTGAATTATTAGGCGTATAATTTAATTCATTAATTGCATTTAGTACACGAATTTTTCTTTCACTTTTTACAACACCATTGTTAATTACTCTTGATACTGTCGCAATTGATACATTAGCTTTTTTCGCAACATCTTTGATTGTTACATATTTGACATCTCTTTTTTTTCTCATTCTTCCTCCTATTTAATATTGCTATAATATTTTCAATTTAAAAATTTTATTTTTTCTTAAAATTAAAGTTTTAAATATTACTATCTACAAGTACATGACTCTTTCATTTGATAGAATTTCTGTTTTCCATTGGCCATTAAATTACTTAAAAATTGTTTCAATTGTTCAAATAAACTCAATAATTTTTCGTAACCATTTTCGATTAAATTACGAATCATTTCTGCAAATTTTTCTTTTTTTTCAAACATTTGATTTTTAATTTGTTCCGTATCAATTACTTGATTCTTACGGAAATAAAAAATTGCTGCTCCTGCAATAATAACTCCCGTTGCAATTGCAATAAGTTGTTCATTATTATTCATTTTTTTTACCTCCAACAATATCAGTAAATTTATTAATTATGTCTGTTACATTGCTTACATCACTATGAATTTTATCAGCACTGTTTGCAATGTTATCAACAATCTCATTTCCTTTAGATGTAACATTTGAAACAAATTCAGATGTTGAACTAGTGACTGTTGTAACATCAGTAGTAATCGTGTTGACATTTGAAACAATTTCTACAATATCTTGATCACTAGCCTCTAAAGTTTCATTTACTTTTATTAATAGAATATTCGCTTCTTCAATCGACGCATTTAAATTTTTCATTGCTTTTGGTAACTCAATTTCCGTTACATCGTTTATTTTTTTAAACATCGACATCGCTTTTACTGCTGCCATAATTAGTACTATACATAAAATTACAGCAAACACAACTAGTACTAGCGTTGCACTTTCTAAAACTGACATTCTTTCTCCTTGTTGTAAATTTTTTCATCATTCATATTATTTATTATATCATATATTAGCATGTATTTCAGTTTATCTTTTTCTAGCATGTGTTTTTTTTGTGAATTTGAGCTTTATCTAGTTTTAAACTTAACATTTATCGACTATTTAGTATACATCTTTTCGAACAATTGTCTGTGTACGATCAGGTCCAACTGAAATAATATCAATATCAATTGCAAGTTCATTTTCAATAAACTTAATATAATCAATCGCCGCTTGTGGTAATTCTTCATACGTTTTTACATTCGTAATATCTGTTTTCCATCCTTTAAATGATTGATAAACCGGTTCAACACGTGCATATTCTTTTTCAAGTGCAGGAATTGTTTTAATTACTTGTCCATCTAATAAGTAACCTGTACAAACTTTAATTTCTTCGAGCTCACTTAAAACATCTAATAACATAATCGCAATTGAAGTAAATCCATTAATTCTAACTGAATGCGACATTTGAACTAAATCAAGCCATCCGATACGACGTGGTCGTTTAGTTGTCGTTCCATATTCACGTCCAACTTCACGAATATGCTCACCAATTTCATCAAACATTTCTGTTGGGAACGGACCATCTCCAACTCTTGAAGTATAAGCTTTCATAATTGCCACTGATTTATCTAAATATTTTGGGGCAATTCCAACATTTAACGGAATTGATGCAGCAGATGGCGATGAAGACGTCACATATGGATATGTTCCATGTTCAATATCAAGCATTACTCCTTGTGCTCCTTCAAAAATTACATTTTTTCCAGCTTTAATTGCATTATCAATCAAGAATGATGTATCGCAAACATATTTACTTAAAAATCTTCCATACTCAACATATTCACTGAAAATTTCTTCAGCATTAATCGGTTGATCACTTTCATGAGCTTTTAGTGTTGCAACATATTTTAATTTTTCAAGTAATGTTGCTTCATCACATAAATCAGCCATACGAAGACCTATTCTATTGATTTTATCACTATAACAAGGTCCAATTCCTTTTTTAGTTGTTCCAACTTTATTATCACCTTTTAAATTTTCAATAAACGCATCAATTTCTTCATGGAAAGGAAAAATTACATGAGCACGATTTGAAATATGAAGTTTTACTTTACGACCACTAGCTTCTATTTCTGTGATTTCTTTTTTTAATTGTTTAGGATTGATTACAACTCCATTAGCAATTACTACATCAGAATTTTCATTGAAAACACCACTTGGTAAAATATGTAATGAGTATTTTTGATTATCAAATTCAATTGTATGACCTGCGTTATTTCCACCTTGGTAACGTACTACATAATCTGCATTTTTTCCAAGTAAATCTGTTACTTTTCCTTTTCCTTCATCGCCCCATTGGCTTCCAATTATACTTAATGTTTTATACATTTTTTTCTCCTTCAATAATTTGATATAATGCTTTATCTTTTCGTTTCAAAAAGTGAGTTGAATTGATTCGGCGGATTGTTCTAGATTTACCTCGAATTAATAATGTTTCGGTTGTCGCAAAATTTTCATCACGAATTTTGACTCCTGCCAATAAATTACCATCAGTAATTCCTGTAACAGACATAATAATATTGTCTCCTGCACATAAATCAGTTAAGGTTAACTTTTGATTAATTTTAACACCCATTTCTTGGCACCGCTTTACTTCTACAGTATCAAGCTTAACATTTTCTTCTGTCTGACCTTTACACTCACTTCTAAGAATTAATTTTGCTTGCATATCTCCATCAAGTGATTGCATTATCGCTGAGGAAATCACTCCTTCAGGAGCACCACCAATCCCATAAAACATATCAACTTCTGATTCAGGCATTGCAACTAAAATACTTCCAGCAACATCACCATCAGGAATTGCAATTACACGAACACCTAAATCCTGTAACTCTTTAATCACTTTTTCGTGACGTGGCTTAGCTAAGGTCATAACAGTTAAACTAGAAAGCTCACGCTTTAAATGTCTAGCCACATTTTTCACATTTTCACTAATTGGCAAATCAATGTCTATTTGTCCACGAGCTTCATAACTAACCATTAATTTTTCCATATACATATCCGGCGCATGTAGTAAAATGTTTGGTTCAGCTACAACCATGACTGCTACTGCATTTTCTTGACCAAGTGCAACCATTCTTGTTCCATCAATTGGATCAACTGCAATTTCAACATTTGGACCACCACATCCAACTTCTTCACCAATATAAAGCATTGGAGCTTCATCAATTTCCCCTTCACCAATTGTTACTTTCCCGCTTATTGCCGTTGAATTTAAAGTCAAGCGCATTGCTTTAACTGCAGCTTCATCAGCTAATTCTTTCTTTCCACGTCCAATATACTTAGCTGAAGCTAAAGCAGCAGCCTCGGTAACTCGGGTAAATTCTAGTGCAAGTTCTCTATTCATGTTTTCTCCTTGTATTTAAATCTTAACATTTTTTTGTAAAATTTACAAAATAATCCTTAAAAGTTTGAAAGTACTATGTACTTACAGCATATACGTTTCAAAAGTCGCAATTCACTTTTTAGGTGTTCACGACTTCTGTTTCATAATTTACAGTAATTTAACAAGTTCTTCACATTTTTCGTTAATTACAGCTTCAACCCCAAGGGTATTTAATAAATCTACCGTTTCATTGTGACGATTTAAATATTGTTGAGCTTTAACTTTTTCACTATCTATTTTTTCAGCATTTGCTTTGGCTAAGAAATTAGCATTAGTCAGCATTGAATAACTACGAGTAATTTCTTTAACAATTTGCTCAAGTTGTTTTTTCAAGTCAGCAATTTTTGCATCAAGATCAAACAAACCTTCTTCATTAATATGGACTGTTACATTGGTAAGTACTTTACTAACGTGATTTGTTGGTTCGAAATCCGCAACAATTTCAAGTTTACTCGCACGACATAAACGCTCAATAATTGCAAGCTCATTGTTAGCGAATTTACAAGATGTTTGTAAAATTAATTCAACTTCTTGAGATGGCTTTAAATCATTCTCCGCCTTAAAGTTACGCACACTCGTTACGATTTCTTGCACATTTTCAAAGTCTTGCGCACATTTCGCATCAATTACTGCTGGCCAAGAACTGTTTAAAAGTCCTGTTTCTGATAATTGTTCGAAAATTTCGGTTGTTACAAACGGCATAAAGGGATGTAACATTTTAATGATTTGTCCAAGTACATGTTTAAGAATCACTTTAACCTGTTGTTTTTCTGTGTCTGATATTTGTTCATTATTTAAAGAAATTTTTGTTGTTTCTAAGTACCAAGCTGCAAAATCATTCCAAGCAAAATCGTATATTGCTGATGCAGCAATTCCGAATTCAAACTTTTCCATCATTTCATTAGCAGTTTTAATTGCATCATTTAATTTACTTAAAATCCATTTATCTGTTTCTAATAATCCATCAAATAGTAAATATTCTTCGACATAATCGACGTCTTGCGTATTTTGTAAAACATACCTTGAAATATTCCAAATTTTATTAATGAAATTCCAAGTTGATTCCATTTTCTCATTTGAATATCTTAAGTCCTGACCTGGGGCTGAAGCACTTGCTAGGAAGAATCGAAGTGAATCTGCTCCATATTTTTCAATCACTTCTTCTGGTAGAATCCCATTTCCAAGTGACTTCGACATTTTACGTCCGTCTTCTGCACGAATCAACCCATGAATTAACACATTTTCAAACGGTTTTTGATCGGTAAATTCAAGCCCTTGAAAAATCATTCGACTTACCCAAAAGAAAATAATATCGTAACCCGTTACTAATGCATTCGTTGGATAGAATTTTTTCATATCTTCATTTTTCCACTCAGTTAGCACAAATGGCCATAAAGCTGACGAAAACCAAGTATCTAATACATCTTCATCTTGAATCCAGTTTTCTAAATCAGCAGGTGCTGTTTCTTCTACGTATAATTCACCTGTTTCTTTATGTGTCCATGCCGGAATTTGGTGACCCCACCAAAGTTGTCTAGAAATACACCAATCTTCAACTTCTTCCATCCAGCGTAAGAAGGTTGCTTCAAATCGATTTGGATGAAATTCTATTTTTTCCGCTGTTTTTTGATACTCAAGCGAATTTTTCGCAAATCCATCCATTTTCACAAACCATTGTTTAGACAATAACGGTTCTACAATTGCCCCACTTCTTTCACTATGCCCAACACTATGAACAAGTGGTTCAACCTTTAAAAGTAAGCCATTTTGTTCAGCAGTACTTACTTGTAATTTTCTTGCTTCAAATCGATCTAAGCCTTGGAACGCTTCTGGTACATATTCACTAGTTGCCATTGTACCATCAAGGTTCATAATAATTCTCGGTTCTAAGTTGTGACGAATTCCAACATGATAATCGTTTGGATCATGGGCCATCGTAATTTTTACAACACCACTACCTTTATCAATTGAGACATAGTCATCAACGATTACTGGAATTGCCGTTTTAGTATTAGGAACATAAAATAATTTACCGACATATTTCGAATAACGTTCATCATCTGGATGAACAGCGAGTGCACCATCACCAAACATTGTTTCTGGACGTGTTGTCATAACTTCTAAATAGACATTTTCATCTTCTACACTTACATACTTAAAATAATGTTCATTTCCATTTACTTCTTTATGAATTACCTCAATATTAGATAGCGCTGTTTGAGCTGCTGGATCCCAATTAATAATTCTTGTTCCTTGATATATCTTCCCTTGTTTATATAATTCAACAAAAACTTTTTTCACAGCTTCACTTACGTTACTATCTAACGTAAATACTTCTTTATCATAATCTAATGCAAGTCCCATTGCAGCCCAGGCACTACGAATATGCTGTGCATACTCCTCTTTCCAATTCCAGGCATACTTTAAAAATTCTTCTCGAGTCAAGTCTTTTAGCTGAATTCCTTCTTCTTTTAAACGTTCTGCAACTTTTGCTTGTGTGGCAATCCCCGCATGATCCATTCCTGGAAGCCAAACTGCATCAAATCCATTCATTCGTTTATATCGAATTATAATATCTTGTAATGTTACATCCCAAGAATGTCCTAAATGCAATTTACCCGTTACATTTGGCGGTGGCAAAATAATTGAATATGGTTTGGTTGCTGTTTTTTCATCAACAAAAAAAGCTTTTTCAGCAAGCCACTTTTCATACTTTCCATTTTCTACTGTCTGGTGTTGGTATTTCTCATTCAGTTCTTTCATTTAGCTCCTAGCAATTATTCAAACATCTTTATATGTTATCTTTATATCTATTCTTCGTATATTATAACATATTTTCAGTATTTTTTGAGTTGTTTTTACATTTTCTTTTCTCCATTTTGTAAAAGTTATACATTAATTGTTTTAAAGTAAATTCAAGTCATCCATTCTTAACTTAATTTACTTTTTTTCAAAACAATCAATACAAAAGTTATTTTTTATTTATTCTTAAATTTATTTTTATTTATTCTTGAAAATAACATAGTTCTACACACAAACTACAAATTACTTATGTATAATACTAAATGTAATCTGATGGATTACAATTAATAAATGCAAACAAAACAATTTAAATAAATTAATTCATATTCTCAAAAACTATTTTTCATAATCCCTTAAAACTATAATACACCAACATTGTTGGTGTTTTTTTATTGTTTACACAAGAGTAATTATGAACTAATAACTTCTTTATTCAATTGCTTATTCAGTCATTTCTCCCGTTGCACTTGTAGTATATCCTTCATAATTTACTGTTGTCATCATCCCTTTTTGAGCATGTGTTAAATCATGACAATGAATTGGCCAAAGCCCTGGATTGTCAGCAACAAAACGGATTTTAAGTTTTTGGTCCGGTTGGACTTCAATTGTATCCATCATAGCTTTACGCTCAACTTTTTTCCCATCAATTTCAATCAATTGGAACTCATGACCATGTAAATGAAACGGATGATTTTCGCGCATATGACCAGTGTTTTCTAACGTTATATCTACGACATCATTTTCTTTAACATTAAGTGGCATAGCATTTGGAAAACTTTGACCATTAATTGCCCAATTCATCATTTCCATATCTAAAGTCAAAGCAAATTTTTTAGTTGGCTTTTGTTCACGTAAATCAGTTGTTATCTGCGAATTAGTAAAGCTATCATAAACTGAAATAACTTGCGCTTTATCGGCAGCTTGACTACTTTTTGAGTCTCCATTAACAATAACCTTTGTCACTGCACTCGGTTTTTGATTAGTTAAAGCAGCTATTTCAAATGATTTTGTTGGCTTAAGAACTTCAACAACAGCACGGTTCGCTGCCGGAATATATAACGTTTTATTTTTCTGAATAGTTCCATCAACTGAAAAAGCATCTAAATTAGTTACTTTATAACTTGTATCCGCACCAAAATCCATTGTAATTCCAACAGATGTTAAATTCGTTAGATTGAAAAGTAAATTTTCTTGTCCATCAACTTTTATTTCATTGTTTTTTTGACCATTAACATTTAACTCATCAAATGAATATGCTGCATGATGATGTGCATCAATGTCATTTAATTTAGCATTGTAAAGTAAGCCATAGTGCTGCTGTTGATCATTTTTTTCCTTAACAATTAGCATTCCATCCAAGTTATGGTTATGAATTTGTTCGGCACTATCTACATGTGAATGATACATGTATGTCCCAACTCGATTTAATTTCAGCTTGTAGGTAAAATTTGTTCCAGGTTTAATTGCATCTTGCGTCATTCCAGCAACCCCATCCATATTATTGACCATGTCAACACCGTGAAAATGGATTGAAAACTCAAAACTACTTTTATTTTCAATTGTAACTTCTAACAATGTATCTACTGTAACTTCCAGTTGTTCACCAACAATTTTATCATTAATATAAAAATCGGTTGGATCGTTTGTCACAACTAACGTTTCTCTTTGAACAGGTAAATTTTCCTCATTCGTCGTTTTCATTTGCATTATATCAATCATCTTTGCAGCCTCATTAGCTGAACATCCAACGAATGACATAAGTAATATGAATATTAACGTCAACATTTTTTTCATTTGTCTCCTCTTTTTGAAAAAACCCTATCAATTAATTTATCGGATTCGTTTAAGTAATGTAAGCAATTCGTCCATTATTTCATCATCACCTTTTTTCAATCTGTCTATAACACATGAACTTATATGATTTTCAAGTAGTAAATCTGCAGTACTTGCAAGCGATGCACGAATTGAACTTATTTGAATTAATACATCATCACAATAACGATCTTCGTCAATCATTTTCTTTACCCCTTCAATTTGACCAGCAATTTTATTCAGTCGAATATTTAAATTTTTTTTCATTTGCTCATCTCGTTCAGTTCTCTTAGTTGTACAGCAATTCAGATTTTTTTCATTCATTAAGTCTCTCCTTCTAACTATTATTTCTAGATACGCTAGTATTTCTAACTTTTATATAGATACCCTAAGGGGTATCTATATTGTAACATAAAAAAAGATAAAAAGAAAATTTCTTTTTATCCTTTTAATCAACAAATAATTACTTTGCAACAATTATGTGGGCTTTGTCATTATTGAAACTGATTGTCCCTTCTTCAATTGCAATCATTTGACCATTTACATTAATGTAACCATTATTAAAGGTCGAAAGAATGGGAATGTGTCCTGGTAAAAGTGTCATTTCTCCGGCTGTTGTTAGCATAGTAAATTGTTCAACTTGACCAGAAAAAATTTCTTTTTCAAAAGAAGCAATTAACAGTTCAATCATTTTTCACCTAACATTTTTTCTGCTTTTTTCAAAACATCTTCAATTGTTCCAACAAGTAAAAAGGCTTGTTCTGGTACTTGATCATGCTTTCCATTTAAAATTTCTTTAAAGCCTCTAATTGTTTCAGCTACTGGTACATAAGCACCTGGTTGTCCTGTAAAAACTTCAGCAACATGGAATGGTTGAGATAAGAATGCACGAACTTTTCGAGCACGAGCAACTAATAACTTATCTTCTTCATTTAATTCGTCCATTCCTAAAATTGCAATAATATCTTGAAGTTCTTTGAAACGTTGTAACGTTTCAACAACTTGTCTTGCAACTTCAAAATGCTCATCTCCAACAATTGATCTTTCAAGCACAGTTGATGATGATTCAAGTGGATCAACTGCAGGATATATTCCTAATGCTGCTAAATCCCTTGATAATACAGTCGTTGCATCTAAGTGATTAAACGTATTTGCAGGGGCGGGATCTGTTAAATCATCGGCAGGTACAAAGACTGCTTGAACTGATGTAATTGAACCTGCTTTTGTTGAAGTAATTCGTTCTTGTAATTCACCCATTTCAGTTGCAAGTGTTGGTTGGTATCCTACAGCTGAAGGAATACGACCTAATAACGCCGAAACTTCTGAACCTGCTTGCGTAAATCTAAAAATGTTATCAACAAATAACAAAACATCTTGATGATTAACATCACGGAAGTATTCAGCCATTGTAAGCCCAGTTAAGGCAATACGCATTCTCGCTCCCGGTGGTTCATTCATTTGTCCGAAAACAAGTGCTGTTTTTTCTAAGACACCACTTTCTTGCATCTCGTAGTATAAATCATTTCCTTCACGAGTACGCTCACCAACTCCAGCAAATACTGAGTATCCACCATGTTCTGTTGCAATATTTGTAATTAACTCTTGAATAATTACAGTTTTACCAACACCAGCTCCACCAAACAATCCAATTTTTCCACCTTTTAAATATGGACAAATTAAGTCAATTACTTTAATTCCTGTTTCTAAAATTTCTTGTTCATCACTTTGTTCTGAATATTTAGGTGGTGCACGATGGATTGATTGATATTTAGAAAATTCTCCACCTTTTTCATCAATTGGTTCACCAACAACGTTAAACATTCTTCCAAGAACTTCTTCACCAACTGGGGCTTGAATTGCTTCATTATATGTGATTACTTTTACACCACGTTTAAGACCATTCGTTGATCCCATTGCAATACAACGAATAAATCCATCTCCAAGGTGTTGTGCAACTTCTGCAACTTCTTTTTTACCGTCGATTTCAAAATAAATTGCACTGTTAAGTTTTGGGATAAACCCTTGTTCAAATTGACAATCGATTACTGGTCCAATTATTTGTTTAATTATTCCTGATTTTTCTTGCACTTTACTCCTCATTTAAAGCTTCACTTCCCCCAACAATTTCTGAGATTTCTTGAGTGATTAAAGCTTGTCTTATACGATTCATTTCTAGTCTTAAATGTTCCATTAGTTCTAGAGAATTTTTATTTGCAGCTTCCATTGCCATTCGTCTATTTGCATGTTCTGAGGCAAATGATTCTAACATTGTTGAATACACAATTCCTCGAATATATAAATTAATAAACATTTCTAACACAACTTGGCTTTCTGGTTCAATTGATAATTCTTGCGGAAGTTCATGAACAGTCGACTCTAATCTTGCTTTAAACAGCTCATTTAAATCAACTAATTCAACTTCTTGACGCAGCGGATTAATGTATTTTGTATAAATAACTTTTATATTGGAAATACTCCCACTTATAATTTTTTCTAGAATAACATCAGAAATTTCTGTTGCTAATTCATATTCTGAACGAACACTATAATTTGTAAATTTATGCGCAACTGTAAAACCTTCAAATTCCAATTTGGAGATTACCTTTTTCCCAACTGCAATTACTTCATATTCCATATCCTGTTCTAAATTTTTGGCAATATTCTGTAAGAAAAATTTACCTACATTTGCATTATACCCTCCACATAAACCCATATCTGAACTAATTACAAAGTAAAGTGTTTTGTTTGCTTGTGGATTTTGAAAAAGTGACTTTTCAATTTCTTGATACTCACAAAGTGCATTAATACTTTGAATTATCGCCGTAAATAGTGGATCAGTTGCTTTTGCAAGCTCACGAGATTTTTTAATCTTTGATGATGCTACTAACTCCATCGCCTTGATGACTTTTTGAGTTGATTCAACCGAATTTAATCGTGCTTTAGTTTGGGTAACTGTTGGCATTAGATTGAATCCTTAAAGCTGCTTACTACTTTTTCTAGTAACGCTTTATTTTCATCATCAAGTTTGGGGTTTTTCATAATTTTCTCACTCACTTCTGGATGTTTACTTTGCAAGAATCTAAATAAATTTGTTTCAAATTCTTTAACTTCTGTAACTGGAACGTCCGCTAAATACCCGTTATTAATTGCATATAAAATTACACATTTTTCTGCAAGACTTACTGGTTCATTAGCATTTTGCTTCAGTATTTCCATTAATCTTCGTCCATGTTCAATTGTTTTAAGTGTATTAGGATCAAGTTCTGAACCAAATTTCGTAAACGACTCTAATTCACGAAATTGAGCAAGTTCTAATTTTATATTCCCACTTAACTTTTTAATAATTGGCTGTTGAGCTGCTCCTCCAACACGTGATACCGAGAAACCTGGATCTACTGCTGGTCTTTGACCTGAATTAAATAAATCTGTCTGTAAAAATAATTGTCCATCAGTAATTGAAATTACGTTCGTTGGAATATATGCAGAAATATCTCCTGCTTGGGTTTCGATAATCGGAAGCGCTGTAATACTTCCACCACCTAATTCATCTGAAAGTTGTGCTGCACGTTCAAGTAATCTAGAGTGTAAGTAAAAAACATCTCCCGGATAAGCTTCACGACCTGGTGGACGACGAAGTAATAAAGATAAAGTACGATACGCTGATGCGTGTTTTGATAAATCATCGTATACAATTAAAACATCTTTACCAGCAAACATCCACTCTTCAGCAATTGCAACTCCTGAATACGGAGCTAAATATTGAAGTGGCGCTAAATCACTTGCACCCGCAAGAACAACAGTTGTATAATCCATTGCACCTGCTTCTTGCAAACGTCTTACAATACTGGCAACTGTTGATTGTTTTTGACCAATTGCAACATAAACACAATAAACGTCTTTACCTTTTTGGTTTAATATTGTATCAATTGCAATTTGTGTTTTTCCTGTTTTACGATCACCAATAATTAATTCTCGTTGCCCTTTTCCGATTGGAATAACTGAATCAATTGTTTTTATTCCAGTCTCAAGTGGACGATCAACTGATTTACGTGACATTACTCCACTCGCAATCGCTTCAATTGGTCGTAATTTATTTGAATTAATTGGTGCTCCACCATCAAGCGGTTCTCCAATTGGACTTACTACACGTCCAAGTAATTCATCACCAACTTTTACTTCCATTATATGGCCAGTACGTGAGACTTTCATTCCTTGTTCAACTTCTGTTTGATCACCAAATAAAGTTATACCTACACTATTTTCATCTAAATTTAGAACCATACCTTTGATTCCCGATTCAAATTCAACTAACTCACCATAAAAGGCATTGTCTAGTCCAAATGCGCTAACTACTCCATCTCCGACTTTTACAACTTCACCAATTTCTTCAAGTTGTAAATCAACATTGTAATCTTTAATTTTTTCTTTCAAAATTTTGGAAATTTGTTCTGCGTTAATTGCCAATGTTCTTACCTCTTTCTAAAGCTTTCTTAAAAATTCATTCAATTGTTTTCTAACCGTATTATCGATAACTTTTCCATCATATTTGAATTTAACTCCACCTAATAAATATGGATTTTCTTCAATTAATAATACAACGAATTTATTAAATTTTTCTTCGAGTTCTTTAATTATTTCATCTTCTACTTCGCTCGATGGTCTTTTTGCAAATGTTGCATGTACAATTTTAATTTCATTTGAATTTTCATACAAGTTTACATATTCCTGTAAAATAGCTGGAAATTTTGTTAATTGGTCATGCTCGATTAAAATTTTTATAAAATTTAAAACCATTTGAGAAAATCCCAAAACATCGAGTTCTTGAATTAAATCTTTTTTTTGTTCACGACTGATAATTGCTAGTTGAAAAATTTTTCCAATTTCTTTATCGGCAACTTTTGACATTGCTTTTAATTCATAAAGAACACCGCTTGCATAATTTTGTTCACATGCAACTTCATATAACGCTTCTGCATAATATGATGCTCCGGCAACATTTTTACTCATCGTTACCTACTTTATTTAATGCTTGGCGATATAGTTTGACTTGATCCTCATCTGTAATACTTTCAGCTACAAACTTTTCTGTAAGTGCACTTACAAGTTCTGCTAAATTTTTTTCGATGGTTTTATTAGCTTCTTCTGTTTCTTTATCAATTTGCTCATGTGCTTTTTTTAAAATTAAACGTGCTTGTTCTCGTGCATCATCAACAATCTGCATTTTTTGCAGATTTCCATCATTTTTTGTTTCTGATAGTATTTGTTCTTTGCTTTTCTTAATTTCGATTAATTCATTTTGCTTCTCTTCTGATAATTTTTCAGCAGCTTCTTGCTTACTTTTAGCCTCGCTTAAACGTTTGTTTGCTAACTCATTTCTCTTTTTAATGAATTCAAGATATGAATCCCAAACATACTTTCGAATAACATAAATAACAATTCCCGCAGCTATCATAACTGATAGAAATTGAACAACACTTAACGAAAGACTTATTCCAGCTGCTTCTGCTACGTCAGTTGCGCTCAAGAATGATGTACCGCTCATTTGTCCTCCATTTACGACATTAATTTACTACATTTTTGTGAAAACTAAGATTAACGCAATAATCAATCCATAGATTACTGCAGATTCAGTAATACCAAGTCCGATAAACATTGTTGACTTAATTTTACCTTCAGCCGCTGGGTTACGTCCAATTGCACTTAAGGCATGTCCTACTGCAACCCCTTGTCCAACTCCAACTCCAAGTCCTGATAATCCAAGAGCTAATCCTGCTCCGATTGCCACTAATCCACTGTTAATATCCATTGTTTCCTCCAAATTTTATATTTAATTTTACTTTATTTACTACTCTTGTTCAGTGAACATTGAAACACTTGCAAGTGTTAAACTCATGAACACAACTGCTTGAATGAATGGTGCGAAAATCGAAAAATACAATTGTAATATTCCAACGACTCCCACAATTAGTGCTCCACCAACATAACCAAAAATATTGAAAATAACATTACTTGAATTAAGGGTTAGAAGCATCGCTTGAACCGACCAAATCATTTCAAGAATGATATATCCACTTAAAATGTTCCCAAACATACGTACAGCCATTGCAAGTGGCTTTGTGAATGTTCCCAGAAGTTCAAGTGGTAGCATCAAAGGATGTGGTTCAATAAATTCATGCAAATATTTTTTTATTCCAACTTTTCTAATTCCAAAACCTGTCCACAAGACAAACATCATAAGCGCTAATGCTAATGGTATATTTAAATCTAAGGCGATTTCTCGAAAAGAAAAAATTGCTAATACATTTCCAATGAAAACGATAAAAAATAATGTAAGTGCTAAAGGTGTAAAGAAATTCACATGTTTTTCACCGACAAATGATTTAACGAAATCATGAACATAATCAAGTACATATTCAACTGTTCCTAAGAAGATTGAATTATTGTTCTCAATATCAACTCGTTTAAAGGCCCGTGCGATTAAAACACAGACTACGAGAATTAGTGCAATTGTTACTATAAAAGTAATAAAAGCGGGTGAGATTTCTTTTGGGAAAAGGCTCATCTTTCCTCCCTAATTTTTTTGGATGCAGATATAAAGAAAATATTTCGATATATAACTACAGCAATTGCCGCACCTAAAAAAGCATACATTGAATATAATCCACAACCTACAAAAATTAGTCCATAGATTATTATACTACCTGTCATTTTAGGCTGATAACCATCTTCTTTTAAACGCTTAATCGATTTACCGATTAAAATTCTTGATGTGATATATCCAATTAAAAAGCCAATCGCTGTTGGCAAAATTTTTTGATCAATTAATACAAGCAAAAAAAGCCCGATTGTAATTGCACAAAAAATATAATCATTTCTTTTGATAATTGCATTCATTAGTCACCTTATCTATATGGTAATTTACCATATGATTATATTATAACTCTTTTTTTAAGAGATTGTAAAAAAGACGGTTTTTCTTGGAAAAAAAAATCTCTTTTCTAATCATTATTTTTCTAAATAACGGAAAAAACAAAAAATCATTTTCCATTTTAACTGCTGTTTTCGTTTTAATAAACACAAACTACTTGTTTACCTAATTACGACAAAAAAAAAGCAAGTAATCTATTCAGATTACTTTCATTTTCAACTAAGATTATAGTGTTTCATCTCCAGCACTCCAGTTCATTGGACATAAACCACCACTTTGTAGTGCAGATAACGTTCTTAAAGTTTCATCTACAGAACGTCCAACATTTAAACTGTTAATTGTTGCATGCTCAAGTACACCTTCTGGTGAAATAATAAATAAACCACGAAGCGCAATTCCTTTGTCTTCAATCAAAACACCAAATTGTTCTGAAATTGAGTGGTTTGTATCTTCTAGTAATGGAAATTTAACATCTCCAATTCCACCATCTTTTGGTGCTAATTTAGTCCATGCTAAATGTGAATGTACTGAATCAGTAGAGATTCCAAAAATTTGTGTATTTTCTCGTTCAAATTTTTCTACTGCATCAGATAATGCCACAATTTCAGTTGGACATACAAACGTGAAATCTAATGGCCAAAAGAATAAAATTGTCCACTTACCAGCTTTCATATTCTCTTCAAGACTTACTGTCTTAAATTCTTTGTTTGGCATTACAGCTTCAGTTGTAAAGTTTTCAACTTTTTCTCCTACACGTGTTGCTTGAATAAAGTACTTTTCTTCCATTTTATTTCTCCTTTGATATTTACTATATTAAATATAACACATCTTTGCTGAAAATTCAACTTATTTACATAAATTTTTATTAATGTAAAATTTTTTCTAAATCAATTTATTCATCATTTCTATTTGTCTTTTGGCAGTAATCATCGTTTTAGTAACACCAGTATGGACAAAGATCACCTTCCCATTTTGATAATCACGTTTACGACCAACACGGCCTGCAATTTGAACAAGTGCTGCCACATTGTAAATTGCTGAATTTGCATCAATTACAATTACATCAATATCTTCAAAGGTGACACCACGTTCCAAAATTGTTGTTGTAATTAAAATTGGTAACTTATTTTGTCGGAATTGTTCGATAATTTCATGTCGAAACTTATGATTCGCATGAATAAATTCACAACTAACTTCATGTTTTAAGT
>JBOFGK010000007.1:0-12127 GCA_051649085.1 Mycoplasmatales bacterium | reverse complement strand
CAACTACCGCAACAACTACCTGTAACCATTTTGCTTCCTTTATCATTTTGTTCTCTCTCTCTGCAAAAGCTTTTGCAATAATAATAACAATTTCCAATTGGTAAATATAGTATATCAATTTTAATATTCTATGTCAACTGTTTTCGCTAAACTAAAAATCTATCAAACAAAAGTGTGATTACATTATTGTAACAATAATCGAACTACACTATAAACTCCTACTCTAGTACTAAATAAAGTGCTCTTTCCACAAACAAAATATTATTGATATTTACAAGTAATCTCTTTACTAAATAATTATTTTAAGCAATTTTTATTTTAATCAATATTTCGAAAGTTGTGTATTTATAATAATATTCTCATCTGTTGATACTTGGTTAACAACTTTATAATTAAATTTTTGGGGATCAAACTCAATGAATGTTGTTTGCAGTTTGGTGGGTTTTTCCGCATTTTGAATTACTGACAAAAATACTTTTTTATCTTCCAAATAAATTGTATCGGTAACTTGCAAAAATTTTGAATTTTTATTAAGTTTAAGCTCAATCATTTTTTCAAAATCTGTATACAAGCATCTATTTACAAGCTGGCAAACTGAATAATAAGTTTTACCATCAATTGTGTCAAGTTGCTTTATATTCGGTTCTGTATACGGAATAATATTATCCAACTCACTATCAACAAATTGCATATTATCAAATAATTGAAGTTTATCTAATTCTGGTGAATAAAAATATTGTTTTTGATTAACAAGAATTGGAAAGATGCTCGCCATGTTTCTTTTAGAGATCTGTTCATTAGTAATTATCTGTTTCACCTCCATTAATTTTGGATCAACTTCAATCAATTCTTGCTTAGGTTTATTATCTTTAGACTCAGGAACACTTAGAAACCATAGTGAATCTTCGGAATATGTACCTACTAGAGTTATTTTAGCATCTATTTTCAAAATTTTTCCTGTGTTTATATTTAAAATTTCATTTTTAAAATCATTATTTGTTTGATACATTCTAATATCAAAATCACCAAATGGCGCTGTCATTACACCCTGTGAATAACTTGATTGCTCAAGTTTATTTTCATAATTTGTACAATTTTCTCCAATGCAAACATCCAGCATATTACTTCCGTTGTTTGTACTAATAATATTTTTTTTGCTATACGAACTATATCTAATTCTTGACATCTCATTTTTAGCTTTTTCAGTTTTAAGGTAATTATAATCTTGATCGAAAAACTGTGTAAATGCTCTGAAATCTTGTGTTTCAAATGTAATTCCGTATTTTATTTCCTGATTGCTTGCACAACTCGTAAGTACAATTAATACATAAATAATTAAATAATATTTTTTCATTTCTTCCTTTTTTTAATCTTTTTTATAATCTCAACATTTTATTCAAATTAAATAAATAGTATCACAATTTTGAAATTGTGTCAAGTTCATTAAATTATAAGAAGTTTTTGCATTTAATTGAATCACTTCTTTAAAGACATATACATCTTGAATATTATTACATTTTTTTGAAAAAAATTAGTTTTTTGAACTTTTATTACTTTTTAGAAAATAATGTGCTATAATTAAAAGAAACTCCGGAGGAAAAATGACAAAGAAACAAATTTTGAAAAATGCTGAAGAAAATAATATTACATACGTTCGACTTCAATTTACTGACATTATGGGAATAATCAAAAATGTAGAAATTCCAGTATCAATGTTAAATGATGCGCTTGATGGACATACAATGTTTGATGGTTCATCGGTTGAAGGATTTGTTAGAATTTCGGAGACTGATATGCGTTTAGTACCTGATTTAAGTACGTGGATGATTCAAACGTGGGAAGGTGAAAAATACGGTCGAGTAGCTCGGTTAATTTGTAATGTGCATCGTCCTGATGGAAAACCATTTGAAGGAGATCCACGTGTGATTTTAGCTAATTCATTGAAAAAATTAAAAGAACATGGCTTAGATAATTTTATGATTGGATTTGAACCTGAATTTTATGCAATTAAATTGGATGAAATAACATTTGAACCACTGCCACTTAAAGAAAATGGTGGTTACTTTGACTTAGCACCAATTGATTCAGGTGAAGATTTACGTCGAGAAATTGTTATGGAATTACAAGGATTAGGTTTTGACATCGAAGCTTCTCATCACGAAGTTGGACCAAGTCAACACGAAATTAATTTTAGATTTCAAAATGCAATCGAAGCATGTGATTCACTTCAAACATTTAAGTTAGTTGTGAAAAATGTAGCTTCACGTCACAATATGTTAGCAACTTTTATGCCCAAACCATTTGCTAATCTGGCTGGTAATGGAATGCATACAAATTGTTCACTTTCACTTCCAAACGGTGATAATGCATTCTATGATCCAAAAGATCGTTTGCAATTAAGTGAAATTGCATACCAATGGATGGCCGGAATCATTTATCATTCAAGAGCGATTACAGCAATTACAAACCCAACAGTTAATTCATATAAAAGATTAGTGCCTGGTTATGAAGCGCCATGTTACGTTGCATGGTCACCAAGTAATCGTTCGACTTTTATTAGAATCCCTGTTTCTCGAGGTAAAGGAACACGTATTGAAATTCGTTCTGTTGATCCAACTGCAAATCCATATTTAGCACTTGCTGTTATTTTAGAAGCAGGTCTAGATGGTTTAGCTAAAAAAATGAAATGTATTGCACCGGTGCAAACTGATTTATTTAAATTAACTAGAGAAGAACGTGAAAAATTAGGGATTGTTAATTTACCAGATAACTTATATGATGCCATTAAAGCTTTAAAAGCCAACCAAATTATTTGTGAAGCACTCGGAAAACATACGCTTGATACATTTGTTCGTGCGAAAAATAAAGAATGGGAAGAATTTAAAACGCAAGTTCACAAGTGGGAAACAGATCGTTATATGAGACGATATTAAAAAGCTTTAATTTTTTACAAAGACATGACTAACAACTACTATCTATAAGTACTTTAAAACAAAAAACAACTTCATTTGAAGTTGTTTTTTAAATATTAAACACATTTAACTAATAATTAACGTCCATTCCAAGGAACCCATGGAGATGGAAATTTAATATAATTTCTAGGATTAACTGATTCACCAGGTTTTGGGAACCGGTCAGCTGAACCGTTTCTATTTGAATCAGGAATTAGTTCTAAATGTAAATGTGGACCAGTACTTTGTCCTGTATTACCTGAACTTCCAATTGATGTAAATGCTCCAACGTTTTGTCCACGACTTACGTTTACAGATGACATATGTGCATAATACGCATAAACAGGTGTCCCACGAACATTATGAAGCATGACTACATAATTTCCAAAGCCACCACCACAGGAAGGATCATTTTCAAAACACCCAGATGTTGCAGATATAACAACTCCATCCAGTACTGGATAGATCGGTGTTCCACGATTTAAAGCGCTATCGATTCCGATATGTCCAGGGTATCCACCGTACTCTTCTGAAATTTGTCCAATTTCTGTTGGTCTATACAAAATCCCATCATTTGTTGTTCCACCGTTTCCACCACCATTGTTTCCACCGTTATTTCCATTGTTGTTTCCACCAGTACTACCACCATTGTTACCGCCACCCCCAGTGCTTCCATTATTATTATCAGTTGTTGGGGGGATTACTGACGGAGGTACAGGTTTTGATGGAATTATTGGACGTGTTGGAGGTTCAGGTGGTAATCCACAAGAAATTCCAAACACTTCACCAGGTTTACATCCGGCTTCTTCATACAACACTTTTAAATCTTGATTAACTTTATTTTTTACTGCATTATCATCAATCAAATTTCCTTTAGCTGCAAGTTGACTATTTTTTTCTTCTTTTAAAACAACTAATTTTTCCTGCTTAATTTCTAAGTTAGTTTTTTCAAATGCTAGTTCTTTTTCCATCACCAATAAGTTATTAATTATCGAGGTCGCTTCTCCAACTAAAACATTTAAGTTCTCAACTTTCTTTTGAGTCTCAGCCAGTGTTCCACTTGCTAATTCCAGTACAAAAGAAGTATTTTGACTTAATTGAAGAAATTGCAACATATTTCCAGCGTTTCCTTTAGCTTTTGGAATATCTTTTTCTAATTGAGAAATTTTAGTTTGCGCTGCATCAATTTCTGCTTGAGTTGTTTCAATTGTTTGACCGATTTTTTGAACATCTTTTCCTAATAAATCTACTTCTGATTGTAAACTTTCTTTTTCTTTGTTTAATTTTTCAATATCTGCTTCAATTTGACTTAAACTTCGATCATCAACTTTCTCAACAGCATAGTAGAGTGTATCTACAAATAGCACACTTAAAATCATTGACATGATGACAAGTTGTAAATATTTTTTCATTTTTTCCTTTCACCAATATACCTTTATTTTCTTCAATTAGTCCTTATTTATTTTTTAACTTTTCATATAATCTAGCATAATTTATACATATATATTCTATCACAATTTTGTATATTTAACTAATTTTATTTACAAAATCAGTTGAATTCTTTTTTTTTGAAAGAGGATAATCTCAATTATTCATTGAAATTATCCTCTATAATCTACTGTAAATTATAATTTACTAGCGTGTTCCAAAATAGGTACCAATCCCCGGAAAGTTTATATAATTTCTCGGATTGACATTTTCATATCCATATCCTGGACTACCATCCCCATTGGAATCAGGTATCATTTCTAGATGCAAATGTTCACCAAAACTATACCCACTATTACCTGAAATACCAATTTGATCATATGCACTTACAATTTGGCCTTGACTAACGTAAGCTGCTGATAAGTGAGCGTATACAGAAAAAATTGTTTGACCATTAACTCTATGCATAATTACAACGTGATTTCCAAAACCACCTCCACAGCTATAGTCTCCAACACCACAACCATTAACAACAGAAACTACACGTCCATATCCAACCGGGAAAACAGGATGTCCTGTAAATACACCAATATCAATTCCATTATGATTAATCGAAGTTTCTGAATAATATCCAAAGTCTTCAGTAATGTAACTTCCAGCAACTGGTCTTATAAACGTACCACCACTTGTTGCACCGCCACCTGTTCCTACCTCTGGCGCTGGTGGTGGTGGCGGAAATCCACAATCAACTCCAAATACTTCATTGTTTTTACACCCAGCTTCTGTATAAATACTTTTTATATCTTCTGTTGTTTTTGCTTCTGCTGCTGCAAGATTTATCGCGTCCTTTTTAGCTTCCATTTGCTTAGACTTTTCAACTTTAAGGGCAGTTAATTTTTGTTCTTCATTCTCTAAATTCTTTTTTTCCAAAGCTAATTGTTGTTCCAATAATAGTAAGTTAGTAATAATTGTTGTTGCTTCATCAATTAATTTGTTCAATGCTTCTGATTTTTTTTGATTTTCTGCTAGCGTTCCACTTGTAAGCTCAACAAGAAAAGATCCATTTTGAGTCATCTGTAAAAACTTAAGCATACTAGACGCATTATCTTTAGCTACAGGAATCTTTTTTTCTAATTCTTCAATTTTTCCTCTTGTCTCAGAAATTGTCGCTTGTGTCACACTAATCGATTCCCCAATTTTTTGTATATCATCACCAAGAATATCTACTTCTGACTGAAGTGTTTCTTGTTCTTGATTTAATCTATCAATATCTGCTTGAATTTCAGACAATGTACGATCGTCTACTTTTTCAACTGCAAAAAATGGATTATTTACAATTAGTAGACTAATGACAACAGTCAATATTAAAGCTTTTAAATATTTTTTCATTTTTTCCTCACGATTATTACTATATTTTAATGTAATTCCCATTACACTTTCTTTTGCTCATTAATTAGTTTCTACCTTTATTTTATCATATTTCATAAGCCTTTTCACGAAAATCGTTTATTTAGGACACTTGTACTTCTTAAATAATCTGAAACAAGCATCTTTTTTTTGCCTTCAGGCTGAATTTCCAAAACTTGTATAATTCCTGATACCGTTTGAATATAAAAACTCGTCTCATCTTCAGCAACAATTGTTCCACTTGGTTGAGTTGTATCACTCATATTTGTTAATCTTGTTTTAAGGATTTTCATTCGTTTTCCCTCAAAGAAAGCATATGCTACTGGCCAGTCAAATAAACCACGAACTTGATTATGAACTTGAATTGCTGTCAGATTCCATTCAATTTTTTCTTGTTCTTTAGTGATGTTTGGCGAAAATGTTACTTGCGTTTCATCTTGCGGTTCCCCTTGATAGCTTTGTTCTAAGATTTTATCTAGATTTTCTAAAAGTAAGTCAGCTCCAAGTACTTTTAATTTATCATATATAATTCGAGTAGTATCATTAATCTCAATTGGCAAAGCCGCTTTAGCAATCATATCTCCAGCATCCATTTTTTTTACCATTTCAATTAATGTCACACCTGTTTGAGTTTCACCGTCTATAATCGCTTGATGAATTGGCGCTCCACCACGATATTTTGGTAATAAAGAACCATGTACATTTACACATCCACATCTTGGAAGTTCTAAAATCTTAGTTGGAACAAATTGTCCATACGCAGCTGTTATTATTAAATCAGGTTTAAGCTCAGAAATTTCTGCAAAAGCATCACCGATTTTTTCTGGTTGTAAAATTAAAAGTTGATGTGCGAGTGCAACCATTTTTACTTCACTTGCTTTCAATTCTTTTTTACGACCAAACGGTCTATCCGGTTGTGTTATAACTGCAATAATATTTATTTTCTCAGCAATTAATCTTTCTAAAATATGCGCTGCAAAATCTGGTGTTCCCATAAAGATGATTCTATTCATTTATTACCTCTTTTAAATTATTTTTATTTACCTTTATTTTTTAAGTCTTCAACATACGAAAAAATTACTGCAACTGCAATCCCTGCTAATAGTCCACCTAAATGACCTGAAATGCTTATTCCATTTAGCGCAAATGATAAAAAAACATTAATTATAATTAACTGCAATAGATTCGAACTTAATTGCGGTTGATAATAAACTTTACTCAGACGATAATACACTGCTCCAAAAGTCATTATTCCATAAAGCGCTCCACTTGCACCAACTGTAAATGTACCTGCACTTGAGAAGAAAATAACAATAATTCCCGATGCAATCATCGTCAAGAAATAGACTAAAAGAAATTTTTTAGTTCCACTTACTTGTTCAATTAGTGTTCCAATATACATTAGAAAGAACATATTTAATGCTAAATGTAAAAAACCACTATGTGTAAATCCAGCTGTTAAAATTCTAAGAAAATTACCAAAACTGAAATCTTGTCCAATAATTACACTGTAGTTTAGTAAGATTGGACTCAAAAACTGTACAATAAAAAACACCAAATTAATTATAATCAAAATGTTAACCGCATTCAATTTTGTATTAACTGTTGTTTTTTGTCGAATTTTTTCATTTGCTTGATCTCTGACAACTTGCATTTTTTCAATAAATTCATTTGCTGTATTACCCGAAATAATCAGTGTCTTATCGTTGGCCTGATTAATTGTTCCGCCAACTACACAAATTAAATTATATAATGTTGTATCCATTGGTAATTCACTACCAACAAATACTTTATTTTCATATTGATTTTCTAAAGTTACTTCTGTTTGTGAATAATTAATTATATCATAATTTCGTTGGATAAAATAATCCATCAGTTGTTCAATTGTATTTGTATTGTTCATTCAAACTCCTTAATCAATATTTTAACATTTTTTTGACTTTTTTTCAACGAACAACTTGTTTTGGCCTATTTATTATTTTTTCATAAGTTTTTTTGCTGTTTGCGTTTATTTATTTTGAAACGAATCATTAGCATCAGGACTAGAAAACCACAACTAGTAATACTTATAAACAAAAGATGATGTTTAGTAAAACCGGTTGATAAGACTTGCTCAATTTGTTTTTTTCGTTCGTTTTCAAAACTAATTTTTTGTTGCTCGAAGTCATTTTTGACTTCAACTCGTTTACAGTCCGGGTTCTTCGAGTAACCTTCTGGTGAACTTACTTCACACAACTCATAACTTCCAAATGGTAAATTAAGAACATATGCTGTTTTGGTTGTAGTCCAGCTTGCAACTTTAGAATTACTTGTTGTCTTAAGTTCAAGAACTGCGCCACTTAGTGGTTTTTTAGTTGCACCATCGATTTTCAAAATTTCAATTTTGTTTTCGATTGGTTGATTTTCAACAACAACTTGGATATTTTGATTTGCTTTTGTTTGATCAAGTTTAAGTTCAATTGCTTTATTATCCACTCGATAACCATTTGGGGCAATTTGCTCCACAAGGTAATATCGTTTATTATCTAGTCGATTACTCTTACTTTTACCAATTCCCAAATTATTTGTTTTAAATGTTTCAACTGGTTTGATTCGTTCTTCAGCAGATATTTTTTGATCGTTGTTCTCATCAACAACAAGCGAAAAAACAGCGTCTGCTAATCCGATTGTCAGCTCTTCTTTTGCCTTTTTCTTCGCAACTTTTTTAACTGTAACTTCCCATTTTTTAAATTTATTAATAATCGGCTTACCCTTATTTACTTGAAAAAGTTCATCATTTTCTTGTAAATTAAATTGTTCGAAAAAATGTTCATTCACCAATAAATCATTCGTTTTAATTTCCTCAATTTGGTAAGTTCCTAACTCTAGACTATTTTCGCTTATTTCTCCACTTGAGTTCGTAAAATAATCTTTTTTAAATATTTTTCCAGATTTTGTTTTTCCTGTTAGCCTAAAACTAACATTGGCAACTGGCATTTGATTTTCATCGTTTTTTTGTAACTTGAACCCTGCTTTAAATTGTTTGTTGATTAATGGTTGACCACGATTAACAACCACTTGTTTATCGGCAATAACCTCTACTTTATAAACAGTTCGATCTAGCATAAAATCTGGTGGAGCTTGTTCCTCCGCGATCAAATAGTGACCAACATCTAAATTATTAACAACAATTTCTCCAGCTTGATTTGTTATATACGTTCCAATAATTTCACCTGCTTGTGTTTTTAATTTAAACTTGGTATTTCCAAGTGCTTTAACTGTTCCATCAGCATATTCAGCCTTTTTGAATAATTTTAAACTTCCTTGTTTTCGTTTGTTAATAATTGGCTGACCATTATTTAACTTACACCGCTCTCCAGGACTGATTACACACGAATATACTGTTTGATCTAGTTTATAGTCTGCACTAACACTTGATGCCACTTCCTTTATTTGATATACGCCTGCTCGTAAATTTTTCACAACTTTCGATGACTCACCATCAAGTCCAACAACAACAGTACTTATTTGTTCATTTTGATCATTTCGAATTTCAAACGTTGCATTATGCGTCTGATTAGCATTAAATAAACCAGTACTAGTAGAGTTGAATTGTTTTTTTAATTCAATTTCTCCTAGCGTATGGTTCACTTCAAATTGCATTTTAGCACTTATATCGGGAGTTGTTACACGGGCTAAGTCTTGATTAGCTTCAAAGAAAACCGAAGGTTGCATCGGATAGCTTGTATATTTTACAGTTATTAACTGTGAAGTTTGTGCTTGAAAATTTTTAGTTGAAACTCTTATTTTATTTGGACCAATTGCAGTTATTTCATAATCACCAAATTTACCTGTTTGTTTAAATCTATTGTCCCAAACTTGATTACTATCGGTTAATTCAACTTCATATTGTTTTCGTTCATTGTGCCAATTTAGTTTAGTTTTAATCGGTGTTCCAGTTGACATGAAACTTGGAATTTTCTGATGAGTTGTAACTAAATTTCTTATTTCGTCCGTATATTTTTTCATCGTATTATTTTTACTCAATTTAACAATTGTTGGATTAGTTGTTTCCCATATTAATAACTGCGCTCCATATAAGTACTCTGAATTTTTGGTTTGCGCATACCTTGCTAATCCATAACTAACAATTTGCGCTAGTTTGTTTTTTTGAGTACTTGAAAATGTGCTAAAGCGACTATTCTTTTCTAATTGTTTAGTTGCATAATGATCGGTTGGCTTCGTCGGTTCGATACAAAAAACTATTTTAGAGTCAACAATATAATATGAAATTAATCCACGCGGACTTCCACCAGTATACCACTCCAAGCGGAGTTTTGGATGGTAAAAACTTTTCACTTCAAGCATCTCGGCTTTTGGCATAATTTTACTTTTTACGAGTGGCTCGTTTTTCACAAAATCTAATTGTTCAGTGGTTGGAACTGGTTCATCTATATTATTTGTTGGAACATTCGCTGATAATTGTCCAAATCGTTGTTTTACATCTAGTATTTTAAATTCATCAATCAAGGTTTTAGCATTTATATTTATGCTCGGAATAATTAGTAAAAAAATTAGTAATGCAAGTAAACTTGCATATTTTAGTTTTATTTTCATAATTTCTCCTTTGTGCATTGTTTGGGGTTGTACTTAACAACATTATAACTTTATGTTTTTAATCCTTTTTCACCTCCAGTACCCTCTACTATTATTATTAGCTTTTTTTCGAAAAAAACTCACTTTTTTTTATTTACATCAGATTATTTTTGATTTATTTTTCAAATTATCAATTTTTTAGTTTTAAATTTTTTGGCTATTTTATGAAAAAAACTATAAACCAAATGGTTTATAGTCTTTAATTACTAATAATACGATAAATTCTTCGACATTGTCTAAACAACAAATAACACGCAAGACAAATCCAGGCAATAATTGCAAGTACTTTTAGATCAAATTTTGCTGGAGCAGACGATAATTCATTTTTGATTTTACTTAATTCTTCTGTATTGAGAACTTGAACTACTACATTTTCAAGCACTGTTGCTTGTGCTAAAGAATTTAATGGATACTTCGTCCCAAATTCAGTTCCAGCTTCAATCGCTGGATATGTTTGTGAACCAATTCCTACATTATTTGTCATATCAACATTTAAGATTTTATCTGCAGGACGATATGAAAAATAAGTATTCCCTCCAAACCAGACACCTGAATGAAATGCTTCAATTTGACCATTTGGTAATTTTCTAATAATTACTCCAATCCCTCTAAATAAACCACCTTGAATTTCAAATTGAGGTGTCAGCATTAATTTTATCGAATCAGGAGTTAAAAGTTTATAATTGAATGTTGCTTGAAAGATTGTAGTTAATTCACGTGTTGTACTTAAAACATCGCTATAACCAATTGAATTCCAACCACTAGGATAACTTGTTACTTTCCCTGTAACAACTCCATCATCAACCCCAATTGCCGCTTTATTCTCATCGAGAAATTCATCGCCGGGAAAACCTGTACTTTTTAAGTCAAGAGGTTCGAAGATGTTTTGACGTAAATAAGTTTTAAAATCTGTTTCAGAAGCAGCTTCTATTATTGCTGCTAATACAGTATAACCACTATTGCTATAATAGTAGTCATCACCCGGAGGATAACCTAATGGTGCTTTATAGATCATATCTAATACTTCTTTTTTACTCAAGGCTTCGTCACTTTCTATAACATTTATTCCCGATGAATGTGTTAAAAGCATCTCAACTGTCATTGGTTGAAATGAAGCTGGAGCCTCCGGAAGATATTTTCGAACTGAATCCTTAATGTTTAATTTTCCTTGTTCTTGTAATTTCAAAACAGATATCGCAGTTACAACTTTTGAAACCGAACCGATGTTGAAAACTGTTTGATCATTAAAGGTCATTGAGCCTTCACTTGAGTTAAAACCTTGATTATACAAAATGTCATATCCATCTTCCGTTGTTCTTGAAACCATTGCTGCACCATTAAATCTATTGGCTTTTGCCAAATTTGTATACGTGTTTATTGAAGAAACTGTTGCACCACTTACCTTAAGCGGGCATATTATCAAAATTATTAGCAGTAAAAATGGCATTTTTATTATTTTTCTAAACATAGCCCACCTTTTCAATTTGTTGATTATCCGTTTAAAAAGTTCCCCGTAAAAATCCCTTTTTAGTTACAAAGTATAATTTTACACTAGAAAAAGTATAACATAAAATACAAATTATGTCAAATAATATTGCTCTTCACTAATTACTTTTTGGAAACTACAAAATGTTTTATTTCTATTACATTATAACTATTTATTTTTAAATATACTTTTTATTTTCTCGCAAATTTACATATTTTAA
>JBOFGK010000006.1:0-35655 GCA_051649085.1 Mycoplasmatales bacterium | reverse complement strand
CGCAATATATTTATCGACTCTTACTTTTTGTTGTTCACAAATTAGTTGTGTCATTTGACTCCTTCTTTTCTTTTAGATAAATGTATCCTACTAAGAACACCATCGAACATACAAGCCATACATCAGCCAAATTGAAAATTGATCCAAAGAAATTTGCATCAATAAAGTCAACTACATAACCATATACAACTCGATCATAAATATTACCAAATGCTCCCGCCATCGTGATATAAAGCGTATTTCTTATTATTTGATCATTTGACTGTTTAAAAAATACTATTAATGCTATAAGACCAACAATATTTAAGATTAATATAAACCAATAATTACCGGCAAATGCACTGAATGCAACTCCAGTATTTTTTACATAGTCAAACGAAAGTAAGTATGGAATAATTGTGATATCAATATCCTGGTTCATTACAATTATTTTACTAACACGATCAATAATTACTAATAAAATTCCGATATATAAAAATTTATTTTTCAATTATCCTCCTTTTTTTGGGTCTAATCTCACTCGATTCAGTTGTATTTCTACTCATTTCCCTTGTTCTTCTTGCATCCATTTCTCTTTGACGTTTTTTTCTTAATTTTTCTCGATGAATTTGACGTTGTTCGGCTTCTGTGATCCCGTCATTTGTACTTTGAGCTTGTTCTTTAAGTTTACGATTTTCGCGTGCAAGTGCTCGTTTTTTTCTTTCATTGCGTTCCCAAATTTCTTCTGGTGTTAACTTACGACGTTTAGAGGAACTAGTCTGTTCTTGTTTTGCAGGTGCGTCTGGTTGATTCGCAGCTTTAGCATCTGTACTTGCAATACTCACGGCTTCTTGTTCAAAGTCATTAGAATTATTTCTTCTTCGTCTTCTGTTATTTGACGGATTGCTATGACAACTTATTTCTTTATTTGCTTTTTTAGTTTTAAGTTTACGAATTTTTTTAGTTAGAAAAACCCACGCACTAATAGTAATAGCAAGTAAAATTGTATACGGAACATTAATGACACTTTGAGCATTTAATAATTTGACATCAAAAGAACTAACCGAACGAACAAAATAGCTTTTATTAGTTTGATTTACTTCTAGTTCATAAAAATTTTTCTGTACTTTCCCATCTGTTGTATATTCTTCAATAAATTGAATTACATTGTTATCTGGATTTTCTATTTGGACAGTTTCACTTAAATTTTTTTGTTTCATTCTTGTCCCAATAATTCCATAAGTAAGTTTAAGATCCGTATTTGCTTTTGAAAAAATGATATTTTGATTTTCTACCGAAATTTTTGATTCATACTGTTTACTTGAATATTTTGGTGCATTTTTTGTGTCTGTACAATCTTTTAGTTTATAATTTTGTCTAACCTCAGTACTCGAAATCGGTTTAAAGGAATCATCAAGTTTAGTAATTTGCAGAGTTATATCAGTTATCCCACTTTTAAAATTAATAATTGGTGCAACTGTATTTACATTTACAGAATCAAGTAATTGTGAATTTACTGAATTCAAAATATCAATTGTAAAATACGAATTTTGTGGATTGTCCAGATTAACTATCACATCTGTTTGTGTACATATTGTATCACCAGGTGCATAAATCTTTGCTTCCATTCCTGGTGTAACTTCCTCGAAAGTTACAGGATCATAAACCGCTTCCTTTGCAGCTGTTTCCAACTGAATTTCTGCCGCTCTAAAAAATTGGGCGTTTACATTAAACAGCCCAATTAACATCACTGCAAATACAATAAATGTTTTTTTATGCATATTTACTCCCTTATGCTTTTAACTCTGCAATTACAGTTGAACAAGTTTCACAAAGTGATTCTGCTGACAATTGCTCCTCTTCAAAATATCGCCAACAACGTTCACAACGTGTATCAGTATATTTTGTAACAGCAACTGCACCAATTTTAAGCAATTGCATATTTTCAACTTGAGCAAATTCGATTTTTGAAACCATTAATAATGTTTCTAAATCTGGAATTTGTGCAAACAAGCTTTTAATTTCATCATTAAGTTCTAGTGTCAATTTAGCTTCTAAAGTTTTTCCAATTATTCCATTAGCACGTGCGTCTTCTAATGCTTTATTTAATTCATGTCTAACTTCCATAAACGCAAAATATCTTGTCATGATTTCTGGTGCAACATCAACGTTATATTTTTGAATTTCTTGCATGAAAATTTTATCTTCTGTTTTCAATTCTTGATAAATTTCATCCATTGTGTGTGGTAAAATTGGCGTTAAAATTGTAACAAGGGTATTTAAAATTTCCGAAATAACGAATTGAATTTGACGACGACGTTCATCATCAGCTTTAACAATGTAAATTATATCTTTTATAAAGTCAAAGTAGAACGCACTTAATTCATGTGTAAAGAAGACATTAATTTTTTCTGCTACTTTTTTAAATTCAAATGCTTCAAATGCTTCAACACATTCAATTGAAATTTCACTTAGGCGTCCTAAAATAAACTGATCAACTTCAGGTAGCGATTTAATTTCAAACTTTGTTTGATCATAATCATTTAAATTCCCTAACATGAATCTAAATGTATTTCTTAAACGACGGTATACTTCAGCAACTTGTTTAACAATTTCATCACTTATTCGAACATCTGATTGATAGTCGACTGAGGCAACCCATAATCTTAAGATATCGGCACCATATTTTTGAATAATTGTCAATGGATCAACTGTATTACCAAGTGATTTAGACATTTTATTACCTTTTCCATCAAGGACAAACCCATGCGATAAAACAGTTTTATATGGCGCTTGTCCATGTGCTGCAACACTTGTAATTAATGATGAATTAAACCAACCACGGTACTGATCACTTCCTTCTAAGTATAAATCGGCAACTGCACTTCCAAGTCTTGTTTGACCAACTGCAGTATGTGCACTTCCAGAATCAAACCACACATCCATAATATCCATTTCTTTTACATATTCTGCATCTGGATAATTTTCTGTCAAGAAAAATTCTGCTGGTTGTTCAAACCAAATATTTGTTCCATGTTCTTCGAATATTTGAGCAATTTTTTCAAACACAGCTTCATCAATAATTGGTTCCATGTTTGCTGTATAAATGATTGGAATTGGCACACCCCATTTTCGCTGACGAGAAATACACCAATCTACACGATCTTTCATCATATTTGATAAACGAACAGCTCCCCATTCATTAATCCAATTGACACCTTCAATTTCCGTTAAAATTTCATTTTTTATTTTATCAATTGAGGCAAACCATTGCTCTGTCGCACGATAAATAACTGGTTTTTTTGTACGCCAGTCATGTGGATATGAATGTTCAAATGTTGTATGGTAAACTAATGCACCATTTGTACGTAAATATTCGATAATTGGCTCATTCGCCTTTTCGTAAAATTCACCTGCAAACATTCCAGCTTCATCTGTCATAATTCCTCGATGATTAACGACCGAAACAACTTCTAAATTATTTTTAAGTCCAACTAAATAATCGTCTTCCCCATGACCTGGTGCTGTATGTACACACCCTGTTCCTGAATCAGTTGTTACATGTTCTCCAAAAATAATTGGAACAAGTTTTTCGGTGAAAATCGGATGTTTCAAACTGACACCTGCTAATTCTCTCGCACTTAGTGTTTGTTTTAACGTTAATTCAAGTTTTGTTGTTGCTGCAAAATCTTCAACAAGTTTAGATGCAACTAAATAGTCACAATCATTTGCACTAACAATTGAATATTCTTCTTCTTCATTTAATGATACTGCTTGATTTGCTGGTAGTGTCCACGGTGTTGTTGTCCAAATTACAACATTCACACCTGTAAATTCACCTGATGCAATTTCAAACTTAACATAGATTGAATTAGAAATTTTATTTTGATATTCAATTTCAGCATCTGCAAGTGCAGACTGTGAAGATGGTGACCAATAGACCGGTTTTAGTCCTTTATAAATCAAACCTGACATTGCCATTTTGGCAAAAATTCGAATTTGTGCGGCCTCATACTCTTTATTATAAGTCTGATACGTTTGATTTGGATCAGCTAAAATTCCCAATCGCATAAACTGTTCTTTTTGGATAGTAATTTGCTTTTCAGCAAACTCTTGACATTTCTGTCTAAATTCGGCAACAGTATACTCTTCAATTTTAAAGCCTTTTTGTTTTAACAAAGCATTTTCAATTGGTAATCCATGTGTATCCCATCCAAGAATAAAATCAACTTTGTAACCTGTCATACTTTTATAACGATTAACAAAATCCTTTAGTATTTTATTTAATGCATGTCCCGTATGTAAATTCCCATTTGCATATGGCGGACCATCAATTAAAATAAATTGTGGTTTGTCATTATTTTTTTCAGTTAATTTTCTAAAAATTTGTTCATTTTGCCAAGACTCTTGAAACTTTGGTTCACGATTGGCAAGATCTGCTTTCATTGCAAATGATGTTTTTGGTGTTAATAATGTATCTTTGATTTCCATCTTACTCCTAATTCAATAATAATTTTCTTTGTATATACACTTGATTCTAGCTTTCTTTTTTACGCTTTTAAACAAACACTTTATCAATTAATAAATTAACTCCAAAAATGGAGTTAATTCTTAACCTAAAGTATCACCATCAACTAAATAGTTCTTTGGTGCACACATAATTATTTCTGCAGAAATTTGTTTTAATTGACCATCAAGCGAATACATTGAGCCTGATAGTGTTGAGTAGATTAGCGTTTTTTCTGTATCTGAAACCTTTGATAAATCGACAATACATAGTTCACCTTTTTTCACGCTGTCAATAATCGACGAAGTTGAAGTTTTAGAAACGGGTTCAAAAAGTTTAACTACTGATTTTGATCTTGTTGTATTTACTACCTCTTCAATATCAAACGTTTCATCATGCATTCCGATTGTTTCATCACCTTCAATGTACTGAGTTTCTTCATCTTTAAATAAATCTGTTACGCCTTTGAACAATGCCATGTTTTCTCCTTATTATAAATTTAATTTTTATTTTTTATTCTATAACTTATTTTTTTCTAAAGAAGATTCCATCGTTACCGAAAATCGGATCAGGATTTTTCTTTTCTGTTTCAACTGGAGGTGTTTGGAAAATATTAATATCAACTGGATCACTTATTTCTTTATCATTTTCCTTGCCAATTAAACCACCTGAATTCATTTGTGGAGTTGAAATACCTGTTGAATCTTCATCTTTATAATTGATCGTTGTTGTATTTGTACCTGTTGCTACAAAAGTTACTTTTACCATATCACCCATTGATTCATCATATGAATATCCAAATAATAAATGTTCGATGTTATTGTGTGTATTATATGAGTAAATTAAGTCTGTTCCTTTTGTTGCTTCATCAATTGTAACTGAATTTCTAGCACAAGTAATATTGAAGATAATTACACGGCTTCCTTTGATGTTTTCAAAATTAGTAATTTCTGAATGAATTGACTCTTCAATTGCTTTAACAACAGCATTTGCACCTTTACCATATCCAATTCCCATCACACATGACCCTTGATTTGAAAAGGCTGTTTTTATATCTGCGTAATCTAAATTGATTTTTCCTGGACTTGTAATCAACTCAGAAATCCCACGAATTCCATCTACTAACATTTTATCTGCAACTTTAATTGCTTTGTTAATTGGTAAATGCTTTGCAATGTGTGTAACTCGTTCGTTTTCAACAATTACGTTTGAGTCAACGGCTTGCTGAAATAACGGGAAATACTTATTAATAACTGCTGTATCAACTTCAAACCTTCTCGGTAAAGTTGCAAATCCTATTGTTAAAATACCCATTTGTCTTGCAATTTTTCCAATTTCAATTAAACCGATTGTTCCAGTTCCTCGTCCAATCCCACCAGTTATGAATAACATATCCACACCTTCTAATAAACGACGAATTGCATCTGCTTCGGATTGAAAAATTTCTCCAACTTTTTCAATATCAGCACCACTTCCATGGCCTCTAAAAACAGGTTCTCCTAATAAGAATTTTTCATCTGCAGAAGTATTTTCAAGTGTTTGCTTTGACGTGTCAATTGCAACTAATTTAATCGAACCAATTTTTTCTTCATACATTCGATCAATTGTATTACAACCACATCCACCAATTCCAACAGCAATTATTTTAACTTTTCCAAAATTAGCATCCTTAAAATCGATCAATTCTTTCTCCACATCAAATGAAATTGCATCATTGTATTGATTATCAGTCATTATATCAATATCTTCAATTTCATTTAATGTGTCTTCTCCCAAAGCTTCTTCTAGCATGAAGAACGTCTCATCAAGTGATTGAATTGTTTCTGGTGCTTTTTTTTCAGTTTGTACACTGAAATCATTTGGCTTTTCTGAGATAACCGGTTCAGCTATTTCTGCTTGAAATTGAAATGTACTCGGCTCATCAATATCAAACGAAATTCGTTCACTATTATTAGCATCAAATTCAAATGCTTGTTCTTCTGCAATTGAGACTACTTCAGGATTCTCACTTACAAATTCTTCTAATTCAACATCCATATCAACTTCTGTTAGATATTTATCATTTATTGTTAATACTTCATCTGTCAGATCTTCAAATAAATTAAATGTAGTTTGCTTATCACGCATATTCGCTCCTTAAAAAATTCTAAATTCGTCGTATTTTTGTACTGCTAAATATATTTTACTATCAGGTTTTTGAATATTACCATAATTTGGTAAATTATAAACTACCGTTTCATTCCCAAAGTGGCGGTTAAACAACTCAACAAGCTTACCGTTCTCATAACCATAACTCAATATATGGAGTTTTTCAAATGCAATTCCTTGTTTATGGATATTTGCAAACAAATTAAGCATATACAAATTGAAAATCTGATTGAAAAACTCGACCATTTCATTTACAGTAATCCCTTCAACAATTTCATAATCAAATTCAAGTGGGTTAATCAAGAAATGCTTTTGAAGAAATAAGGTAATAATCTGTGCATTTTCCTGATTTGTTCGTTCTAGCAATTTTTCATACATTTTCGTATAAACATGTCCTAGCCCAATTTTTATTCGAAAGTTTTTAAAACCATCAACTTTTCGAACAATAAAATTCATTCTACTTGCTTCAATTTCAATAATAACATCATTATTTTCAAAACCAGGAGAATATTTTAAATAATGATTCGTAATTATATAATCTGCTAAATTTCGATGCGTTTCTTCAAGAATTCGGTCCAGACAATCAAACGTCTTAGTATCAATGTAGACTATCTCACCGTCTAATTGTAATTGTCGTATATTCTTACCAATAATTTTTCGCATCATCTGATTATCAGCTGTCACTTTGTTCGCAATAAAGGATGTGACAGTAAATCCATCTTCCGCTTTTTCATATTTTTTTGCTTTTTCACAAACTTTTTCAATATCAATTTGTTCTAAAATATAACCTTCTGAGAAATCACTTCCAAACTTCCTTTGTGAAATATAGAAATTATCTGGTTCTATTGCCAAATAAATATCCAAACATTTTTCACCAGTTTTTTCCTCAAACTTCTTGAAGGCTTGATTAATTAATTTGGCGATTTGAACGTATTCTGACTTTTGAACAATTTCATCAATTGACCCATTATAAATAATTTTTTTTGCTAACAAAAAAGCTTTTGAGTCATACATCTTAAATAACATAACGCTAATTGATTCGTTATTATAGACAATTAATGGATATACACAATTACTCATTTAAACCCTTTCTTACTGCTTGCTTTCTCTTAAGAACTTTGAAACAGCCTCATTGAAAATTGGTGCTGATTCAAGAAAACTATAATGTGTTTCGCGAGGTCTTATTATTAATTCAGAGTTTTTAATCAAAGAATTCATTTTCTTCCCATCTTCGATTGGTGTTGCTTCATCCTCTTCACCCCAATATAGTAATGCTTGATTTTTTATATTTGATAACTTCTCAGTTAAATCTAAATTCACTGCTAAGATAAGAACTTTTTTCATAATCTCACTTGCTTTTTGATAATCACTTGAACCAGAACTTATTCTAACATCATCATAAAATTGCTTATAAAGAGGTGTTTTGGTGATTTGTTTCAAAAATTTATAACCATATACTCGAATGTAATATTCTAAGCTACGTTTAGGTTTTATTCCAGCTCCACCAGTAAATACTAGTTTGCCAGTGATTTTCCCTTCACTAGCTAAGACGATTGCAATTCTCACACCAAATGAATGTGCAACAACTGAAACATTTGTTAACTGTAATTTCTCAATGAACTTTTCAATAAAAATTGCATAGTCAAAGATTGACCATGGTTTTTCAGGTTCATCGCTCTCACCAAAGCCTGGTAAATCAATTGCGTAAACCGTAAATGAATTTTCCAAGTGTTTGATTAGACTTAAAAATGATTGACTCGACTGACCCCAGCCGTGTAAGCATAATACTGCAGGTCCTTGACCTCTTTTCACATAATTTACTTTGGTTTTATTAATTACAATTGATTGCATTCTATCCTCTTACTAAAATTATATCATAATATCATTTTTTATTGATATTACTTTCTATTTTTTCGTGTTTTTTTCAATTTTAAAATCATTTTTTCAAAAGAATTCTCTTTTTTTGTTTTTCATCTCTAAATTTATCGTCTTAATTTGTTTTTTTGATACTCATCAAGCAACTTTTGCTTAGATACCTTTGTATAGATTTGGGTCGTTGAAAGCGAACTGTGGCCTAGTAATTCTTGGACCATTCGAATATCCATCCCATTGTTCAATAGATGAGTTGCAAAGGAATGACGAAACGTATGTGGAGAAACTTTTAAAAAACTATGTTGTTTTAATAAAACTCGCTTAATAATGTCTAACACCCCCCTAGCTGTTAGACGTTCTCCATTTTTATTTAAGAACAGTGCTTGTTGTTCTTTTTCTTTTAAAATTTTTCTTCGACTTATTTGAATATACTCCAAAATATAATCAAGTGTATACTGATTAATCGGGACAATTCTTTCTTTACGTCCTTTACCAAGTACTTTAATAATTTGTTCTTCAAAACTAACGTCCAATACATTAATTCCAATTAATTCACTAACTCGAATACCTGTGGAATAGAGCACTAAGAAAATCGTTTTATTACGAACATCAAGCGCTGTTTCTTCTAACATATTATCCAAAATATTACTAATTTCATTTTCATATAAGATTGATGGTAAATAATTATTCAACTTTGGATAAACAAGCACTTTACTTGGATTTCCACTAATTTGTTGTTGTAATTGCAAGTAATTGTAAAAGCCCTTAAGAATTGAAATTTGTTGAGCAATTGTCTTTTTCGCATACTTAGCATCATATAGCATCATTTGATAACTTTTCAAATCTTGTGTTTGGGCATCTTCAAAGCGTTGATTTCTTAACTTTAAAAAACATTCTAATTTCTGTAACACTTCCGCATACTTAGCAATTGTAAGTGGTGAATAATTTAAATTAACTTCCAAGTAATCAAGATATTTTTTCAGCATTTTTTCACGTTAATTTCTCTAGCAAAAACGCTTCAAAATCAGCAATTGCTCGTTTCGCATATTCTGCTTTACGATCCTTTTTCTTCGTTGAAAAGCCAAGTTCTGGGATAATTCCAAAATTTACATGCATTGGTTGAAAATTATTTTCATCAGCATTTGCAATATAATGTGTTAACGAACCGATTGCAGTTGTTCGTGGAAATGAAAGTTTAGGAGTATCCATTAAATATCTGTGCATTCCAATCGCTGCAACAATTCCACTTGCAGCTGATTCTACATAACCTTCGACTCCTGTTATTTGTCCTGCAAAAAAGATATTGGCATATTTTTTCGTTTGAAAATTATCATCCAAAATTTTCGGAGCACATATATAAGTATTTCGGTGCATTACTCCAAATCTTTCAACTGTTACATCAGCCATCCCAGGTAATGAATTAATTAATGTTTTTTGGGCAGCCCATGTTAAATTCGTTTGGAAACCAACTAAATTGTACAAAGTTTTAGCAACATTATCTTGACGAAGTTGAATTACAGCATGTGGGCGTTTACCATCTGGAGTGTGCAATCCAACTGGTTTCATCGGTCCAAACAACAATGTCTGAATCCCTCTCTTAGCCATCACCTCAACTGGCATACAACTTTCAAAAACTTTTAACTCAAAGTCTTTTAATTCAACTGTTGGTAACGTCGTTAACAGTTCATAAAAAGCTAAATATTCTGCTTCCGTTAACGGTATATTTAAATAATCCGGTGTACCTTTATCATATCTTGATTTTGCATAAACAACATTCATATCAATATTTTCACTATTTACAACAGGTGCTGCTGCATCAAAGAAATATAATTGGTCATCGGAAAAATTTTCACTAATAAAAGCGGCTAACTTTTCATCTGTTAAAGGACCTGTTGCAATAATTGTCGGCTGTTCAAAATTGATTTTTTCGACAATCTCGCTAATTATTTCAATATTTGGATGTGATAAAATTTTATCCGTAATTACTTTAGAAAACTCTTCACGATCAACAGCTAATGCTCCACCGGCTGGAACTGCCGTTTGTGTTGCAGCTTCCATAACAATTGAACCGAGTTTTTCCATTTCCATCTTTAATAAACCAACTGCATTTTTTTCACCAATTGCTCGTAAAGAATTTGAACAAACAAGTTCAGCAAATTTATCACTATTACTTGCTGCACTTCTTTGTAGTGGTTTTTGTTCAAACAATTTAACGATTATTCCATTGTTTGCTAAATTCCAAGCTGCTTCACAACCTGCCAAGCCCGCGCCAATTACATTTACTGTTTTCATTTTTGCCTCATTTCTTTTTTATTAAAACAACAGCTTCAGCTGCAATTCCTTCTTCACGACCAATTATCCCAATTTTTTCACCAGTTGTTGCTTTGACGTTAACCTGACTCACATCAATCCTTAATAACTCTGCAATTCTAATTTTCATTGTTTGCTTATGTGGACCCAATTTTGGTTTTTGTGCATGAATAGTCGTATCAAGATTAATAATTTCGTATTGATTTTCTGCGAGTAGTTCAACAATTTGTGCAAGCAAAACTTTTGAGTCAACACCTTTTAAACTTGGATCAGTATCCGGAAAATGATCACCAATATCACCTAGACCCATTGCACCAATTAGTGCTTCTGTTATAACATGTAAAAGCACATCAGCATCTGAATGTCCAACAAGTCCAAGTTCGTGTTCAATTTCAATTCCCCCTAAAAAAAGTGGATGACCTGTTGCCAATCGATGTAAATCATAAGAGTGACCAATTCTCATTAGTCCTCTTTTCCTGTTAGAATTTTTTCAATTTTATTATAATTATCCAAACTTTCGTCAAACATAAAAATTAAATTTGGAATTCTTCTTATTTCCACTTTATTAGAAATTTCACGTTTTATTCTATTTTCATTTTTTTGTAAAACATCAATAATTTTTTGTGGTTTTTGCGTTCCTAAAGTTTCTACATATATTTTTGCATCTCCTAAATCTTTTGTTAATTCAACGTGGGTTACCGTTACAAAATCAAGTTCTTCAATTTTTTCACTTATAAATGTCCCAATCACTCGTTGCAAATCTGTTGCGAGCCTTTGATATTTAAAATTTTGTGCCATTCACACTCCTTAGTTATCTTTTAATTTTTACGTTTCTTTCTTCCACATATATTTTAACATTTTTTTCACTTTGATTCTTTACTTTTTCCATAGACTGTATTTAACAGCATAGCTCATCAAATTAGATTTAGAAAAAAACATAACTCATGATATTCTTGAAGCAACTAAGTAGAAAAGCATAAGCCAATTGAATAAAATTTCTGATTTCATCACAATGATTACTTAAGATAAAACTTTTCAAATTTGATCCTAGATATTGCGAATAAACAAACGATTAGACTGTGAGTTTTCTAAATCCTTCAACAAAAAGACAAAAACTTTTTATGAATCATTCAAAATAGACATCTCCCAATAGCAAAAAAGGAAAACAAACACAGTTTTCCTTTCTCTATTTTTTGAATCGCGCCTGCAAAACATTAAATTTTTTTATACTAAAGTACTAAAATTGATCTAGTTTGAACTAGAGTTTGCATTAAGTAACCCTTGGTTTACAACTTTAAATATCAACATGACTTGTGATTATGACTATTTTTTCCCGAGCAAGTCCAGCAAGATATTTATATACCATGTCTTTTGAAACTATATCAAGTCCCTCGTACGGTTCATCAAACATATATAAGTCTGCTTCTTTTATAACAGAACGTAAGAACGCAATTTTTTTTCTTTGTCCACCACTTAAGTTGATCCCATCACTTTCCACTAAATAACCTAATTGAATATCTGCCAATAAATCTTCAAGGCCAATTGACGACAAAATAGAATTTATTTTCGCAATACTTTGCTTTTTATTTAGACAAATATTTTCTAAAACCGTTCCCTCAAATAAAAAATCCGTTTGTGGGCAATAACTAATTTTTGTCCAATAAGTTTTTGCAGAAAGAGTATTTATATCGAAGCCATTTATTTTTATTTCCCCTTTATCGGGAACATAAATTTTAGAAAGAATTTTAAAAATGGTTGATTTCCCATACCCATTTCCACCCTCTATATAATTAATTTTCCCTTTTTCAAATATTTGATTATGATTTTGAGAAATTCTACCTAAATAGTTGACATCTTTTAATTCAACTATTTCTACTTTTGATATTTCTGTAGCAATACTTGTTGTTTCAGTGAAAAACACCTCATCAATCCTATCAAGGGCAATAAAAGCTGGCTCAACACTAAGTTGAAAAGTACTCCAAAGTGTTAGCGGTAAAAATACATACGAAACATATTGTTGAGTCGCAACGTAGTCTCCAATTGTCAGCTCGTCATTCATTATTTTTATAGCAAAATATCCTAAAAGGATAAGACTTGTAAGTGATACCGATAATGAAATTGAATTTTGTCCAAAAGCAAAAAACTTTGCTTGCTTTAAGCCATTGAAAAAAGATTCATTTAATTTTTTTCTAATTTTATCAATATACACTAATGCATAATTATCTCTTTTCAAACTATTTAAACCTTTAAAAAATCCCATGTATAAGCTATAGGTGAATGAATTTATTTCGAGAATTTTCCGAGAGTAATTCCCGATATTTTTAAGTGACATTTTTGTAACAATATAATAAACCGGACTAATCACTACCAACATCAGAATTAATAGTGGATCGAGATAATAAAGATAAATAAGTGAAATAACTAATGTCAATATTGAAATTAAAAATTTTACAATCGTTGATGAAACTAAACTTGCAATACTATTAATTTCATTAAATCTTGCAAAGATATAAGAAGATGAAATATCTTCGTCAATAACTATTTCATTCAAAGCCAAAGAATTTAATACTGACATTCTTTTATCATACAAGAATTTCATTTGCATTTTATTGATTAAATAATCAATTCCTACTTGTAACAGAAATTGCAAAAAGTAGCAACCCAAGAGGATTAAAGCTAATTTCCAGAATAAAGTTTCTACTTTTTGAGTAAAAACATTGTCAATAATGATTTTGTTTACTATAGGAATAATAGCTGTTATTGCCGAAATTGCAATACTCAATCCTAACACAATCAATGTCTTCCACTTATACGCTAAATATATTCCAAGTAATTTTGATAGCTTTTTTTTAAAATTCATCCTTCCCTCCAAAATTTATATATTCATTTGTGCATTAGAACTCAATTGTTTAACCAATATAATATATTTTTGTGATCCTCAAAAAATCTTTTATACTTACTTCATCTTGATAAAATTCTATACCTTCTTTTTTACATTGGACTAAAAATTCTAATTTAGAATTTAATATTGTGCTACCAAAATAATTTATATTTTTATTATATCACGAATTATGCTATTTACTTTTTTTTATAACAAGCTATATAAATCAAAAAATGTGTTGTCATTTTATATTTAAACAAACTTGACAAAGAACAAAAAAAAGAGCCACCGGCTCTTTATATTGCTTTACTTAATCATCAACACTTAAAACTGTAATGAATGCTTCTTGTGGTATTTCAACTGAACCAATTTGTTTCATACGTTTCTTCCCTTTTTTCTGCTTGTCTAAAAGCTTTCGTTTACGAGAAACATCCCCACCATAACATTTAGCTAGTACATTTTTACGCATTGCTTTAATTGTACTTCTTGCAACAATTTTTTGTCCAATCGCTGCTTGAATTGGTACTTCAAATTGCTGACGTGGAATAATCTCTTTTAGCTTTTCACAAACAATTTTACCACGAGAAAACGCAAAATCAGTGTGCATAATCGTTGCAAGTGCATCAACAACTTCTCCATTTAGTAAAATATCAACTTTTACTAGTTTTTCTTTTTTATAGCCTTTTACTTCATAATCAAACGAAGCATATCCTTTAGAAATTGATTTTAATTGATCAAAAAAGTCATAAACAATTTCCGAAAGTGGCAATTCATATTCAAGCGTTGCTCTTGTCTCATCGATATAATTCATCGCTAAGTATGTTCCACGTTTACGTTGACATAGATCCATTATCCCTCCAACATAATCTGTTGGTGTCATTATCGCCGCATAAATAAATGGCTCTTCTACGTAAGAAATTACTTGACGATCGGGCATTTTTGATGGATTATCAACAACTGTGACTTCACCGTTTGTCAATCCAACATTATAAATTACCGATGGGGCTGTTGTAATTAATTCTAAGTTATATTCGCGTTCAAGTCGTTCTTGGACAATTTCCATATGCAGTAATCCAAGGAAACCACATCTAAATCCAAATCCTAATGCTTGTGACGTTTCTGGTTCGTATTCAAGTGAAGAATCACTAAGTTTTAATTTATCAAGCGCATCTCTTAAATCATTATATTTAGCTGAGTCTACTGGATAAACTCCCGCAAACACCATCGGCTTAAGTGCCTTATACCCGGGAAAGGCTTCTGCTGTTTGTCTTTTAGCGTGAGTAATTGTATCCCCAACACTCGTATCTTTTATATTTTTAATCCCAGCACTAATCCAACCAACTTCACCTGCAACAAGTTCTTTTTTCTTAATTTCTTGCGGACTATTAATTCCCAATTCAACAACATCATATTCTTTTCCAGTTGCCATAAATTTAATTTTATCACCAACTTTTACACTACCTTCAAAGATTCTAACCGAAACCATTACCCCACGATAAGCATCGTAATATGAATCAAAAATTAAGGCTTTAAGTGGATCTTCATCATTCCCTTTTGGTGGAGGTATATGTGCAACAATCGCTTCAAGTAATTCATCAATTCCTAGACCAGACTTAGCTGATACGTATACAATATTCTCAGTATCAAGTCCAATAACTTCTTCGATTTCTTGACGAATTTCATCTGGACGTGCCGCTGGTAAATCAATCTTGTTTAGAACCGGTAAAATTTCCAAATCATTATCAATTGCTAAATACACATTTGCAAGTGTTTGTGCTTCTACACCTTGTGCTGCATCAACAACTAGAATCGCTCCCTCGCACGCAGCAAGTGACCTTGAAACTTCATAATTAAAATCCACGTGTCCAGGCGTATCAATTAAATGAAATGTATATTCAATCCCATCTTTTGCTTGATACTTTAATTGAACAGCATTTAATTTTATTGTGATTCCACGCTCACGTTCAAGTTCCATACTGTCTAATAATTGTTCCTGCATTTCTCGAACCGCAACGGTCTCCGTCAACTCTAAAATTCGGTCTGCTAGTGTGCTTTTCCCATGATCAATATGGGCAATAATCGAAAAATTTCTAATCGTCTCTTTTTTCATCTAATAACTCTTCTCCGATCTGGATCAATCCATCTCTTATCAAATTATGATCTATTTGGCACTCGAGTATTTGTTCAATCTCTGGTATAGCTAACTCCAAAAATTCACATCCACCACCAGTCATAATTATTTTATATTGTTCGTTCGTGAAATGATTTTGAGCAAGATTAATAAACTGTTTAATTGCTCCAACCATTCCATAAATTATTCCATCATTTAATTGTGAGTATGTATCCAAACAATGATTATCATCAGTTACTGGACCATATTTAAAATTGTTTAATTGTTCAGTTTTACCAATTAAGGCATTTCTCGTTAAATCTAAACCCGGGAAAATATATCCACTCTCATATTTTCCAGCTTTTAGAACTTCAACTTTAAGTGCTGTTCCTAAATCAAATAAAATTAGGTTATCTCCATATTGTTTAAGTGCCGCACAAATTGCCACGACACGATCACTTCCCATCTCACGATAGTCTAGTTCGCCAAAGTCCATAAACTTGGCAAAATATTGATAATCAAAAATTAATGTATTATCAAAAAAACTAATTACAAGACTGTTAATACTTGGAACAACTGAAGCTAATAATACTTTTTCAATGTCACCACGCATTTCAAAACAATTTAAACTCCTTGCAAAGTCATGTCGATCTTCAACAATTGTTGGAACAACTTCTTTCGTTTGTGGATTATACAAAAACATTTTTATTCTCGTATTTCCAGCATCAATTAGTAAGAACATTTTTTTCTCCTAAAAATATTGAAAAAAGCCCTTTAAGGGCTTTAATCATTATGCTTGATTAATTTTTTTCATTAATCTTGATTTTTGACGTGCAGCATAATTTTTATGTACAATCCCTTTTGAGACCGCTTTATCAACTTTTTTACTTACATCGTTGTATAAAGTAATTTCTAATTCTTTATTTCTATCTTTACCAGAAACTGCTGTTTCAAGTTTTTTAATTGCTGTTCTCATTGCAGATTTTTGAGTTTTATTTCTTAATCTTGCCTTTTCATTTGTTTTGATTCTTTTTTTTGCCGATTTAATATTTGCCATCTTGTTTTCTCCTTTAGTCTTGTTAAATAGTATCTGTACACATTCCTTACTATTATATCAATATTTTGAAGTAATTGCAAGTATCTTATCTTTATTTTTTATGTTTGTGCTGTTTTTTTTGATTTTTTATTGATTATTCCCATATTTTTCATCAATTTTTTCGGCAACTCTCATCCCTAATTCTTCTGCATATTTCAAACGAGCAATATCTGGCTTGTAATTTTCATACATTGCCGATTCAATTAATTCGATTTTTGCTTCTTCTAGACGCGACTCAACACGTTTCAAATGCGCATTAGCCCAACCGTATGAACCATAAACCATTCCAACTTTATTTTGTGGAGATAACGCATAGATTCGTTCAAGGATATCAGCAATTGGACCAACCATCGCATTATTAAAGTTTGAAGAACCAACTAAAATTGCTTTGGCATCCATAATTTCACTCATAATTAATGCCGGACGATGAAGACCTGCTTTAAAGACACGCACTTCATAACCTCTTTCTGCTAATCCGACTGCAATTTCATTAGTTACAAGCTCTGTATTTCCCCAAATCGTATCATAAACCATCACTACTTTATGTTTAATGTCACTAAACGTTGCCCATTTCATATATTGATCCATAATTTCTGTTATATGCTTTTTCCAAATGATTCCATGTGAAGGACAAATCAAGTCAAACTCTAGATTCAATTCATTAATTTCTTTTAGTTTCTTCATTACAAATCTTGAACATGGCATCACAATGTTTGCATAGTATTCTTTAGCATGACGCATCAATTCAGCAACTTCATACTCATCATCATACATTTTATTACTTGCAACTAAACTTCCAAACGCATCATTTGAAAACAAAATTTTCTCTTCTTCTAAGTACGTAACCATATTATCTGGCCAGTGAATAAATGGAGTTAAGATAAATTTAAGTGTATATTTTCCAATTGTTAAAGTTTCTAAGTTTTTCACAACTTCATACTCATGATCTCCAAAATACATACTTTTCATTGCCTTTTCAGCCATTGCTGAACAAAAACTTTTTGCAACTGGATACAATGCTTTAACCGCTTCATATGAACCCGAATGATCTGGTTCAACATGATTTACAATAATATTATCAAGTTTTCTTCCATCAAGCACTTTTTCTAATCGACGAATAAATTCTTCTGCTAAATGCTCATCCATTGTATCAATCAAAGTTATTTGCTCATCAATTATTAAATACGAATTATAACTTGCTCCCTCATCGTTACGAAAAACTGATCCATGAAAGTCGAGATCAGTATAACCAATTGCCTTAAATATAAATATATTAGGTTTTATTTGTTGTGTTTGAATCATATAACTCCTTCCAAAAACTGAAAATAACGACCTTTCTTTAGATGACTTGTCAAATTCATCGAAATTTTCTTTTTAATTTTATTCTAATTTTATTTCGTATTAATTATAACATGGATTCAAATTTTACGTAGTGTTTTTATTTAGTAAAATTATATTTAACTCACTCTTCTTTATAAACAATCATTTGTTTTCCATCAATTTTAACTTCAACTGAATACTCTAAATCCAGATTATCCACATTCGTTAAATTAAGTACACTTAGTTGCTCTTCTTGAATGACAATTACCGGTTTTCGTAAATAATACTGAATTTGAAAACTACTATCAAATCCTGTTTGAGCTAGTAAATTAGAACGGTGCATATAAAAATGTTTTAGATTATACAAACTTGACTTTATCAATTTAATTCTATTTTGTTCTCGTTCATCATAGTTCAATTTTCGAATTTTTATACATTGATTTACAACTTTCACTTGAATATCATCAAGTAGTTTCATTTTAAGTTCTTGCATAATTTCTTGGGGAACAATTAATAAGTTTCGTTCATCTACTTTGATTATTTTCGTTTTCATTAGCCGTCCTTGTATAGTATAGTTGTACTATTTTTTTATGTTAATGGCATTATTAATCATTTCGTTTATCAAAGGTCGTAATTAAACCAATTGATTTAAACCCTAAATTAAAATACAATTTCTCAGCAACTGGATTTAAATATGCAAGTGAAAGTAAACGTTCTGTATCTTTATGTTCTTCCAAAATCTTTTGCAAAACTTTGGTAGCATAGCCGTGTCGACGATAAGCATCTAAAGTAAATACATTGCCAATCACTCCTGTTTGCTTTGAAATACTGGAAATTGTTGCACCACAAATTATGTTCCCACCAATTTCATATACATAAATTTTTTGATTTTTATTTAGCGGATTAAACTGAAACTTACCCCATTCACCAAATTGATTGAAAGCTTTTGTGTACGACTTAATTTCCTCATCATCTTGTAAATTAAGTTGTCTTACTTGTAAACATTGGTCAGTAAAATAATTCGTTGTGTTATTAAGTTTTATTGTCGCATAATATGTTATAGCTTTCTCATCTCTAATTTGATGGTTCTTCACTAACAAACTTCGCGTCGCATTAACCCATCTTCCTGTTTGATATTCAAAGTTTTCGAGTTCATCTAACAATTGCTTTTGCTCATTTGAAGTCGTATTATTACTGAACATAATCGTCAAAAATGTTTTTAGTGAAATCAGAAATAATCCAATTACTTTTTTATCTCTAATTAGCACAACTGTTTCCGTTGTAGATTCATCAATTGAGCCACAAACATATAAACTAGTTTGTAAATTTTCATTAATAAAATCCCAAACAAGCGATTTATTAGTTGGACTATATTTTTCAATAATCAATTCTTTCATGTTAAATCTTTCTTGCTACATTCTTTTCGTTTAAGCATTGTCATTTTATTTTTAACTTCAAAACCAAGCTCTAAATATAGACGTTTTGCAATTGGATTATTGAAAAAAATCGAAATCAATCGCTCTTGTTCATTATTCGCTGTTAATAATGTCATCATTAGTTTACGAGCAATCCCTTGATTACGATATTCAGCTAACACAAATACACCAATTACTACTGCTGTTTTGTCACTTATTGCTGAAAGTGTTGCACCACCAATAATTTTACCCGCTTGCTTATAGACGTAAATTTTTTGTTGATCATCATCATGAAATTCGTACATATCAAACTCATTTATTTGATTGATTGCTGAAGTATATTCCTGAACTTCACTGACAGACCTTGAATCTAAAAGACTAACTTCACTGGAAAGGGTAAATTTACAATTTCGATTTAAGACGAGTGTTGCAATTTCTGATTGTTGTTCTTTATTCTTAATTTCGTAAAATTGTTCGATCATAGTTTGGTCAATATTGACACAAGTTCCACCAATGTGTGGGTATTTACTTGCTTCTGCAAAAATTAGTTGTAATTCTTCTTTACTAATATCGTCTGCAACTAAAAACGTCATAAACTTTAATGATTTTAAATTGAATAACCCAATTATTTCTTCTCCTCTCATTAGAAACTTTGTAAGTACATCGTCACCATTTAAATTACCATAAATAAATAATGATTTTTCAATATTTTTTTCAACAAATTCCACTACTAATTGCTTATTTTCTACGGTCATCTCTTTCATTTTTTCTCTCCTATTCAAATACTTTTTTGCCAATTTTGCGACTCCATTAATTGAAACTTCAAAATTAGTTATAATATTATAGCATTTTTTTGGCGCTCATTTACAAACAATCTCAAAAAATATTTTTTAAAGTGTTAAATATTAAACACTCTTTTCTTTAAAAAAGACCAAACATATCCAATCAATGTTCGGTCTTTTTATATATTGTTAAACTTTCACTTTATACCTTTCTTTTTTTAGTTAAATTAATTAAAAACTCTAGCATAATAACTACTATTACAAAAAGCGCAAAGCCTTCCAAAGAAAGTGTCGGTGGAAAATCAGTATAGATTCCTAAAATAAATTTATCTAAAAGAAATCCAAATATTATATATGTAATTACATATGCTAACACTTTTATCAATATCTCTGTATTTTTATTCATATTACTCCTTATAAGTATTCGTAGCAGCACAAAGAAAATTACACGCTCAATTAGTGTCATTATATTTTTTACAAGCAGGTAGACTCGTTTATACAACTGTCCTTAGTTTCAATAAAATTTTTCTTTTCATTTATTATCCTATTAATTTTCAAATGACCTTGCGCCTTTCGAAAACAATTGCAAAAGTTATCCCAAAAATATTATATCATATTATTGTTTTATTTACAACTTTATTTATAATTTTTAAAAATATGTTACGCGCGCTTTTTTTTAGAAAAATCCTTTTTCCGAGAGAATATAATAGATTAAGCATTCCAGAATCAACTATTTGCTGTTTTTTCAAATATTTATGCAAAATTTTGCTATAATATACTAAGGTATCAATTAGGAGTTTAATGAACAAAAATTTAACATTATCAGAATATTTGTACGAAGAAATTAAAAAAAATATTATTAACTTAAATTTACTTCCAGGCGAAAAAATAACGGAAGCAACAATTGCAAATGAGTATAACACATCACGTACACCTGCAAAAAAAGCATTTAGTATGTTAGAAAAAGAAGGATTGATTACTATAAAACCACAAATTGGAAGCTATGTTTCTTATGTTGATTTATCACTTATTAAAAACATCATGATTCTTCGAGAAATTTTAGAAAATTCAATTTTCTTAGAAGTTGAAAAAAACATCACCAATGACGATATCAAACTTTTAAAAGATAATTTAGAAATGCAAAAAAAACTTACTTTTTCAAATGATAATTTTGATATTTTTAATCAACTAATCGATTTAGATAACGATTTTCATAAACTTATTTTTAAAATCGCTCATCGTGATTTTTTATGGGAGGTAATTTCAAATCAAGCCCCAGATTATATTCGCTTCCGTGTGCTTGCAACCTCTACACATCCAAATAATTTTAAATCAATTATTAATGATCATAAACTAATAATTGATAGTTTTGAAAAAAAAGATGTTGATTTAAAAAGTTTATACAAACGCCATATTTATGGAATTAATGAGAGTTCCATAAAAAATGTGAGTGAAAAATATCCACTTTTTGTTATCAATTAATAATAAGGAGACTAATGAAATTTTCATTAGCCTTTTTTTTTAACGATTAATTTCTAAATCAGTACTATTAATCTTTTCCAAAATATATTCTTCTCGTAATGGATATTGATCTCCTTTATAAAAATGTTTATGAACATTATTAATCACTGCAAAGTCTAGTGTTTTTTGGTGATCAAATTTTTTCAATATACCATTTAAAATTCCAGCACTAAAGGCATCGCCTGTACCTACACGATCAATTATTTCAAATTCAATTTCTTTTGTTTGATATAATTTATCAGTAAATAAATTTCCAATAATCGTATTAGTCTTAGCACTTTTTATTTTTCTTGTTGTTGATGCTATATATTTTAAATTAGGATATTCTTTTTTCAATCTTTCATAGCCTGTTTGTAAATCAATTTCCTCATATAATAGTAGATATTTTAAATCTAATATCCCTAAAAATATGATATCAACGTGTGGCAGTATATCTTTTAAAAAAGCTCCTGCATCAGCTTGCGACCATAATTTTGAGCGATAATTTGAATCATAACTTATTAGTTTATTTGTTTGCTTTGCATACATTATAATTTCTTTTGTAATTTGCTTTAGATCTTCATTTAAAGCAGGAGATATCCCACTTAAATGAATCAAATCTACTTCATCAATCGCTTCTTTAATTTTATAATGGTTCATTTTAGATAGATAAAAGGTTGAGTAATTACGATCATATATTACTTCACTTGCACGTAGTGAATTACCTATTTCCAGGTAATATACACCTTGTTTTTCTCCGTTATAATTTACATATTTATCGTTTATTTTATAAGAATTTAATTGCTGTGTAATTCTTTCTCCAAATGAATTATTCGTTAAGTTTGTCATAAAAAATGTTTGATGGTTAAATTGCTGCAAGTAACTTATAACGTTAAACTCTGCTCCTCCATAATGTATATCGAAATTTGAACTGCTCTTAATTGTATCATTGTTATTTGTTGATAAACGCATTAAAATTTCTCCAAATCCAAGTACTTTAGCCATTTATATTTTCCTTGAATTTTTCTGCTAAGATTTTAACTCCATTAAAATCACCAGTAGTACCAGGTTTTTGAAGACTACTTCCTACTCCAACCATCACTACTCCATTTGCAAACCATTCTTTTACATTATCAACATCAACCCCACCTGTTACCATAATTTTTACATTAGGAATAGGCGCTAAAATAGATTTTATGTAACCAGGTGAAAAAATATCACCAGGAAATAATTTAATGTATTCATGACCATGATCCATAGCATTCATAATTTCTGTCGCAGTCATACAACCCGGTAAATATAACATATTTTTATTCTTACATACATCACTTACTTTTGGAGAAAAGCCTGGACTAACAATGTAAGAGCATCCTGCATTTATTGCATCGATCGCCATTTTTTCATTTAAAACACTTCCCATTCCTATTAACGCAAATGGATATTTTTCCTTAACTTTTCCAACAAATTCTAGTACATTTGGAATTGAATACGTAAGTTCAATGGCATTTATTTTCCCTTCAATTATCGCATCAACATATAACATTATTTCATCATGATCTTTCCCTCTTAATACTGCTACAATTTTTTCTTCTAATAATTTTTCTATCATATAATCCTTTCACTTTTTATTTTTTTTCAATAAATGAATCACTTCTTGGATCTGATTGTTGCTTTTTATAAAGTTGGATAACTTTTTGTATTTCTACCATTTTTTCTTTTGTTAATGGATAAAATTTCATTGAAATAACTGAACATATATTCCCAAAAATAGGCATTACAAATAATCCAAAGACTATAATAATTGATAAACCACCATAATCACTTGCTGGAGTTAACGGTTCAATTACTGTATTTGCAAGGCCAAATAGACCGAACATTAATGATATTATTAAACCATTAATTGATGAAACCATTTTATCAACAAAACTAAATAATGTTCCCATCATTCCTGGAACTGCTTTTCCATTTAAATATGTTTCATAATCCGAACAATCCGCAATCATAGTTGTAACAAAACCTCCACTTGCAGCAGCCGCACCTTTTTGAATTAAGTAAATAGCAAAGAATACTATTACTGGAATTGATGTTGCTGATGCCCCAATTTTTGGAAACATAAAAATCGCTAATAAAGCTGTAGTCATAGCAATCCATGTCATTGTAATAAACGCTCTTTTTTGGGTAGTTTTACGTCCAATTGCTGTTGCTAGTAGAACAAAAAAGATTGTAAATGGCATACCTACAACTGACATAATTCCCGCAAGCGTTGTATTCATTAAAATATTTTGGAATAAATAGATTCCAACTGCACCACTTAATGAGAAAGCAAGTTTATCGCTAGCTGCAGCAATGACAAGCATTTGAATTGCACGGTTATGTTTTATAATCTCAAAGAAATCTTTAAATCTAATTTTAACGTTTTTCATTCCTAAATAGTTAGCAGCAGTATCTTTTTTCCAGACACCAATAACTGCTAAACTCATAAATGTAAAACTAGTTACACTACAAATTATTGCAATATTCTTCCAAAATTGTGGATCAATTAAATTTTTTTCAAATGTAGATGCATATGCAGGAATCATCCCCATTACCAAACCAATAAATACCATCCCAATAACTCCATCAAACATCGCCATTAATGGTCGTTGTTTAGGGTCATTTGTAATAATTGAAATTGCTCCTTTAGTACAGGCCGTTTGCATCGAATAACCAATTATATGAACTGCATATGCAGAAACAAGAACAGTAATTTTCAACATCGGATTCCAATTAGGATCAATATTAAACATCATCAGGAAAGTTATAATTAGGATTGTGTTTCCGATAAACATCCACGGTCTAAATTTACCAAACTTTGTGTTTGTTCTATCAATTAAAAATCCAATAATTGGATCTGTAATTCCATCAAAAAGTCGCATACCTGTTATTAAAAAACCTACAATAATCGCACTAATTGCAAGAAAATTTTGCGAATAATATAAAAAATAGGCTGACAATACTACATAAAACATGTTTGTTGATAGATTATTAAACGAGAATAAAAATAATTGCCAAATTTTCGCTCGATTATAAACTATTTCTTCTGAGTTAACTTCTGAGTTGTCCATAATACCCCTTTTTTTCTATTTATTATACACCTGAATACGCATTAAATCCACCATCAATAGGAATTATTACTCCTGTAATAAAACCAGAAAGTGTAGAATCTGTTAGGAATAAAATTGAACCCAAAAGTTCATCTGGTTCTCCAAATCTGTTCATTGGAGTACTATTTAGAATTTTATTTGTTCTTGGTGTTGGGTTGTTATTTTCATCAAATAACAATTTTTGATTTTGAGTTGTTACAAAAAAACCAGGTGCAATGGCATTTACTCTTATTCCAGTTTGCGCAAAATGAACGGCTAACCATTGAGTAAAATTACTAACTGCTGCTTTTGCTCCTGAGTACGCTGGTATTTTTGTTAATGGTGTATATGCATTCATTGATGAAATATTTATTATGCTACAGTCTTTTTTGTTTAACATATCTTCACTAAAGACTTGTGATGGTAATAAAGTTCCTATGAAGTTTAAATTCATTACAAATTCAAAACCTTCAACTTCTAAATCAAAAAATGTTTTAATATCTTTGTCTAAATCACCAAGTTGCATCATTTCATTATCGGTTGTTCCAGCTGGGTGATTTCCTCCCGCACCATTTATTAAGATATCACAAGCTCCAAATTTTTGACGAACCAATTTTCTCGCATTTAATAAAGTATCTTTTTTCAATACATCACATTCTATAACGATATAATTATCTTTATATCGAGAAATTTGGTCTTCAACAGGCTTAATGCTATCTGGATTACGATCTAGAATTGCCACATTAGCATTGTTTTCTAAAAACATTTTTACCATTCCGAAACAAAGGATTCCACTTCCACCAGTAATTACTACTGTTTTATTAGAAAAGTCTTTTTTATATAGATTCATTTTTCCTCCTTTTTGATTTTTATTGCTTCAATCAATCCTTCTAAATACATCGCTCCTAGAGCACGATCATATAAACCATATCCTGGACGTCCAGTTTCTCCCCAAATCATTCTTCCATGATCAGGTCGATAAGCACCTTCAAATCCGTAGCTAATAAATACTTCTAATAACTCATGGAAATTAATGTCTCCATAATGTGAAACATGAGCTACTTCATTAAAGCTAGTTTTCCCATAATTTTTTACATTTCTAAGGTGGACGAAGTGAATTTTATTCAATTCTTTTCCAAAACGATTAACCATTTTTAACAAATCATTTGATCCAATACAACCAAGTGAACCGGTGCAAAAAGTTATTCCATTATTAGGCGAATCATATAAATTAATGAATTTTTCTAAATTTTCATAATTTGTTATAATTCTTGGAATTCCGAATATGTCAAATGGAGGATCATCTGGATGAATTGCCATATTTACACCACAATTTTCTGCAACCGGAATAATTTCATCTAAGAAATATTTCAAATTGTCCCATAATTGTTCATGTGTTAATGCTTGATAATAATCTATTAGTTCAGCCATTTTATCTAAACTATAACTACTATCCCAACCAGGAAGATTTAGTGATTTTGGATCAAGCTTTGCTACTTCTTCTTCATTAAATATTAATGAAGTTGAATTATCATCATTAACATACGATAAATTACTTCTTGTCCAATCAAATACTGGCATGAAATTATAACAAATTGTTTTTATTCCACATTTTGCTAAATTTTCAATAGTTTTTTTATAATTTTCTATGTAATAGTCACGTTTACCCAATCCCATTTTTATATCTTCATGTACCGGTACGCTTTCTATTACAATTAATTCTAAATCATATTTTTCTATATCTTCTTTTAATTTCTTGATTCTTTCAATTGGCCATTCTTCTCCAACCTCAATGTCATATATTGCACTTACAATTCCTTTCATGTTTGGAATTTGTTTAATATATTCTAAAGTTACTGGATCGTCATGTCCATACCATCTAAAACTTAGTTGCATATTTCTCCTTCTAATTCAAAATATTTTTTCGCATTATAATACGCAATGTTTTTTGCCATGTTAATCGTTATTTCGATTTCTTGTGGGAGAAGCTTATTATTATATTTTTCAGCTAAATAATTTGACAAAATACGTCTAAAATAATCATGTCGTACAAACGATAGATAACTTCTTGAATCTGTTAGCATTCCTATGAATAAATTTAAACTTCCTGTTTGCGCTACAGTCTCTAAATGATTTAATATTCCTTGTTCATTGTCTGCATGCCACCAAGCTGCACCTAATTGAATTTTCCCTGAAGTTGGCCCTTCTTGAAATGATACTGCAAGAGTTGAAATTTTATAATAATCATTTGGATCAAGTGGATATAAAATAACTTTTGGTAATACTGCTTGACTTGATAGTAATTTTGCAATACTTTGAATATAAGTTTTGTCATCTATTGCATCACAACCAATATCAGGTCCAAGTTCATTAAAAAGTTTTTCATTAATATTTCTAAGTGCTCCAATATGATACTGAACTATCCAATTCTTTTTTTCATATTTTTTCAATAATATTTTCAAAATATATGATTTAAATTGTTCTTGTTCTGATAGTGTCAAATTCTCATTCATTAATCTTTTATACAGGATTTCGTTTGCTCTTGATTTATCTATTTCAATGTAATATAATGAATCAAGGCCATGATCTGCAATTTTAGCTCCATTTGCATCAAAGAAATCCATTCTTTCATCAATTGCTTTTTCTAAACTATCAATATCAATTATTTTTTGATTAGTACATTCACCTAATTTTTCTAAATATTCTACAAATGTATCGTTAGAAATTAAGTAAATTTTATCAGGTCTAAATGCTGGCATTACTTTGAATTTAAAATCATCTTTTAATTTAATATGATATTCTAGATCATCGATTGGATCATCTGTTGTTGCTATATACACGACATTAGATTGTTCGATTAAACTACGAACAGATACTTTTTTATCATCAATTAATTGTTGACATTTATTATATATTTCTTCTTTATTTTCATTTGTAAGTAAATAATCAATCTTGAAATATTTTTCTAGCTCCATATGTGTCCAATAGTACACTGGATTCAACAATATATTTTGAAGAGAATCAACCCATTTATCATATTTTTCTTTAAAAGGCATGTCGCCTGTGATGTAAATTTCATCCACACCACAGGTACGCATTGCACGCCATTTATAATGATCACCTTCTAACCAAATTTGTCCAATATTTTCATAATTTTTATCCTCATAAATTTCTTTAGCACTTAGATGATTATGATAATCAATTATTGGTAAATCTTTAATATTTTCATAAATTTGTTTTGCAATTTTACTATTTAACATAAAATTTTCATCGATCATATAAACTCCTTATTTTTTATAATCAAAATCTGGAATACTTTCCCAACGTGCTTTAAATGCATGAGCAGCCATTTTAGGTTTACGATCACGAGTAAATGCACCTTTTTTATTTCCTTGTACTCGTAAAAACCCTTGAGTAGTTGCAAAATCAGCAAAGTTCCATGCTTGTTCTCCAACAACAAAATCAAATTCATCGAATACTCTATGATTCATTGCATAATATTCAGTTTGATATTCTTCTGTAAACATAACTGGTGTAGTATCATGCATTCCTGCAACAGTGTCCGCACCATATTCAGTAAACATAACTGGTGTCTCTGGATATTTTGCTTGCCAACGTTTAAGTTCATCACGTAAACTAGCTTCTGCCTCATCCAAAGCTCCAAATTGACGGTACCATCCATAGTAACGATTTAGTGAAATCACATCTAAATATTGTGCTACTAAGCAATTTTCTGGAAATGACATCATTACAAGAACGATTGTAACTGGACGCTTTTGAGGATCAATTTCTTTTGTTAAGTCAATCAATGGTTTAAAATATTCTTCCGTTCCTTTTGACCATGTATCTGCTTCATTTGCAACAGACCACATACAAACGGCTGGGTTATTTTTGTCACGTTTTACAAGATCTCTCATTACATCTTTATGGTGCTCAAAAGTTTCCATTACTTCCCACGTTGTTTTATCATCTGTATCAGTTCCCGCTCCACCAAAGAAGGCCATCATTCCTTTTAGTAATCCAACTGCTGGTGTTTCATCAATAATTACAATTCCTTCACGTGCAGATAAACGCATCATTTCTTCAGAATAAGGATAATGAGCTGTACGGTATGAATTAGCCCCAATCCATTTCAATAATCCGATATCTTTAACATTAAGCGCTTCATCAAATCCACGTCCATGAACGTGGCTATCTTCATGTTTACCAAATCCTTTAAAATAGAACGGTTTTTCATTAATTAAAAATTTAATTCCGTCAACTCGAACTGTTCTTACACCTACTGGAAGAATATACTCATCAATTAATTTACCATCATCAACTATTTTTATATTCATGTCATATAAATAAGCATTTAATGGTTCCCATAATTTTACATCATTTATAACAATGCGGTTTTTACTACCAGTTTGTGTAGCTACTACATTTTGATCTTCATCTATTAATTCAATTTGTACTTCTCCTACTGGATTTACTACATTTACTTCATAATCAATATATCCTTCACTACCTTTAAAATCAGTTATTACATCGATATCTTCAATAAAAGATTTAGGCGTTGTATATAATTTTACTGGTCTTTGAATTCCTGCATAGTTAAAAAAGTCAAATTGTGGAGTAACTTTTAACTTTTTAACCCCATTTATTTCAATTTCTTCCGTAAAACCAATTGGTAATGTTGTAAAATCAACAATATTATTAACTGCGATTTTTATATCATTTTTTCCAGTTTTTACTAGCTCGTTTATTTCGGCTTCAAATGGTAAAAATCCACCTTTATGTTCCATAACAAATTTTCCATTTATATATAATTTTGCACTATGTGTTGCACTACCAAATCTGATTACTAATCTTTCTTCCAACATTTTACTTGTTACATATAAATCACGCTCATACCAAACCCATCCATTAAAATCTCTATGTTCAATTCCTTCTTTTAAGTCGTTGTATGAACTAGGAACTGCCATCGTTATTGGATCTTTCAATTTACTATCTTTTATATTCTCATTTAGCTCAAGTGCATCTAATTTAAAATTCCAAATTCCATCCAAACTAAAGACTTCTCTTTTCTCACTCATTACAGGGTATAACATATTCCTCCTAAGTTTTCTATTTTTTCGAGAAAAACCGTGAAATCATTTGCTTTCCTCTTACTAGTATACTAGCATACTAATTTACTTTTGTCAAGTAAAATGCAAAAATAAAATGGATTAAGTTTATTTTTTAGAATAAAAATCTTCCTCTGCACATAGAACAACTTCAATTATTTCACCAGTTTTTATTTCTAGTTCTGCAATTGTTTGTGACAAGTCAATTACTTTTCTTGTAATTCGTGTCATTCCATATTTTTGAATATAATCCGTTGTCTTTAAAAGCCCACACTCTTGAATTAATTTTACAATTTCAATAACTTTTAAACTAGGATCAACGATTAAATCAAGTGTATTTATTTGATTAAACGCAATAGTTATATACATTTTCATCCTCCTTTTTAATTTTTATGCTGCTTTTCTATATCATATTTAATTAATAAAATTATTCAGAAAAAATTTTCATTTTACTTTAAAATAAAATAAAATTTGTTTTAAATATAACATATAATTTTTATACGCTCTTCATTGCTTACACACATTATCTAGATATAATGAGTTTGTAATCACTTATATGATTACATATAAAAATAATAATACTTAATAAAAAATAGTTTCTTTGTAAAATCCTTTTAGTAGTCAAATCCCCCCTCATTTTGGCTACTTTTTGAGCTCTTTAATAAAACAAAAATAAATCATTTTTTCTTCATCCAAAACACATACAACAATTGTATAATAAATACGTAATCAAATAGGATTACATTTGAAAATAGTAACAATTAAAAAACACTAATAGTAATTTTAATAATCCTTAAATTATTTTTCATAATCCCTTATACAATACTTAGCCAAAAGTCCCCCAACTTTTGGCTACTTTTTTTTTTTTTTATTATTCTATTAATTAAACACTTTTCATTCACACGTTCCACACATGTCTGTTGTATAATAACATTGTAATCAAATAGGATTACATTTGAAAATAGTAACAATTAATAACACTAATAGTAATTTTAATAATCCTTAAATTATTTTTCATAATCCCTTATACAATACTTAGCCAAAAGTCCCCCAACTTTTGGCTATTTTTTATTTTTTATTATTCTATTAATTAAACACTTTTCATTCACACGTTCCACACATGACTGTTGTATAATAACATTGTAATCAAATAGGATTACATATAGGTAATATTAATAACACTAATAGTAATTTTAATAATCCTTAAATTATTTTTCATAATCCCTTATACAATACTTAGCCAAAAGTCCCCCAACTTTTGGCTATTTTTTATTACTCTATTAATTAAACACTTTTCATTCACACGTTCCACACATGTCTGTTATATAATATTATCGTAATCAAATAGGATTACATATAGGTAATATTAATAACACTAACAGTAATTTTAATAATCCTTAAATTATTTTTCATAATCCCTTATACAATACTTGGTCAAAAGTCCCCCAACTTTTGGCTACTTTTTTTATTGTCATGTTTGCTTATTGAAAATTATATAATTTATTTATTCGTTAGTTAAAGATTATTATTTTATTTTATCACCTTAAAAATAGATTTTTGTGATTAGTAACTAAATTATAGCATATTCCACTAAATTATTGTTTTAATTTTTTGTGTACTTTAAAAAACAAAAATGAATATTTAAGCATAAATAACATTGTTAAGAACAGACAAACTGTATATTGAAAACAAAATGGAAGCCCCAAAGGATTTCCATTTTATTATTATTTATTATAGACATATATTCTTATAAACCGCTATTTTCCAATATGCATTAACTTACTCTATTACATAATTAACTGCTTGCTTATCCGTTTATCAGTTATTTAATTATTTAATATTTTAACTTTTTGAACTAATAAAGCGTCTTGCCATAAACAATCCACTTACTATACAAATGAATATTAAAAGTGCAAATAAACCTACTGATATTGTTCCCGTTTTTGCAATAGCTGGTTTTGTCTCTTCATATTGTGCATATAGCGTTAAATTTCCAGCTGGCATTTTAGCTTTTGTAAAATCCCAATTTTCACCACCCGTTTCTGTTGTAAACCAACCGATAAAGCGTTGTCCTTTGATCTCTGGATTTGGTGGAGTAATTGTCTCATTGTATTTCATTGTTTTTTCAATCGTTCCATTTTTCGAAATAAATTTCAATTTGTATTTTGTAGGTTCAAACGTCGAATATAAAGTCAAGTCGTTAGCTGGCATTTTGTCTTTTGCAAAGTCCCAAGTTTTTTCTGTTCCATCAATCTTTGTTTTCCAACCAGTAAATGTAAATCCGATTTTAGTCGGCACTACTGGTTCTTTAACTAATTCATCGAATGGTACTACTTGTTTTATTTCTTTACCACGGTCATTGAATATCACATTATAGTTTATTTTTTCATATTGTGCATAGATTGTTAAATCTTTTGCAGGCATTTTAAACGTTGTAATGTCAAGTTTTTGACCACCTACTTCTTGATCAAACCACCCTTTGAATATATAACCTGCAACATTTGGATCTTTTGGTTGTTCTATTTGCTCACCGGTATACTTTAAATATTTAATTGCATATGGCGTTTTATTGACAAACGTCACTAAATATTGTTTTGGCATGTACTGAGCATAAAGTTTTTGATCTTTGTTGTTCATTTTTGTAGTATTAAAATTCCAATATGATCCACTTCCATCAAGTTCTGTATTCCACCCAACAAACGAGTAACCAACTTTAATTGGATCTGCAGGTTTTGTTGCAAGTTTAGTATATTCAACTGCTTGTACTGGCGGCGGCGTTCCGCTTCCTGATGTAATGTCAAATGACAATTTATATTTGTTCGGTATCCAAACTGCAGTTAATTGTAAATTATTTCCGGGCATTTTATTTGTTGCAAAATCCCATTTTGTACCAGTTGGTGTTTGCCATTCTTTAAATGTATAACCAACCTTTATCGGTTCTTTCGGCTCGGTACTTAAACTATTAAATGGGATTGATTGTAATTCTGGTTGTGGTTTATCTCCACCCGCTAAATTAAATGTTAAGTTGTAATTATTTGGTTGCCACTGCGCATATAATACAAGATCTTTAGCCGGCATCTTGTTACTTGTAAAATTCCAAGTTGTTCCACTTCCATCTTTGAGTGTATTCCATCCGGTGAATGAATAACCAATATTTTCAGGTGCTTTTGGCTCTTTTGCTAACTGTTCGAAAGGTACTGTTTGAGTTGGTATATTATCCGGACTTGAATTCCCATCAAATTTCAACTGATATTCAATTGGCGTCCAAATTGCTTTTAATTTTAAATCACCCGCTTGCATTTTCGACGATTTAAAATCCCATTTTGTACCCGCAGGTGTTTGCCACTCTTTAAATATATAACCAGTTCTAACAAGTTTTGTTGGTTCATCAATCATTTTTTCAAACTCCACTGTCTGTGGAGGAATATCAATTGCTGTTGCACCACTTGGATCAAATGTCACATTATACGATTTCGGTGTCCAAATTGCAAATAACTTTACTGGTGTAAATTCCATTTTCGAACTTGAAAAGTTCCATGACTTCCCAGTTCCATCAAGTTTAGTATTCCACCCTGTAAATGTATGTCCTGCTTTTGTTGGTTCTACTGGCTTAGTTGCTAAACTTAAAACTGGAAGTATTTGACTTATCGGTGTTGGTGTTCCGCCTTGTGAATCAAAACTAAGTTCAATTTCATTTGGCGTCCAAACTGCGTATAACTCTTGATCAAAAGCTTGCATTTTCGTACTTGAAAAATCCCATTTTTTTCCTGTTCCATCAAGCTTAGTATTCCATTCTTTAAAGGTAAATCCAGTTCTAGTTGGTGTATTTACCGCAGTTGCTAAATTTTCAAATGCAATTGTTTGAGTAGCTGGTGTCGCAGTTTCTCCTCCATTTACATTGAAACTTAAATTGTATTTTAAGGTCTCCCACTGTGCAAATAATTTTGTATCTTGAGCAGGCATTTTAGTTGTCGTAAAATTCCATGATCTACCACTTCCATCAAGTTTAGTATTCCATCCGATAAAGCTTGAACCTACTTTTGTTGGCGCTTTAACACTTGTAGCAAATTTTTGGACTTCTAATGTCTGGCTTACTGGCGGAGTATTTCCCCCTGCTGTATCAAATGATAGTTCGTATTTAGCAGGAGTCCACTTTGCATAAAGTGTTACTTCTGTTGCTGGCATTGTACTTAGTGAAAAATCCCAAGTATCACCTGATCCATCAATTTTTGTATTCCATTCTTTAAATACATAACCGGCTCTTACTGGGTCGGTAACTTTAGTTGCCAGTTCACCAAATGGAATTTCTTGTCCAACTGGTGTTTTTGTGCTTGCACCGTTAACATTAAAGACTAAGTTATAAATATCTGGTTGCCACTGCGCATATAGTTTAACTGGTGTTGTTTCAACCTCTGTCGTCATAAAGTTCCATGTTATTCCACTTCCATCAAGTTCTGTATTCCAGCCAACAAATCTAAATCCGGCTCTAACTGGATCTACAGGTTCATTAACTGTTGTCCCTGGATCAACTTGTGTTTCTGGAGGAATCGGACTACTTGCACCATTTACATCAAAATTAACTACTGTTTTGATCGGAGTCCAAGTTGCATACAATGTTAGATCTGTTGCAGGCATTGTTGATGAGTTGAAATCCCACATTGTTCCACTTTGATCAACTTTATTATTCCAACCATTAAACGTATAACCGGTTTTTCTCGGATTAGTTACCGGACTAGCTTTTTGACTATACTCAACTACTTGTGACACTGGCGAACTCGTTTCACCACCATTTACATCAAAACTTAAGTTCAATTTTTTCGGATTCCAAATTGCATACAGGGACAAATCAGTTGTCGGCATTAAATCAGTCGAAAAATCCCAAGTTTTACCTGTACCATCACTTTTTGTGTTCCAACCAACAAATAAATTTCCTGTTTTCGTTGGATTAGATGGACTTATTATTTGAGCATTTACTTCTACACTTTGGACCTGAGGAGCTGGTGTATCTCCACCATTCATTTCAAATGTAACTTGTTTTTTTTCTGGTATCCATTGTGCGTAAAGCGTTGTATCTGTCGTTCCAATTTTTGAAGCTGCAAAATCCCATGTTTCACCCGTTCCATCAATTTTCGTATTCCATTCTATAAATGTATAACCAGTTCTTGTTGGATTCGAAACTTGTGTTGCTAATTGACCTACAAAGACAACTTGTTTCACAGGTGCAGGAGTTGTTCCCCCATTTACATCGAAGTTTAAATTTTGTTTATTCCCTTGCCAAATTGCATATAATGTGAAATTTTTAGCCGGCATTGCCATTGTAGAAAAGTCCCATGACGTTCCTTTTCCATCCGTGCTTGTATTCCAACCTACAAATGCATAACCTGTTCTTGTTGGAGCAGTTGGTACTTTAATCAGTTCTTCAAAGGGAACTATTGCTGTTACTGGGGTTGGTGTAGTTCCACCATTTCCGTCAAACGAAACTTCAAATTTTTTGGCCGTCCATAT
>JBOFGK010000005.1:0-3620 GCA_051649085.1 Mycoplasmatales bacterium | reverse complement strand
TAAGGTATAATGTATTTGCATTGTTTATGAATATCTCCTTATAGTTTGGTTACTTAAATGATATCATAAACGATGCTTTTTTATTTCTTTAAGTAAAAGAGCAACTATAAATTTTTCCCCCACTACATATTATACAACCTCTTTAAGTAAAAGAGCAACTATAAATTTTTCCCCCACTACATATTATACAACCGAAAAAAACAGCTAAGCCAATTTTGGCTTAGCTATTTTAATTAATTATTTTGTACGATTCTTTCTTTGAGTTAAAACAAGCGTTTTAAATTCTTCAATTGACATTGTCGTATTAGTAGTTTCACCATATTTTCTGATTGTAACTGTTTTTCCTTCGACTTCGTTATCACCTAGTATAAGTGTATATGGAACTTTACTTACTTGAGACTCACGAATCTTGTAGTTAAGTTTTTCTTCGCGATCATCTAGATTTGTACGAATATCTTCAAGCTTAAATAATTCGACAATTTCTTTTGCGTAGTCTAAGTGGGCATTGTTAGAAACAGGAATAACATTTAATTGAACAGGTGCTAACCAAAGTGGAAATGCTCCTTTATATTGTTCAATAAGTGTTGCCATCATACGTTCCATTGTAGAGATTACTCCACGGTGAATAACAATTGGACGATGTTTTTGACCATCTTCACCAATGTATGTTAAATCAAATTTTTCTGGTAGTAAAAAGTCTAATTGAATCGTTGCAAGTGTTATATCATGACCTAATGCTGTTTTAATTTGAATATCTAACTTAGGACCATAAAAGGCAGCTTCTCCAGTAGCAGGAATATAATCAACCTTTAATTGGTTAAGCATATCTTTTAATTGGGCCTCAGCTGTATTCCACATCTCATCATTATCATAATATTTTTCTTTATCTTCTGGGTCACGTAATGAAAGACGCATGTAATTTAAATCAAGGTCAAAAACTTCAATTGCATAATTAACTAATTCAATTACTTGCTTGAATTCATCAGCAACTTGGTTTGGCGTACAGAAAATATGAGCATCGTTTAATGTCATGTATCGAACACGTTCAAGTCCAATTAAGGCACCACTTGCTTCATAACGATGTGTTCCACCAAGTTCAGCAATTCTAATAGGTAAATCTTTATATGAGTGTAAATCGTTTTTGAACACCATCATGTGATGTGGACAATTCATTGGACGTAAGACAAATGTCTCATTGTCCATTTCAATCGGTGCAAACATATCGTCTTGATAGTGAGCCCAGTGTCCTGATGTTTCATACAGTTTCTTTGTACCTAAAACTGGTGTATAAACGTGTTGATATCCACGACGAATTTCTTCGTCTTTAATAAATCGCTCAAGTTCATAACGAACTGTTGCTCCTTTTGGTAACCATAATGGTAAACCTTGACCGGTTTCTTGTGAAAAGGCAAATAAGCCTAATTCTTTACCAAGTTTTCGGTGGTCTCGTCCTTTTCGATCTTCTAGAACTTGTAAATGTGCGTCAAGTTCATCTTTAGTAAACCAGCTTGTACCATAAATACGTTGCAGCATAATATTATCGCTATCACCTAGCCAATAAGCACCAGCAATTGATAATAATTTAAAATGTTTAATTTTATTAGTATTTTCCACATGAACTCCACGACATAAATCAGTGAAATTGCCTTGGGAATAGACTGTCAATTTTTCATCTTTATCTTCAATTTTACTTATAAGGTATTGTTTATACTGATCATCCTTGAAGATTTCTCGCGCTTCATCAACACTTACTTCTTTGTGTGAAAAAGCATGTGCCCCTGCTACAATACGATTCATTTCTTTTTCAATTAATGGTAAATCGGATTCTTTAATTTCATTATTTGCATCAATATCATAATAGAATCCTTCTTCAATAGCTGGTCCTACTCCAAATTTTGCGTTTGGAAATAAGTTTTTGACAGCTTGAGCCATTAAATGAGCAGTTGAATGGTTTAAAATTTCAAAACTTTCTGGATCTTTAGTTGTTAGAAGTCGAAGTTCACAATCGGTGGTAATAGCATCAGTCACATCTACAAGTTTACCGTTTACCATTGCCGAAACAGTAGTTTTTGCAAGTCCACTTGAAATTGACTTGGCAACTTGTAATGCACTAATATTATTCTCAAATTCCTTTTTATTCCCATCGGGAAATGTAATTGTAATCATCTTTCTCCTTTTTCTAAATATAATGTACTTATATTCACTTGTTTTTTTAAATAAAACTTACCTAATTATAACACAAAATCATTCTCTAATGGGACAAAAATTCACTTACTACTACAAAAAAGCATATGTAGACTTCAATAAATAAAAGCATTAAACCTTTTTATTTAAATTGACATTATCGTTAGTGTTTGCTATAACTTATATATAAGATAGAAATTTATAACTACTTTAGGAGATTTAAAAATGAGTAAATATGGAATTGTTGCAGGTAAATTCAGATTATTACACATAGGTCACTACGAATATTTTTTAGAAGCAAGCAAACAAGTAGAAAAAGTATTTGTGCTAATTTGTGATGATCCAGATGTAAATCGATTAATTTCGATTACAGAAACAGTTGTTGCTTGTCAAGAAATAATGGATAAAATTGGTTGTCCGTATGAAGTATTAGTAATTCCATACTATAAAGATAATTTATCGTTTGAAAAATGGATAAAGGAAAATATTGTTCAAAAAGAAACAACAGAAGAGTATGTGATTTTTAGTTCTAAAGAAAAATATGAAAATATATTATTCAAAAGTGTTTATTTAAATTTAAATGTAAGTTTAGATGTAAGTGCAACAGAAATTGAAAAAAATCCTTTTTCGAGTGAAAATATCGTGAAAATATGTCCAGAATATCTAAAAAAACTAAAAAAAACAAAAAAAAAGAAAAAAAAGCTTGACATTTAATTTGGAATTTGATAAGATATACTTGTGTCAAATGAAAGTGAAAGAAAAACAGCTTTCAAAAACACGCCGGAGTGGTGGAATAGGCAGACACGCAGGACTTAAAATCCTGTGGGGGTTAACCCCGTACCGGTTCAAGTCCGGTCTTCGGTACCATTTAAATTAAATAATCAGCGTGGAGGAGTAGCGAAGTTGGTCAAACGCGGCAGACTGTAAATCTGTTCCTTCGGGTTCGGGGGTTCGAGTCCCTCTTCCTCCACCATTTTTTTTTGGGCTATAGCCAAGCGGTAAGGCAACGGTTTTTGGTATCGTCATGCGCAGGTTCGAATCCTGCTAGCCCAGCCATTAGTAACATCATTGATACATTAGTTGGCCCGTTGGTGAAGCGGTTAACACACATGCCTTTCACGCATGCATTCACGGGTTCGAGTCCCGTACGGGTCACCATTAAATATAATTGGAGGATTACCCAAGTCCGGTTGAAGGGACTGGTCTTGAAAACCAGCAGGTCGTTAACGCGGCGCGGGGGTTCGAATCCCTCATCCTCCACCATTATATCTAAATAAATATCAATGCAACAAATACGTGTCTCGTTAGCTCAGTGGTAGAGCATCTGACTTTTAATCCGAGGGTCGCAGGTTCAAGTCCTGCACGGGACACCATTTATGCCGGCTTAGCTCAACTGGTAGAGCAACTGACTTGTAATCAGTAGGTTGAGGGTTCAA
>JBOFGK010000004.1:0-37387 GCA_051649085.1 Mycoplasmatales bacterium | reverse complement strand
CTTTGTTTGCAATTGAAGCCCAATTTACAAAATTAGCAGAATCTTTATTAGTCTCGTATGTCGTTGAGTATAAAACTGTATAATTATATTTCCCATTTGGATTAATCTGATTACTCAAACTTGCTGACCATGTAAATGCACTTGGTTGTAAATTGTCTGCACCAGCACCTGTCATGTCAGTACTTTCACCTGCTTTGGGAATTGGAACAAGGGCTGTATAACCCGAAACTTCCGATGAACTTCCATTTTGAACTACAAGTTTGTAATTAGCTGTTCCTGTCGTATGTACATCTACCGTTCCAACACTTGTCGTCTCATCATATGTTGACCAAGCACCTCCATTTGAATTTGCAAGTGATTGTGCGATGAAATTATCACCATCAACAATTGTTATTTTTTGATTTTTCGGGGCAACCCCTAAAATTTGTGTTGCATCACCAGATCCAGAAACGTTGAATTTATTCGTATCGTGATATAAATCATCAGTTCCAGAACTTATCAAATCGATTGAATCGGTTGTCGGTTTTACTTGAACTAAATCACTTGCACTAACTTCTCCACTTGGAGATGAAGCAAGTACACTGAAATCATAATTTATTTTAATGTCCGAATATTTTGTCCCATCATTTTTCGAATAACCTAAAATCACTTTATTCAACTGAATCATGTAAACTAAATTACCTTGACTATCAATTGATTTCACATAAAATAGTGTCTTATCGGCTGTCGAATAAGTATTTCCATCCCAAGTAACAACAATTGATTTCGGATTAATTGCAAAAAACTCTTTTTGACTTAAATAGATATTAAATCCTTGCTCCTTTAAAACTGAATTAGAACTGCTTTTATTATCAGACATATCAATTGAAACTTCAGCATTAAAAGACTGTCCACTATTAAGTGTTGTATTTAAATTACTTGATGTTTTAAATGTCATTGCTTGAGGAGCTGTTATTTGAATCGTATTTCTGGAAGTGTTAGCCTTTGGATCCGTAAAAGCCAAACTACTATCAACGGCAGTTATCGATGTATAATATCCTGTTACTGAATTTGAAGTTATAATCCCATAATACTTAATTGGGATTGTATCAATACTTGAAAAGTTTTGACTTTGATTTCCCCAACCTGGTTCAAACGTCCCTTCATACGTCCAGTAGACCTCTTTAAAATATTCACCTGAAGCCGTAATTCCAAAATCACTTTTCGAAAAAGTTGTTGCATTACTCGAGGCAATTGTTTTAGTTGCACCTAAGTTCGTAATAGCAGTAATATCTTTCATTCCATTTGGATTAGGCGCACTAAATGCTTCAACCCCAATTTCATTCGAGGCTGAAGAAAAATTTAAACGAACTTTTTGATTTGACAATGTGTCCGTTCCCGGATTTTTAATTGAAAATCCACCTAGTAAATTAGTTGTTGGAAGTTGACTTGCCATTACACTTAAGGACTGAGTACCATAACCGTCAACTACTAGTGGCGCTGATACAGCTTTTAGGCTAAAATTTTTCACAAGCGGTTGAGATTTTTCGCCAGAAAATGTAATTACTTGATCTAATGCATCAGTTACAGCAAACGGATATTCAAGTTCAAACTTTGTTAAATTAGTAGTTTTCTCATTTAATAAATCTTTAAAATTAATCGTAAATGATGTCAATTCATCTGTATAAAAATCTTTAGCATTAATCGTTAAAATTGTATAGTCAGTATCTTGTTTGTTATCAACATCGATAACTTTTAAAGTTCCAAATCCATTAATTTCTGAAATTTTTTGATAATTTGCCGCTTTTGGAACACGAATTTTAAAAGTAGTATCTTTTATATAAACAGCTGCTTGTAAGTTTGACTTATCTTTTAAATATGCGTATGGACTTATTACAAGTTGATTAGCTGCTTGCTTTGGCGTTAAGTTTTCATTAATCGCAAAATATGCACCAATTCCAGTTCCACTACTAATCGCTAAATTACTCAAATCTTGACTCGAAAGTTGTTGTTCAGTTTGCGCTTGAGTATAAGAAGAACTAATTTTTAAGGGCTCAACTAATTTACGATCATTTGTTGAATCAGTCAAACTATAACTAGGTGCTAATCCGAAAAATAATTCAAGTGAAATTTTTTCAACAGCATCATTTAGATAAAAAGTAATTGTCCCTCGTGTATCATTTTTCTCGAAAAGTTTTGGTTCTAAACTAAATTCAACATTTTTAATTGCTGATTTCAGTTCACTTGGAACACTTGTTTCATCAAAAATCCATTGTCCATCTGCTGTTTTCGAAAGTCCTGGTGCACTTGTCAACATTAACGCATTTTTTACTTGAACCTCTATTTTAGGTTCACTTTTATTGTCAATATTTGCAAAAGATTCTTCAATCACCAATTTTTTAGGAGTTTGAAATAAATCTAAACCATCAAATTCAAAGGCTTGATTTTTACTTAAGTCACTTCCATCAAAAGTTGCAAAAGTTGGTTTTTCTTGGACTTCTTCGGTTTTCTCAACTATCTCTGATTGATCTTTCGCAACTTCAGTTACATCAACAGGTGTATCAACTGATGGCTGATCTTTAACCGGTTCAGTTGATTCAAGTGTAGTATCCTCTGTCGATGTTGTTGGCCCTTCTTCCACCGGATTAGTTGCTGCTTCAGGCTCAGTTGATACTGGTGGAACTTCCTGAACAGTTTGTTCTTCTACTGGAGTATCATGGTCTGTTGATTGTGCTTGATTTTCATCAGCTAAAGCATCACTCACTTGTTCATCTGTTGATTGGTCTTTTACAATCTGATCTGCTAAAAAAACCAAATCTACTCCATTTATAGCTTGAAAAAAAATTAGTGCAAGCATACAAATATTAAAGAATCTAAATACTGTTTTTTTCATTTTCTCTCCTATTCTATATTCAAAAAATTCATAAAAATTAAATTCTTGAAAATAAAACTAATAGTTTAAATGAAGAAAATCTCGATTAAAATCGAATTTTTAAAAGATATTCAATATAATAATTGAACTTTCAATCGATAAGTTACCCATTTTCATCCTCTTCTAAACTAAAGCAATGTTTTCATACTTTTTACTCAAATATACTTTTACATTATATCAATTTTATTTATAAACAACAAGTTTTTTTTCAATTTAAGAAAAAAATAGTTGTTTTTTTGTAAAATCCAAAGGAAATATGTTGTTTTTTCCACAAATCAAATAAAAAAAGAGACCTTTAAGTCTCTCAATTAAAACATATCTCAGTTTTCGATTGTATAACCAATTATCGACAAAAGCAATACTAGCTATTCAAAAACAATTCTTTCCTTTTTAGTTTTGACTTAACTCCATTTTACTAAGATTGTCATTCATTATTTGTAAATAATCGATATTTTGATTTGTTATATCTGTTTCTAAATTATTCAGAATTTCTACCTGAGTATTAGTCTCTGTACTAATTGTATTCATCACCTTATTCTGCTGATCGTTTTGTTCTTGATAAATAATTTTAATTTGTTCTTTTTTAATTAAATCAACAAATCGACGAATATCTGTCGCTGTTGGTTGATCATCATGATTACTACTAAATACCGCTTGATATTTCAATCCATAATCTGCTTTTAAAAAATAAAATATATCATGTGTAATTATAAGTTCTTTTGTTTGTTTTTTCACAAATTCTTCAATTTTTTTATCAAGTTCAGTAAGACCTGCTTCTAAACTTAAAAGTTTTGTTTGATTAGCTTTTGTGATTATTTTATTTATATCTAGTTCATGACTAATTACTTCGAGCATTAACTTAGCTTTTTGAGGAGAAAACCAATAGTGGGGATCATTAATTACTTTTTCAAGCTCATGAGATTCATTACTTTTTGGTTTAATTTTTTCTTCATGGATTTCTGCTTGTCCATATTGCTCATTTGGTACTTTTGCTTTGAAAAGTTCATGTTCTGAAATATCGATCACTTTTAAGTCACTTTTATTTTCTGCAAGTACAGATTCGATTTTTTCTTCAAATGAACCTGCATTTTTAGAACTTATAAACAAAATATCTGCTTGTAAAATTTTTGTTAATTCGTTTGCAGATACTTCATAGCTATGTAAATCACTTCCTGGTGGATAAACTGTTTTTACATTAGCGCTTTCTCCGACTAATTCGGTTACAAAATATTTAATTGGACTAACGGTCGTATAGATTGTTGGTAAATTATTGTTTGTTTCACTGTTAGTGGCGCAACCACTTATGACCACTAGAATCAGCATCATTAAGATTATTTTTCTCATTTTTACTCCTCCTTGGTTATTATACCATACTTGGTATGAAAAAGCAACCTAGTTTTGAAAAAGTTGTTAAGTCACTTCCAAATACCAGATATTTATGTTATAATAGTATTAGGAGGTATGATGCATACAAAAATTTGTAATGAAGATAACTGTGAATTTTTTTCAGTTGCAAGATTTATTAGTGGTAAATGGAAGATTTTAATTATTCATAAATTATCTGAGCATGCAAGGCGTTTTTCTGATTTAGAACGCTGTATTGGTCATATAAATAAAGCAACATTATCTAAACAACTTAAAGAGCTTGAACAACATCAATTAATTAATCGTAATGTAATTTCAACGAATCCGTTTCAAGTTGAATACGAACTAACAGAATGGGGTCGAAAATTTTTACCAATTCTTGATTCCCTTGAAGATTGGGCTCTTACCCAACCAAGCCGTTAATCAATTTTTGTTATTCAATTTGAAAAATATAACTTAAATTCGTAAAGTAATCGAAAGTTTTTTACAGTTATGAAAAAAGTAGGGAGAAAATATGATTTTCTCTCTACTTTTTTTCTATGAAAATTATTTTATTCAAATTCAAGCAAATAGTCATACCTCGTTATTTCTAATTGCTCTTTTTTTAAATCAATTGTTTTTAATACTTTTTTCTTTTCAAAATCATAGAATAATATTTTCGTTTCCTCATTTGCATTTTCGCTATAAAGTTGAAACATCCCAACTCCAGAATTAGTTACATTTATAAATTGTAGTGCTTCGTTTTTATCATTTGAAACACTAATTTTTTTGAAAGTGTATTGCCCATTTTCTTCAGTAAATTCATACGGCGCACCAGCTGGTCGATTTTCTATACCAAAAATCACTTTATTATCAAAATAGTGGATGTTGTAGATAACATTAAATGAATCGCCAATATCACCACTAAATGCAAGTACCTCCACAAATTTATCATTTTCAAGTAAATAAATTTTTTGTGCTTCTCCATCTAAATAGAATAATTTATTATTATAAACGAATATTGTTCCATATGAGGATTCAATAGGTGAATTAAGTCTTTTTACTTTATTAAATTGCAAATCATAAATATCAATTGATAAATTATTTTGTTCATTATTACTAACTTGATAATACTTATCTTTGTATTCTGTCATTACATTCGGTGGAGTAAAAACACCATCATAAATCATATTTTTACATTTTCTTTCATCAACCGAACATAATGATTTTGAATATTTACCATCCACTAAAGCTTGGAACCCGGTTTCTGGAGCACTTATAGTACTAAATAATCTTTTTTTTGTATCATATGAATTCCATTCGATCGTTGATTCTTTTACTATTGATTTATAATCATCAACAGTTATTTTTCGTGTCTGTGTATTAAAAACAATTATATTATTTTTTGCTTTAGCTCCAACATCAACATATCCAACTTCATTTTTTCTAAATCTAGAAGTTGAGTATTCACCAAAATTAAAGGATTTATCATTTAATCTATGTTCAGCTAGTTTACTAAAATCTTTACTAAGTTCAATAATTATATCTTCATTATCAGCAACACCATTTGAATCTCTTGATCCTTTTAACATTAAATATTTTGTTTGTTTTTGAAAAGTAAGTTCACTAATACTTTTATGCTCTGTTGCTCCATACTTCAAAAATATAAATATGGAAAATATTACAATTAAACTCAGAACAACAACTGCTGAAATATACAGCTTTCTTTTAACTATCATTATCACCAATCCCAACCAATATACCTGCTGCCAATATCGGCATAAACAAATACATTTACTTTATAATTTGTAGCCAAATAAATTTTTTCATAAAAATACTTTTTTGTGGGGATATATCCTTACCACCTCAAACCTTACTTATAATTTAATCCCCCCGTTAGTAAGCAGGTATGTACGTAATTAAATAAATGATAACATCTTTTATCCTTACTGTCAAGACTTTTTTCAGCCGTTCACTTTGAACTTTTCTTATTTTTAGGGTTACAAGTTCGCTTTACTAATGACTTCTTTTCGTTTTATTTATACTCTTTAAACATAAAAAAAACACCCGAAGGTGTTTTTTTAAAATTATCTTGAGTAGAACTCTACGATTAATTGTGTATTGATTTCTTGGTTTAATTCACTCATTTCAGGGAATCTTTCAAAAGTAACTGCTCTTTTTGTACGATCAACTGATACGAAAGGTAACGTTGAACTGTTATTTTCTAAAGCTTCCGTTACAACTTTTAAGTTTCCACTTCTTTCTCTAAATGTAATTACATCACCTGGTTTACAGTTGATTGATGGAATACTTGCTTTTTTCCCATTTAGTAAAACGTGACCGTGGTTTACTAACTGACGTGCAGCACGACGAGTTCCTGCAAAACCAGCACGGTATACTAAGTTATCTAAACGAGATTCAAGAAGTAAAAGGAAGTTATTACCGTGAACTCCATCCATTTTACCAGCTTTATCAAATAATCTTCTGAATTGTTTTTCGTTTAAACCATACATGAAACGTACTGTTTGTTTTGCTTGTAATTGAGTTCCGTACTCAGAAACTTTCTTACGTTTTTGACCGTGTGGTCCTGGTCCGAATGGACGTTTAGCTAATTCTTTTCCTGTTTCTGTTAATGAAATTCCAAGTCTTCTTGATAATTTCCAACTAGGTCCTGTGTATCTTGACATTTTTTCCTCCAATATTTGTAAGTGAAGGAGTATTATCTCCTAAAGGATATTTAGCACAAATCTTTCACTTTGCAGCAAGCTACTTAATTCCATATACGGCTGTAAATATCGGCTTTATTCATAATACTGCTGCTTTACTCACCATAATATTATAGCACATTTTTAACTTTTGTGGGCTTTTTCGTTACTTTTAGTCTATTTAATATTCTGTATGAACTAAATTATAAGGTTTATTTGTTAATAACGGATGAATTGTTCCGTAAAACTGTTCTGTATCTACTCCACCGTGAATGTCATCAATCTCAAAATCAAATTGATGAAATGCTTGAACTTCTCCATACTTCATTGTAATTAATGCATTACTACTATCACGTAAAGTTACTTTAAAAGTATTACTTGGACGCTTTTTAATGTCATCGATAATCTTTTCTACATCTAAACTTTTTCCACGTCTTGCCTTTAAAATCACTTGGCAAGTTTGTTCATCATCAACATGATAGTCATTTTCTTCTAAAAAGTTTAATTGTTCAGAATTGAATGTTTCTACATATTCAAGAACACGTTCAGCATCACGTAATTCTTCTTCAAAGGTTGTGATTAAAACCGGTTCTAATTCATAATATAAATCAGTATTTACTTTTAAACTTGCATTTAATGTATTCATGATCATCGAAATTGAAATTTGTCCACTAACTGCTTCAAAAAAGAGTTTTTTTTCTAAATTATCAACTTCAGCGATTAATAAATGTGACATTTTTTTCTCTACTTCAAAAGCAGTTTTTTGATTCTCTCGTTCTGTTTCTGTCGCTAAGTCTAAGTAATTACTTTTCTCGCCAAAATTTCCACCAATAAATTCAACACAACTTGAAAATAATTCTCCATCAAGAGTACTTTGAATAATATTTGCAATAATATATTTTTTCACATCATCAGCAAAAGCTAATTCTGGATCCAAATTAGTAATTTCATTTAAAAATTCATCAATTGTAAAGGGAACTTGCTGAACTGTATCTTCTTGTTTTTCATACTTCTTTATTACATATTCTTTTATTTTTCGTGTTTTAATCATCTTTTCCCTCAATTATTTGTTCTAATTTATTTAAAAATGCATTTGTATTCGATTTAAACTTTTTAAATTCAAATTCTTTTGCCGCTTCAATCTGACTTTCTAATAATTCAATTTTATGACAGAACATTAAGTAGCCAGCCGTTTCTAATTTTGTACAAATTTCCATTTGATGATCATCAATATGCTCTCCAAAAACTTTTAATCTTGGAACAACAATAATTTTTTTATTTAAAGCCAATGCTTCCATTATCGTGCCAACTCCACCATGAGTAATTAAAAGTTCACACTCCTCAATTTTTTGCTGAAGATTTTCACCAAAGCTAAATTGTTCACTAGTTGTTAGTTTAATTTTACTTGTCCCACTTTGAACTATAAATTGATATTTTGTTTCTAATTTTTTTACTTCATTTATTAATCGATCAAATGGTTGGACTTGAGTCCCAACAGTTACGAAAATCATTAGTAAATCCCCCCGAAAAATTTAGCTTCTGGATAAATTGCTTCCATTTCATGATGCTGAACAATCACTTCATCAAGAAATTTACGACTAAGCTTATATGTTAATGATTTAGAATTAACTTTTGCGTAACTTTCGACATAGATTGTTCTTACACCAAAGAGCTTTCCAAATAAGAAAAACTGAAAAGCTGTATGAGCACCGGTTGAGACAATTACATTTGGACGTTCAACATAGAAAATCTTTAAACAAATGAATAAATTAATAAATGAAGCCCATAAATACTTGATTAGATGGGCACGTGTTCCATACTTTAAAAAGTAGTTAACACGTGAATTTTTCTTTGTGTTAGTCGTTCTTTCAGTAACTATCACTGACTCATATTTTGCAAAAAGTGGTTCCATTTTTAAAAGTTCTGCAAAATGACCACCAGTTGACGACACGAATAATACTTTCATTATTTTACTTCCGTTTCGTCTTTTAAAACGCGATTAAACGATTTATTTAACATTGTATCAATATCGATTTTATCATGTAACACTTCGTATATTCCTGTAATTAGTGGTAAATTCAAGTTATGCTTTTGCATTAATGCATAAACAGCGTCAACCGAATTCAAACCTTCAACGACCATTTTAATTTCATCAAGTGCTTCTTTTCGACTTTTTCCTTTTCCAAGCAGTTCACCAAATTTGCGATTTCGAGAATGCTGTGAAGTAGCAGTCACAATTAAATCACCCATCCCTGTTAACCCATAAAATGTTGAAGTTTGCGCGCCTTCTGCTTCACCAATTTTCACAAGTTCAGCAAGTCCACGTGTCAATAAAGCAGCTTTTGCATTATCTCCGAGATTATCTTTTGAATCACAAACACCTGCAGCAATTGCAAGTACATTTTTAGTTGCTCCAAGGATTTCCACACCTTTTGGATCTGCATTCGTATAAACTCTTAAGTAATTATTCGAAAATACAGTTTGTACTACTTCTCGAGCATATTTATCTTCTGATGTTGAAACAATTGTCGTAATTTTTTTAAGTGCAACTTCTTCTGCATGAGTTGGACCAGATAAAATAACTTTTCGTTGTTTAAGTTGGTAGATTCGTTCTAAAATTTCAATTGAGCTAAGTAATGTTTCACTTTCAATTCCTTTTGTACAAATTACGAAAATCTGTTCATCATTTAAAAATGGCTTAATTCTTTCAGTTACACTACGGACCGCAAATGAAGGAACGACATAAACAATTAAAGAGACATCTTTAATGAAATCTAATTCACTTGTTAAAATAATTTCTTCATTTAGCATTGCACCTTTGATATAAGGATTCTCTCTCGTTTGTTCTAGTTTTTCAACTTCTGCTTGATGATGAGACCACAACCAAACTTGATGTTTATTATCAGAGGCAATTTGCGCAATTGCACATCCAAAAGATCCTGCACCTAATACACCAATTTTCATTTTTTCTCCTTTTGCTTATGACTAAGTGGATGATAATCATCATAAGCTGCTTTTTTTTTTGAATAATCAACATGAGTATAAATTTGTGTTGAACTAATATCTACATGGCCTAAGAATTCTTGAACAACTCGAATATCTGTTCCATTATTTATTAAATGTGTAGCAATAGAATGCCTAAACTTATGAGGATTGATATGCTCAAATCCAAGTTTAAGTGTTACTTCATTTAAAATATAATTAAAGCCTTGACGTGTTAATTTTTGGCCTTTATTGTTTAAAAACAAAGTATTTGTTGGCACAACTTGCAAATTAATCCGAAATTTATTAATATATTCTCGTAGCCATATTACAGTCGTTTCATTAATTGGAACAATTCGTTCTTTACTACCTTTTCCAATTACAATAATTAATTGTTCATCAAGATTTACATTTTGAAGTTCTAAATTAATTAATTCACTAACACGAATTCCTGTTGCATACATCAATTCAAACATCGCTTTATTCCGATAATCAATCGCATTATTTGTAGGTAAAGTATCTAAAAAATCACACACCTCTGATATCGTCAAATAGGTGGGGATTTTTTTAGTTTTTTTCGGACTTTTAATTAAAGCAACGTAATTATTATCAATTTTTTTCTCGGTTTCTAAAAAGCGATAAAAGCTTTTTAATGTTGAGATTTTACGTGCAATACTTGCTTGTTTATAACTTTTACTTAATGTTAGTAATAATGCATCTATATCGTCTGGACAAATATTATATAGTCGTTTGTCTAAAATTTTTTCCATTAACAATAAGTCTTTTTGATAATTTTCAATTGTATTTTTACTATACTGCTTTTCAATTTGTAAATATTCAATGAAATCGAAGATCAAATTTGTCATGTTTACTCAACTTTTAAAATTTTTAGTTTTACGTAACCATTTGGAACTTCTACTTCAACAATATCTCCTTTTCCTTTTTCGAAAAGTGCACGTGCAATTGGAGCTGCTGTTGAAATTGTTGGTGTTGTTTTATCTAGTGGATCTGCACCATCACCTGTAATTTTATACGTAAATTTTTCTTTTGTTTCAACATTTTCATAAGTAACTGTTGTTCCTAGAACAACAACATCACTTTTTTGAACAACATATACTTGTGCATTTGAAATTTTTGCTTCTAGTTCTTTAATTTTTGCTTCAACAAATGCTTGTTCTTCACGTGCAGAATCATATTCTGAGTTCTCTGATAAATCTCCAAATGATTTTGCTTCACGAATGTTAGCAACTATTTCTGGACGTTTCGTATGAATGTAATATTCTAATTCATCCTGTAAGTTTTGTAATTGTTCTTGTGTTAAAAAGACTTCTTCATTTTTCATTTTTTTCTCCTTTTTTTCGATACTTTATAATATTATCTACAACCATGTCGATTGCAACGTGATTTTCTTCTCCGTTTGGAATAATCACATGAGCCGCTTTTTTCGATGGTTCAACATATGCGTCAAACATCGGCTTAACTGTTTCTAAGTATTGATTAATTACTGAGTTCATACTACGCTTACGTTCAACTGTATCGCGAGTTAAGCGTCGTATAAAGCAAACATCAGAATCACTATCAACATAAATTCGAATATCTAATAATTTAACTAATTCAGAATAAGCAAATGTTAAAATACCCTCAACGATAATAATTGGTGTTGGATAAATCGTATTTGTTTGTTTCTTTCTTGTATGCATAACAAAATCATACTCTGGCATTTCAACCGGTTTATTTTGATTAAGTTCTTCTAGATGCTTAATTAATAGATCAATCTCAAAAGAATCAGGATGATCATAATTTTGTTTTGTTCGTTCTTCAAATGATAGATGGTCATTACTTAAATAATAGTCATCTAAATTAATCAGTAAGATTTCACTATTTTTTTTGACAAGTTTCTCACGAATTTCATTTGAAACGGTTGTTTTTCCGCCACCACTTGGTCCGGCGATTCCAATAAATAGGGGCACTAATTTTCCTTTCGCAACAACCAATTTTTAGCAATTGGCTGCTCAACTTTAATATAAACTTTCATTAGCGGATGATTCGCTTTGGTAATTTCTTCATTGTTTTCATTATATATTGTACCTAATATTTGACTAAAATTGTTAAATTCTTTGGAAAAAAATTCAATTTTATCTCCTACTTTGAAAAAATTGCGCTGTTCAATTAAAGCTAGTCCTGTTTTCGGATCATAATCAAGACAAACTCCACAATAATCTGCTGGTTTTGGTGGATACTGATTTCCAAATATTTGATTCGATTGATCAAGATTTCCAATGAATGCTCCAGCATCACTTGTTCTGGATTCAGCATGTCTTAGTTCTCTAATCCACTCTTCTTTTACTTCATATGTAGTTGGTGATTCGATGTAAGCATCGATTGCAGCTCGATAAACTTTAACAACTGTTGCAACGTAGTGAAAAGACTTCATTCGTCCTTCGATTTTAAAGCTATGTGCTCCTGTTTTCATTAATTCAGGAATATGATGTAGTAAACTTAAATCTTTGGCACTCATTGAAAATTCAGCATTCTCTGGATCAATTAACTGCTCATATTTTGCATTTACTTCATCAAACGCAACTAAATCATAATCCCAACGACAACTTTGACAACAACCACCACGATTTGAATCGCGCATTGTCATGTGATTTGAAAGTGTACAACGTCCTGAATAACTCGAACATGTTGCCCCATGAATAAAGATTTCAACTTCAGCATTCACCTTTTCAACAACTTCCGTAATTTCTTCATAATTTAATTCACGAGCCAACACAATACGGTGTGCACCCATTTTTTCAAAAATTTTTCCACTTTGCCAATTTGTAATAGATTGTTGAGTACTAATGTGAATTTCAACATTTGGCGCATACTTTTGACATATTTTTATATATCCTGGATCAGAAACAATAATCCCACTTACACCTGCTTTTTCTAGTTCAATTACAAATTCTTTGAAACCTGTAAAATTTTCTTGATGGGCATAAATGTTTGTCGTAACATACACTTTTGCATTATGAAGCCGCGCAAACTCACATCCTTCTTTAATTTCATCAATTGTAAAATTATCAGAGTTTGATCGCAAGCCAAACTCTTGCCCTCCTAAAAAGACTGCGTCAGCACCATATTCAATTGCAATTTTTAGTTTTGCTAAATTCCCCGCAGGGGCAAGTAATTCTGGTTTATTCATCAATTGCCTCCTAGTATACTGTCTTTTTAAATAAAAAGCCAGCTCCATATTTTTTATTTGGTGTAAGTGCTTGTAACTGCTTTAAAAGTTGCTGTTTTTGTTCATTATAAGCTACTAAGTCTGTTTGTACTAACTTACTTGCGCTTAAATATAAATTAACAATTTCGGCATACTGAGTTTTCGTATACGTAAAACCATCAATCTTCTGAAAATCTAAATCTATTGCGAATATTTTATCTAAATGATTAATTGTTGCTAAATCATTTGCCGCAATTATATGAGTACCTTGCTCATTTTCAATTACTGGATAATAAGTATTTCGTTCATTATCATGCAAAAATAGTGGTTGTTCTTGTTCAATTTCTTCATTAATTGCTGAAGCGTAATTAGAAATTAATTTTCTAACTGATTGATACATATAAATATGAGAATGAATATTAATTAAAACTTTCGACTGTTTATTAGCACAAATTTCTGCAATTTCTTCAAGCGAAATTTCTTTAGCTAAATCAACTGTTTCAATTCCGAATTCCGCAGCAAATTCTGTGAAATATTGATTGGTAATTGTCGTTTCTGTGTTATAAATTAATTTAAAGTCTAACTTTAATTCATCTACTAGATATAAAACACCTAAATCAGAAAAAATTAATCCATCAACACCAATTGTGTGAAGTTTAATTAAATAATCATTTATTTCAATCAAATCCCGTTGATGCATTAGTTTATTCACTGCAACATAAATTAATTTTTTTTGTTTATGAGCAAGTGCAACTGCTTGTTCAATTTCATCAATTTCAAAATTACGAACAAGTCTAAGTCCATATTTATTATTACCAATAATAATTCCTGCAACTTCAGAATTTTCTATAAATGATTCAACTTGCGCTAAATCAAATGGTGTAACTAAAAAATTAGCTTTAGACATTTTGCTCCTTTGCTCTAATTATTCCAAGACCATCACCGTTTTGTAAAATTTCAAAACTATAATCTGGATGATTGTTCATATATACAATGAAGTCGTTTATTTTCCTCATCATTTGGCGAAGATTTCGTGAAAGTTTTTGGTTATCTTGATTAGTTGTTAAACCATGAAATGCTAAATTATCGACAATAATTAAACCACCTTGTTTTAAAAGTGGTGAGTATTTTTCGAAAAATTTAATGTTTTGTGATTTAGCAGCATCAATGAAAATAAAATCAAATTTACCAAGCTTTGTTTCATCAACTTCTAAAGCATCGGCAAAAATTAATTCGATTTCAGTTTCAAGTTTCGCTGCTTGAACATTAATTTTAGCTTGTTCATACATTTGCGGATTGCGTTCAATCGTAACAATTTCTGCTCCAAATTTTTCATGTAAATTTAGTGCAAAATAACCAATCGCTGTACCAATTTCTAAAACACGTTTTGGCGGAATGTTTTTAAGCACATTTAACACCGTTTGAAGTCCATCATCATTAATTATCGGAACATTATTGGTCATAGCGTATGCTTTTATTTGTTCTAAATTATAACTCATTTACACTGACTCCTCATATCCTTTTACAAGCATTTCTTCAAATGTATTATATACTTTAATGTATGTATTGAAATCTTCAGCAGAACACGTTACAAACTGATCAACAGCTGAAAACATTAATTTTTGCTTAATCATATTTTCTTGTTTAGTTCGAGCTGACTTTTTTATTTTATCTAATTTTGTTGCCACGACAAGTACAGGTAAATCAAGATGCTTTAAATATGTATACATTAATTGATCATCTTCTGTAGGACCTACTTTAAAATCAATTAACAAACAGGCAAATTTTAAATTTGCACGAGTTGTTAAATATTCTTCGATCATTGCACCAAATTCTTCACGTTGTTTTTTTGAAACTTTTGCATACCCATATCCAGGTACATCGACAAACACAAGTTCATCGTTTATTTCAAAAAAGTTTAATAATTGTGTTTTTCCAGGTTTTGATGAAGTTTTTGCTAATTGCTTTCTTCTACAAAAAGTATTTATAAAAGTTGATTTCCCTACATTACTACGACCAAGCAGAATTACTTCTACTTGGTCGTGTTTAGGATAGTGTGCTTCTGTTACTGCACTTAAAAGAAATTTTGAATTTTGGACATTTATCATTTTTCGACTACTTTCGGTTTTTCTTTTTTGGTAATTACATTTTTATCAATTCTAATCTGCTTAATTTTTTTATTAGTCGGTACTTCATACATCAAATCAAGCATTGTCTTTTCAATAATCGATCCAAGTCCACGGGCACCTGTCCCACGCTCTAACGCAATTTTAGCAATTGCTTGAATCGCTTCTTTATCGAATTTGATTTTAACATCATCCATCGAAAATAATTTTTCATATTGTTTGATTAATGCATTTTTCGGTTCAGTTAAAATATTACACAAATCTTGTTCTGTTAATTGATCAAGTGGTGCAATATTACTAATTCTTCCGACAAATTCAGGAATCAAACCGTATTCTACTACATCCATTGCATCAATGTTATGCAACACAGTTTCGTACTCCATTATTTTCGTTTCGTTTTTTAAATCAAATCCAACTTTATAGTTTTTGAATCGCTTTTTAATAATTTCATCCATTCCTGGAAATGCCCCACCAACAATAAATAAAATATTACTCGTATCAACTTTAACTTGTTCTGCATTGGGATTTTTTCTACCCATTTGTAAAGGGACTGACGCTTCTGTACCTTCAATTATTTTTAGTAAAGCTTGTTGAACTCCTTCACCAGAAACATCTCTAGTAATTGACATTGAATTCCCTTTACGAGCTATTTTATCAATTTCATCGATATAAATAATTCCTTTTTGCGCAAGTTCAATATCTCCACCAGCGTTATCGATTAAGCGTGTAATAATTGTTTCAACATCATCTCCCACATAACCGGCTTCTGTAAGTGATGTTGCATCAGCAATTGCAAATGGTAAATTTAGTAATTGTGCTAAAGTTTTTGCTAGTAATGTTTTACCACTTCCAGTTGGACCTAAAAGTAAAACATTATTTTTGTTTAATTCAACATCATCATCATTGCTTACAATCAAACGTTTGTAGTGATTATAGACTGCAACTGATAACACACGTTTAGCAAATTCTTGACCAATTACATATTTATCTAGTTCTAATTTCAAGTTTTCCGGTTTCATTTTTTCAAGATCAAGTGAAAAATCTGTAAATTGTTCTTGTCTTTGCAATTTAAGTGCTGTATCAGCATTCATTACACAAGTATCACAAATGAAAACTCCAACTCCTGCTACCAGATGTTTGACATTTTTTTGGTCTTTACCACAAAATGAACAATATTTTACTTCAACTGCCATGTTTCTCCTTATTATTTTCCACTAATTAGGCTAAATGCATTTGAATACTGAACTTCACGAGCTAGACGATCACGTCCACCAATTTGTGTAATTACTTCATCAACAGTGATGTTGTGAGCTGTTGCAAGTTCAGCCGCTTTTGCATCGATTTCCTCATCAGTAGCGACGATTTTTTTATTTTCAATAATTGCATCTAGAACGATAATTTCTTCAACTTTACGTTTAGATTGTTGATCCATATCTGCACGTAATGCCTCTTCAGTCATTTGCATCATTCCTAAATATGTATCAAAGTCCATTCCAAATTGTGAAACTTGACGTTTAAATTGTTCAACTTGTTGATCCGTTTCTGCTTTAATAATTGGTTGGGCAACAGTAAATCCAGCACTTTCAATTATTTTTGTGAAAATTTCAGTTACTCTTTTACCTTCTGCTTCATTTGTTTTTACTTCAAGTAATTTTGCTTCTACTTTTTCACGTAACTCTTCTTCAGTTTTTGCTTCGTACTCAGTAATTTCAGCTAAAACATCAACTGTAAGTTCCGGTGTAACTTTAGTTTTGAATTCATGAACTGTACATTTAAAAACAGCTGGTTTTCCTTTTAATTCTTCAGCATGGTAATCTTCTGGAAAATTTACTTCAACGTCAATTTGTGCTGGTGCTTGAAGTCCAACTAATTGCTCTTCGAATCCTGGAATGAATTGACCACTTCCTAACACTAATTCATGATTTGCAGCAGTTCCACCTTCAAATGGAGTCCCATCAATAAATCCTTCGAAATCAAAAATTGCTGTATCTCCGAAAACTGAATCTTCTCCTTCTTTTAAAACTAATGACGCTTTTGATTCTAATAATTTAGAAATTTCTAAATCAACATCAACATCAGCAACTGCTACTTCTTCAAGTTCAACACTTTTAATGATTTCTTCAAAACCATCAACATTTGCTTTTGGCATAACAGCAACTGTTCCCTCAACTTTAAATCCATTTTCTTCATCTAATTGCATTGTTGCAAAGTCAAAATCAGGCATTACTGCTACGTCAATTTTATTTTCTTCAACAACTTTTGGATAAACTGCATTTAAAATCATATCAATTACTGTTCCATTTAATGATTCTTTACCATATTTTTTCATGAAGATTGCTTTTGGCATTTTTCCTGGTCTGAAACCATCTTCTTTAACATTTTTCACTTCTTCTTCGAATGCTTGATCGTAAAATGGTGTTACCTCATCATTTGTTAACTCAATTGAAAACTTTACTACACCATCTAATTCTTTTTCTACATTTAAATTCATTTCTTCTCCTAATATTCGATTAGTGAAATCATCATGTCCACAAATCTAATTTCTTTTTTTATTTGTTCTCGATCAAGTTTGAACATCATTTCAATTTCTTCATCAAGATTTTGACCAAAAGCAAGCTCACTTACATAGTAGCCAATTGCACATGTAAAGCGCAGTAATTCTTCTTCATTATTCCACAAAACATATGGAAATGTTCGCTCGCAAAGATCGTTGAAACATTCCATCATTTCTATTATAACATCTTCCGTTATTTTTTTTGCAAAAGGTTGATATATTTCATAAAGTTTATCTGAAAATTGACCCGAAACCTTTTCCTCAAAGAAAGAAATCATTGTTCCAATTTTATCATTTGCTTGCGTATTTGCATTTGTTTTAAATTGTAGCGATAAATTACCAATTACTTTTAAATCATATAACTGATAATATTTGTATAAAATAAACGATATTGTTGTGTTTGGCAAATGCTCATTTATGAGCATTTTACTCAAAAGTCCACGTTTATGCAAAATTAAATAAAATAAAAGTTCATCCCGAAAATTCTCAAAATAAAATGTTAAATCAGCAAGACGTTGAGGATCTATTTTTTCTTTGTTTTGAACAAACTTTTTTTCAAAATTTGAATACATCGTTTGAAAAGTTTCTGCACTTAAAAAAATCTCATGAATTTGAAAAAAATCTTCTGCATAATGTTTTTGCATCTCGATCGAATCATCTGAGAAAAACATACTTGTAATCGCACTTATTCGTGAGTCTTCCTCAAAACATTTCGCAATATTTTTGAGTTGATTTTTAGTTAAACCAAGTTCGATAATTTCGTCATGAACTAGCTCAAATACTTCTAAAACATCCATTAATTGTTCAGTTTTCAAACCTGATGATTGTTCACGTTCTTGAATTTCTTCATTACTTATATTTTGTACATTTCTAGCTGGATTTGGAGCAACTGGTTCAAGTTGATTTTTTATTTCTTCAACAACAGTTCTTAATTCACCGACCGTGTTTGGATTAGCAAGTAATTTTTTACATAATTCAATCGCCATATCAACACGACGAGTGTTTGTGTAAATTATTATATATCCATAATCAACCATAACTTCATCATAATTTTTCGTATACTCTGTAACAAACTTAAATAAGGCTTCTGCCTTACGAAAATCATTTTTTTCAAGTGCTAGAAAAGCATTATTATATGCGTCTTCTAAAATTTTTTCACTTGTAATTATATTGCTCATTCTACTCTCTTTCCATCAATTCAAGTAAGTCAACAAGTAAATGTGGAATTTTATGTCGAATATGACCATTTTTCGTAAAATCAACATAATTATTTTCAATTACTTGAACATCTAACTTCTTAACAAAATTATCAATTCGAACACATTTAGCTTTCTCTTGACGATATTCATCAATCAATGTGTCTTCCGCACTATAATTGTTATTGGCAAGTACGTAGTCAACTTTTGCAGAAATTAAATGCTTATTAATTTGAGTGATATGATCACTTAATTTATAATCATCCGTTTCACCTGCTTCTGTCAAAATATTAGCGATATAAACAATTTTGGCTTTTGATCTTGCAATTGCTTCACGCATTTCTTTAAAGACAAGATTAGCAATAATTGAAGTAAAAAGTGAACCACTACTTAAAATTATGTAGTCCGCATTTTCAATTACATCGATAATTTCCGGATTAATTCGCGGATTATCTTCGTAAAAAACTTGATTAATTGCCAAAGGGCTTTTAGTAATATCTGTTTCTCCCATTATAAAAGACCCGTCTTCCATTTGTGCTTTTAAGTGAATAGATTCACTTGTCACTGGAAAAATACGGTGCTTTACATTTAAAAGTTCACCATATTTTTTCACTGCAATATTCATATCACCATAGATATCTACAAGGGCTGTTAAAATCAAGTTACCAACAGTATGGTGATCTAACTGATTATCAAAGCGATAATTCATTAATTTTTCAATTTCATGTTCTTGTGATAAAGCTAAGACAGCTCTTCTCAAGTCTCCAGGTGCTGGGATATCATAATAGTTTCTAATTTTCCCTGTTGAACCACCATTATCAGAAATTGCAACAATTACTGAAATATCAACTTTAAGAAGCTTCACACCTCTTAGAAGTGATGAAAGACCTGTTCCACCACCAATTGTAACAACTTTTTTCATGACTTTCCTTTTCTATACATCCAATCCTATTCTGGTCTTAATTCAGGATACTTTTGGAATACTTCTTCCATTTCAACTTTTCTTTCAAATTTCCCATCTTTAACTTTAATTAAAGTTGGTGTTCCAATAACTTTATAGTTATCACCACTTATATCAGAAAAATCTTCTTCACTTGTGAAAACTTTACTGTTTTTCGATAGCGATAAATCTACTATATATACAGGCTTTCCAGCCGCTGTTTCGTCTTCTGAAAATTGAGTCATAGCCGGCTTAGCTAAGATACAATATTTACATGTTGGTTGATAAAAGTACACGTAGTATTCCGACTCTTTTTGTGTAGAAATCTCGTTTGAAGGAATTTCTGTTCCAACAGAATCTGTTATTCCACCCATATAGGCATAACCAAGAATTCCTCCAAAAAATGCTATTAAAACAACTAAAATTATTATAAGTTTCTTCATTTGACCTACCTTTCATAAAATATTATAACATATTTTCACAATTCATTCATATTTTATGTTATACTTTTATTGTATATTTAATTTCTGGATTATCAATATAATACATTTGTTAATATATATAATAAGAATTTCGGAGGAAACACAATATGCAAGGAAAAGTAAAATGGTTCAACTCAGAGAAAGGTTTTGGATTTATCACTAGTGATGATAACCAAGATTTATTTGTACACTTCTCTAACATTCAAGAAGATGGATACAAATCTCTTGAAGAAAACCAAGCTGTAGAGTTTGATGTAGAAGAAACTGACCGTGGTTTACAAGCAATTAACGTTCGTAAAGGATAGTCAATTCAAACTACAAATCAAAGACCCTTTAGGGTCTTTTTTTTTATTAAGCTCAGCTTTTCTTCATTATTTTCTACTTCCAACACATGTATATTCCATTGCTTTCAAAAATTTGTTATAATACTTATATATACATTCGATATAAAAGTTATAGACAAATTAATATAAAGGAGTTACATGTCAAAATTTAAATTCATTAAAAAAATTGAGCAAATGATATCACCTAAAGATATTGCAACGTTACAAACGATTGCCCCACTAAACAAATATGTTCCTAAGAAATTACAAACGAAAATAATCACAAGTTCAGCTGATAAAAATCCATATATGGGGTTTGTTGTTGAACCATACAGTTTTTTTCTTTGTTATGAAATCATTGATCTTGAGTATGCCCAAAAACTCTTACCTGATGGATTTGAACTAATAAAAACAAAAATTTTCGATGATGATGAACCAAAATATTATTGCATTTTCACATGCTATAATCTTCATACAAGTGCCTTCTATGGAACACGACTTGAAGTTAATATTATTGCCAAAAGTAACATCAGTAATTTAACAAGTTGGGTAATCATTGATTGTGATACAAATACACTTAGTCACGATGCAGCAAATGGACTTGTAAGTTCTACAACTGAAAATGCAATTCTTACAACCGATTTTGATGGCAATATAATTGTTGATATTGACAACAAAAAGTTAAATCGTAGTTTAATTGTAAATGCTAATACTAAAACTGCAAAACGTAAAAATTTATCCTATGAGTTATGGCTTGAAGGGAATTTATCAATTGGTTATGGTCGAGAAATTTCTAATAATTCCGCTGAGGTATTTTCACTAATGTTCGACCCAAAAGAAGTTATTTCTGGCTACTCTATCCCTATGTCATCAACTGAAATTGATGTAAACTCTTGGTATCCAAACTTATTTAAAGCACAACCTGAATTTGCTGTTTATTTTCCATTTGCTCAGCACTTTTTGTCTGATTCACCAGGTCATCTCTCAAGCATCTACTCTGAAGAACAAATGCTTAGCAAAATGAATAATTTAGACTTAGACAACATACCCGATTATTCTGCAAAACCATTAAGGAAAATTTTCAAAGTTGCTTTCATTTTCAACCTTATCATTTCATATACTCTTTTAATAGCTTTACTCATTCTTTTATTCTAAACAAAATAGTTTCTAATTTTTTTGTTTTTTTTAATTTAGCTATTGACAAACGTTTAATCCTGTGCTACAATAATTAAGTGCGCGGATATGGTGGAACTGGCAGACACGCCAGACTTAGGATCTGGTGCCGCAAGGCGTGGGGGTTCGACTCCCTTTATCCGCACCATTTAAAAAATCTTACTTAAGTTTTAATTTAAGTAAGATCTTTTTTTATATTATGTGTAGACTTTTGCCATAAATAAGTAACATTTACTTAAAATCATATCTATTTTTTAGTATTTTCTATTTAAAATGTATTATTAATTTCTTTTTAATTTTTTCGTCTTAGCTTTTTACTTAATAAAAACTTAAGCTCATTTAGAACATTTGAAAAAGATTGTTTAAAAAAATTTCATTTTGTACTCAAAATATGCTTTTTAACAATATAAAATATTTTATTAAAATGTATATATTTTTATTTTTTATCAAATTAATTGACTTTTTTTCTTTTTTTTTGTATACTAGTAGATAAGGGGAATAGAAAATTATTATAATTTACTTATTTCATTTCAAATAGTTTTTTGTAGGAACTCGTGAACTCCAACAAACATAATTTAAAGATGAAATATCTAGTTTGATAAAAGGATAAATATGAAAACGAATAGTTTTACTGAAAGTAAAAGGCGTACTATTTTAATAGAGTTGACTAAAACGCAACAAATGATTTCTAAAGCAAAAGATTTAATAAATTCACGTAAAACTGTGAATGCAAGTACGGAAATCGAGAGAGCAATTGCTGATTTACGACAAACAATTCAAGATTTAAAATATTTAAGACAGGATTAGGTAAAATATGAGAATACTTTTAATTTTTTTATAGGTTTTAAGGTTTGTATGCATGGAGTAGGCAACTACTTCTACATTGCGAGCAAATTAAATCCAATAGATCTTTTAGACAATATTGGTGTCAAAGTTCGATACTCTTGACGAAAAAATATTATTTTTTAATATGACATAGTAAATAAAAATACGATTACTGTCGTATCATTGTTATTATTCAGAAATTTTTTCACAAAAATCTAAGTTTAGAAATTAAAATAAACAATATCTTCCAACCTATAAAAAAGTTTTTATGAGGAGATTAATTATGATTATTCAACAAAAGATACAAAAGTTTGGGCGGGTTTTGCTAATGCTAATACTTTTATTTGGCTCAATTCCCTCAAGTCTATTTGCAGCTGAGACTATTCCAGCTCCAGAAACAATAGAAACTGAAGCAAATTCACAAGCAACACCAATCACAGAAAGTGAATTACAGGCAGGTCTTAATACACCAATTGATACTTCACAAATTAATACTAGTACAAATGCACCAGAAAATATGAGTGTTGTTGGAATCCTTGAAGATAAAGCAATTTATTCAAGTTTAAGTAATCAGCAACTACAAGCATACATTGCAAATCCAACTGATTATTCAAATAAACAAGCAAAAAATATCGGAGATTCAAATGGAATCGTAATTTGGCAATCAACATATTCAACACCAAGAATTTGGATTGAAGGCATTGGAGATGTTTATTGTATTGAACCAAAGGCAGAATTTCCAGATGGTAATCAATACGATAATGGGCAAGTTTTAAATAGTGATGGTGTAAAAGCAATTTTATGGTGGGGTTTTCCATCTAATGCTGGTGGTCAATACGGATTAAGCGATGATGAAGCATACATTCGTACTTGGGTTGCACTTAACGCTTTTATCGGTGAGTTTGATCGAACAAAAGTGGAAAATTTAAATGATGAATATGTCAATATGCTCTTAGAAAAAGCAGATTCTTTAGATTTACCACAGGAAAATCTAACAATAACTGGTGGTGGCGTTGCAACATATGATGAGCAAACAAATAGTCTAATCACCCCTAAATATACTACAGCTGGAACAACTGGTAATTTTTGGCTTACTGGACTTGAAAGTGATATTTACATGATCGATGATAGTGGAAAAAGTGTTACTTCACTACCGATCGGAAGCTCTTTTAGATTAGCAACTAAAAATTTAAGTAAAAATGGAACTATTAGCTTTACTGTCAATACTGATGCGAAAAAAAGAGCTTCAATTATGTATACTGCAACTGGTGTTCAAAAGCTTGTTAATTTACAACCAACTACTACCCTTGAACCTGTTAATTCAACTGCTACGTTTGAACAAGCAATTGGTTACATTGAATTGACTAAAAAAGGAGAAAATTTTGACAACTCACTAAATGATATTGTCGGTTTACAAAATGCAGAATTTACGATTACCGATGCACAAGGTAATAAGAAGCTTGTAAAAACTGATAAAAATGGTTTTTTAAAAGAAACTTTAAATCCAGGAAATTACACTATTGAAGAAACAAAGGCACCATTTGGTTATAAAATAAATACTGGTTTTTTCGGACAAATTTATAAAGAAAATTTTACAGTTAAACCAAGTACTACAACTGTCTTAAATGGCGGAAAATATCTATTAAATGATATAATTAAAGGAAGCTTTTCTTTAAAAAAAGTTGGTGAGAGTTTTGATAATGCCGATTCGAGTTTAAAACCACTTAAAGGAGTTGAATTCAAATTAGAAGGTCTTGGTCTAAAACAAACTTTATATACCGATGCTACTGGTAATCTAAAAGTAGATAATCTTAAAGCTGGAAATTACAAACTAACTGAAACTAAACCATTAACTGGTTACCATGGAACTTTTGATCAGGAATTTGTTATTGATAAAGCAGAGGAAATTTTCTTAATCAATCAAGGACAAGATATCATTAATCAAATTAACCGTGGATCCTTTGAATTGATTAAAGTTGGAGAAACTTTTGATAACTCAAGTTCTGAACTACTTCCACTTCAAGGTGTTACATTCAGAGTTACAGGATTTGGATATGATAAAGTTTTAACGACTGATGAAAAAGGTAAAATTTCTGACAAAAATCTAAAACCAGGTAAGTATACTATTAGTGAAACTCAAACAATTGTTGGTTATATTAATAACAAGTACAAAGAGGAATTTGAAATTATCCATGATGGTGATAACATCAAATTAGCTACAAATGGTCAATTAATAAACGACGTAATTAAAGGTAGTGCAAAATTGACAAAAATCGGTGAACAAACTGATACAAGTAAGACTGAAATCCCTTTAAAAGGAGTTGTTTTTAGAGTAACTGGTTTAGGGTTTGACCAAACATTTTCCACAAATGAAAAAGGTGAACTTATAATTCCTAATTTAAAATATGGAAAATACACAATTACTGAAATCAAAGCACTTGATGGTTATGCATCACCAACTTATAGTGAAGAATTTTCAATTGAAACTAATGGTCAAGTTGTTGAATTAAATGGTGGTAAACCACTACTTAACAAAGCGTTACGTGGATCTGTTCACCTAATTAAACATGGAGAATCACTAACAAATGGCGTGGACTCATTCAATCCTCTTGCCGGAGTTGAATTTAAAGTTGTTGGGACAAAAAACACGAAAAATCCGATTAAAACAACATATTTAACTGATAAAAATGGTGAACTATTAATTACTGATTTGAAAAAAGGGACTTACAAAATTACCGAAACAAAACAAGCTGACGGTTATCAAGCACCGGATTATAGTGAAGAATTTGCAATTACTAAAGATGGTGAAATCATTGAGTTAAATGGCGGAATACCTCTGAAAAACTATGCAATTCTTGCCGATGCAACTCTACAAAAAATTGGAAATCTACCTGAAAAAAGTACTCAGATGACCTTTGATTTACCAGAAAACAGTGATCGATTTATTCACAATAATCAAATGCATGTTCCACTTGAAAATACTGAATTTACGATTGTGGGTATCAATGGTACGAAAAATCCAACTCAAACTACTTTTCTCACTGATAAAAATGGTAAAATTTTAATCAAAAATTTAAAAGCAGGTGAATATAAAGTTACTGAAACAAAATCACGACCTGGTTATGACATTAATCAAGAATCAACTTATACTCCATATGAAGAAACATTTGTTGTTGATACTCATCAAAAAATTTATTTCTTACATGGATATGACATTGTGGAAAAGGCTCCTTCAAGCGAAAACGAACTTATTCCAATCATCAATAAATTGATTACCAATGAAATTGAAATTACTAAGCGTGATTTTAGTTCAAAGGAAGAACTTCCAGGTGCAACAATTAGAATTACCGAAAAAAAATCAAACAAAGTTATTGATGAATGGGTTTCAACTGAAACTGCACATAAAACAACTTTAGAATATGGTGACTATCAAGTTTGTGAAACACTTGCCCCGACTAACTATGAACTTTCAACAGAATGTATTGATATTTCGGTGACTGAAGCTGGAATCACGCAGAAATTTGATTTGTTCAATAAACGTAAAACTGTTCCACGTGAGAAAATTGTCAATGAAATTGTTGTTCAAAAAACAGATTTTTTCACAGGTAAAGCCTTAGCAGGTGCTAAGCTTACAATTACTGATACCGAAACCGATCAAGTAATTGATGAGTGGATTTCAACAACGGAAAAACATACAACAAACGTTGCAGTTGGTAGCTATAAAATTTGTGAGGAAGTAGCTCCGCAAGGTTATCAGAAAAAAGATGAATGTATTCCATTTGAAGTAACCGAGAACGGTCTTACACAAACCTTTAAATTTGAAAATAAAATAATTGCTTCGGAGCCTGTTTCCCCATTAATTGATCCAATAAAGCCAATCTACACGATTTTGAAAACAGGAGTAATTCATACAGTACTCGCAAAAGGTGTACTCCTAACAGCAGTCTTAATTTTAATCGCTATTTTACTATACATTCTTAAAACACGTTTAGACTAAAGTAACATTAAGTCTTCAAGTTTTTATAATTATCTCATCTATTCATTATTTTTTAAGAGGATAAACATAAATGTTTATCCTCATTTTTTAAAATTATAACAAGAAAAATTTTAGACAAAAAATTATTTCCAAATAGCTTGACAAAGTTGTCAGGATATGCTAGAATATGTAAGTATGCGGATATGGTGGAACTGGCAGACACGCCAGACTTAGGATCTGGTGCCGCAAGGCGTGGGGGTTCGACTCCCTTTATCCGCACCATAAAAAAACTTAAGTAAGTTAATTTTACTTAAGTTTTTTTTATCCAACAACTGCAAAGCTAAAATTTATTGCTATGCTCATATTACTTCTTCACAGCTCTTTTATTACTAAACTGTTCTGTATTACTTTAATCAAAACATTAATATTAATTTTTAATCAATTGAAATTTCACCAGCATTTAACTTTCGAACAATAAGTTCAAGTTTTAATTCAATTATTTTAGCAGTTAATTTAAAGACCTCTTCGTCTTTACCTGTTGGGTCATCAAGTCCAAAATCTTCACGATATTTGGATGGTAAATAAGGACAATTTACATTACAGCCCATAGTTATTACAATATCAAGTTCGGGTAAAGTTTCTAATAATTTTGAGTTAAACTCGTCTGTAATTTGATACTCCTCTTTTAATAAGCTAACGGCATCTTGATTGACTTGATCTTTTTGAACCGTTCCTGCTGAATATACTTCAAACATATCTCCATAATATTTTCGACAAATTCCTTCTGCCATAATACTTCTACATGAATTATGAACACAAATAAAACCAATTTTTAATTTTTTCATTTTTCTCCTTTTATTTAAATTTTAAGCATAATTACTTAAAAGCTTTTGCAGTTTTATTAGCAAAATTGCAAAGCATAAGCATAATTGGTACTTCAACTAACACTCCAACAATTGTTGTTAGTACAACCGGTGAATCAACACCAAAAATCGTGATTGCAACGGCTACACTTAATTCAAAGAAATTACTACCACCAATCATTGCTGCTGGTGCGGCAATTTCATGGTTTAATCTAAGTTTATATGCTATAAAATAGGTTAGACCAAAAATTGCGACTGATTGAATTACTAATGGGATTGCAATTAAAGCTATATTGAACGGATTTGAAATTATTACATTTCCCTGAAAGCTAAAAATTAGAACTAATGTTAGTAACAATCCAACTATTGTGTATTTATCGAACATTTTAATGAACTTATTAGTAAAATATTCTTCACCATACCGTTTTAATACATAATTTCTTGTAACTATCCCTGCTACTAAGGGAATTACAACAAATAAAATGACCGATAAAAATAACGTCTGGTATGGAATTATGATGTTTCCCATTCCAAGTAAAAATCCAACTATTGGAACAAATAAGACTAAAATAAGCAAATCATTTGTTGCAACTTGAATTACTGTATAAAGGGGATTTCCATTTGTCAACTTTGACCAAACAAAAACCATCGCAGTACATGGTGCAGCTCCAAGCAAAATTGCTCCGGCTAAATAATCTTTTGCAAGTTCAGGTGGTATGAACGCTTTGAAAACGACAAAGAAAAAGAACCAAGTAATGGCAAACATCGTAAATGGTTTTACGAGCCAATTAATAATCCATGTTAAATATAAACCTCTTGGTTCTTCCTTAATTCGTTTTACACTTGTAAAATCAACTTTTAGCATCATCGGAAAAATCATAATCCAAATTAAAAGTGCAATTGGAATACTAACATTATAATATTCAAACTTAGTTAATGTTTCTGGAATTATAGGTAAAAAATTACTAATTAAAATCCCTAATACCATACAAACTAATACCCAAATCGTTAAATTTCTTTCAAAAAAACTTATCTTATTCTGCTTCATCTAAACACTCCATTTCTCGTTTTATCGCTTCAATATCACTAGCTTTTATTGTACACGCTTGAAAGTTTTGATTTATGTACTTAAGTTTTTTTAAATCAGCTTTAAACTGTAACTCATCTAGTTCTTGAACATACTCAATTAATTTATTATTTTTAAATGATTGATGATTAAATTCATAATAATTCCATTTATCACGCTTTTCCATTTCAATAATGTTTGCTTCTTTAAGCACTTTTAAATGATTGGAAATATTAGTCTGATTCAAGTTTAAGATAATTACTAACTCACAAACACATAATTGTTTTTCCATTAATACTTTAATTATCCGTATCCGGTTTACATCAGCGAACAGTTTCAATAAGTCCATTATCCTCCTTATATCATTTCACACAAATATCATTCTTTAGTGATATGACAATTAAATTATACCAGAATTTTTCATCAGAATGTAAAAAAGTCAACAAACTTTCTTTAAATAGGTAGAATATCGACTTTTGTTAGTTCATTTAATGAATAAAAAATGGAAAGGTGTTTATTTCATCGTATAATTACTGTATCAAAAAACAAATAAATGATTGAATGGGAAAATAATTATTTTATGAAAAGAATCGATTCTGTGGAAATTTCTTCACAAAATTTAACATCTAACGTAGGAATTATCTTAATGATGCAATATTTTGGCAATATTAACCTTAATAATGCGATTGGTAGATTAGATGATGTTTACTTTACAATACAAATAAAAGAAAAATATTGACTTCACACGGAAAATATGTTATCATTTACTTACTAACAGGGGTGAAAAGTTTAGTTGGATAATGCTCGTAAGAATAAAATCCCCACAAAGGAAGATGTTTTAGAAGTAAAGTAATTCCAAGCCAGCTGTAGAATCTGGTAAAAGAGCAGTGAATAAGAAAGGTTATATATGAAAAATAAAAGTTTATTTATTGTAGCAGTTTTTTCAGTAGCACTGATTATTTTGTTTGTTTCACTTACCAAAAAATCAGTGCCAGAATATGAAATTGGTTCAGAGTTTAACTTCAATTCAAAGTATACTAATACAAATAATGTATATAAGATAATGGATGTGAAAAAAGAAAATGATTATTATCTGGTTAGCTTTGATGAAAAATCCTTAGTGACTAGCGTGATATTTAAATTACTTAAAAATGATGAAGTAATTCCTGCGATGAATTTCGTTGATGAAAAACAAAGTATTAAAGTAACATGTCCAGATGAATGTAAAAATTATAGTGGTTTATTAATGCTGTCAATTGATGAAGAAGAAATTTTTCAATTAAAAAAATAATCTGGATAAAAAATTTATAAACTTAAAATAACACTAATTTATAGTATGTAATTACACTATAAATTGGTGTTTTTCTATACCTGAAATTTATTGAAAAAGAAAAAACTTCTAGATTTTCTAGAAGTTAAAACTTTTATAATTCATTTTTAATTAGATCATCAAGTGTTTCACGTTTAACTACTAACTTTGGTTTATCACTTACAAATACAATTGCCGGTTTAGATAACTTATTGTAGTTCATTGCCATCGAATACGTATAAGCACCTGTCTTTAAAACACCAATTACATCATTAACACGGGCTTGATTTAATTGACACATTTCAATTAGGACATCACCTGATTCACAGCATCGACCAACTAATCTTGTTGAGACAATTGGCCCGCTTGGATTTGATAAATTCACAGCTTCATATTTGGCTTGATACAGGGCCGGTCGAATATTATCAGCCATTGAACCATCAACACTTACAATATCAAAAGTTGTTGGATGTTTAACGCTACCAACTTGATATAAAGTTACTGCAAAGTTATTGACAATACTTCGACCTGGTTCAATTACTACTTTTTGGATATTTGCAGGATTATCCTTTAAAATTTGTTCAAGTAAAACGATATTTTGCTTTAAGATTGCACAGGCATCACAATCTTGACCATAGCCACCTCCAATATTTAAGACTTCAATATCAACTTGCGTATTCGTATAAATAGCTTGCGCTATTTCAGCCATTGTCTCTATCGATTGATTGAAAAATTCTTGTTTTGTTATTTGTGAACCAACATGACAATGAATTCCTTTAAAACAAAGATTTGTCATGGAAAGTTCCGCTACTTTATCATATAACTGTTGATTGACTAGCACGCCAAATTTACTATCAAGATTTGCTGTTTGAATGTATTTATGATTTTCATCTACTGTTTCAACAATTGGATTTACACGGATTAAAATGTTGACTGTTTTACCAAAGCTTTTAGCAACTTCTCCTAATCTCGTTAATTCATCATAATTGTCAACGATAATATAACCTATTCCTTTTTCAACTACATATTCTAAATCACTTCTAGTTTTATTGTTACCATGAAAATAAATTTTTTGTGGATCAAAGCCAACACTAAGGGCTGTATGAATTTCTCCAATTGACACCGTATCAATTGAAATTTGATGTTTCATGCACAATCGATACATTTCCTTAATACTTAAAGCTTTTGATGCAAACGCGATTTCAGTTGTAAAGTTCGCTGATTTGAAACTATCAATATACGACTTCAAATTTTCTTCCATCCTAATTTGATCATAAACAATTAACGGTGTTTGATACTTTGAAATTAGATTATCAAGCTCAATACTTTTTATAAATTTTTCCATTTTTCCTCTTTCTAGTTTAAATAACTCATAACCATCGATGTTGGTACTTTACTTACTTTACTATGATTTGAAACTAGTTGCTCATCATCATAAATAATAACCGTATCACCAACAGCTACTTGTTCATCAACAGCAACATACGAATGGGACATTGAAATTCGACCAATTAGTGGATAATTATTTTCAATTATTTTTGTAGCTATTTTGGATTTTTTCTGAATTTTTACCGATAAGTCTTTTCTATCTCTTAATAGACCATCACCATACCCTAAGTTGATAATTGCAATCTTTTGTGTTTTTGCTAATCGATTATCAAGTCCATAAGAAAACGACTCATTTTCGGTAAGTTCTCTTATCTTTAACACACTTCCAACTACTTCGATTGTTGGTTTAAGTTCAACCTTCATTGGCGTCGGATTATAGCCATACACGAGAATTCCAAGTCTTGCATAATTACAAAATTCAAGTTCTGGATATTTTCGTAAATATGTGTAAGAATTTTCTGCATGAATTATTGTAAATTCATTGATTTTTACTAATTGTTCATAAATGTTTTTAAATTTTGTAATTGCCGCCATGGCTAACGTTTCGTTTTCATCTTCTAAGGCGAAATGGGTACATAAACCAATTAGCACTTTTGACTGTTCGTGGGCATACTCAATAATTGCTTGTGCAGCTTCAAGTGTATCAACGCCAAATCGATTCATTGAAGTATTGATTTTTAAATGAAGATTATATGTTTTTAAATATTGAAAATTTTCTTTTAAAAATTCCAAGTCATCAATCATTACATCAAACACGGCTGTAGGACATGCGTGTGCAAGTGTTTGTAACTCTTTCGTTGTAAGTGGATTAGCCAAATAAACAAAAAGATGTGGATAATTTTGTTTAATCATAATCGCATCACTAACTTCTGTTACCATTACATACTTAACTTGTTCGTTAATTTGTTTTAAAACATTTCGTAAGCCAAGATTATACGCATTATTTTTCAAAACAACAATAATCTCCTTTTGATTATACTCCTTTAGTGCTTGGATATTTATTTGAATATTCTGATAGTTCACTACTTTCATTATCCTCATTTCAATTTTAAATTAGTTTAATTTTAAAGTTTGCGTAATTCTTCTAAAATTTGTGTCTTTGATTTAGTTTGTTCATCAACCATTTTCACAACTCTAGCTGGACTTCCGATTACAACACTGTTATCAGGTACATCTTGTGTTACAATACTTCCCGCTCCAACAACGCAATTATTACCAATTTGCACACCTTCAAGGACAACAGTATTTGCTCCGATTAACGTATCATTTCCAACACGGACTGGATCTGCACTTGGTGGTTCAATCACACCTGCAAGCACAGCACCTGCACCAATATGCGAATTTGCTCCAACTGTTGCTCGTCCACCTAAAATTGCCCCCATATCAATCATTGTTCCATTTCCAATTTGCGCACCGATATTTATAACAGCTCCCATCATAATAATCGCATTATCACCAATTGCTACATGTTCACGTATCGTTACACCTGGTTCAATTCTTGCATTGATCTGTGCAATATCCAAGGTCGGAATCGCACTATTACGACGATCATATTCTAAGTCATAATCCACAATATTTGCACGATTTCTTTCAATAAACTCTAAAATAATCTCGCTTTCACCTTTCAAAATAACAAGGGTTGAACTTTGAAAAACTTTCACATTTTCTAGTTCTACTTTTAAATCACCTTTTAAACTAATTGTTGCTCGAACTGGTGTTTTTTTCACCGAATTTCCGATGTAGTTTATAATTTCTTGTGCATTATCTAAATTCATTTTTTCTCCTATTCATAGATGTTTTCTAAAGTATAATAACCTGCTTCTTTTGTTGCTAAAGTTAGTGCTGCTCTAATTGCTCCATACGCAAAAACGTCTCGATTAAGGGCGGTATGTTTAAGTTCAATCACTTCGGAATCACTTGCATAAAATACACTATGCTCGCCATAAATTCCACCGATTCGAAAATCTTTTATTTCAACTTCACTATGTTCAATCTTACTTTCTAATAATTTTGCTGTTCCACTAGGTCGATCAACTTTTTGATTATGATGTTTGTCTAAAATTGCTACATCAAAGTCAGCTGTGAATACTTGATTTGAAACTTCAATTAATTTATTCAACCAGTACAGTCCATACGATGTATTATAACTTTGAAAGATTGCTGCTTGTTTACTTAATTCAGTTATTTTAGTTAATTGCATTTGCGTTAAACCGGTTGTGGCAATAACTGCTTTCATTTTTGTTTGAAAAAGGAAATCAAGTAATGAATCAATTGCTTGAGAGTTAGAAAAATCAAGAATTAAATCTACTTCATTTAGTGAAATATGCTCACTTAACTCTACTAATGATTGATATTTTTTGACTGTTTCATTTTGTTCAACTTGTTGTTTACTATTTTTAAAATCGACAATTGCCATTACCTTAATTTGCGGATATTTTTGCGTAATAATTTCTTCGATTTTTTGTCCCATCTTTCCAAAACCATGTAAGATTATTTTCATAATTTCGCTAACTCCTGTCTAAACTTTTCTTGTAATTGCTCAGTCGTTTTAACTAACGGTAAGCGGACATTTCGACTAATTCCGTAATTAGCTTCCATTAACCCTTTGACGCCAATTGGATTTACTTGACTATATGTTAAATTAATTAAGTCATGAATTTTTAAATATTCCAACCGTGCTTTTGCATAATCTTCATCAGTAAGTATTTGACAAATTGTTTTAAGCGGTTCACAAAGAGCATTGCTAATTGCTGAAATCACACCAACACAACCAATTGCAGCAGTTGGCACAAGTAAATCATCATTTCCATTGAAAACTTCAAATTCAGTTCGTGTTTGAGCAATAATTGAAGCAATTAAGTTAAAATCACCTGCTGCTTCTTTAATTCCTCTAATTTGGGGGTTTTCAGCTAATTTAACAATTGTTTCAAGTTCAAAACTCATAACCGTTCTGCTCGGAACATTATATAAGAGAACTTGTTTCTTGGTCTCACCAAGGGCTGCTTCAATATGACAAATTAATCCCGTTTGGCTGGTCTTATTGTAATACGGAGGACAAATCATATACGTTGAGAATGACAAATCATCAACATTTTTTATCTCTTCGATCACATGAGCTGTTGAATTTGAACTTACACCAACAATTATATCAAGTTCTGTTGGTGTATTTTCAAGTACAAACTCTAACAGTTGACGTTTTTCTTCTAGACTTAAACATGGCGTTTCAGCAGTTGTCCCATTGACAACTAAACCTGTTACTTGATTTTTGATTTGAATTTCTAATAGTTGTTTAAGTGCTGTATAATCAATTTTATCAGCATCATTAAATGGGGTTGCTATTGCAGTATATAATTTATACATTTTGAGCTCCTTTCATAATCACTTTAGCAATATTTACGGTATTGGTTGCCGCTCCAATGCGTAGATTATCAGCTACGACAAACATTAAGACCGATTTTTTATTTGGACTTAAACGAATTCGACTAACAAAGACTTGTGCTGTATCTACTAATTCGCGTGGTGTCACATAAGCACTTTGATCCCATATGTATTTAACACTTTCACAATCAATCAATATTTCCTTTAATTGTTCATACGTAACTTCTACACTAAAGTCAAGTTTTATTTGAACACTGTGACCATTTCTAACTCCAACTCGAACACATGTCGCTGTAATCTCAACATCTGTTAAATTCAAAATTTTATTCGTTTCATTAATCATTTTTAGTTCTTCAAATGTATAGCCATTTTCACTAAACTGATCGATTTGTGGAAGCACATTTTGTTTAATTACCCGTGGATAAAATTGATTTTCTTCACGTTCTAAATCCATAATTCCATTTACACCACTGCCACTAACAGCTTGATAGGTAACATAATCAATCGCTTTTACAGGCAATTTTTCAATTAATGATTTAATTGCAATTACACTTTGGATAGTTGAGCAATTCGGATTAGCAATTATTTTTGAATAGTTAAAAACAGCTTGGCCATTTATTTCTGGTACGACAAGCGCCTTGTCTTCATCCATTCGAAAACAACTACTGTTGTCAACAACATAGCAACCTGCACTAGCAAATAGTGGTGCATACTGTTTAGCTGTTTCACTACCTGCCGAAAATAAAGCTATTTGATAATCAGAAAATGTAATTTCTGGAGTCAAGCCTTTAACTATAAACTCTCTACCTTGTTCGACTAGTCGTTTTCCAGCGCTTTTGGTACTTGCAAAAGCTGTAATATCAGCAATTCCTAAACAGACTAATTCTTTCAAAATTTGACGACCAACGAGACCCGTTGCTCCAACTACTGCAATTTTCATTTATCCTCCATTAAGTCAAATTCTTGACATAATCCTTCTAATGCTTTAACACTATTTTCTTTACTGACTAATAAAGAAATTGTAATTTCTGAAGTCGTTGTTTGCATTACTTCAATTCCAATTTTTTCTAACGTTTGAAATACGCGACTAACAAGTCCACTTGCATTACGCATTCCGCTTCCAACAAGAGAAATTTTTGCTAAATTGTCATTGATGTTTACATCTAATTCCATTTCTGCTGTAAATTCATCAATTGCTTCATTTACTTTCAAAATTTCTGAACTATTTGTGGAAAATCCAACAATATATTTATCATCAATTACTAATTGTGAAATCATATCAATATTTATTTTATTTAAAGCTAATTTACTTAATATATTACACTTTTGTTTACTACACTTAATTGTAAAATTAATTACATCATTATCAACAGCGATTGCTGTTACTACATTTTCTTCAATATTCTTATTCATAATATAGGTCCCTTTCTCTTGGCTTAAACTCTTAGCTACATATACTTTAATTCCATACTTTTTTGCAATAAAGACACTTCGATTATGCATTACACTTGCGCCTAATGTTGCAAGTTCAGCCATTTCATCATAGCTTATATAATTTAATTTCTTCGCCTTTGGAATAACTCGTGGATCAGTTGCATAAATTCCCGAAACATCTGTATAAATCTCACAATCACACTTTAAAACACTTGCAATTGCAACCGCTGTTGTATCACTTCCACCACGTCCTAACGTGACAATTTCATTGCGTTCATTAATCCCTTGAAATCCAGCAACAATTACTACATCATGCTCAACAAATTTTTCATGAATTATTTGCTCATTTATTTGAACAATTTGCGCATTTGCAAAATCTCCTTTTGTTTTGATTTCAAGTTGATCAGCTGTTAATGAAACTGCACTTATTCCAATATCTGTTAAGGCAATCGCAAGTAACGAAATTGTTTGTTGTTCTCCGATTGAAAGCAATCGATCTAATTCTCGTTTATTTGGAGTCTTGGATAAAGTACTTGCCATTATTAGTAAATCGTCTGTACTTTTATTCATCGCTGAAGCAACGACAACAATTTTTTGATGTTCTCTTCTTTGTCCTTTTATATACTTTGCAACTTCAAATATTTTTGCTAAATCTCCAACACTTGTTCCACCGAACTTAATTACTTTCATCTTCCCTCCATATTTTCAAATAAAAAAAGTACTTCAGTAGAAGTACTTTTTAAGTTATTTACTTTCGAAAATAAATTAAAAATAGCACCTCCACTCTGAGTGGGAGTCTAATGGATCTTATCCACTAGCCCAACTTATTAGTTACTAATTAATAAGTTTCGGCTCGAACACCTTTCGTTAAGTTTCAGCGTGTTAGTTACACTCCACTTAATTACTTTTTGTTAAAGCACCTCTATTTATTTAATGATAGTTTAGCATATTAATTACTGCTTGTCAAACAAATATTTATTATTTTAGATATTTTATATCAAACAAAGTAAGTCCTTAAAAAATGTCATATTTTTTAAATTGAAAAAAAAGAGCAAGAACAACTCTGAACTGAACCCCAAAAAGTGGAATAAGAAATAAAAGAGTTTAACTACACATAATATGACATTCCACTTCGTGGGGTGTCATTTTTTGTTTGTGCATTTGTGGTCTTTCGTAGTTGTAGTATAACATATAGTCATCTAC
>JBOFGK010000003.1:0-99728 GCA_051649085.1 Mycoplasmatales bacterium | reverse complement strand
AAAAGCTAATTGTTGTAGATAAAGAAATACTTCATCATGTAGGTAAGGTACTTCGGAGTAAAATAGGTGAAAAAATATTAATTAACACAGGAAAAAATTCAGCGATCTATCAAATTGAAGCAATTGCAAGCGATTCGATTACACTAATGTTTCATGAAAAATTTTTTTCGACAGAACTACCAATTGAAATTGATTTATTGTGTGGTTTGCTTAAAGGTGATAAACATGAAATGGTTGTGCAGAAAATAACAGAAATTGGAATATCAACAGTCTTTTTTTGTCCATTTAAACGTAGTATAAGTAAATGGGATTTGAAAACAGCTGGTAAAAAGATTGAACGACTAACTAAAATAGCTAAAGCTGCAAGTGAGCAATCAAAACGAACAAAGTTAACAAAATTAATGTTTAACGAGAAATTAGAAAGTTTTAATTTTGCTGACTATGATTTAATTTTAGTTGCCTATGAAGAAGAAAAAAACAAGCACTTGTCTGAAATGAAAACAGAAATAAAGTCTGCTAGTAAAATACTATATGTAATTGGACCGGAAGGCGGAATAACAACCGAGGAAATAACGATGTTATTAAACCAAGGTGCGAATATTCAAACGGTAAGTTTAGGAAAACGAATTTTACGTGCTGAAACAGCGTGTATAGCAGCAGGTGCTCAACTTGCATTTTTAATTGAAGGAGAAGAATGAGAACAGTAGCTTATAAAACACTTGGTTGTAAAGTAAATTCATTTGAAACGAATGCAGTCTTAGATTTATTCAGAGACGCAAATTATCAATTGGTTGAATTTGATGATATTGCGGATGTGTATATTATCAACACATGTACAGTAACTAATAGTGGTGATCGAAAATCACGTCAAGCAATTCGTCAAGCAGTAAGAAGAAATCCAGAAGCAGTTGTTGCTGTAATGGGTTGTTATGCACAAACAAAACCAAATGAAATTCAGGATATAGCAGGTGTCGACATTATTGTTGGGACACATGGTCGAGAAAAAATGGTTGAGTATGTTGAACAGTTTTTAGAGTCCCGTCAACCAATTCTTGACGTAAATAATATCATGAAGCAAAAAGACTTTGAAAGTTTATCAATTGTTTCAATCGATAAACAAACACGAGCGTATGTGAAAATTCAAGACGGTTGTAATAATTTTTGTACATTCTGTATTATTCCATGGGCGCGTGGTTTAGTCAGAAGTGAAGAACCTCAAAAAGTATTAGACCAAGTCAAAAAAGTTGTTAATTTAGGAGTGAAAGAAATTGTTCTAACAGGAATCCATACAGGTGCTTATGGAGAAGATTTAGAAGATTATGATATGGCTGACTTACTATTAGATTTGGAAAAAATCGATGGACTTAAGCGTATCCGTATTTCGTCGATAGAAATCAATCAATTAGATCAAAAAATGCTGAAAGTAATTGCTAATTCTACAAAAGTTGTAGAACATTTGCATGTACCTATTCAAGCAGGAAATGATGAAACTCTAAAACGAATGCGAAGAAATTACAATTTACGAGAATATAAAAATAAAATAAGTGAAATTAGAAGTATATTGCCAAACATTGCTTTAACAACAGATGTAATTGTTGGGTTTCCGGGAGAAATGGAAACAGAATTTGCCCAAACAGTTGCTACAATTAAAGAATTAGCATTTAGTGAGCTTCATGTTTTCCCGTATTCGAAAAGAAGTGGAACACCAGCTGCTAGAATGGAAGATCAAGTACCAGATCAAATGAAAAAAGAGCATGTAAAAGAATTACTTCAAGTGAATGTTGAATTAGCTGAAGATTTTGCGCAGATGTTTAAAGGTGATGTGCTAGACGTCTTAGTTGAACGTCGAAATAAAAATGGTAACTTCGAAGGTCATACAAATAATTATATTCGAATTGAGTTTCCAGCAGGTGTTGAACATGACTTGAAAAATCAAATTGTGAATGTGAGACTTGATAAAGTAAGTTATCCATTAAATCAAGGGACATTAATTAGTTAAAAGAGGAGAAAAAATGAATTTAACAATTGAAAAAGCACAAGGTAATGAAGATGTTGCTAGTTTGATTTTATCTGCTGCAGAATGTGTCTTCAATGATTATCAACTTCCTGATAATTATGAATGTTGTACTTATTTATTTGGAAAACGCAAAAATAAATTTAGCTTTGAAAATACATATTTACTTATGAAAGATATTTTACCCAGCGAAGAAGGGTCTGAATCTGCAAAAGAAATAGTTGGAATATTTATAATCTATCCTCAAAAAGAAGAAGAGTTACTGGCTTTAAATCAATGTGAATTAATCAAACAAAAATATGCAAAAGATGTATTAGTTTGTAACTTTGAAGCAGTAGAAGATACATTTTATCTCGATACATTTGCAATTAAAGAAGAATATCAAGGACAAGGACTTGGAAAAATACTACTTAATAAAGTAATCGAACGTTTTTCTAATGTATCATTATTAGTTGATCAACCAAATGCTCGTAAACTGTATGAGAAAATGGGATTTGTTGAAGTTAATTCACTAGAAGTATTTGGTTCTAAGTTTGCACAGATGGTTTACTATCAACAATTGTCTTAAGGAAGTTATAGCAAAAGATTGTAGTTAATAATACAAACAAATGAAAATATTCCAAATACGGAAATAAAAAGCAAAAAAAACTGGAATTTTGTTATAATATATATATAGTGGAGGACACAAAAATGGTGAATTATAATATTAAAGTACTTGGAGTCGGTGGTGGAGGTTCAAACACAGTTGACTATATGGTAAAATCTAAATTGAAAAATATTCAATCATATGCAATAAATACGGATTCTCAAGCATTAGAACAATCAAAAGCAGATTATCATTTACATATTGGAAAAACATTAACCAAAGGATTAGGAGCAGGTGCATTACCAGAAATTGGAAGAGCTGCTGCCGAAGAATCACGTGAAGAAATTAAAGAAATTTTAGTTGATTCTGACATTGTCTTTATCGCTGCAGGAATGGGTGGAGGAACTGGAACAGGAGCTGCTCCTGTGATCGCGGAAATTGCTAAATCAATGGGTATTTTAACAATTGCTGTCGTAACTAAACCATTCTCATTTGAAGGACCATCGAGACTTGATATGGCTCTAAACGGAATTTCAAATTTAGAAAGTGTAACAGATGTTACAATTGTGATTCCAAATGAAAAACTAGTGCAAAATTTCCGTGATAAATTTATTGAAGAAGCTTTTGAACTTCCAGATGAAATTTTGAAAAAAGGTGTTGAAACAATTGTTACTATGCTAGATACAATTAACAATTTGGATGCAAATATTGATTTAAATACTTTACGTAACGGACTTCGTGATAAAGGACTAGCAGTTATGGGAATTGGGGAATCAAATAACCCAGAACTTTCTGCTTCGCAAAATTCAATTAAAGCGCTGGAAAATGCAATTGATTCAAATATTTTAGAAATTTCAATTCATGGTGCAAAACAAATTATCATTTTGATTGGTGGAAATCTTGAATACATGACGTATGATGTAATTACTGAAGTTCGAAAATACCTAGTGCGTGAACTTGGAGATGACATTACAATTGTACAAGGTTTAAAAGATGAAGCTGATGGTGACGAAAACTTTAAGTCTGTAACAATTATTGCAACTGGTTATGCAGATAAAGAGTTTGTGGACAAAATAAAAAAAGTTGAACAACGAATTAGTGATGATATGATCATTAATCTATAAGAATAGGTAAGTTGGGGTCCAACTTACTTTTCTATATTAATAAGGCGGATGATGAAGCGACGAATAATATATAATCTTTTATTGGATTATTACAAGAATCAAACATTTTTGAATCTAAAATTAAAAGAACTTGAAGCAGATGAAAAAGCTCAAGCTCTTTATTCGTATATTATATACGGAATAATTGAATATGATTTATATTTAGATTATATAATTAATGAGATTACACGTGATAAATTAAACTTAAAAGTGAGAACTTTGCTTAAAATGGCAATTTTCGAATATCGCTATGTAAATAGTATTCCGAATTATGCAACCAAAAATGAGATTATTGAACTTACAAAAAAAGTAAATTATGGAGATTTCAAATACGTAACATATTTACTAGGACAAATAACCGATGAAATAATAAATCGTGAACCAACTTTTACGAATGTCGAAAAAAATTTAGCAATTAAATACTCATTTCCAAAATGGATAGTATCAAGTTTAATAGCACAATATCCTGAAGAATTTGAACAAATTTTAATTGCTTCACATGAACGGAAAAAAGTTTATGTCCGTAAACTTACTGAATTTTCAAATCCAAGTGATTTTAAATTGGTAACTGAAAATGAAAAATTGTATGAATTTATTGGTAAAAACATTGTCAAACATCCAGATTTTGTCAATAAACATTGTACAATTCAAGATTTTGGTTCATATCTAGTTGGAACGACAGTTGCGGCTCAGAGTACAGAAGTGATTTTAGATTTATGTGCGGCTCCAGGTTCAAAAACATTACAAATTGCAGAAACTGCCAAATCGGTAGTTGCAAATGAACTACATGATGTACGTGCTCGAAAGTTAGTGGAACGAATTAAAGAAAACAACCTAGAAAATGTTGAAGTGATTTGTGCAGACGCAACTGATTTTGAGCTTTTAAGAGAAAGCTTAAGCACAAAAGCTTTGCCTGATTTATTTGATAAAGTGCTTATTGATGCGCCGTGTAGTGGTTGGGGTGTCATTAATACAAAGCCGGAAATTAAATATAATCACACTAAAGCTGATGTTGATAAATTAGTTGAAACACAATTAGAAATTTTACATTCAGGAATTAAATTTGTGAAAAAAGGTGGCAAGTTAATTTATTCAACATGTACTCTTAATAAAGTAGAAAATGAACAACAAATAAAAAAAATACTTGAGGAAAATTCAAGTTTACAGCTGATTTATGAACGAACATTGATGCCGTTCGAAAAAGCTAGTAGCGGTTTTTATATCGCAGTATTGGAGAAAAATGTTTAATATATATAATTTCACTTATGAAGAATTAAGCGATGAATTTACTAAATTTGGAATTCCAAAATTTAGAGCAAAACAAGTGTGGAATTGGTTATATGTTAATTGTGTACAGCAATTTTCAGAAATGACAAATATTTCGAAAAAAGATTTAGCAATAATTGAAGCACATTTCGTTATACATAATTATGAAATAATTGAGGAACAAATTGACACAGACTTTACACAAAAAGCAGTAATTGAATTGAGTGATAAAGAAGCAGTAGAAGCTGTTTTAATGAATCACAATTATGGATATTCTGTTTGTGTGACAACTCAAGTTGGTTGTCGAATTGGTTGTAAATTTTGTGCTTCTCATCTGAATGGATTGAAAAGAAATTTAGAAACAGGTGAAATTGTAGCTCAAGTAGTCCATTTTCAAAGACAGTTATTAAAGCATAAGTTACGTGTCAGCCATATTGTTGTAATGGGAATTGGAGAACCATTTGAAAACTATGATAATGTAATTAAGTTTTTAGATATTTTAAATGATCAAAATGGTTTGAAAATTGGTGCAAGACACATGACTGTTTCGACAAGTGGTTTAGTTCCCAAAATATTAGAATTTGCGAACTATGATAAGCAAGTAAATCTTGCAATTAGTTTACATTCAGCAATTGACGAAATTCGTAGTGATATTATGCCAATCAATCGTAAATATCCAATTGATGACTTACTTGATGCCGTTGAAGAATATCAATGGAAAACAAATCGACAAGTAACATTTGAATATGTGATGTTAGCAGGTGTTAATGATTCAGTTGCTGACGCACAAGCGCTTGTACGACTTGTGCGAGATATTGATTGCCATATAAATTTAATCCCATATAACAATGTAGATGAAAATGACTTTAAGTCTTCAAATGATGAAGTTTTAAAAACTTTTTTAGATGTGTTAGTTAGTAAAAAGGTCCGTGCAACGATTCGCTATTCAAAAGGACAAAAAATTGATGGAGCTTGTGGACAATTACGAAATAAAGTTTTAAAAGAGGTTCAAAAATGATCAAAACAGTTGGACGCACAGACATTGGCCGTGTACGTGAAAACAACGAAGATCGATTTATAATTGTTGAAAATAAGTTAGGACATAAGTTACTTGCGGTTGCTGATGGAATGGGTGGTCACAACGCTGGAGAAGTTGCATCCAAAATTGTCTGTGTGCTACTAGAAAATAGCTTTCGACAAATTGATAAAAAAATCGATTATCGAAAATACATTAAAGATGTAATAGCAATGGCTAATGAGAAAATTTATACAAATTCACTTTTTCGGGAAGAATATCAAAATATGGGAACTACAATTTCATTAATAATTATTGCTGAGGCTAAAGCCTATACAGGACATGTTGGTGACAGTCGAATTTACTATAAATCAGCTAATGAGATAGTACAAATAACTAAAGACCATACATTAACACAAATGTTAATTGATAATGGAACATTAAAAGCTGAAAATAAAGATCAAAGTAATTATAGTAATATTTTGATACAAGCTTTAGGGACAACGAGAAATTTAACAATTGAGATTAAGGAACTAAAATTACCAAAAGGCTATTGCTTTTTAATTTGTTCAGACGGATTAACAGAAGTTTCTAGTGATCAAGCGATTAAACAGTATTTAGATTTAGATGCAGATATTATAGAAAAAGCTGATCAATTATTAGACTATAGTTTGAAACAAGAAGGTAAAGATAATATTACATTTATAATTGTTGAGCAAGGAGATGAGTAATGGAAAAACAACAAATAATAGCCAATCGTTATAAGATAATTGATTTAATTGGTGAAGGTGGGACTGCAAAAGTATATTTGGCATATGATATGATACAAGAATTTGATGTTTCATTAAAAATATTAAAACCAGATTTAGTTACGGAACAGAAAATTCGTCATTTTCGCCGAGAAGCACAAGCGATAAGCTTATTGGATGATGAGCATATCATTAAAATTTATGAAATAGGAGAAGATGAGAACGAGCTCCACTATATTGCCCAAGAATATGTTGAAGGAATGACATTAAAAGACTACTTAAAAATAAGTAGTAAAATTCAAATATCGGAAGTGCTTGATATTACAAAACAAATTTTAGTTGGACTTGATCATGCGCACGAACAAGGTGTAATTCACAAAGATATTAAAGGTCAAAATATTTTAATTAATAGCAATAAAAAAATAAAAATAACTGATTTTGGAATTGCAGATATAATTGCCGATGACGTCACTCGAACACAGTCATTAATGGGTACTCCCCAATATGTATCACCCGAAACGTTAAATCGTGGAAATGTTAATAAACAAACAGATATTTATTCAGTCGGAATCTTAATGTTTGAATTATTGACAGGGACTGCTCCATTTACAGGTGAAAAACCAGCTGTAATTATGCTTAAACAATTAAATCAGCCATTACCTTCAATTCGAATGGCAAGAACTGATGTACCTCAATTTCTAGAAAATATTGTTATTAAAGCAACAGCGAAAAGATTAGATAATCGATATAAGTGTTGTGCAGATATGATTAACGATATTGATAATTTATATAAAGAAGAAAATGTAAATGCCAAAAAATTAGAATTTGTAAATGACTTATTCGAAAATGAAGAATTAGAAAAAACAATTAATTTTACAGAAAATATTACTTATTCAAAATTAAAAGAACAAGACAATTCTAAATCAAAAAATCAGAAAAAAATGATTATTTTAGGAGTACTAGGACTACTTGTTATTCTAATTGGAAGTCTAACTTTTATTCAGTTATCAAAAGAAGAAGTTGTAATGCCTGATCTAGTAAATATGACAGAAGAAAGTGCGAGACAAAGTCTAGTAGCAATTGAAATTGACGAAAAAAATATTACAATTAAAAAAGAACCACATGAAAAAATTGAAAAAGATAAAATTATATCGACAACACCAAGTGCAGAAGACGTAATTAAAAATCCTAAAGAACAAAAAATAACAATAGTTGTTTCAACAGGACCACCAACTTCAAATGCAACAGATTTTAGTGGCCAACTAATTACAACAGTTCAAGCTCAATTAGAAAAAGATGGATACATTGTTAAAGTTAGTAGTGTCGAAAGCTCAGAAGCGGAAGGAACAATTTTAAGTCAAACACCAGAAGCTGGAAGTACAGTTAAAAAGGGCGATACTTTTGAATTTGAAGTAAGTAACGGAATTAGTTTTATTGATGTACCAAATTTCATTGGACTTGATTGGACCGTAGCTCAAAAGTTTGGGCAAGAAAATCAAATTTCGATTAAAAAAACTGATAAATGTTTCGATACAGTTGGAAAAGATAAAATTTTCGAGCAAAATCCAACATATGGAAGCACTGTATCCAAAGGTGATTCAATCACAATTAGCGTTTCAACAGGAAAATGTCCAGTTACACCGCCGCCAACTCCACCAACAGATAATAATGGAGGTACTGGTGGTTCAACACAACCCCCAGGTGGAGGTTCTTCAACTGGAACACCTCCAAATGGGACAAATTAATTAGCTTAAAAATTAGAAAAAGGTGGTAACTTGTGAATAAAGATCAAAGAGATGGAGTAGTAGTTAGGGCAATTGCAAATTTGTTTTATGTTGAAATAAATGATCAAATTGTTGCATGTAATGGTTCAACTAAACTTAAATTAAAAAAAGAGCGGATTTATACTGGTGATTATGTTAGATTAGCAGAAAATGATGATTATATAATTGAGGTTTTACCTCGAACAAATATGCTAATTCGACCTCCACTTGCGAATGTTCATAATGCAATTTTAGTCTTTTCTGCTAAAGAACCAGCTATGAATTTTGGCTTACTTGATCGAATGCTACTTGTAATGAATGCTAATAAATTGGAATCAACTTTAATCGTTACTAAAACAGATTTGCTTACAGACGAAGAAAAAACAGAACTTAGTCAGCAATTAGACTATTATAATAATTGTTTTGAGAAAATATTTTGGCAAGGTTTTGATGAAGATATTACAATTATTAATCAACTTTTTCAAAAGGATAAATACGTTATTACAGGTCAGACTGGTGTAGGTAAAAGTACATTAATTAATAGGCTCATTCCAGATTTAGAACTCAAAACACAGGAAATTTCCAAAGCATTAAACCGAGGAAAACATACAACTCGTGAAGTAACATTTTATAAGTATTTAGATAGTGTAATTATCGATACACCAGGATTTTCTGCGCTTGATATTCCATTAGCAGCAGCTGAAATTCGCGATTTATATTTTGATTTTCACCAATATGCACATAGTTGTAAATTCTCAACATGTTATCATGTCAGTGAACCTAAATGTACGGTTAAAGAAGCAGTTGAAGAAGGAAAAATTCCACAGCTGCGGTATGAAAATTATGTCAAATTAATAACAGAATCTAGGGAGAGAAAATGAGTACAGTCATATCACCATCGCTATTAGCGTGCGATTTTTTAAATGTTGAAAGTGAAATAAAAAAATTAAACGAAACGGATGCAGAGTGGTTACATTTAGATATAATGGATGGAGCATTTGTGCCCAACATTACTTTTGGACCAGATTTAATTAAAAATATTGCTATCAGTAGTGAACAAATACTTGATGTTCACTTGATGACAATTACACCTAAACGTCAAATCGAGCAATTGATTGGGATTGTAGATAATATTACTTTTCATCTTGAAGCAGTTGAGGAGACTGAAATTTTACCATTAATCAAATTATTGAAAGAAAATAATATTAAAGCAGGATTGTCAATTAAACCACATACTGATGTAAGAGAGCTTGAAAAATATTTAACAGAACTTGATCTTGTATTAATAATGTCTGTTGAACCAGGTGCTGGTGGTCAAGCGTTTTTACCAAGCGCTATCGATAAAATTAAGTTTTTAGACGACTACCGAAGTACTAATAATTTAACTTATTTAATTGAAGTCGATGGTGGAATTACAAATGAAACAGGTAAAATGTGTACAGATGTTGGATGTGATGTACTTGTTGCTGGTTCATATATTTTCAAACAAAACTTACAAAGTGCAATTGATAGTTTACGATGAATATTTTACTAGTTCTTGGCGGTAAATGTGACTTAGAATTAAAAACTTTGATAAATGACTTAGAAATTAAAAAAGTTATTGCAGTTGATGGTGGAGTAACAGCATTGTTAAACGAAAAATTAACTTATGATTTTTTGATTGGAGATGGTGATTCAGCCAACTTTTCATTACTTGAAAAAGAAAAAATAGATAAGACAAAAATTATTAAATTGAATCCAATTAAAGATGAAACGGATTTTGAAGTAGCTCTGAATGTTTGTCGTAAGGAGTTTGGAAAGCAAATAAATAAAATGTATATTGTAGGGTTTGCAAGCTTAAACCGACTTGATCATCTTTTAGCAAATATCAAGCAAATAAAGTCTGATATGATTTTTTTAAATAAATATTGTCGAATTAGTTGTTTAAACCCTGGAAAAACAATGCTCAAAAGTTCGTATCAGTTTTTTTCAATGTTTGCAATCCAAAATGTTTCAGGCTTAAATCTTTCAGGCTTTAAATATCAATTAGATAATTATAACTTACAGGTGAATGATTCACTATGCATAAGTAATGAATTATTGGAAAATAAGGTTGGAATTATTGAATTCACAGACGGTAAATTACTTTTAATCGAAACAAATGAGTAGTAAAGAAATTAAAAGAAGGAAATTGTAATAATAAAATGCTATAATCAAAGTAGCTTCAGTAAAAATGAAGATTAATCTAGGGAAAGTTGAAAAGATTTGTGGATAAATATTAAGTTAAACAAGGAGAAATTATGATTAAAATTTTAGTTGTCGAAGATGAAACAAGTTTACAACAACTTATAAGTGAAGTTTTAAAATCGAATGGTTATACAGTATTTTGTGCTAATAATGGAGTTGAAGGATATGAACTTTACATGCAAGAAACATTTGATTTAGTAATTACTGATGTAATGATGCCGAATATGGATGGACATCAATTTGTTAAACTAATTAGATCTAAAGATACGGAAATCCCAATAATGCTGTTAACAGCACTTGGAGAAGAAGAAGATGAAGTTCATGGTTTTGATATTGGAGCAAATGATTATATTTCAAAGCCATTTTCATTTAAGATTTTTCAAAAAAGAGTGACGGCTCTATTAAAAACTAATAAGAAAATTCACGATGAAATAATTCGTGATGAACTTCGAATTGTCTTAAATTCACGTGAAGTATTTCATAACGGAAACCTAATTGATTTAACAGTAAAAGAATATGACTTACTTGTGTATTTAATCGAAAATGAAGGACATGTTCTATCAAGAGAACAAATGCTTGAAAAAGTTTGGGGTTATACTTATGATGCTGATATGCGTAACATTGATACCCATATAAAAAACATTCGAAAAAAGCTGCAAGGAATTCAAATAAAAACAGTTATGGGAATTGGATATCGCTATGGATAAGGAAAAACGAAGTTCGATTTTTGTTCGTACTTATTTGACGATGTTTTTAGCTGGAATGCTAATATTCTTAATTATTTTCCTTATAATTTTATTAGCTTTACCAACGATTTACCAAAAATATCAAAAAGATGAAGCAGAAAAATCACTTGCATTAGTTATTCAAAATGCAAATGAAACAGGACATATAATTAGTGAACAAAATGTAGAAATCCTTGAAAGTGTCAAAGGATTTTTAGTTCTAGAAAATGTAAATAGTAATGAAAAACAAGTTTATGGGGTTTCTTTTGACAGAAATACAGTTTTAAAAACTTTTGAAGAAAGCATGATTAATCCATTACTAGATTATCAAACACGTGAACAACAATTTAGACCATTGCCAACAGTCCTGTTCAATGTGAGTTTAGTTGTTCCCCTCGGAAAAGGTGATGATGTCGCTCAAGTATTAATTGGAATAATCAAATACTTGTTTATTGTAGTTATTATTTGTTCAAGTGTTGTCTCCTACTTTTTTGCAGAAAGTTTTGCCAAACCATTACTTGTGTTGCAAAAAAAAACCAATGATATTGCAAGATTAAAACTAGACACAAATTTACGACTTAATCGAACCGATGAATTAGGAGATTTAGACCATAATTTAGATGTAGTTCGGCAAAGTATGCGGAAAGTTTTAAATGATTTAAGTCATGATGTGGAACGTGCGACAAGTATGGAAAAAAATCGTCGAATTCATATGGCAACAATGTCTCATGAGTTGAAAACACCACTAATGGTCTTAAAGGGGCAAACAGAGTGTATGATTGACAATGTTGGAGTGTATGCTGATCGTGATTTTTACTTGAAAGAAAACTTAGATATTCTACAAATGATGGAAGACTTAGTTAGAGATATTTTATTTTCAGCTAAAATTGATGATGATGGTTATTCAATTACGAAAAAAGAAGTACATGTAAATGATATAATTTTTTCCCAAATAAAATTACTAAGAGCAATTTATTCAACTGACGACTATAAAATAAATGTAAGTGATCGTGGTGAATTTGTGATGATGGGTGATCAGAGGTTGATGGAGCAATTAGTAAAAAACATCATCGAAAATGCTTTAAAATATAGTGATGATCAAAAAGTTAATATTAAAATAACGGATACTGAGTTTGAAATTACAAATAAAAATATTGACTTCCCAATTGATACACCATCAATTAATGAATTATTCCAACCGTTTAAAAGATTAGATAGTTCAAGAAACTCGCAAACAGGTGGACATGGACTAGGACTATATATGGTTAAAAGAATTGCCTTTTTAAATGGACTCGATTTATCATTAACTAAAAAAGGTCAACAAGTATTATTTAAAATAAACCTTCATGAGGAGAAAAATGATAAATAAACTAATGTTTACATTTTGTGCAGTACTTGTAACTTATCTTCAATTCGATCTAATAACTTTCTCAGCTCAGGTTGGACGAAGTTTTTCCGGTGGTGGAAGTCGAAGTAGTAGCTATACTGGAAGTGGGTTTAAAGGTTTTAGTAGTGGCGGCTCCCCAAGCTTTTTCTTTTTTGGAGGTGGTTCACAAAGTGAGGCAGGCTTTGGGAATATCTTCTTAACAATTGTTGTTTTTGCAATGATCATCATAATAATTAGAAATTTTATGAAAAATATTAGCGTTAACCAAAATGATAATCTTGGTTCAAGTCTAGTGTTGAATCCTGCAGAAGAACAAGCTGTAATATCTACAGTAAAAAATTTTGATTCAAAATTTGAACGTCCAAAGTTTGAACAACAACTCACGCAAAATTTTCTTGAACTTCAAACAGCATGGACAAGTCTCAATCTTGAAAAAGCTCAAGCAATTTTAAGTGTTGAATTATTTGAAGTTCTGAGTAAACAGCTTAAAGAATTTAAAAGTAATCGGACACAACCCTTTATCACATGTCATGAAATATGTACAATTGAGTATGCTGATTTTGTAATTGAACGTGACTATCATTATTTGACAGTTTTATTTGGTGCAAAAATGACAGCTTATGTTGAAAATCGAGGCCATCAAGTTGTCGAAGGAGATAAGCATCAAATTGATGATTTGAAATTTACAATTGTTTTAAAACGAAGCAATAAACAACTCGAGCATGAAGTGAAAGGTGATTCAATTAGTAGTTGTCCAAACTGTGGTGGAACATTAAATCTAAGTAATCTTGGAAAATGTGAGCTTTGTCAAACATTAGTAGTTGGTGGAAACTACGATTGGGTAATTGACGAATATGGGGCATTTGATTTCATTACATTAGACAATATTCGCAATAAAAAACAGATTTATCAAGCGGTACTTAAAAATGATTCACAATTTAGTGGTCATCAATTGGAAACTTATATGAAAAATGTAATTCTAAGTGTACAAGAAGCACAAGAAAATAAAAAGTTAGAATTGATTAAACCGTATGTAAGCGACCAATTATATGATACTTATGAGCAAAAAATGACTGAAAGACATGATCAACAAATTGATTACGTTGCCGATGGACAAGAATTTAGACAAATAATGCCATTAAACTATTTTACAACACAAACACATGAATTTTTAGAGTATTACTTGGAAATCTCGTTAATCGAATACGAAAAGAAAAGTACAACAGAAAATGATGTGTTTGTAAATGGAACGACTAACACTCGTAAATATCAAGTTTACAATTTTACAATTGAACGAGATTTATTTGTAAAAACAAATGGATTAGCCAAAAATCTAGACGTAATAAATTCGAAACTAGTAACAAATTGTCCAAACTGCTGTGGAACAACTGAAATCACTTCAAGTGGTAGATGTGAATTTTGCCAAAGTATTATTACAGTTAATGATTATGGTTGGATATTAACTAAATTGACTAGAATAAGTTAAAATAAATTTAAGTAAATAGGTGGATAAAATCAGTTAGTATTAATTTAAGAATATAAAGTTAAAAAACAAAAAAAGGAGTTTAGAATGGGACTAATTAAAGCAGCAGTAAGTGGAATTGGATCAACGCTTGGTGATCAATGGTTGGAATATTATAATTGTGAAGCGATGGATGAAAAAGTTGTCATTAAAAAAGCAGTAAAAATAGTAAATGGTGGTTCAAATACAGATGGGAGTCCAGATGTTATTTCACAAGGATCAATAATTTCGGTCAATGAAGGACAAGCGATGATGATCGTTCAAGACGGAATGATACTTGAGTTTAGTGCAGAGCCAGGAGTATTTGAATTTGATAACGAAGCAGAACCATCAATTTTTGTTGGTAGCTTTGGTGAAGGAATTATTCAAACGTTCAAAACATTTGCTCGCCGCTTTAAATTTGGTGGTGATGCAGGTCGAAATACACGCATATATTACTTTAATTTAAAAGAATTATTTGGGAATAAATTTGGAACGCCAACACCGATTCCGTATGCAGATCCTGTATATCAAAACATTAATATAAGATTTAATGGAACATTGAGTTTAAAACTTGCAGATCCGATTTTGTTCTATAAATCAATTGCAGGAAATGTAAGCGATGAATTTGAAATAAATGAACTGTGGTCTGAACAGTTATTTTATGAATTTAATATGAATTTAAATCAAGGTTTGGCAAAAATTGCCGCAGCCGGAACAAAATTTAATCAAATTATGGCCTCAACTAATGAACTTGTAAATTCGCTTAATGAAGTCTTATATTCAACTTGGGGACAAAAACGTGGTTTGAAAATTGAAACAATTGCAATTGGTTCAGTTACGTTGGATCCAGCCGATAAAGAAAAAGTAGATAAATATGATGATATGCGTCTAATGGCTGATCCGATGAATGCAGCAGGTAGAATGACATCAGCCGCTGCTAACGCAATGGAAAATGCAGCTGCAAATGAAAATGGAGCAATGATGGGATTTGCTGGATTTAACATGGCAGCAGGTGCTGCAACAACAAACGCTGCTCAATTTCAACAAATGGCTCAGGCAAATCAACAAGAAAAACAAAATTCTGTAGAGACTGGCTGGACATGTACTTGTGGTATGATTAATACAGGAAAATTTTGCACGGAGTGTGGAAAACAAAACGAAGAAGCATGGATGTGTACATGTGGGACAAATAATACGGGGAAATTTTGTACGGAGTGTGGAAAACAAAACGAAAATGTAATTAATCAATGGAGTTGTGAGTGTGGAACACAAAATACCGGGAAATTTTGTACAGAGTGTGGACAACCTCAAAAATAAGAAGGATTAAAGAAAAAATAAAGCTTGGATAAGGAGCGAAAATGAAAAAATTACTTAAGGGGTTTAAAATATTAGTTATATCAGGTATTGGTATTTATCTTTTGTTATTAGGAGTGATTTATGGATATGCATATTTGAATAGTGAACCTGATGCAACAAATACTGATTACATTGTCGTTCTTGGGGCGAAAGTCAATGGAGATCAACCATCTAAACGACTTCAAGGGCGTTTGGATTATGCACTTAAGATTGCCACAGATCAGAAAATTATTGTGACAGGTGGTCAAGGAAGTGACGAACAATATCCAGAAGCTGAAATAATGAAAAAATATTTAGTTGAAGCCGGTTATAACGAAAAATTGATAATTGTTGAGGATAAAGCAACTTCAACATTTGAAAATATGCTTTTTTCTCGAGATTTAATTAAAAATGGAAGCAAAATAATTGTTGTTTCTCAAGAATTTCATTTATTTCGAGTTGGATTGATTTGTTTAAATCTTGGAATGAAATGTGGACTTGCTCCGAGTAATTCGATTTTCAAAATAGAATATGGCGACGATATTAGAACGATATTGCGCGAACCAATTGCAATTATAAAAAGTTTTATTTTTGATCATGAATTTTTATATGATCGAAATATAAAAGTTGGTTAAAACTACTCTTAAGTTATCAAAAAATATAAAAAATTCCGACTCAAATATGAGCTTCGGAATTTTTCAATGATTTTATGTCAATTAAATGTAAATTTGGATCAGTTTCTAGTTCAAGAATAGCACAATTTGGAATTTTTGTATTTTTAAAAGTGTTATGCGGATCTAAAATATTCATAACAGTTTTAAGGACATGTGAATGTGTAAAAACAAAGAAAATATCAGTATCACTTGCACTCTTGATAAGTTCGGTAATTCCCTGTTCAACACGTGCTTTTAATGTGTGATCAGTTTCAATATTAGGAATTTGATTATGATCAGTAACTGAATAAAAATAATCAACATGTTCCCCTTCAGCATCACCAAAATTTCTTTCAATGAAATTATCATTTGTTTCAATCGGTAAAGACCAATTATTTTCAGTTGCAAATATTTCGGCAGTTTGACGAGCACGAGATAGTGATGATGAAATAATTTTTGTTGGCGAAACTTGCGCAACGAGTTTGCAAGCATCGTGAGCTTGTTGAATACCTGTTGAATTTAAAGGATTGTCAATACATCCTTGAATTATAAGTTGATTGTTCCAATCAGTTTCGCCGTGGCGAACAATATATATTTTCATAATTTCTCCAATAGATTATTTTGTACTTGTTCTTAAGTAACAGCACTAATAATATGATACCATACTTATTTACTTAATGCAAATTAAGGAAGAAAAGTAGAAAATATGCTAAATGAAGATTAAAAAGTGAATATAAACCGGAAATTAAGCTTAAAAGCTAATGAAAAGGCAAGTGATTTATGGTATAATATCTTTTGAATGGAGTAAAATGCGAAAACTTACGATTGCTGCAATTGTAATTGCGGTTATTGCTTATGCTTTAGTAATTCAATCCGTCCGTGCAGAAAATACTTTTTTCATGTTTTCGAGATTGGATACAGCTTCTAAAGTGTTTTTCAATGCCAATGACCAAAGTAAATTGATCGTCGAAAAAGAATTATTTTTTTCAGGTCCACAATCAATTTATTCTGAGCGTGTATCTTTTGAAGGGATGATAAAAACAAAAACTCAATCGGATGTTGGGTTTATTAGTTATGAACTTGAAAATTTACAACCACTTGCAAATTATCATTTCAATGTTGAACTAACAATTGATAATCTAAGCAAGAGTCCAATTTATCTCGCACTTTTAAATAAAGAACCAGTTAATACAGTTGATAGTGAACAAACGAGAATGTTGACAAATATTCCGATCGACTTTAGTAATAAACAGATTTGGAGCTCACTTGATTCTTATGAACAAAAAAGTTTTATCGATGTGAACGCTGTTGCGAATGAAGAAGGAAAACTCTATTTGATTTTAGCAGCTGAACCGCAAACAAATGAAAAAATTGAATATAACATTAAAAGTATTATAGTCAAGAAAAAAGGTGTAGAGTAAATGATTGAACTAACAAAAAATTCTGCAACAATTAAGCGATTGAAAAAATTGAAACAACTTAAATATGTAAAGCAAGAGTTACACTATATAGTGTATGGGGAGCATATAATCGAACTTGCCGCTAAGCAGAATTTAATAAGCGAGCTATTAGTTACTAATGCTTTAATTGATTATCCTGCGGATAAAAAATATTTAGTTGATAGCCAAGTTTTAAAAGAATTAACAGATGTTTCAGGACTAGATGCTGTTGCGATTGTTGAAATCAGACCAGAACAACAATTTGATAAAGGTAACGTATTAGTACTTGATAATATTCAAGATCCGGGAAATCTAGGTACAATTTTAAGAAGTGCAAGATCATTTGGCTTTACAAACGTTGTATTGTCACCAACTTGTGTTAGTATATACAATGCAAAAGTTTTACGAGCAATGCAAGGTGTTCATTTCGAGTTGAATATTGTATGTATGGAAATTTATGAATATTTAAAAATGAGTGATAAATTAATTGTGACAACGTTTCTAGATGAAAATCATAATTACACAGGTTTTGCAGAATCAGTAAAAGAACAAACAAGTATTAATTTAGTATTTGGCAACGAAGGTCAAGGTATTGATGAACAAATAAAAGCACTTACTCATCAAAATTTTAAAATTAAAACCCAATTTGAATCGTTGAATGTGGCAATAGCTGCAAGTATAATAATGTATGAAATAGGAGAGAAAAATGGATAAAAAATTTAATCAAATTAGAACAGAATTTAATGAGACGATGAAAAACATCGTTGAAGAGCAGCATTTAATTGAAGTTAGAAATAAATTCTTTTCGAAAAATGGTGTAATTGCTGGCTTAATGAAAGATATCAAACATGTGGAAAATAAGCAAGAGTATGGAAAGCAAGTTAATGATTTAAAAGAAGAATTATTACATCCATTTGAACAATTAGTTGAAAAATTCCAGCACGAGAAAATGATGCATCAAATGAAAAAAAGTGCAATTGATGTAACACGACCTGGAAAGAAAATTCGCCATGGTAAACAATCGATATTACTTGCAACTTCAAGAAAAATTGAGCAAATTTTCGAAAAATATGGTTTTGAATTAGTTGTTGGACCGGAAGTTGAAACAGAATATTATAATTTCGAAGCTGTCAATCTTGGTAAAGATCATCCGGCGCGTGATACACAAGATACATTATTCGTTGGTGATGAATTAGTACTACGAACACATACTTCAAATGTTCAATCAAGAACACTTGAAAATAATCCAAACAAAGTCTTTAAAATTATTTGTCCTGGGAAAGTCTACCGTCGTGATGATGATGATGCGACACACTCACACCAATTCATGCAAGTAGAAGGATTAGTAATTGTCCCAATTGAAGAAAGTTATCAAGATGGTTCATTACGCGCTTTAAAAGAAGTTCTTACCGCTTTTTGTAATGAGTTTTTTGAGAGAGATGATTTAGAAATCCGTTTGCGTTCATCATATTTCCCGTTTACAGAGCCATCAGTTGAAATTGATGTTACATGTGCAAATTGTTTAGGTAACGGATGTCGAATTTGTAAAAATACTGGATGGATTGAGATTCTAGGATCGGGAGTATGTAATAAGCGAATTTTAGAAATCGCTGGTTTTGACAGTACAAAATATTCAGGTTATGCCTTTGGACTTGGTGTTGAAAGAATGGCAATGCTTAAACATAATATTGAAGATATTCGTCACTTCTATATAAATGACATGCGCTTTTTAGAGCAATTTGAAGGAGAACAATGTTAATATCATTAAGAGAGCTAAGAAAAAGAGGAATTAATAAGGATATTGATTATTTAAAGTCATTATTCAACGATATTGGTCACGAAGTTGATGGAATCGAGACTGTCGAAAATGACAATGTTGTAATTGGTCATGTGCTAACTTTAGAAAAACATCCTGATGCAGATCGATTAAACATTTTACAAGTAGATATTAAAACGGAAGTCTTACAAATTGTCTGTGGAGCCCCGAATGTTTCGGTTGATCAAAAAGTAATTGTTGCTAAAGTTGGAGCAGTTTTACCAAAACTTGTAATTAAAGAAGCAGAAATTAAAGGACAAAAATCACATGGAATGATCTGTGCTTTAACTGAAATTTGTGAACACACAGAACGTTTAAATAAACAAGATGATGAAGGAATATTTGTTTTAGAAGCAGATGCACCAATTGGAGAGAATGCGTTTGAATATCTTGAACTTAGCGATACAATTTTTGATTTAGGTTTAACTTCAAATCGTGGAGATTGTTTAAGCTATGATGGAATTGTGCGTGAAATTTATGCTAAACTTGCATATACAGAAAATCAGCCACTTGAAAATAAAATTGAATATTTTGCTAAAAGTGGAAAATATGATAATCCGTATACACTAAAGCTTAATGAAACAACAACGAAGCAATTCACACACCGTTTGTACAAAAATATTGAAGATATAACACTTCCTTCAACACTTAAAGTTTTCTTGTACAAAAATAAAATTAAATCACAAAATCCAATAGTTGATATTGCAAACTATGTAATGCTCCAAACAGGACGACCAATTCATACTTATGATGCCGATAAAATTGTTGGTGGATTACAAACGAAAATTCTTGATGAAGAGATGTTATTTGTTGGTCTAGACGAAAATATTTATCAATTAAAAAGTGGAACACTTGTAATTTGTGATGATGAAAAAATTGTTGGAATTGCTGGGGTAATGGGTTCAAACGATACAAAAATTACTGAAGAAACAACAAATGTACTGATTGAAGCAGCGGTTTTTGATGAAGTATTAGTTAGACGAAGTGCCAAAAGTGTTAATTTAAAAACTGATGCAGCTTCACGTTTAGAAAAAGGGGTTGATCAACTAAATGATGAAGAAGTTTTTGGATTACTTGATGAATTACTTGAAATTGACGGAAGTGAGCTGACAACAATTTGTGGAATTAATTATACTCCAAAAAAAATTGATGTACGTATTAGTCACATGAATAATTTACTTGGGATTGAAATTGCAAATGAACAATTTGAAAAAATCTTAGTTAGTTTAAATCTTGGATTGACGAAAAAAACAGATGATATTTATACAGTAGAAATTCCAAGTTATCGTCATGATTTAAATGTAGAAAATGACATTAGTGAAGAATTAATCCGTATCTTTGGTTTGGATAATATAAAAATAAAAGCAAAACGTGAAAAAATCATTGGAACTAATTTGGACCAAGCAAAGTTTGAACGTAAAGTAGAAAAAAGATTTTTAATGGCTGGTTTAAATCAAGTAGTAACCTACTCGTTAGTTCCAGAAAAAGAAGTTAATCTATTCAATGTTCTAAATGAAGAAGTAGTAGAATTAGTTAATCCACTATCACAAGAACGAAAATATTATCGTCAATCAATTTTAAATTCATTAATAAATGTTGCAAAATATAATTTTTCACGTCAGCAAAATCATATAAATATTTTTGAATTTGCTCGAGTTTATTTTTTGAAAAACGGAAAAATTGAAGAAAAATTAATGTTAGCTGGTTTGGTTGGTGGTTTTAAATCCGACGAATTTCCCAATGCTCGAGAAAAATATGACTTTTTTGACTTAAAAGGGATTTTAGAAGTAGTATTTGAATATTTCAATGTTCAGGCTGAATTCAAGCCCCTTGAACGTGAAATAGGCGAACTTAATCCATATGCAAGTGCAGAAATTATTATTGATAATCGAATCGTAGGATTCATTGGAAAAATTCATCCAAATTATCAGCAAAAAATTTCTCATGATTTATATGGTTTTGAAATAAATGTAACCGATATTCATCATTTGTTTCAAACAAAAGCTAACTATCAACAAGTTACAGAATTTCCAGTAAATGAACGTGATTTAACAATTACAGTAGACATGCATGAAAAATACATTAATGTAACTAAAGTTTTCGAGCACATCTTATACTTGAAAAAAATAGCTTTAACTGATTGTTATGAAAACCATGAAATAATCGGAGATAAAACAGCTTATACATTTAAATTACAGTTTGGTGATCAGTCTCGAACACTTACAAGTGAAGAAGTTGATGTATCGGTTGATCAAATCTTTAAGAATGTAACAGAATTAGGTTATGAAATTAAAATTTAACTAAAAAAATTAAGAGGAAATTAACAAATATTTATCAAAAAAATAATCCAAGGCGAGTTTTTCTAGCCTTGGATAAGCATATAAAATATAAAAATTAAGAAAATTACATAAGGAGTAAGATGTATAATCGCCCACGTGGTACAGCTGATTTATTTGGCAATGAAATGCGTGTCTTTGAAAAAACAAGAACAGCTTTACTTGAGAATGCTTATCGATTCGGCTTTAGTCAAGTGAAAACGCCAATGTTTGAAGAAACGGAATTATTTATTCGAAATGTTGGAACAGATACTGATGTTGTAAATAAAGAAATGTATACATTTTTAGACAAATCTGATCGTTCAATGACCCTACGTCCAGAATTAACAGCTTCGGCAATTCGTTTGTATTCAAACAATAAGTTATTTGGACACCGTCTACCAATTCAAAAGCTTTGCTATTTTGGAGAAGCATTTAGATACGAACGACCAGGTAATGGAAGATTTCGCCAGTTCCATCAATTCGGAGTTGAAATGATTGGGAGTCAAGAAGTTGAAAGCGATTTAGAAATTATTACATTAGTCAAGCAAATAACTGAACAATTTGGGATAAGTAAGCAAGTAAAATTATATCTTAACACGATTGGACAGAGTGAATCAAGAAAAAACTACAACTTTGCTTTACGTGGCTATTTTCAAAAGCATGAAGAAGAAATGTGCCATGATTGTAAACGGCGAATTGAAACAAACACACTTCGAATTCTTGATTGCAAAATCGATGGTCAAACAGAAATAGTGAAAAATGCACCAAAACTTCATGATTATTTAACAGATGCTGAACTTTCAAGATTTCAGCAAGTATTAGCAGGTTTAAGCGAACTTGGAATTGACTATGAAATCAGTCAAAAACTAGTTAGAGGACTTGATTATTATAATGATACAGTTTTTGAATTTGTCTATGTAACGGATAAAGAAGAATTGACAATTTGTGGTGGAGGTCGCTACGATAAGATGGTTGAAAGTTTTGGGATAGAAACTAAACCGGCAATTGGATTTGGACTTGGAATTGAACGGTTAATTTCTCTTGCATTTACGAGTGAAGATATCGCAGCAGAAAATCAAGAAATTGATATTTTCTATATTCCTTTATGTGATGAAGCAAAATCAATAGCTTTAAAATCAATGACAAAATTACGCGCAGAGGGAATTGCTTGTGAAGCAGATTTTTCTGAGCGTTCGATAAAGTCTAAATTAAAACAGGCAGAATATTTACAAGCGATTTATGCAGTTGTAATTGGTCAAAAAGAAGTTGAAGCTGGAGAGGTAACAATCAAAGAGTTAGCAACCTTTAAAGAAACAGCTGTTAAACTGGATGATTTTGAGAATGATGTATTAGAGGAAGGTAAATGATGAGAACACCAATTAGAACGGAATATTTAGGACAACTATCAAGTGTACAAGAAAATAAGCAAGTAACATTATGTGGATGGGTGAAAAAAAGTAGAAATTTAGGTGAATTATTATTCATTGATCTACGTGATATAACCGGCTATGCACAACTTGTTGTAACAAAGGAAAATCAAGATTTGTATGATCAAGCTGCAAATTTAAAAAATGAATATGTAATTCAAATATTTGGAACAATAAAATTACGAAAAGATCCTAATCCAGAAATACCAACTGGTCAAATCGAAGTAATCGTTGAAGAGTTAAACTTAATAAATGAAGCAAAAGTATTGCCAATGGTTGTAGATGACGAAACAGATGGAAGTGAAGAGACTAGAATGCAATATCGCTTTTTAGATTTACGCCGTCCAGTTATTCAAAATAATTTAATTGTTAGAAGTAAAGTTACAACATCAGTTAGAAACTTTTTAACAACAAACAATTTTCTAGAAATTGAAACACCGATGCTTACCAAATCAACTCCAGAAGGGGCAAGGGATTATCTAGTACCATCAAGAGTTAATCCGGGAAATTTCTATGCTTTACCTCAATCACCACAAATATATAAAAATTTATTGATGTTAGGTGGTTTAGATCGTTATTTTCAAATCGTTAAGTGTTTCAGAGATGAAGATTTAAGAAGTGATCGACAACCAGAATTTACGCAAATTGATATGGAAATGTCATTTATGAGTGAAACGGAGATTAGAGAAATAACGGAAAAAATGCTTAAACAGGTATTAGTTGATGTAATGGGACAAGAAGTGACAACAAGTTTTCCGATCATGAGTTACGATGATGCGATGAACAGTTATGGACTAGATAAACCAGATATTCGCTTTGATTTAAAAATTAACGATGTAAAAACTATTTTCCAAGCAAGTGAATTCAAAGTATTTGCTGGTGCTGAATATCTAAGGTGTTTAGTCGTTAAAGATGCAGCTGATAAATATTCACGTAAAGAGATTGAAAAGTTAGAAGTGATTGCTAAAACATATCAAGCAAAAGGATTAGCATGGTTAAAATACGAAGAAGAATTAACAGGTCCAATTGCAAAATTTTTAAGTGATGGGGAAAAGCAAAATTTAATTGAGCAATTAAAACTAACTACAAATGACTTAATTCTTTTTGTTGCAGATGAATTCGATGTTGTTTGTGCAGCACTTGGAAATTTACGTAATCACTTAGGACGAGAATTAAAATTATATAATGAGACAGAACTTGCCTTTGTTTGGGTAGTAAATTGGCCGATGTTTGAATATAATGAAGAATTTGGACGTTATATAGCAATGCATCATCCATTCACCATGCCAGTTGATGATAAGTTCAATGATGAGGTATTAACGACATATGCACAAGCATATGATATTGTGTTAAATGGATATGAAATTGGTGGTGGTTCAATTAGAATAAACAATAGTGAACTTCAACGTCAAATGTTCAAACATTTAGGAATGGATGAAAAAGAGTATGAAAAAGATTTTGGATTCTATTTAGATGCTTATGAATATGGAGCACCGTATCACGGGGGAATTGCACTTGGATTAGATAGATTAGTAATGCTACTAACAAATATGACCTCGATTAAAGAAGTAATTGCTTTTCCTAAAAATTCGCAAGCAAGAGATGTGCTTATGGATGCACCATCAATTGTGGAACAAGAACAATTAGATGAATTAGCAGTTTGTGTAGTTGAAAAGAATTAAGCATAACGTTAAAGCTTTTACCTTACGAATAAACTAGTTATAAGTTAAGAGACTATAGAGAAAATTATTAAGTAAAAACCAAAATAAGAAAAGAGGTCAAAATGAATAAAATAGGTTTAGTACTTTGTAGTTCAATTTCCAAAATAGAAGCAATGAGTGGTATGCACCATGATGTCTTAAATTTAACGGTAACAATAAATGATCGTGACTATACAAACAAAGAATTAACATTAGAAGAATTATTTAATTTTTTTGAGAATGACAAAATTTTAGGGAAAACTTCACAACCAAGTCCGGCAGAAATTGAAGCGGTTTTAACCAAACAATTAGCAGAGAATGAAAAAGTCTTAGTAATTGCACCAACCCTTTCATTATCGGGAACAATTCAAAATATTCACAATGTCAAAAATCAAATTGATACTGCGGATCGTATTCAAATAATTGATTCAAATTCAATTGCTGTCAGTGAAGCAATTTGTGCAGATTATGCAATTAAAATGATAAATGAAAAGCAATCAATTGAAAAAATCAAACATTTCTTAGATGAAAAAGCTAAAAAGGTCGTTACTTTTGTATATCCAAATTCAATTAAGTATATGCATGCAAGTGGACGAGTATCAGCAACACAAGCATTAATTGGTTCTTTTTTCAATATTAAAGTAGGTGCAAGTACATACCAAGGAAAGGCAGAGCTTTCACATAAAGGACGAGGGTTTAAATCGGTACTAGCAAATGTTGAGAAACACGCAGTAGAGTTTAAGTCAAAAGCAAGTACGGTTTATTACACACCGTTCGGTGAGAGTAAAGAGGTATATGAAAGTATAATGAAGATTTTTAAAAATCATAATTATAAAATTATTGAAACAGCTCAAGCAGATGTAGTTGTTGCAACTCATTTTGGACCAGGAACATTTGCCTTTGCCTTTGATGTAGAGTAATTGTAGTTAAAAAAGTAGTGAATATAGATATGAATTTGGCCAATAAAATCAGCAAATTAGCCTTAATTGGCTAATTGTTGTAAAAAATGTAAATTATATGAAAAAAAAACTTCAAAAAAAACACACATTAGATTTTTATGTGCTATAATATTATCAATAAAAAATTATATGAATAGGAGAAATATGAAAAAAATAACGTCTTTATTTATGGTACTAGTTTTAGTACTTGCTGGGTGTTCGAATGGAGCTTCAATGGCATTCGTTACGCCAATTAATGAGATTGAAGGATTTGATACAAGAAAAATTCAATATTCTCAATCGGCAGAAGTAGCAACTGATACTCAAGCAACGCTTGCAAAGAGAGATGCAACAGGGAAAGTTATTAACGGAACAGCACAAGAAATTAAAGAATCAGATGATAAGAAAAAATATACAATCACTTTAAAAGATGGATTAGTATGGGTTGACTCAAATGGTGAGGAAAAAGGTGCATTAACGGCAGCTGATTATGTAAATTCATGGATGTGGCAATTAGACCCAGCAAATGCAGGTGATGCTGCATACAAAATAATGCTTTATCCAATTAAAAATGCCAAAGAATACACTGAAAAGAAAGCTAAAGCAGAAGATGTTGGGATTAAATTAGTTGATGAAAAAACAATTGAAATAGAATTTAAAGAAGCACTTCCATATGCAAAAGAACTTCTAGCATACAATTCACTAGCACCAATTCCAACTGACTTTGCAAAAGAAATGGGTAAAGATTATGGAACAACAGCTGATAAAACATTATTTTCAGGGGCATATTATTTAACTGCAGATAGTGATAAAGCAAGTGATATTATTGCAAAGAAAAATGAAAAATATTACGATGCAGCTAATGTTAAAGTTACAGAAGTAACATATAAAACAATGAAAGATGCAAATACAGTTTTCCAAGCATTTGAATCAAATGAAATTCAAACTACAGGACTTGATTATTTTGCATTCCCAACTAAAGCAGATTATGACGCAGCAAAAGAAAAAGAAGGATACAATACAGCTGCAAAAGCAACAGTATTCTACACGTCAATCAATACTGAAGGGAAATTTACAAAAAATGTTAATTTAAGAAAAGCACTACAATACTCATTTGAAACACAAAAAGCAGTTGATACACTTTATGGTGATGCGAAAAAAGGTGTTGGTCATTTAATTCCAACAGATTTAACAAAATCATCATTCCCAGAAGATTATCGTGAAGTTGAGCAAGGTGAGCTTATTAAATATGATTCAGCAAAAGCAAAAGAATATTTAAATAAAGCAATGCAAGAACTTGGTGTTAAAAATGCAAAAGATATTAAACTTACTTATTTAACTAATGATACACCACGTGCTCAAAAAATTGCTGAATATCTTCAAGCAACTTACAAAAAAGAATTAGGTATTACATTTGATATTGAAATTTTACCAACTCCACAATACATTGAAAAAAGAAGAAAAGGTGGATTTGATCTTGCTGGAGGTGGTTGGTCAGCAGATTACGGTGATCCAAGTACATACATCGAAATGTTCACAAGCAACAACATTGATGATTTAAATGCTCCAAGATATTCAAATGCAGAATATGACAAAGCAGTTGAAGAAGCCGCTAAAATTACAGATCCAGCTAAATACAAAGAAAGATTTGATGCATACTATGAATTAGAAAAGAAATTGGTTGTTGAAGATGCAATTCTAGTTCCATTCTACCAAAATTATGCATCAGGGTTAACAGATCCAAAATTTGATTTACCTGATGTTTCATATGGTCACATATCAAAAGAATTTATTACTGTAAAATAAATAAAAACCAAAAGATTAGTAGACAAGAAATTACTTTGTAATAAGTAATTTCTTGTTTTCAAGGAGGAGTAAATTGATTAAATATATTTTTAAACGTATAGCTTTTATGATACTAACGTTATTTTTAATAGTATCGATTACATTAACAGCAATGTTAACAATGCCAGGTAATCCATATAATAATGAAAAATTGACATCTGATCAAATAGCACAAATGGATCGTGAAAATGGTTTTGATAGACCAATTCCAGCACAATTTGTAGATTATTGGGTTAAAGGTATAACTGAAGGTGATTGGGGACGTTCATTTGGTTATCAACAAGATGTAGGTGAGATTATTGCAAAACGATTGCCAGTATCAATTCAATTAGGAATTATAAGTGTTTCGATTGGAACAATTGTCGGAATTAGTTTTGGAGTGCTTGCAGCCCTTAGAAAAAATTCATTTTGGGATTATTTCGCAACTGCAGTTGCGATTATTGGGGTAAGTTTTCCATCATTCGTTTTGGCATCATATACGCAGTTTTTCTTATCAACGAAACTTGGACTTTTTCCAGTAATTTTTTCGAAATCTAATCCAATGAGTTTAGTTCTCCCTATTTTTTCGCTGTCAGTGTTTGCAATAGCATCAGTTTCACGTATGACAAGATCTGAAATGGTTGAATTAGAAGGAGCAAGTTACGTAACACTTGCCCGTGCAAAAGGATTATCAAATACACAAGTAAATATTAGACATAAGCTAAGAAATTCTTTAGTTGGAATAATTACAGTATTAGGTCCATTAATTGTTTCTTTAACTGTTGGTTCACTTACAATTGAACGTATTTTCAATATTCCAGGAATTGGTGATGTACTTACAAAGGCTGTTCTATCAAAAGATATATTTCTAGTTGTTGGAGTAACTGCAGTTTTTGCATTTGAGATACTATTGATGAACTTAATTGTTGATATATTATACGGATTAATTGATCCAAGAATTAAAGTTGCTGGAGGTAAAAAATAATGATGAATGAAAAAAAACTTTTTGAATTAGCAAATAGAATGGATAATACCTCTGAACAACAGCAAGGAGAGTCATTAAGCTTTTGGAAAGATGTGCGACTTAGATTTAGTAAAAATCGTGCAGCAGTTGTTTGTTTAATAATCTTATTGAGTATTTTTGTTTTAATGTTTATTTTACCTGCGTTTGGAGCATATGGACCTGCAAACTATAGTGGTGAATTACAAAATACTGATTATGCCTACCAACCGCCATTTACATTTATTGATGGGAAATTTTTCTTTTTAGGTACAGATTTATTTGGAAGAGATATGTTTGTGCGTATTTTTAAAGGTGCACAAATTTCAATCTTTTTTGGGATAACGGCTGCATTATTTGACTTAGTCATTGGAGTTACACTTGGTGGAATTTCTGGATACTTTGGTGGAAAAATTGATTATTTTATTCAAAGAATTACTGAAATTCTTGGTGCTGTACCATTTATTGTATGGGTTGTTGTACTTATTATTTATCTTGGTCCTGGATTTTGGACACTAATTTTTGCACTTGCAATAACAGGATGGATACCAATGTATCGTATTGTGCGTGCCCAAACAATGAAGTATAAAGAACAAGAATTTGTGTTAGCCTCAATAACTTTAGGTGCAAAACCATCGAGAATAATTTCATCACACATCATTCCAAATATTCTGGGAATAATCATTGTCTGGTTGATGTTTACAATTCCAGCAGCTATTTTTACCGAAGCTTTCCTATCGTTTATTGGTTTAGGACTTAAGGTGCCTTTAGCTTCACTTGGAACACTTGTTAGTGATGGAAAAGACATGTTAAGAAATTATCCATATCTCCTAATGATTCCGGCAACAATTTTATCGGTAATCATGTTATGTTTTAACTTAGTTGGAGATGGACTTCGTGATGCTTTTGATCCGAAAATGAGAGGAGGTAAGTAATGGCTAAATTATTAGAAATTAAAAATTTAAATATTGAATTTAGAGTATTTGGTGGAACAGTTAAAGCAATTCGTGGAATTGATTTATCAATTGAACAAGGAGAAGTTCTAGCGCTTGTTGGAGAGAGTGGAAGTGGAAAATCAGTTACCTCTAAAGCTATTATGGGATTATTACCATCCTCAAATACTGAAGCAAGTGGAGAAATTTTATTAGATGGTGAGAATATTGTAGGAATGAGTGAAGAAAACTTACAGTTTATTCGTGGTAATAAAGCAGCAATGATTTTCCAAGATCCAATGACAAGTTTAAATCCAGTAGTTTCAATCGGAAAACAAATTATTGAAGCCTTACAAGTTAGAAGTATTAAGTTGAAAAACGCTGTATTCACAGAAATGGATCCGATTATTGACGCAACGATGATTGATGCAAAAAGTAAAAAAGCATTTTATAAAGATTTAGAAAAAGACCCTCAAAATCATGTTGCAATTTTTCAAAAATACAATATTTCAAGTATAACTCAAGCAACTGATTTATGTCAGCGTTTGATTGAAATTATGGAGAAGTCAACAAAAGAATATTTTGAATTTAGAACAAAAGAATTACTTAAACAAGTTGGAATAAAAGATCCAAACTCGACATTTAAGCAATTTCCCCATCAATTATCGGGAGGGATGCGTCAACGTATTGTAATTGCAATTGCACTTGCATGTGAACCAAAACTTTTAATTGCTGATGAACCAACAACAGCACTTGATGTAACAATTCAGGCGCAAATCCTTGAATTAATAATGGAACTAAAAGAAAAGCTAGGCTTTGCAATTTTATTTATTACACATGATTTAGGAGTTGTTGCCAATGTTGCAGACCGTGTAGCGGTTATGTATGCAGGACGTATTTGTGAACTAGGAACGGTCGAAGAAGTTTTTTATAACCCACAACATCCATATACATGGGGATTAATTGCATCGATGCCTGACCTTGATTCAACTTCAGAAGATCGTTTAATAAGTATTCCAGGAACACCACCTAATTTACAAAATCCACCAGTTGGAGATGCTTTTGCTTCAAGAAATGTATATGCATTTGAAATTGATTTTATCGAACAACCTCCAATGTTTGAAGTTAGTGAAACACACTCTGCAGCAACATGGCTATTAGATGAGCGTGCTCCACAAGTTACGCCACCACCTGTAATTGTAGAAAGACGTTTACGTTATACGAAAATTGTAGGAGGTAGCAATGAATAAGAAAAAGTTACTTGAAGTAAGAGATTTAAAACAGCATTTCAATATTCCTAAAGGTGAAAATGATCCAAAAAATTGGATTGAACACATTTTTGGAGGAACAAAAGTTCTAAAGGCTGTAGATGGTATTTCTTTTGATATTTATGAAGGAGAAACTTTTGGAATTGTAGGAGAAAGTGGTAGTGGTAAAAGTACGACTGGTCGCTCAATTATCCGATTATATGAACCAACATCGGGAACGATAATTTTTGATGGGCTTGATATTTCAGGAAAAATTTCAGAAGATGAAAAAAAGCATTTAACAAAAAATATGCAGATGATTTTCCAAGATCCATTTGCATCAGTTGATGGAAGGATGACAATTGAAGAGGTAATTGGTGAGGCTTTAATTTTAAATCGACCAGAATTAAATAAAGAGCAGCGTCGTGAGAAAATTATTGAGCTTTTAGAAACAGTTGGTTTAAGTGAGTATCATATTTCAAGGTATCCACATGAATTTTCTGGAGGACAACTTCAACGTGTAGGAATTGCAAGAAGTTTATCAGTAAAGCCGAAAATGATTATTGCTGATGAAGCAATTTCCGCACTTGATGTTTCAATTCAGGCACAAGTCGTGAATTTAATGAAAGACTTACAAAGAGAATTTGGTTTGACTTACATGTTTATTGCTCATGATTTATCGATGGTAAAATATATTTCTGATCGTATTGGAGTAATGCATAAAGGAAAACTTGTAGAACTTGGTAGTCGTGAAGATATTTATGAAAATCCAATGCATCCATATACAAAATCATTATTATCTGCAATACCACATCCAGATCCAATTTATGAAAAGTCTAGAAAACGTATTGAATACGATGCAGATAAAGAGCATTATTATGTACTAGATTTTCCAGTGATTTTCACATTATCTGAAACTCATAAATTATTCTGTTCAGCTTATGAATTAAAACAATATTTAAATATTACAAATGAGGAAGTAATTGAACATTTAAAAAAATCAATGGAAATTCTTGCAGAAGAAACGCAAAGTGAACAAGTTACATATGGTTCATTAGCTAAAGAATTTGTTGAAACATGTGAGCAAAAACTTGTTTTAATTAAAAAACAAGTAGAAAAAGATGAGAAAACTAGAAATAATCAAGATGTGAAAAATCTAATTGAATTATTTGAATTATGTGTAAAAACATACAAACATCATAAGTAATAACTTACATATATTTAATTAAAAATGACCAATCAATAATGATTGGTCACTCTTTTTTTCTGCAATATTTTGGAAGTTCTATCTGTTTTGTCTCATTTTCCTAATTAAATAAATAAGAGTTATCATGAATGAAATTAAAATCGCATCAAGTAGTAAAAAGAAAATATCAGTTTGACTATAAAGTAATGAACTTACAAGTACTAAAGAACAAAATGCAAACATAATATAATAGTTACTTCTTAGTGAATAAAAACGTTCGCTATTGACTCCAATTAAAAATAAGGCAATTAAGTAAATTCGATAATTAAAATCAGCAAAAATGATTTTTTGAACGAACTCAATCACAAATTGTGTCAGTCCTGATGCAATTGAATCGTTAAAGAACTTAATATCCGATTCTTTTAAGGTATCTCCGATTGGTACTGCGAAGATGTCGAGAGGTAATTTTGTTCCAAGAAGTTCATTTAAACTAATATCTCTAGGTAATGCCTCAAAGAATTTAGCCAAGCTTGAATTAGCTAAATTAACATTTGCAAGCTCGGTTACGGCGATATAATTTATGAATAAAGTTGATACTATTTGAATTGATAATAAAATTATTCCAACGACAAAGATAGCTTTAAGTGCTCTTATAATGATTGAATAAGTAATTTGACTACCTTTTTCTTTAATGTGATTATAAATTTTCAAGCTATGAATTAAAATTAATACTATAAGTAAAATCTGAACTATGTAAAGAATATAAGAACTATTACCATCGTATGTTACGTATAAATCTTGTGAATAGCGAATAATACTTAAATTAGCTATATTAATAAGGATGAAGTAAAAGTAGTCACGATTTTCCATTTTAATAGTTCGATTAAGATTTAAATAAGAAAGAAATAAGATGATTACTAAATTAGTTGTTGTGAATAAAAAGCGATAAATAAACAATGGTTGATCAAAGTTATCAATCTTATCAATGAAATTTGAATATAAATCAACATTATTGATGTCTAGTAAATAAAGAATTTGTGAAATTACGTCTTTATAGGCAACATCTTTTATGTAAAAAGAATTAGTAATTGAAATTGCTGTAAACAAAAATAGTAGAACGAGTAATACTTTTGATATTGAGTAATGATATTTTTCTAGTTTCATTATTTTACCTCCTTTTTAAATTGTTCACGCCATAGATTATCGATCAAATATCGATCGGAAAGGAATCCGATTAAAGAAGCTTCGGAATGGCCAGAGTTACTTACAATTTTTTGATAGTTGAAAAACTTATATGTATCATAAATACCGTTGTTGAAAGGTAGTTTAGAATTCAAATCAAATAATGGGTCGTTATTTGCAACAAAAATTTGTGAATTGTTTTTTGTACTAGCACTAATTGCTTGTAAATTGACGTTTGCGACAAACGGTGAAGGATTAATAGCAACTGCTTTAGCTGGAATGTTAAACTTTGTTTCTAGATAATTAACCGCACTTAAACTTAAACCGCCCCCAAGTGAATGACCTGTAAATGTAATTGTATTTTTAGGTAAATCAGGAGGGAGTTTAACAGCAGTTGGATTGTTGACAAGTTGTTCTAAATAATTGTTTAATTCAGTAAATTGTTGTGGTACAATTAATCCGAGTCCTAAGATTGCATCAGTTTTGAAATCCTCTTGATCAACTTCAGTTCCCCGAATTGAGACAATATATTTACCATTTAAATCATGAACGACAAATGCATCAAATCCACTTGGTTTTTTCACATGACCTAAAACACTAAAATCAGATACTCCATCAAAATCAACATCAAGTAAATCACCGATTTCAATTGGTTTTGTACTACGTTCAACGGCATAAGCTTTTTCAAATGAAGTAACTGGTGCTACTGGATGAAAATCACTATATAAATATTCATTAAGCATCATCAATTTTAATTCCTTTTTCACAACCATTCGTGAACTATAAAAAATCGTTCCTAAAATAAGTAAGATGATTGCACAAATTGAAAGTGTACTTTTTCGATTTATGGTTAGATTAAAGACTTTGAAAACAGAAATTATAAACATAACTAAAAGTCCGATTAAGATTGGAATAAAAATGAAGTTTTGATCTAAATCAAAGAAATAACCAACAATAATTGGACCGATCGACATTCCCAGTGTGATAAACGAATTTTTTGAGGCGATGACAATTCCACTATTTTTAGTCGTATCCATTATAAACGAAATTAAAGTTGAGTAGGTAAAGGCAATTGCTAAGAAACTTATTCCAAGCATAATAACGTAGAAATTCTGCATGAAAAAGAGACTTAATAAAGCTAGTGGAACAAATGATAAAATACTTAGGAAAATAAAGCGTCCATAATAACCGTATTTTTTTTCTTGTTTTGAATAAAACCAGTAGATTAAAATTGCTACAATCCCAAAGACTACTAATTGAATAATTGGAATATCAATATATGCATTATATACTTTTACAATGTAGGTTAGTCCATTTGATTCTAATGATGAGGTGATAACTCCGTATAATAGGAAAATATAAAAAATAAAATATAATTCTTTATGACGAAGTAAATTTTTCAAAACACGGACATATTCAGCTGTCTCTTCTTTGACATTGGTTTCTGCATTGTGCTGATGTTCTTTAAGTAAGAATCCACTTGCAAAAGTAATGAGAATCGCTACTATAATAAAAGAAACACTCACAATGTTAATATCTTTTTGTAGTAGCATATAACCACCAAGAATTGGTCCAAAAACTATTCCAAGTCCATTTGCACTTGCAAGTAACATATTTGAGCGAGTTACTTTTTCTGGAGAATCCTTACTTGCGGCTACCGCTACATAGTTTTCGGCACTTGGAAATAGTGCTGAAGCAAAAACACCTGCCATAAACCTACAAAGAAGTAACAGTGCATAGCTATTAACATAAAAGGTTAAAAGCATGAAGATTGTATAACTGAGTAGTGAAAATCTTATAATACTTTTTTCGCTATATTTATGGAGCAATACTCCCCAAAGTGGTGAAAAGAAAAATTGGCCAAGGGCATAAAGCGAGATGATTAGTCCGACTTGTACTTGAGATAATTGAAAAACACTTTGAAACTTCGGTAAATATGGAATAATAATTCCATAACCTGCTAATGTAATAAAGATGATAAAGTAACTAACAATAAATTCACGCTTTTTCATGATGCTCCAATATGATTTCATCAATTTTCAGATGATAGTTTTCTAAAGACATTTTCGTAATGTTCTCAAGCATTGTTGTTAATCGCTCTTTGTCATTAAGTAGTTTCAAAGTCTCTTCAATTAGTGTTTTATTTGTGGCAATAACTCCAATGTTTTTATCGCGTACAAACTGAATATTTTCGGCTTCTTGTCCTTTAAATGATGTTGATTCGTTTATAACCATTGCGGTTCGTGAGGCAATTGCTTCACTTATACTAATACCTCCTGCTTTGGTAATTACGATATCACTTTGTTTTAAAAGTTCGTGCATATTATTGACAAAACCATGAATTGTAAATTGTGTTTGATCAACACGAGTAAACAAGTAATTTTGCATGTTGATATTTGCCCCACATACAATATCAACTTTAAAGTCTGTTTTTTCAAGTTTTCGAATAACGTTGATAATATAGTCAAAGTCCATAAAACCTCGTGCCCCAAGTGTCAATAATAAACGTTTATTATTTTTAATTTCAGCGGCTTTATCAAAAAATACTGGTTTAACTGGAATACCTACAACAAAAACTCGTTCCTTATCTATTCCAAAATCAATTAGTTTTTGTTTAATTAAGGGATCGGCAACAAAATAACCATCAATTTGCTTGTCTGCCCAAAGTGGTTGAAATGTGTAATCAGTGATGACAGTGTAGATTTTTGGCATTTTCGTTTGTGGTCCAACTTTGATTCGATGTGGGAAAACTGTGATCACAACATCAGGTTGTTCTTCATCTAGCATTAATTGTGTTCGGTGAAGAGCGTTTGACTTAACAATCTCACTTAACAACGGATGAAAACTACCTAGATGATACATAAAGTGATAATAGTTTCCTATAATAAAATTTCGTGGATAACGACTAATAATTTTATTGAAACAATATTCTGGAATGAAGTCATAAAATTGACGATTAGTTTGTCTTGGGTCTAATGTAAGAATATTTATATGTTCATGTTTAGCAAACATGTTTTCGATACTATGTGCAACAGAATTATGTCCATTACCGTAACTTGCGGTAAGTATTACAATTTTCATTTGTCTCCTCTTTGTTTATTAGAATTAAATTTCTTCCGATAGTTCACTTATAATTGCTTGCGCACATTTAATACCATCAACTGCTGAAGAAATTATTCCACCTGCAAAACCACATCCTTCACCGCATGGGATAATTCCGTTAATATTTGTTTGAAGTGTACGTGGATCGCGGGTAAAGCGAATTGGTGATGAAGTTCGACTTTCAACCGCGGTTAAAACGGCATCATCCATTGCAAAACCAGGAATTTTTCGTTCCATTGCAATAATCGCTTCTTTAAGGGTTGTAATGATAAATTCAGGGAAAAGTTCGTGTAAATTTGCAAAATTAACACCGGGTGAATATGAGGGGATAACTTGTCCTAGTTTTGTTGATTTTTGATTTTTCAAAAAATCTCCAACTAATTGAATTGGCGCATTATAATTACTACCACCAAGGATAAAAGCTTTTTGTTCTAATGTTCTTTGAAAGTACATTCCAGCTAACGGATGTGAACTCCCATAATCACTTGGTTCAATTCCAACTAGTAGTGCACTATTGGCATTTTCGAGTGCACGAGAATAATAACTCATCCCGTTTGTAACAACCATCTCAGCCTCACTACTTGCTCCAACAACAATCCCACCTGGACACATGCAAAAAGTATAGGCACTACGATTATTATCATGATGAGTTGCTAATTTATAATCAGCAGCAGGTAAATGGCAAGCCGCTTGACCATATTGTTGATTATCAATTAAGGACTGTGGATGCTCGATCCGCACACCAACTGAAAAAGGTTTTGCTTCCATTTCAACGCCAACTTCATAGAGCATTTCAAACGTATCTCGCGAACTGTGACCGATTGCTAAAACTAAGTAATCAACTTCAATTTGACTTGTTTCGTTAGTTTGGAGATTTAAAACTTCGATTTGTTTAACTCTTTGAGCATCAGCTGTACAAATATTTGTTAGTTTATGTTCAAATAAGAAAGTTCCACCTTGAGCTTTAATGTATTCACGAATGTTACGAACGACAGTTATTAAATAGTCAGTTCCAATATGTGGTTTGGCATTATAGCCGATTTCTTTTGGAGCACCAGCTGCAATTAATTCATTTAAAACAAATCTCAGACGTTTATCTTTAATTCCGGTAGTTAATTTACCATCACTAAAAGTTCCGGCTCCTCCTTCACCAAATTGAACATTTGATTCGAGCAAAAGTGTTCCATCTTCCCAAAACTTTTCCACATCTTTTAAACGACCTTCAACTTGCTTTCCCCGTTCAATAATTAATGGTTTAATGCCAGCTTTAATAAGGGTCAAAGCACTGAATAGTCCAGCAGGACCAGTACCAACTACAACGACTTGTTTATTAGACGTAACTTTGGGAATTTCGAATACATATGGAGTTGCCTCTGTGATATTGGGAACACCAATATATTTTAATTCATTTTCGACCTCAACATCAATTGTGTAGACAAATTTAACGTCATCCTTTTTTCGGGCATCAATCGATTGTTTATAAATTGAATACGCTCCAAGTTTATTTGTTTTAAGAATTTTTTTAAGTTTTGTTTCAAGTTCGGGTACGCTGTGGGTAACCGATAATTTTATATTACTGATTCTAATCATTTTTTTCCTTAGTTGTTTGATTCTTTGGCATAATAATGGCAGCAATTAGATAAATTCCAATTGTCCAACCACAAGTTAATATTGTTAAAATGACTGAGATTAGGCGTAGTTTATTTACATTAAATTCTAATGCACTAGCCAATCCTGCACAAACACCAAAGAAAATTTTGTTTTGTAAATCACGACAAATTTTTTCTTTTTCCATTTTACCTCTTTTTTTTGTTAAATATACTAGTCTTTAGGGATTTAAACTATCTAAATTATAGCATAAAATCATCATTTTGTGTTGTGTGCTTTAGCTGTTTAAAAAAATAAAAGATTGTAAATTTGCCAATAGTGTTTGAAAGCTCTTTCAATGTTTCTAAAATAAAATAATTGATGTTATTGATTAAATTAACAAAAAACTAGTAAATGTTTCATAAAAAACATTTACCTCCGGAAAAATGTTATAATATTTTTGACTATAATATTTGAGGATTTATCTATATTTAAGTCGAAATTAATTTGGATATAAAAGGTTGTAATTGGGTCTATACAGTGAGACCCAGTGAGACAATATAAGGGTGTCATTATTGGTAATCAAAAATGAGAATAAACATATTTGTTTATTCTCATATATTTTATGGAATGGAGAAGGGAATGAAAAAAATACTTTTATGGAAAATTATTGCAATTGTTTTTAGTGTTTTTTCATTGTTTGTTGTAACAAAGTCAATCGAAAACGGTTATATTTATTTACAGTATAATAAAGTTGAGGGGGTTGAAAATTTTGTAGATTTTAAAATTGATAATGAAAAAGATGTGTCAGATCTTGAACAAAAATTATTAGAAAATAAAGATTTTATCGCAGTTTATAATGTTGATGAAACACTTTATTTTGGGGATGTAGAAGCATATTTAAAACCGAAGGTTAGTGCTAAGTGTACTAATTTAAATGATTTAACAGAAATTAAATATTCAAAAACAGGTTGTAGTTTGAAGTATCCAACAAATTTAACGTTTCGCAAAATGAACGCAACTGACTTTCTATCAGTTAAAGCGGTTTTAGTTACAAATATTCCGCAAAACTACTATTCAGAGTCAATAACACCATCAGAAATACGGGCAAAAGCAATGGCTCAATTTGAACCAATTGATTTTTTAATTCAAATAGCCGGTTATATTATAGCAGGATCGTTAATTTTAATTTGTTTATTGTATATTCAAATTTCAAGTAGTAAAAAATTATTTTTAATTTATTTTCAAAATGGTTATTCATTTTCGGAAATCACTTCAAAAACTTATATTTTTCAAATTGTAATTGGAATATTGGCTATCGCTTTTTCAATTGTGTTTGAAAGTTTTATCACAAGTTTCTTGTTGCTGTTCACTGGATTTATTGGCCTGTATTTGGTATTTTCGATTGTAATAGAGTATGCATTTTTTAAAAGTCTTGAACGTAAAATGGATTTATATAATTTGGGATTTGGAACGAAGACGCTCTATTTTGCAATTAGAATTTTTCGGATTTTTTGTTTTTATGCATTAATTGGTGCTTCAATTACTTTCTTAGTAAGTACAATAAGTGTGGAGACGACCAAAAATAACACTCAATATAACGAGTATTATAAAGATTATTATTATGTATCTGGTTCAGCTTATTCGGGCCTAGATCAGCAAAGTCCATTGCAAAATCCGACAGCTGCATTTGAGAAAATCGATCAAACAAAAATGGATGCATTTATTGTATCAATTGCAATGAGTGGTGGAATTGGTGACGAGCAATCTGGTGTTTCTTATCGTACAACTAAAAACGCCTATGAATATCAGTGTAAAATTACAAATGGAACATGTGAAATTACTGATTTGACTGGGATGATTGAAACAAGTCTAAAAAATGCGTATATTTCAGTATATGAAACAGAAAGTCAAATTTTTGGTCAGCTTTATGTAAAAGCACAAAATATTGATGAGGCAGTTAGAAAATATGAATATTATTTTGAGACAGAGTTACCAGAGAAGACACTAATTGTGAAAAATGTTTGGGAAGAAACACAAAGTTTAATTACATTTTTTAGCTCAATGAGAAATGAAGCGCTACAATCAATTGTTACTTTACTATTGATATATATTATTCTAGTTGTTGTTGAATTTTATTTGTTTATTGAAAAGCATAAAAAAACTTTACAAATTAAATACTATAATGGATATAGCGAGTTAAATCGTAATTTCAATTGGATCTTTGCGATCTTCTTTGATAATTTATTAATGATTGGATTATATGTCTTTTTAAATTCTCAAACGAGCATTAATTATCAACAATTGATACTTGTATGTACAGTGCTGTTGTTTATAAACGCATTAATTGTCTATAAAGTAAAAGGAGTAATCGATGAAAATTAAAATGGAGAATGTATCTAAAAAATATTTTGACAAAACAATTTTGGATGATATAAATTTGGAAATAGTAGGTCCTAAGTTTGTTCTTGTAAAAGGAAAAAGTGGTTGTGGGAAAACAACGCTAATTAAGTTACTATCGAGTTATGATAAGAAATTTGAAGGAGCAATATTAGTTAATGAATTAAATACAAGAAAATATAGTCAAAAAATTAGAAGAAATGAAATCGCCTTTGTCTTTCAAGATGCCTTTTTAGAAGAACACCTGACTGTAATCGAAAATATTGAAATTGCTAACAAATATAGCAAGAGAAGCAAAGCTGAATTAGAAACAATGCTAAGTAGTGTCGGTCTTACTGGCTATGAAAAGAAAATTGTTCATCAATTATCAGGTGGAGAACAACAAAGGGTTGGAATTGTAAGGGCACTGACAAAGCCATCATCATTAATTATTTGTGATGAACCAACGGCTAATCTAGATGAAGAAAATGAAGCGATTATTTTAGAGCATTTAAAAGAGATTGCCAAAGAAAAATTGGTTATTGTTGTTTCTCATAATCAGATTGTGGAAAACTATGCCGATGAAATTTATATAATTGAAGGTGGGACAATCAAATTAAAAACAGTTTAACAATAAATAAGTTCTTAAAGTTAAAAATCTAAAATTTCATAAATATTTAAACTTAAGTTATTAGACTAGAATGCTAAACTTTTGTTTACGTGTTATGAAATTTTTTTCTTTTAAAACGAATTTTTTTGCCGTACAAAGTTTATGGTGTATTAATTTTTGGAAAAAGCTTGACATTAGTAAAAAAGTGTAGTATAATTGATATTGGCATTTCGATTTAAATAGCCAAGTACATACTATTTAAATGAAGAAAGGATGATGCAAGATGATGAAGAACACATACATGGCAAACAGCCAAACTGTTGAACGTCAATGGTTACTGATCGATGCAACTGATAAAACAGTTGGTCGTTTAGCCGCTGAAGTTGCAACTTTATTAAGAGGAAAGCACAAACCAACATTTACACCACACGTTGACTGTGGAGACAATGTTATTATTATCAACGCTGAGAAAATCAAGTTTACTGGAAACAAAATGAAACAAAAAGTATACTACAACTACTCAGGTTACGTTGGTGGATTAAAAGCAGTAACTGCTGAAAAAATGCTTGAAACTCACCCAGAAAGAGTTTTAGAAAGAGCAATTAAAGGAATGTTACCTAAAAACCGTTTAGGTAGAGATATGTACCGTAAATTATACGTATACGTTGGAAGTGAACATGCACACGCGGCACAAAAGCCAGTAGTGTATGAAACAAGATAGGAGTAAGATGGCGAATAAATTTTATTATGGAACAGGGCGCAGAAAATCATCTGTAGCTCGTGTTAGACTGATGTCTGGAACAGGAAAAATTACAGTTAATAACGTAGCAGTAGAAAACTATATGCCAAGTGATATGTTACTTATTGATTTAAAACAACCTCTTACATTAACTAATCTTGAAGATAAATTTGATGTAATTGTAAATACAAGTGGAGGTGGATTCTCAGGTCAAGCTGGAGCAATTCGTTTAGGAATTACTCGTGCCTTATTACAATCTGATGAATCTTTAAGAAGCACTTTAAAAGCTGCTGGATTAATTACTCGTGATGCACGTGTTAAAGAACGTAAGAAATATGGACTGAAAGCTGCACGTAGAGCACCACAGTTCTCAAAACGATAGGAGTTACAATGAAGAAAGATATCCATTTACAATATCAAACTACAAAAATTGTTTGTAGTTGTGGTAATGAATTCGAAGTTCAATCTACAAAAGATAAAATGAACGTTGAATCTTGTAATCAATGTCACCCTGCATACACTGGAAAAAGTAAAAATGTATCAGCTGCAGGTCGTGTTGATAAATTCAATAAGAAATTCGGATTGGAAACAAACTAATAAAATAGGCTTATGCCTATTTTTCTTTATGAAAGGACAACATGTTTGAGAAATTAGAAGAATTGCTTAAGAAGTATGAAATGTTGCAAGCCTCATTAAGTGACCCTGAAACAATAAAAGATATGAAGTTATTTACAAATAATTCAAAAGAATTAAAGCAATTGGAACCAATTATTCGTAAATATGAAGAGTACTTAGAGGTAGAAACGGAGCGAGTTGAAGCATTAGAATTATTAGAAATTGAAGATGATGCTGAAATGAAAGAAATGCTTAAAGAAACAAGTGAAGCAAATGCTCAAAAAGTAGTTGAATTAGAAGCTGAACTTAAAATTTTATTATTACCAAAAGATCCTAATGATGGGAAAAATGCGATTTTAGAAATTCGTGGAGCAGCCGGGGGAGATGAAGCTAATATTTTTGCAGCTGACTTATACCGAATGTATACAAAATATGCAGAAACACAAGGTTGGAAAATTGAATTTCTTGAAGCAAATGAAACCGTAAATGGTGGTTTTTCATTAGTATCAGTACTTATAAAAGGTGATAATGTATTCTCGAAAATGAAATTTGAATCAGGAGCTCATCGTGTACAACGAGTACCTGTGACAGAATCACAAGGACGTGTACATACTTCAACAGCAACAGTTGTCGTTATGGCGGAAATCGATGAAGTTGATGTAGAACTTAACCAAAGTGATTTGAAAATTGATGTTTTCCGTTCAGGTGGTGCTGGTGGACAAAGTGTTAATACAACCGATTCAGCTGTTCGAATTACCCATTTACCAACAGGTCTAGTTGTAACATGTCAAAATGAACGAAGTCAAATTCAAAACCGTGAACAAGCGACCAAAGTTTTACGTGCCAAGTTATATGACTTGAAAATTGAAGAACAACTTAGTGAAAATGATGAATTACGTAAAAATAAACTTGGACGTGGAAGTCGTTCTGAAAAAATTAGAACATATAATTATCCTCAAAATCGTGTAACTGATCATCGAATTGGTCTAACACTTAATAAATTGGATTACATAATTGAAGGTAAATTAGATGAAATTATTGATGCATTAATTTTAGAAGATCAGTTAGCAAAGCTTGCACAAGTTGAGAGTCAATGATCCTTTCAGCTTTTTACCAGGAAATAGTTAGGGATTTTCAAACAGCAAATCGTAGTGTAGGAGAAATTAATTTAATTACCTATAAATATCATCAGCTGACTTTGGCTCAAGTATTAAGTGGTACAATTGATGGACAAGTGCTTGTTGATGATAAACTTGAAGAAATAAAACAATTAGTTAATCAATATTTATCAGCGAATCAACCCCTTGCATACTTAATTGGAATTGAGCTATTTGATGATTTAGTAATTAATGTTTCACCTGATGTTTTAATTCCAAGACAGGAAACACTAGAAGTTGTTTTGAATTTAGAAGCGAAAATCCGAACTCATTTTCCGAAAAAAAGTAACTTGAAACTATTGGATTTATGCACTGGAAGTGGGGTAATTGGTTTGTGGTTAGTTAAAAAACTGCAAGCTGATTATCAAATTGAGTTGACGATTAGTGATTTGTCGGTTGCTGCTTTGGAAGTAGCTAAACTAAATTTTGCTAAATATCAAATACCAATCAAAGTTTTGTCAGGCGATTTATTAGCTCCAGCAATTGCTGAAAGCTGTCAGTTTGATATTGTTGTTGCTAATCCACCTTATGTAAGTTTGGATGAATATGTCGAAGCATCAGTGTTAGATTTTGAACCACACTTAGCCTTATTTGCAACTAATCAAGGGTTAAGTTGTTATGAAAAAATAATTTCTGATCTTAAGCATGTTATTAAGTATAACGGATTGATTTGTTTTGAAATTGGTGCAAATCAAGCACAAGCAATTTTACAAATGATGAAACAACATCTAAATCTAGATGGTGAAATCGGAATTGATATCAATGGACGTGACCGTTCAATTATTTGGGAGTACCGATGATTGTATCAGAAAAAGAAGCAGTTGCCTTACTTAAAGCCGGTTATGTTGTAGGAATTCCAACAGATACAGTTTATGGCTTTGCTGTGCTTGAACAACATAAACTTGCAGTATACAAGCTCAAAAAACGTAAGCTTGCAAAGAAGCTAATTACCTTTGTAAGTGAACAAACATATTTCGAAGGAATTAATGATAGTTTGAAGGCCTTAATGTATAAAAGTTGGCCAGGAGCTGTTACAATAATTTTTGAGGTGAACGAAGAATTAACTTCTTATCGTGTACCTAAACGGATTGAAGTATTAAACTTACTAAAAAAAACGGGTCCACTTCTAACGACAAGTGCTAATATATCAGGTACTAATGCTTGTTTAAGTGCTTCTGAATTCGAGAAGCGCTTTCCAGAAGTACCGCTTTTAAAACATAATCAAAAAATAAGTAATTTACGCACGCCATCTAAAATATTGGTGTATAATAGAAGAAAAACATTTAGAATTCGCTAGGAGGATATAATGAAAATTGCGGTCGGATCAGATCATGCGGGCTGTGCTTTACGCAAAGAAATAGCAAATCATTTAGCACAAAAGGGATATGAAGTAAAAGATTTAGGAACGAATAAAGATGTTGCAAATTATGCAGTTGAAGGAATTAAGGTTGCAGAAAATGTATCAATGGGGAATGCTGACCTTGGAATTGTTGTTTGTGGAACAGGAATTGGAATTTCAATTGCGGCAAATAAAGTTAAGGGAGTCCGTTGTGCACTTGTTGACACTGTTGAATTAGCAAAGCTTGCACGTGAACATAACAATGCAAATATTTTAGCGCTTGGTGCACGTGTAATTGAAAAAGAATCAGCGTTAGCAATTACAGATGCCTTTTTAGAAACTGCATTTGAAGCAGGACGTCACTTGGACCGTGTAGATACAATTAGTGATTATGAAGAAAGTTGCACAGATTGTTAAGTATGAAAAAAGGAAATAAATGCAAGATGTAATAAGTGGTGTAATTAGTTTTCATTTAACATTATATATAGTATGTTTGTTTTTTGTTTTATGGTTACAAATCAAAAACCACAATCGTTTTAATCAACCACTTGAGATGGTTGATTTCTTTATTATATTCGGTTGTGCTGTAAATGAGGATAAAACCCCTAGTTATCCACTTGAATTACGTTTGGAAAAATTACTCGAATTAGCAGTTCAAGTGCCAAAAGCACAACTAATTGTGAGTGGAGCAAAAGGATCAGATGAACCAATTTCAGAAGCTGAAGCTATGCAAAATTATTTAATTGCAAAAGGAATAGCATCTGATCGAATAATTATTGAAGATCAATCATATTCTACGCGAGAAAATGTTTGGCAATCATTGAAATTTATTCCTGAAAATAAACACATTTGTGTTGTTTCAAGTAATTATCATTTGCCAAGAATTTATTATATTTTCTCGAAAAACAACCGTAAGTGTAGTGGTGTTGGTGCTAAGACAGAACTTACATTTAAAGAAATCTTTAGAGAACCATTTGCAATAATAATCGATGTTTTCGTAAGAAAGGTTCGTAAAATTAATTAATGGAGGAAATATGAAAAGAGCAGATGTAGCAATCAAAGATACATGGGATTTGAAAATTATGTATGAAAATGAACAACAAGTAAATGAAGATTTGCAAAAAATTGTAGAACTAACAGCTGAATTTGTCAAGTATCGAAACCTTCCATTAACACTTGAGAATTTCTATCAAAGTTTAGAAGCATACTTTCAAATTGAGCGCTTAGAAGACAAAATATTAACATATAGTCGCTTAAAATTAGATGTTAAATTGAGTGATTCAAAAAATCAAAAATTTAAAAATATGCTGGCAACTAAAATTACTGATAATAACTTAGAACTTAGTTTTTATTGGCCAATGGTTACGGAGAAGACAGAATTTTTAGAGAGTGCACATAAAAGCCCGTTATTTGCTAAATATCAATATTTAATTGAAGGCTTAATCAAAGAAAAACAGTATATTTTAAGCGAAAAAGAAGAAAAAATTATGATGAATGCTTCAAAATTACGTCAGGCACCAAGCAATATATTTTCGACATTAGTTGATATTGATTTTAAATTTGAAGATGTAGTATTAACTGATGGAACAACAAAAGCACTTACAGCTGGTTCTTACTCAAGTTTCTTGTATAATCCAGATCAAGCTGTTCGAAAGGATGCTTTTCTTAAATTGGTAAAACCTTATGAGCAATTTAATCAAACATTAGCTCAAATCTATTTAAGTGAAATTAATCGCGATCTATTTACAATCCGTTCACGTGGTTATGAAAGTACTCGTCAAGCAGCGTTAAGTCAAAATGATGTTGAAGAGAAAATTTATGATAATTTACTTGAAGTAATTAATGATAATTTAGAAATCAATCATGATTATTTAAAATTAAGAAAAGCAAAACTTAAGCTTGAACAATTGCACATATACGATGTATATGTACCGTTGGTTGATGATGAGTCGTTTGAGTTTAGCTACGAAGAGTCGCAAACAATTATTTTAGAAGCTTTAAAACCATTAGGTGAAGAATATTTAATGGTTGTGAAAAAAGCCTTTCAAGAGCGCTGGATTGATGTATATGAAACCGAGGATAAACGAAGTGGTGCATACTCGGGTGGATGTTTTGATTCTCCACCGTATATTTTGATGAATTATACAAATACAATTAATGATTTATTTACGTTAATTCATGAATTAGGTCATTCAGTCCATAGTTATTATGCGCGAAAAGCTAATGAATATCATGCTTCGGACTATCGGATTTTTGTGGCTGAAATCGCTTCAACTGTTAATGAAATTTTATTGACAAAATACTTGCTTAAAACTTTGAAAGAACCTGCTCAAATTAATTTTGTCTTAAATTATTACTTAGAACAATTTAGAACAACCGTTCTACGTCAAACAATGTTTGCAGAGTTTGAATATCAAACGCATTTTAGTATTGAACAAAACAAGATGTTGAGTGCAGAAGATTTAAATGACTTATATTTGAATTTAAATAAACGTTATTTTGGAGATGCAGTTGAAATTGACGAACAAATTAAATATGAATGGTCGAGAATTCCACATATGTATTATAATTATTATGTTTATCAATATGCAACGAGTTTTTGTGTAGCAGTTGATATTGCAGAAAAAATTTTAGAAGACGAGACAATGATTAAAAAATATTTAGAAATGCTTAAAGCAGGTGGACGTATTTCACCACTTTCCACAGTTGAAATTGTTGGAATTGATTTGAGACAAAAGGCTCCACTTGAAAATGCAATGAAGGAATTTAGAAATATTTTAGAACAATTTGCTCAAGGAATCGAACATGATTGAAATAAAAAATTTAACGTTTAGTTATGGGAATGAAGAACCGGTTTTAAAAGATATTTCGCTAACAATTGAAAAAGGTGATTATCTTGCAATTGTTGGTCAAAACGGAACGGGTAAAAGTACTTTAATCAAATGCCTACTTGGGGTTAATAAAGTTAAAAATTCAATGATAACAATTGAAGGTGAAGATATTAATAAATATCAAAATTTAAAGATTGGTTATGTTTGTCAAGAAAAAGCTAATATTTTCGATATCCCAATTACAGTTAAAGAATATTTGGCACTGATTACAACAGATCGTAAATTATTAGAACGAGTAATCGAACAATTGGATCTATCAGAAATAATTAATCAAAAAATTATAAGTCTAAGTGGTGGGCAAAATCAACGAGTAATGATCGCTAAAGCGCTTATTACAAACATTGACTATTTGATACTTGATGAACCGATAACTGGATTAGATCAAGCAAAACGTCAGAAATTTCATGATTTACTTATAAATTTAAATAAACAAGGGATAACAATTATTATAGTTTCCCATCATCTAGATGAAATTTATGAACACGTTCAAAAAATTTATGATTTAGAAAAGAAGGAGTTAAATGTCTTTGATCGAACAAATTGCAAGTATTGCTAATTATCAATTTATGCTTAATGCATATTTTGCAGCGTTTGTAATAAGTTTTATTTTACCACTTATTGGTGTTTTAGTTATACAACGAAAAATGACATTTATGGCTGACGCCTTAGGCCATATTAATATGGCGGGAATGACCTTTGCGTATTTACTTAGTCCATTAATTACGGTGTCATTTTTTCAAAATGAACTTGTACTTGCAACGGCTTGGGCAATTGGTGGTGCAGTTCTAACGGAGTATATTAGTACTAATTATCGTCAAAATAAAGATATTGCATTAATGATTATTTATTCTTTAAATATTGCTTTGATGATGATTTTTCTAAATCTTTCTAGTGGATTTTCTAATAATTTAATTACAAATTTATTATTTGGAAATATCAATGCATTAACGACAACAGATGTTGTATATATTACAGTTGTTGTGGCCATCGCTTTAATAATTTTATCTAAAATTTTTGCAAAACTATTATTAGTAACGTTTGATGAAACGACTGCTAAAGTTAGTGGAATTAAATATACTCGATTAAAATATATTTTCATCATTTTAACAACAATTGTAATTACGGTGATGATTAAAATGGTTGGGGTTTTACTAGTGTCGAGTTTATTAATTTTACCAGTTGTAAGTAGTTATATGATTGCTAAAAGTTTAAAGCAAGCGTTAAAGATTTCAATATTAATCACTGAAGTCAGTTTACTTCTTGGAATTACAATTGGTTATCTTGTCAACATTTCAGCTTCAGCAATTGTTGTGTTAATTAACATTGGATTTTATTTAGTTTTTTCAATTGTAAGTAAATATAAAAAAAGCAATTGAAAAGTTAAAAATAGTCAAAAAAAGTGAAGTGAAATTACAAAGTTAACTGAAATAAATATAAAAAATTATTCAACTTGCCAAATGGTTTAGTTGAATAATTTTAATTATATTCTATACTTAATTGAGAAAATTCACAAATTAAAAATTAAAATTTTTTTTGAATGTGAATTGGCTATAAAATATGTAAAAGTCGAATCATTAATTGTGAAAAATGTTAAAATAGTAGTGGGAAAAAAGAAAATATTTTTCATAGCGAAAAAAAGAACAAAAATATTTTTTTCTATGAAAAAACTTTCATTTAAATGGAAACACTATAACAGAAATATGAGGTATAATTATTCTGGAGGATAAAATGCAAATATTAATTAACGATAAATTAACTGAATTTGATGGGAAACTCTTTGATCAAAATGGTAAAATTAGTTTTGAAACAGGAGAAAAATTAAATTTTTCAGAAAATGCAAAGTATATTGTTCCAGGTTTTATCGATCAACATATTCATGGAGTTGCTGGATGCGACACAATGGATGGAACAGTTGAAGCATTTGAAACGATGCAAAAAGCTTTACTAAATGAAGGAACAACATCGTTCTTAGCAACGACAATGACTTATGACATGGAAGTGCTTAAAAATATTTTAGCAACTATTCGTGAACATATGAAAACAGAAGTCGCAGGAGCTAATATTGTTGGAGTTCATTTAGAAGGACCATTCATTAGTGAAAACTTTATTGGTGCACAAAATCCTAATTATGTTGCAGATGTTACAGTTGAAAACTTTGAAGCATTAGAGGCAAATGATGTGATTAAACTTGTAACTTATGCGGTTGAAAAAGATCATGATTTAGCATTTACTAAACACTTAAAAAGTTTAGGTATTATTCCTTCTGTTGGTCATAGTGGTGCAAGTTGTGATCAAGTTACAGCAGCAATTGAAGCTGGAATGTCAAATTTCACACACCTGCATAATGCATCAACACCATATCATCATCGTACACCAGGAGTTGTAAGTGCAGCCTACGTTCATAAAGACGTAATGGCCGAATTAATTGTTGATGGAATTCACTTAAATCCGGCAACAGTTAAAGCAACATACAACGGAAAAGGTTATGAAAATATTGCGTTAATTACAGATTCAATGTGTGCAAAAGCGATGGCAGATGGTGAATATGCACTTGGTGGTCAAAAAGTTATTAAAAAGGGACTAGAAGCACGACTAGTAGATGGAACATTAGCTGGAAGTGTTTTACCGATGAATGTTGCTGTGAAAAATATGCACAACTTTTCGGGTTCAAGTTTAGAAGAAGCATTTATGATGGCAAGTACAAATGTTGCAAAACATTTAAAACTTACAACGAAAGGTGAGATTACAGCAGGTTTTGATACAGATCTAATTAGTTTAGATGAGAACTTTAATGTAATTGATGTCTTTGTTGGTGGTAGAAAACTTAAATAAGTACTAAGTATTTAATAAAGTAAAACCAAAAAATCAAAAATATATATTTAGGAGAAAAAATGAATGTAAAAATATTACCATTAGTAGAAATTAATCAAATTGCAGCAGAGATGTTTAAGGAGGTTATTACCTCAAATGAAGCACCTGTATTAGGATTGGCAACAGGTTCAACGCCAGTTGGAGTGTATGAGAATCTTGTGAAAATGCACAAAGCAGGAGAACTTTCATTTGCAAACGTTCAAAGCTATAATTTAGATGAATACTACGGAATGGAACCAACACATGAGCAAAGTTACCGTCACTTCATGGAAGAACACTTATTTAACTTAGTTGATATTGACAAAGAAAAAACACATGTACCATCTGGTCTTGGAACTCCTGATGAAGTGGTAGCAGAGTATGAAGCATTACTTGCTGATAATAAAGTTGATTTACAAATTTTAGGAATTGGAACAAATGGTCATATTGCGTTTAATGAACCAGGGACACCATTTGATACTCGTACGCACGTGGTCCAATTAGATGAAAAAACACGTCTTGATAATCAAAGATTTTTCAACTCGTTAGAGGAAGTTCCAACACAAGCAGTTTCAATGGGACTTGCTAATATAATGGAAACAAAGAAAATTGTTTTAATTGCTCTAGGTGAAAATAAAGCAAAAGCTGTAAAAGGAATGGTTGAAGGAGAAATAACAACAACACTTCCAGCATCAATTTTACAAAATCACCCTGATGTAACAATTTTAGTTGATGAAAAAGCAGGAAGTTTATTAAGTAAATAAGTATTAGTGCAAAAACATATATATTTAAACAGAAGTCAGTAGTTTGACTTCTTTTATTATAAAATTCAATACCATCAATTGCCAATCAATTGGTATTCGATTGGCAATATTTACTTAAGAGAGATAAAAATTAAATAAGTAAATAATAAACAATTTATGGTATAATTTTAGCGTAATGTATTGTAAAAAAAAGAATAAGAATGGAGAGAAATGGAAGCGCTTGTAATTATTGATGTGCAAAATGATTATTTTCCTGGAGGAAAGAATCAATTAGTTGGCAGTGAAGATGCAGTAAATCACATAAAAATTGTACTTGAAAAGGCTCGAGAAATAGGAATGTGCGTAATTCATGTTCAACACTTTAATTGCCCAATTGATCAATTGAAGTTTGTCCATAAAGATAAAAATTCATTAGAAAAAATTGCTGTTGCAGCGAAAAGTGTAAAAGAAAATAAAACTGGATTCTTTCTGCCGGGAACTAAAGGTGTGGAAATCCATGAAAAAGTTGCGCCATTAAACAACGAAAAAATCGTAAAAAAAAATTTTCCAAACAGTTTTTTAAAAACAGATCTATTAGCATATATAAAAGAAAATGAAATTTCAAAGTTAGTAGTATGTGGAATGATGACACATATGTGTATTGATACAACAGTAAGAGCTGCATTTGATTATCAAATACCTGTGACATTACTTAGTGATTGTGTGGCAACAAAAAATTTAAGTGAAGACATGACAGCTGATATTGTAAATCAAACCTTTTTATTGTCATTTGATGGTGTTTTTGCTCAAGTAAGAACAAGTTCTGAATACTTGAATGCACGCTTAAAGTTTATTAAGTAAATAAGTGTTTGTAGAGAATATATATAGTTAACAAACATGAATGTTTGTCCTCTGTAATTTAACAATAATAAGGATATATTAGGTTGTTCTTCATTAAAATATGCTATAATTATGATAGGTAATAAAGTGGTACAAGGAGGACAATGAGAAGTCAAGTTTTTTTTCGACACGGAATTGATTATCAACCAATTATTGACTTACTTATAAGTAAGTATGAAGTTGAAATTGTTGATGAAAAACCAGATTATGTTTTTACTTTTGGTGGGGATGGAACCTTTTTAGAAGCAGTACAACTGTATAAATTTGATCCAGTATATATCCCGATTAATATGGGTAATTTAGGTTTTTATACATCATATGTTATTGATGAGCTTGATAGAGTATTTTGCGATATTCATAAAAATCATCAATTGAAAGCTTCGGTTTTAGATGTGAAAATTGAATATGATGACTTTTGTGAATCGTATTTTGCATTAAATGAAGCAACACTAATTAATCCAGTACAAACACTTATTTCGACAATTGTTGTAGAAAATGAAGTTCTTGAACACTTTAGGGGGACTGGAATCTGTATATCAACACCAACTGGTTCAACCGCTTATAATAAATCACTTGGTGGAGCGATAGTTGATCCAGAATTACCTGTCTATCAATTAACGATGATTGCACCAATTAATAATGTCAAATATCGAACAATTGATAATTCGATAATTTTATCGAGCAAAACTCGTATCAGATTAAAATATCTAAAACCAGACATTGAAAGCTCTATTATTACAATTGATCGAAATGCAGTCAATATAAGTGGAAGTAAATATGTAAGTTTTGCAATGTCTGAGAAAAAAATAAAAATACTTGTAAGGCATGATTTTGAATTTTGGTCAAGATTAAGACTTGCATTTATCAAGGAGAAATAATGAAAAAAATGGTAACATTATTAGGGGTTTTTGTAATCCTATTTGCAGCTACAGGATGTTCAGCGACAAGTTCACTTGGAAAGTATGAACCATTAGTCGTTGAAGAAGGATTTCAGTTATGTGGTCCTGATGGTGGATGTTCATTAAATGAAGAAGTTCAAAAAGGTTATGATGTTGGAAATCAGATTCCAAATTTAGAATTAACTGATTTTGATGGAAAAAAAGTAATGTTGTATGATTTGGTTAAAGGAAAGAAAAAATTTGTTTTAAATTTCTCAACATATTGGTGTGATGATTGTCATCGTGAAAAACAAAAAATGAATGAATATTATCCAACAAAACCAGATGAAATAGATATGGCAGTTGTGTATATTAATCGACCACCAAATAAAGAAAGAGATATGAAACCAGAAGCTGTAAAAGAGAATACGATAAAATACTTGGATGAAAATAAATATACTTTCCCAACATTTTATGATGAAAGCTCAAAATTACAAGAAGATTTAAAGGTTTATCGTGTGCCATTTAATATAGTACTTGATGAAAATGCAATTATAAAAGCTAAAGTAGAAGAAACTGATTTTGATAATTTAATTTCAAGTAATAATGAAGAATTAACGATTAGATAAACTATGTTTAACGTGAACGATTAATAATAGATGATAATATTTTATTGTATTTAAAAAAAATTTAAATACTTGTGAAATATATAGGAAAATTTAGAAATCAATTAATAAAAGTGGTATAATATATTTGTAAAACATGGAGGAGAAAAAATGAGTACAAGTAAACAACAAGAAAAAAACTTAGTAAACATGCTTGATGGGTACATGTCAAATGGAGGACACCACTTAAACGTTAATGTCTTTGATCGTGAAACTCTAGTTGATGCACAAAATCACCCAGAAAAGTATCCGCAATTAACAGTACGTGTTTCAGGGTACGCTGTTAACTTTTCTAAACTAACTAAGAAACAACAGGATGACGTAATTGCACGTACATTCCACGAAAGTATGTAAAAAGTTATAATTTAATTATAACTTTTTTTTACAGTTTGCTTAATCTACAATTAAAGCAATACATTATCCCTGAAAATGAATTAACGAGTAATTTAGCAAATTTAAGTTCAATAATTATGAATAATTTTACGGAACTTAATTGGGTAGGTTTTTATTTGTATAATAGTGAGCGTGATCGACTTGAATTAGGACCATTTCAAGGAAAACCAGCTGTTAGTACAATCAGATTAGATCAAGGAATTTGTGGTCGTTGTGCAACTCAAAAAAAGACAATTGTTATTGATGATGTCCATCAAGAAGAATGTCATATTGCATGTGATCTAAATTCAAATTCAGAACTTGTTATTCCGATTTTCACGAAAAATAAAACTTTTTTCGGTGTACTTGATATTGATTCACCAAAATTAGCACGATTTTCGGTTGAAGATGTAAAGAAATTAGAAGAAATAATTGAATCGTTTAGTCAATCGATTCTTTAAGGTGGTAAATTTTGATTGGATATATACACTCGCTACAATCGTTTGGGACAGTTGATGGACCAGGAACGAGATATGTAGTTTTTCTCCAAGGATGTAATTTAAGATGTGCGTATTGTCATAATCCTGATACTTGGAAAATAACAAAAGACTGTGAAAAATTAACGGTCGATGAAGTACTTGAAAAATATTTGGATATTCGTGAGTATTGCAAAGATGGGATTACAGTAACAGGTGGTGAACCATTATTGCAATTAGCATTTGTGACAGAGTTATTTGAAAAAGCGAAAAAACTTGGAATTCATACATGTATAGACACGTCAGCAGGAAATTTCAATCCAAATTCTACGGTACATATGAAGAATATTTTAAAGCTGATGAAATATACGGATTTAGTCTTACTAGATATGAAACATATTAATGATAAAGAACATCGAAAACTAACTGGAATTGGAAATTCACAAGTTTTTGCATTTGCTCAAATATTATCAGATCATAATGTAGATATGTGGGTTAGACATGTACTAGTTCCAGGAATAACGCTTGAGGATCACTATTTATTGTTGCTTGGAAAACAACTAAGTCAATACAATAACGTTAAAGGAATTGAAGTTCTACCATATCATACAATGGGAAATTATAAATATGAGGAAATGGGACTTGAATATAAATTAAAAGGCGTTAGAAATGCAACAGAAGAAGAAGCAAAACGTGCACGTTCGATTATTATTTATGCAATGAATGAACAAAAGAAAGCAAATTTATTAGAAAAAACAAGCTAATAGATTGAGCTTAAAGTCACTATCGAATACGATAGTGCTTTTTTTGGTGAATAAGTCATTGTAAAAATTGCCAATGAAACGTGAAAATAGGTTATAATAAACATAGTGCATAGATAGATTAGGAGTAAAATGTATACGAAAAGAATAAATGTATTAGCTAAATTGACAATGCTATTACTTTTAATAGGAATATGCTTTAAGGGACCAGTATTAGATGCAAAAGTTAATGAATTATCTAATATGACAGCAGAAGCATATATGATTATTGAAGAAGAAACGGGGATAATCTATCTTGGGCATGAAGTTGATAAGCCATTAGGGATTGCAAGTATCACAAAAGTAATGTCAATTTACTTAATATATGATTATATTCAAACAAATAATATTTCACTTTCTACAAATGTAGTTTTTGGAGAACACGCAGCAAGCCACTCAGAAAATCCTGAGGCATCGGGAAGAAAAAATTTATTAGCGACAGATGTCATTTCTGTTGGAGAATTATTGAAGTTGATGATAATTGAATCAGATAATGGAGCTACAGTTGCTCTTGTAGAAAAGTTCTTTAAAACAGAAGAACAATTTGTTCAAAAAATGAATGAACAAGCAAAACAATTTAAAATGACAAATACAAAATATGTGAATGCAACAGGACTTGATCGTTCTGATTATTTCTATGAATTACAAACGGGAACGGAAAATTCAAATATATCAACGGCTCGAGAACAACTGTTATTAGCCAAGCAACTTTTGGATAAATACCCAGAAATTATTGATTACACAAAATTATCGACAAACATTTTTGATGGTGAAGTAAAGAATAATACAAACAAAATGCTTGTTGGTGGTGCGTATGAATACCCTGGTGTTGTTGGTTTGAAAACAGGTGCAAGTCCGACCGCTGGTGCAAGTTTTCTTGGCTACTATGAAAATCAAGACCAAGAAAAATTTCTATCAATCGTTTTAAATGCAGCAGGTGATCGAACAATTTATACAGGTACGGAAGCAGAAAGTAGATTTATCCAAACGGCGAAAATGTATGACTATACAAATGAAGTGATTATGAAAACATTAATTGAAAAAGATCAAAGTGGCTATGAGTTGCAGTTTAATGGAGGACGTAAGCGAAGCTATAATTTAGTCGCCAAAAAAGCAATTACAATTCCAGATGAATCAGTATCTCCTCAATTAGAGATGATTGGATTTGTTCCAAATGAAAAATATGTTGAGTACGAAAAAGACGTTAAATATCGACCTTATAAAATAATTGCTGATATTCCTGCTGGAACTGAAATTGGAAGTATTGTTTTAGAAGATAAGAAAGCAAGTTTTGAATTGATTGATGGGAAGAAACAAGAAATTTTAGTACCTGTTTATGCTAAAGAAGAAATTTTACAAGAAAATTTTTTCTGGATGATCCTAAACTTTTTTGAGCAGTTTTTCAATAATCTCTTTCAATAGAATTTTATTTAAAGATAGATTTTGACAATAATTATAAAGAAAAAGAATGTCTAACGAAAGTTTTAGACATTCTTTATATATGTATAGATTCAAAAGTTGCCTTAATATAATGAATAATATTACTTAGCAAAATTATCAACTAAGTGCATTAATTCGTGTAAATTGGATTTATTTGTTGTATTATTACAAATCTCATCAAATTTTACTATATTTGGCTCACTTGTCAAATTGTATGGTAAATTAGCAGCGATCTGCTTTGAATTATGCATTGCATATATTCTTTTTTGGACTAGTTCTGAAGTTCTACAATCTGGAATATCTTTATTAGCTTTAAATTTAAAATGAAATTCATTTTCCAACATTGTTTTTATTGCATCTATGTCTAAAGTAATGGTACTATCTATTCTTGAAGTTGGAATAAAGCTTAATAGTATCCAATACTCAAAAGACGGGTATGTATAAAAAACTTTAAAATTATTTGTGCTTACGGCATCAACAATATATTTTCTTACACCAGGCTTTTTATGGGCAACATCAAGATCAAAAACATAGCATTTTTCATCTCCTTGAAAAATATAGTATTTTTCTTCTTCACATACCTTGTTAATCATTTGCTCTAAGTTTTCAGCTGTGGTTATCGCGCTATCTCCACATAAAATTAACTTTATTGAATTTACTTGTTTTTTAAGTTCTTTGAAGTAAGTAGCTTCTGTATTTTTCCCTTCATATATTAGTAAAACTTTTTTCTTTACGGGACGCTTTTTCTCTGATTCATTTTTAATTCCAAACCCCATTCTCCCCCTATCTAGTTATTTGTGGAAATGCTCCAAAGCGATCATCATTATACAATTTTTTCCAATTATGGCGATTATCTCCTCGAATTCCCTCAAAACTTGAAAGACGGTATATTTCCGAAGAGTTTTTGTTTTTGTCAACAAATAGAATATTCTCTTTGCCAATTAATTTTTCATCTAAAATCATTTGGTTATGAGTCGTGCAAATTAATTGACCTTTGATTTTTTCTTTGAAAAACTCAAAAAAGCTCTTTAAAAGTTCATCGTGAAAATGCTTTTCGATCTCATCGTAATCGTGGATGTATTCACCGTGTTGAGCTTGTCCTACGATTGTACTAACAACCATCTCAAAATATTGTCGTGTTCCAGTTGATTCCATTCCAAGTTCTATTTCAATTCCTTCATGTACAAAATATATTTGATAGATGTTGTCTGAAATGATTTTTTCAATTACTTCGTTTGGAATATTTCCTTGTTCTGTTATTTCTTTTTGAATTTCAAGCATAGAATTTGAATTATCTCTAATTATAATATCATCAACATCAACGTCTATTTTCTTCATTTCGCCAATTACTTCTTCTAATAGCTTTGGATTATTTAGTAGATATTTAAAATGTTCTTGCTTTTTTAATTCAAGTTGAAAATATTGCTTTAGTTCAAGCACTTTTCTTATATGTAAATCTTCCGTATTCAAATCGGTAATAAATTTCATTACGCCCTGATTTGAAAAATCGTAATTTTTCAAAATAGATACTTGTTCAGTTGTAAGTACGTCACTATGGATTGTACTAGCAGTACTCTCAAAAATTAATTGATTGTCAATAATTAAAATTTCATTTAAATACTTTTCTTCTTCAGTACAAAATTCAAAACCATAGTTAATTTCATTGGCGTTTATTTCTAATAGCACCTCGATAAAAATTATACTAGAATCAGAAAATTTGCAGCCTAAATTATTTGCTGTTTTTGCATTTACACCTACTGTTATTGCTTTTTGCAACAGGCGTAAGACTGTTAGAAAATTTGTTTTTCCTGCAGCATTTTTTCCGTATATTACATTAATTGGTTCTTTAAGATTAAATTCGATAAATTGTTTTTCTTTAAAAGTTAAGATATTTTCAAAAGATATTTTTTTAATCATTAATCCTCCTAATTACAAGTTTAGTATAGCATATATTCTATAAGAAATCAATGATTTGGATAAAATATCCATAATAGTACCTTATCACTTAAAATTAAGCATACAATTAGACAGATTTCAATTTTACATTTAAAAAATGCCTAAAATTCATTTAGACATTCTTTATATATGTATAGATTCAAAAGTTGCCTTCTAAATCAAGAAAGGGACAACAATAAAAGAAATTGCGATACTAAAAATAATTAAATATTTGAGTAATGTTTTTTTAATTTCAGCATTTTCTTGTTGTAGGATTGAATACCCTAAAATCAATATTGGAATTAAAATTACAGATAATTTAATTAGAAGTAAAATAAAATTTGGAAAGAAAATTCCTAATAGTGTAATAGTACTACTTATTGCAAGCATCACAATTTGTTGTTTGAAAACCTTAGTTTTAAGCTTAAAGTATCCAATGAATGCTGTAAGTGCTGGAAAAAGAAATAAACTTGCAAGTAAATTATAGTCAATTAAGTACAAATGATATGCAGTTAAAGGAATAACTAACCAAATGATACGATGAAACTTTTTCCACCATCTAGGTTGATACCCCTGAATTGAAGTCAAAGTCATAATTAGTAAAACAGCAAAAGCCAGTGCTGGTATTGTTAAATATGCAGTAGAAAAACTTACTTCAAAATTCATTATTTGTCTTGTAACTGTTCCAGTAATTGCTGTGTGTGGAATTAGTAAAATGAAACTAATAATTCCATAGAAGTGTAAATATCCAATGAAATGTTTTGTTAGTTTGTTTGGATACAAACGTTCTATATTATTAACTGATAAGATGATAACTAGTAAAATTGTGCCGATGATCGAAAATATATTATCGACATCCCAAGCTTGTAAAGTGTAAACTACTGAAGCAAAGAAGAGAATTAGTATTGAACTTGTAATTAAAATTCTATTTTGAATAGTTAAATTCAGCTTAAATTTCTTCAAAATAAACACCTACATTTCTATATACTTCACGAAGCTTTTTAGTTGCATGCATATTTGCAGTAGCAGCACCTTTGGCTAAAATTTCATTAATAAAATCTTCATCTGCTAATACTTCGTAAAACTTTGTCTGGATTGGAATAATGGCTGATAGTAAACTTTCTATGACAGTTTGCTTTAAAAATCCATAACCTTTATCAGTAAAAGTCGGCATTATTTCTTCAATTGTTTGATTTGTACAAAGTGCATGAATGACTAATAAGTTACTTACACCAGGCTGATTTTCAGGATCATAATTAATAACACCAACACTATCTGTTGTTGCTGATTTAATTTTTTTAGTAATTTCTTTTTCAGTATCTAAAAGTGTAATATATGAATTTGGATTTTCATCAGATTTAGACATTTTTTTAGTTGGATCTGTAAGTGATAAGATTTTTGCTCCAACTTGATTAATTTGCGGTTCAGGTATGACAAATGTATCCCCATATGTCTTATTGAAACGTTCTGCAATATCACGCGTCAATTCGATATGTTGTTTTTGATCAGCTCCAACAGGAACATTGTTTGTATCATAAAGTAAAATATCAGCAGCCATTAATACAGGATAGGAAAATAAACCAGAATTTGCATCAATCTTCTTCTGAGCTTTATCTTTATATTGAGTCATTCGATTTAATTCACCGATGCGGGCAACATTTTGTAAAACCCATTGTAGTTGTGAATGACCAGGCACATGTGATTGAACAAAAATTGTTGCTTTTTCATGCAAACCTAACGCAATATACCAAGCGGCAATAACTTTAGTATTTTCACGAAGTTCAGTTGGATTTTCTAAAGTAGTAAGTGCATGTAAGTCGACAATGCAAAAATAGTTTTGGTCCTTTTCATCAACGAATTGATAATTTCTAAGTGCCCCCAAATAGTTACCAAGTGTTATCTTGCCTGTAGGTTGTATTCCTGAAAAAGTAATCATATTTCTCCTAAAAAATTTCATTTTATATCATATATATGATATCATATAATTAATGCAATAGCTTAGTTTTTGAAGAAAAGGAGCATTAAAATGTTAAAAGTATATACAAGTTATAACTGTACATCGTGTAAGAAAGCAACATCATGGCTAGAAGAACATGGTTTTGCATATGAAGAATTTAATTTTTTTTCTAAAGATTTAACAGTTGAAGAAGTAAAATACATGCTAAAATTTACAGAAAATGGCTTTGAAGATATCGTCTCAGAACGTTCTAAAATATATGAACGTTACGCTGGACAAATTGCACAAATGAAAATCAAAGATTTGATTCATTTTATAATTGCAAATCCATCAATGCTTAAACGACCGATAATTGTTGATGATGTGACAAGTACAGTTGTTGTTGGATATAATAAAAACGATATGGAAGATTTACTGTAAGTGACAAAATAAGTTGGGTATTGCATAGTTACTTATGTCGAAAAATTATTTTTTGAGGGGGATCCAAAAAATTCAAACTGAAAACAGGCGTTTAGGAGTAAAAATGAAAAAATTAATAATAAGAGAAGGAAAGTATCGAACTAATTATCTAGTTGCGGATTACATTTCTAAAAATATTGATGCAGACATCAAAACAATAAAAGAATGTGATGCTTATCTAATAAATGAATACCATGATGTCATTTTAATATTCAGTGTTTATTTTAGTAAGCCAACAAGTACGGCTAAAAAGTTTATTCAAAAATACGAACAATTACTTATCAGGAAAAATATTCAACTTGTTTTTTGCAGTGAAAATGATGATCCAGATAATTATTTACCAAAACTATTTGGTCAAGAATTAGTAAAAAAAGCGGAAACAATTGTTTGGGCAGGGAGTGCCCTTAACGTTGGAACGATCAGTTTCACTGATAAAATAATTTGTCGTGTTTTTGGAAAATACAAAAGCTATGATGATATTAAATTTCAAGAACTTGAAAAAATAAAATAAATAAATTTGATTAGAAACAGTTTTGTTAATACAAAACTGTTTCTTTTTTCTCAAAACAAGTAAAAAACAAAAAAAAATGAGACAAGTCAAATTGAATATTTTGCTAGAATATAGTTGTGGGAGTGAAAATGATAGATTATGAAAAACTAATGAGTAGAATTGACCCACGTCAAAGAACAAGATATATTGAAGCATTTGTGCTATATAATGAGTTTGAATTTGAACGACTTGAAATCGTTTTTGGCCGTTCACGAAAAACATTGTATAAAGACATTGCAAATGCACGAATAACACTTGAAAATGAATTTCAAAAGAAGAATCAAAGTTTAACATATTTAGAAGTCCAATGTTATGTAAATCAAGTTTATAAATATTTAATAGTAAGTGCAAGAAATGTAACCGAAGAAGAACGTGAACAAATTGTTCAAGCTGTGTTAAGAACATTACGAAGCGACTTTAAGGTGTCAATCATGGGCACGACTCAGTGCCAAGGAGATGATCAGTTCATTCAAATAAATAAAAATTTTGGTTCGTGCATTCAACCAAACAATCAAAAAGTTGTAAAATTAATTTCTGAATTGACAAGTAATCTTAAGCAGTTACTTGACATTGAACTGACAAAGTCAACCAAAGAAATGCTTCGACGATATTTAGGGTCAAATATTGGTTCATACACATACAACATTTTAGAAACCGATGAAAGTATAAAACCGCTAGTTGTCAAATATGAACAACAATTTGCGATTTTTGATTTATTGCTGAATAAAATTTTCACTGAGTTCAATTTATTTACTAACGAGTTAGAAAATACTTATATTACATTAATTATTTTGAGTGAAGAACCAAAGCTTAAAAAAAAGGTGATGTTAGTGTGGGATGACAGCGAGTTTACAACGCTAGCTGTAAAATTACAATTAACAGATTTGTTTGAAAATTTTGAATTTGTGCAACCGCTAGAAAATCAAAGTGCCGATATTATAATTACAAATCGATTGAGTTTTACAAATGAGAAACACGGCACTAAAGTCATTTATGTTCAAAATTTTTTGACTGAAAATAACCTCGAAAAACTTAGCAAAATATTAAAGTTAAATAGTTCGATTGAATACGATGCATTAAGGATGTATAATTCGATTGAAGATATGTTAAACTCGTCAATTAGCTTTTCGAAATTCAAAAGAAGATTTATCAATGTATTTTTAAATGCAACAATAGTTAGGAGACCAATGCTTAAAGAATTACTTAATATTGAAGTAATAACGAAGGAGAAGAAAGTAGAAAATTGGGAAAGTGCAATTAAATTATGTGCGTCTCCGTTAGTTAAACAAGCCAAAATTAAAGAACCATATGTCCAAGCAATGATTGATGTAATTAAAGAATATGGCTCATATGTGGTACTAGTTGATGGTTTTGCAATGCCCCATGCTAATCGAATAGATTTAGTAAATGAAACTTCAATTTCATTATTAATTTTAGAAGAAGAAGTTATTTTTCCAGGTGAAAAACCCGTGAATGTGATAATGTGTATTGCGAGTGTGAATTCGGAAGAACATCTAAATGCACTAAGTGAGTTATTTAATTTACTTAAAGATAGTGACTTTGTAAAACGTTTATTGAAAATGGAAAATGAAAATGAAATATTAAAATATTTAGGAGGAACAAATGAATAAAATTATTGCAGTGTGTGGATCTGGTTTAGGATCAAGTTTTATGATTGAATTAAATATCAAAGATGTTTTATCGGCGAATGGGATTAGTGAAATTGAAGTTACTCATACTTCAGTTACTGATTGTCCACGTGAAGAAAATACACTTTATGTTTGCGGTTTAGATTTAGCAAGTACAGTTGAAACTTTTGGAAAGACAATTATTTTGAATAATATTATGGATAAAGTAGAACTTGAGCAAAAATTATTGGAAGTAATTAAGGAAACAAATGAGTAATTTTTTGAGTGGATGGATTGATTTTGCTTCGCAACCGTCAATTTTAATTGGAATAGTTGTATTTGTTGGATTATTATTACAAAAGAAAAATTTTAGTGATATAGTTGCACCAACTTTAAAAGCAATTGTTGGATTTTTAGTAGTTGGAGCAGCGGCTGGAATCATTGTTGATGCGTTAGATCCTTTTGGAAAAATGATTGAGGCAGGTTTTGGCTTGAAAGGAGTTATTCCAAACAATGAGGCAATTGTAGCAATTGGGTTAAAAGATTATGGACAGGCAACAGCATTTATAATGACACTAGGGATGATTTTCAATATACTCCTTGCTCGCATTACAAAATATAAATACATTTTTCTAACAGGACACCATACGTTATTTATGGCTTGTATGATTTCTGTAATTTTGATCGAAAGTGGTCAAAGTGGGGTAATGTTATATGTGAATGGTGGATTAACACTTGGTCTATTAATGGTTATTACACCGGCTCTTTGTCAACCGTTCATGCGTAAAATCACTGGAAATGACTCAATAGCAATGGGGCATTTTTCGGGAATGGGTTATGCACTATCCGGAACAATTGGTAAACTCTTTGGGAAAAAAGGACAATCAACTGAAGAGATAAAAGTTCCGAAAAATGTTTCGTTTCTACGCGATTCAACAGTCGCAATCTCAATTACAATGGTCGTGTTATATTTAATTGTTGCTTTGTTTGCAGGAGCTGACTATATCCAAACTGAATTATCTGATGGACAAAACTTCTTAGTGTATTCATTTATTAAGGCACTTACATTCTCGGCAGGGTTTATTGTAATCCAAACAGGTGTTAGAATGATGCTTGCAGAAATTGTTCCAGCTTTTAAAGGAATATCAGAAAAACTAGTTCCAAATGCAATTCCAGCATTAGATGTACCAGTGATCTTTCCGACCGCTCCAAATGCAGTAATAATTGGTTTTATATGTTCGTTTATTGGAGGACTTATTTCAATGCTTGTCCTTGGATTCTTACAGTGGACAATTATTATTCCAGGTGTAGTTCCACACTTTTTCACCGGAGCGGCTGCTGGAATTTTTGGAAACGCAACTGGTGGAAAACGCGGGGCAATTGTTGGAGCATTCTCAAACGGTGTGCTGATTTCGTTCTTACCTGTATTCCTATTACCAGTTCTAGGTGGTTTTGGCTTTGAAGGATCAACTTTCAGTGATGCTGATTTTGGAGTGGTAGGAATTATTTTAGGAAATCTTGTTAAATTTGGAGGAACATATATTGTTCTAGGCTTCTTACTTGTAGTTGCAAGTGTGTTACTTATTTTGTCAAGAAAAGCAATCAAAAAAAATTAAAACAAATAATTCGAAAAGTAGAGAATTAAAAAAATTAAATGTAAAAAATGGACATTGAAAAGAAAAAAATTTCAAAAAAATACAAAAAGAGCTTAGATAAATGGTCTAAAACTCCCATAAATAAAAAAATATTGACAATTATCAATATATGTAATATAATAAGAGTGGATGTACATTAAATGGAAACGGTTAAGGTATATTCAGAAGAAATAGCTTATTATAAGGGAGGAAACATGAGTGGTCAAATTCGTTTAAGCGGAGAAGAGATGCGTGGACGTGCTGCAGAGTATCGTTCACATTCAGAAGACTTGAAAAGTCAAATCAATGCAATCTCACAAATGATGAGTGCATTACAAGATGAATGGCATGGACAAGCTTCAAAAAGTTTCAATGATCAATTTGAAAGTCTGAAACCAAGTTTTGTTCAAATGAGTGATTTGCTTGCAACACTTGGTCAACAATTAGATCAAGCTGCACAAATTATGGAAGAAACAGATCAAAAAATTGCAAGTCAATTTGGATTATAAAAAAAAAGGGAAGATTTTCTCTTCCCTCTTTTAATGTTTTTAAACAAGTGAAACAATTTAAACATCGCGGGAAATTACACTTTACATAATAATTTACAAAGGGTGCATTATTAGTGATTAGTCATTGACTAATTAGTTGTAATTAAAGAATTATATTAACAAAGTGCAATAAAAGAATAAGCTACACAAGGGGAAATAACAAAATATAAGGAATAATTTAGGATAAAAATGAGAAAACTTAATAAACAAATGATTATTGCGACTTTTTTTGCTGTTGTTGCTTTCTTTTTTGGTTATGCCTTTCCAAAAGAAACTCCGAAAACAGTTCAAGAACCGGTGAGAGTTGAAAACACAATTGCAATTGTAAATGATGATCAACGTGTTGATAAAGCGGATGGAACATCAGATCTATTTTCAAAAACATTTATAGAAAAGTATTTTACGAACCAAGAGATTAAAACTGAAGTAACAAGTCTTACTAATGCCGAAAATGGTGTTACTAATAAAAAATATGCAGGTTATGTTTATTTCCCGAGTAATTTTACTGCGGGTCTTTTGTCATATAATAAACTTGTTCCCGATCAAACGGCAATTAAATACAAATTAAATCAAAATATGACTAAAGAACAAATGGTTGTAACTGATCGATTCATTGATCAGCAAATTGCGGCAACAACTAATGACATTAACTATTTATATTTAGTTTCATTCTTCAAAACAATTAACAAAAGTCAAGGTGATGTTGCGCGTCTCCAAGATTTACCAAAAGTTGTTGAAACGCAAACAACTTCGATTAGCAACAAATTTGAAGGTGATGTTTCAAAACTTGAGACAGATGTAAATGAAGATGTTAAACGAACAAATGAAGCAATGAAGCGAAATGCCGAGCCAATTAAACCGACTAAATTACTAGAATATGATATTGAACAAGTCCGAGCAGTTGATCCACAAAAATTGGTGATTGATCTTTCGGCTGGTTCAACAGAAGTAGCAGCGCTTAATTTTTCAGAAGCCTTAACATTTAGACCAAATCCAATTACAACAGATTTACAACCATTTACAACGAATATTAATAGCAATTTATTGTATGGAACAAATCAACTAAATCTTTTAAGTAATAACATAAATAATGCATCGGGTGATTTGACTTCTTCGCAAAACAAGACGAAAGAACAACTACAAGCTTCATTCAAAACAAATCAAAATGACTTGACACTTGACAAACCAGCCTTAATTGAAATCAAAGACCAACTAGAGGCGATGAAAACATATGAAGAAAGCTTAGGAAGTGAATTCACGAAGAGTACAAATAATCAAGTTAAACTTGAAGAACAAATTAATAAGTTAAATCAAATTATTGATAATATGCCAGCTCCAACGCAAATCAATTTAGATTATTATGATCAAAAAATAATGACTGATTTAATAACAGCACTTGATAATACAACATGTAGACCAGCAGCTGAGGCAATTTTCCCCGCTCCTCCATGTGTCTTTGATGAAATTGATCCAAATAACAAACTTGTCGATAATCCAGTCTTTAAATTAGCAGAAGAACTGGCTATTCTAAAAGAACAAACAAATGCGACTGATTTCACGGCCCAAAAAGACAAGATTATTAAATCAGTAATTTTAAATACAGACGATCAAGATAATCCATCAGCAATTAATAAACTTTATATGAAAAACTTACAAGTAGATACAAGTTATGATAATACAAAACCACCGGCACCTGACTTAGAAGAAATTACTAAACCAACACCGAGCAATAAATTCCCAGTGTTTGATACTAATTATCAAAATTTCAGCAATCAAATTACACAAGATGCAACAATTTCTAATTTGAGTTTAATTACTAGAGAATATTGTAACAATTCACAAGCATCACTTAACCCTTTAAAGTTATATGCTTGTCAATTACCACCAACAAAACAACTTGATTTAAAGATCTTCAATACAAATGCAGCAGTTGATAATCCAAATCAAGAACTAAGTCCAGAGATGTGTGGAATCTTTACTAATAAAGCAGCAAATGACAGTTTATATTGTCAATTAGTAGGTAATGTGTTACCAGACCTTAATGCAGTTACAAAAACTTTCGTTGACAATTTACATTCAACTTTTGGCTCAATTAAGAAAACCGTATTTGGACCAGTTCAACCAGCAAATGAACCTAAAAATCAACCAGATCAAGAGCTACCAATTGAGGTGTTACCACCAGCTGAGCTTAATACTAATTTAGTTGCCTTTGGGAATGAGTATAATACGTTCTTACAAAATAAACTAGGACAGATTCAAACATTAAACACAAATTACGATAGTCGAAATACAGTAATAAATGAACTAATTTCCACAAAACAGGATGCGATCTTTGATATATTCGAACAAACCGTTGAAACGAATGTTGATCAAACTGTAAATAAAAAGACTATTACTGATGCAAATACAAAACTAGATGAAGATTACGACCGTTTAACAGCACCATTTAAAGGTGAATGTACAGCTTGTGTGCGTTTAACTTCATTGTCACAATTAAATACGTTAGTTAGCTTTAATCAAAAATCAATTTCGACAATTGGAGTTGAAACAAATAAATTACATGGTGCATATCAAGATCAATTGTTTGGTTTCAAAACAATGTTTGAGCCAGCAAAATCAGGTGAAGAAATAAACTTAAGTTATGTAAGTTATATTGCAAACCCACTAGGAGTCCAAAAAATTACGAATGAATCGCCAGTAATGACACAAACAAAAGTGATTAATCCGGTAATAAATGTGACAAACCTTGTAATTATTGGAAGTTTAGTCGCACTGTTTATCATTGTATTAATTGTGGAAAAGATAATTATGGCTAGAGTTAAAAGGAGAGGTTGATGAGTACACAAACTAATCGTTTATTACAAGACACTGAAATTAGCCCGGAAATTCAAAGCGAAGCTGAATTACAAGCAACAAATCAAGTAGAAAGTGATTTAATTAAAAATCGACCAACAACTTTAGAAACTGATTCGAAAAAGTCGATTAGAGATACATATGGTGTTGAATTATTTCAAAGTAAACCACAAAAAATTGAATATGATACGGAAATTAGTCAATTATTTACAACTGAAAAGCAGCAAAAACAACCAGTTGCTGAAACAAAATTACTCTTTCAAAATGAAGGGTCATATACAATAACCAAGACAAACCAAGAGCTTGCAACACCAACTTTCGTGTACGTAATAGCAGCTTTTATTTTAGCCGCAATTGCCATAAAGTTAGCGTTAATTGATTGGAAAGGACTTAGACATGAAAAAAAAAGTAACAATGATGATTAAAGGACAATTAAATATAGATGTTGCCTTTGATGACGAATTATCGATTATTGAAGTACTAGATAACTTGGTGAAAAATCGAATTGCTCAAGTAAATGTTGAACAACTTGAAGAGTTAGCAACTTTACTTGTAAGTGGTCAAAAAATTCATTTAAATGCAAGCTTACGAGCAGCTAAAATTCAAGATGGTGAATTTATTTATATGGAAATGAAAGGATATTAAAAGATGATTATTAGAGAATTATACAAATCAGAATTAAATTTAAAAACACAAGCGGATTTTGAAGTTTTAAACTTTAAAGCACAAGGACTTTTGCCAATTAAAATTACAGAAATAAATGATGAACAAGTAGAGTTAAAAGCCGAGCTTAATGACCAAGAATTAGTCGAGTTAAGTGCAATTGATTATTTAAGTGAAGTCGATGGACTACAAATTGCTGAAGAAGTCGCGATGATTTTGAAAAACAAAAGTAAGTTTATTGATTTTGAACTAGCTCCAACAAATATTTATGTAACAAAAGCGTTGCATCCACATATTTTTATTCGTAAAATAGCTGAAGAAACAGATGAACTTAAAGTAGTTGCAAGTCTTATTGCCTTAACAATTTCGTTAGTTTCAAATAAAGATTATGAAACAGTTCTAATGGCTAAAACAGTTAAACATGGACGAATCATTAACTTTGAAAATGCAACAACACTTGATGAAGTAATTACGGTTTTAGAAGAAAGTATTAGTCAACAAAAACAAATTTTGGCAACAGAATTTGTGGTTGTTAAAGCTAAAAAATATCAGTCAGTTATGAGTCGAAATTTATATAAAAATGTAACAATTATTGCCTTAACTCTATTGTTTGCTTTTGCTTATTTTTACTTTTATGCATTTGCAACAGCTCAAGTCAAAGCATATCAAGATTACGGTCGAAAAGATTATAATGCAGTTGTTAATGAAATTAATAAATATAGTTCACGTTTAGATAATAATGCAAAACTTGTGTTAGTTAACTCAATTATTAATTCACAAAATTTAAGTGACGTGGCTAAGAAAAACTTAACAGTTAACTTAGATGAAAATACCGATGAAGCGGTCTTTAAATATTGGTTTAGTATTGCAGCTAATGACTTTACAGCCGCACAAAATTATGCAAAGACACTAAATGATGTTGATTTACAAATGTATGCAATTATTTCTAATATTGAGTATTTAAAAACAGCTGATATTGCAGTTGATGAAAAAACTCGCCAACAAGGTGAATTAGAAAAAGCACTAGAAGACTTAAAGAAACAAGCTAATCCAAATGCTGGTGCAGACGTGGTGGGTCAATGATAGCGTTAATTAAAGCAGAAAAACAATTATTTGAAAAAGAATTTAAGCAAATTTTAAATTTAGATGAGTTTAAGCTAGAACCACTTTCAGTGCTTACGCACCAAGTTGGAACGGAAATTACGACAGGTGATTTACGAATTACAGCGTCAAACTATACAAGTTCAAACTATCAAGGACAAGATTTAATTGAAATTAGTGCAGATGATAATGCGCAAATTAAATTACCAAATTTAAGTTCGAAAATAATGCTAGACCTTGTCAATAAGAAAGTTGTTGTCTTAATAGCTGATAAACTACCAGAAATCTTTCATAATAAGACACTAACAACAGCAGAAGTATTTGACTTCCAAGTAATTGATGAACTTGTCTTTGAAACGGCTGTGAAAATAGTCTTTAAGCCAGATAATCGCTTAGATATAACGGTTTATAATCAGCGAGCACAAATTAACTTACTGGACATAAGTAACTTTAAAGTAGAATATCCAGCCTTTCCCGTGTATACAAATTCACCAAGGATTGTTAAAGAATTAAGTGATCAAGCAATTATGCTTAAAGCACCACCAGAAAAAGAAAAAAAAGCAAGTGCATCCGAACTTGTCCAACGACTAGCACCAGTTATCGTTACAACAATTGTAACGCTCGGAATTAGTATTGTTCAACCACGTGGACCATATATCTTAATCGCAATCGTAACAACGTTCATGACAATTATCTTTACAGTAACTAAATATTTCAAAGATAAAAAGGAAAGTAAAATTTTCAACCTTAAACGAAAAGATGTATATGCAAAATATATGGATAGCTTACAAATTGAACTAAACCAAGCCCGTTTAAAAGAACAACAAGCTTATCACTACAATCGTCCAAGTTATGATCAAATGTATAACTTAGTTATGAATAACTCAGAGCGATTATTTGAACGTGATCAAACAGCACCTGACTTTTTAAATATTAGAGTGGGAATTTCAAGCGTTAGTCCAACTTATAAACTAAATGGAGACATTAATGAACTAGCACTTGATAAAGATGAATTAGAACTCGAAATCGATCATTTAAATAAAGACTTTAAAATGACCCCAAATGTTCCAATCAACGTTAGTTTAGAGAAAGCCTCAATTGGTTTAGTCGGAAAGCGTGACGTAATTGATCAACAAATTCATCAGCTATTAATGAACATCTACTTTAATCATTCATACCATGATGTTCGAATAGTAATAATCACTAATAACTTACAAAGCTTTTTTCACTATCGTTGGCTTAAACACTTAGTTAATCCCGTGAACAATCTAACAAGTTTAGTTTATGATGAAACAAGTCGTGATCAAATCTTATCAAGTATGATGCAACTATTTCGTGCACGTCAAGAAACGTCAGAAAAAGACCAAAAGCACAGTCCAAATATTGTCTTTATTATTCAAGACTATGCCTTAATTAATAATCATCCAATTATGGAATTCTTACTTAAAGATAAACAAAAATATGGCTTTTCTCTAATTCAAATTGAAAATGAACGTGTCCACTTAATGCCGAATATCGAAACAGTAATTGAGTATGAGAACAAAGAAAGTGCAATTTTACAAATTGATGAAAAGAAATACGTTAATTTAAAACTGACGTTAGATCAAGCGACACTACCACTTGCAAGTGAAGTTGTGACAAGAAAAATTGGTCAACTAGAACACTTAAAAGGAATTAGTTCTTCAATTCCTAGCACACTTTCATTTATGGAAATGTATGATGCTCAAACACTTGAAGAACTTAAAATCTTAAATCGTTGGCAAACGAACAAATCGTATAAAAGTTTATCAGTTTTAATTGGGAAGAAAAGTGCCAATGAATTTGTTGATTTAAACTTACATGAAAAAGCACATGGTCCACACGGACTGGTTGCTGGGACAACCGGAAGTGGTAAGAGTGAGGTAATTCAAACATATATTTTAAGTTTAGCAATGAACTATTCACCAGAAGAAGTTGGATTCTTGTTAATTGACTACAAAGGTGGAGGGATGGCTAATCTCTTTAAAGACTTACCTCATTTACTTGGAACAATAACGAACTTAGATGGCTACCAAAGTATGCGTGCCTTAGCCTCAATTAAGAGTGAACTTAAACGTCGTCAACGAATCTTTTCAGACAATGATGTAAATCACATTAATGGTTATCACAAACTATTTGAACAAGGTAAAGTAACCGAAGCAATTCCGCACCTCTTTTTAATCAGTGATGAGTTTGCTGAACTTAAGAGTGAACAACCAGAATTTATGAAAGAATTAGTGTCAGCAGCAAGAATTGGTCGAAGTTTAGGAATCCACTTAATTCTTGCAACCCAAAAACCAAGTGGAGTTGTTGATGATCAAATTTGGTCAAACTCGAAGTTTAAACTATGTTTGAAAGTAGCAGAAGAAGCCGATTCAAAAGAGTTACTTAAAACAGCAGATGCAGCGTACATCAAAGAGGCAGGTCGTGGATATTTAAAAGTTGGAAACGATGAAATTTATGAACTATTTCAAAGTGCTTATTCAGGAGCTGCGTTTGAAAGTGAAAGTGAACACGTTAAAGATAATCGTGTGTATGTAATTTCAGAAATTGGTCAGCAAAAACTAATTAATGAAGACTTAAGTGAAGGTAGTGATGACAAGCAAAAAGAAGTAACCGAACTTGATCGTATTGTTGAATACATAGAAGAAGTTTATGAAACACAAAACTATCAAGAAGTACCTAAACCGTGGTTAGAACCACTACCAAACTTATTAGTTAGTCAGACGACAAATTCACAAGTTAATAATAAGTTGAACTTAGTTGTACCATTAGGATTAGTTGATATTCCAGATAACCAAGCACAAACGATTTTTTCAGTTAACTTCTTAGAAAATCCAATCTTAGGAATCTTTGGAACAAGTCAAAGTGGAAAGACAATGACGATGATGCAAATTTTACTTGAACTTGCCAAACAAAATAATTCAAAGTTAATGAAGTTTTTTATTTTAGATTTAGGGAATGGTGGATTATTACAACTTAAGAGTTTAAATCATACAGCTGATTATTTACGAGTTGATGATGAAGATAAGTATAGTAAGTTACTAGATCTACTTGAAAATGAGATTAAACGCCGTCGTAAGCTCTTAGAAGAGAAATTAGTAAGTAGTTATGAGATGTACAATGAGGTTAGTGAAACACCACTTGAAATGATTGTACTCGCAATGGATAATTATGAAGCTGCAAAAGATTTTGATTACCGAATAATTGATCGTCAAATTAAAGTGATTCGTGATGGAGCAAGTCTTGGGATAACAACAATAGTTTCAGCCTTAAATATAAGTAACTTGAAGTTTAACTTACAAAGTATCGTAAATAACCGAATTCAATTATATACAATGGACAAAAGTGATATAATACAAACAGTAGGAAGAACGGATATGGTCTTGTCCGAACAAGCAGGGCGTGGATTTGTTAAGTTAGAAAAACCAGAAGTTATTCAAATTTATCATCCAGTAGAAACTTTAATTGGTAAAGCTCGAATCGATGAGCTTAATGAATTAGTTGAATCGATTAATGCAGTAAATCAAGCGAAAAATGATGCAATTCCAATCATGAAAGATAAAGTAGAATATCAGTTAAATGTTGATGGAACAGCAAACATCGGACTTGATTATAAAACGGTTAAGCCAACCAGCATTGAGATGCAAAATATTTTAGTGTATGGACCAGCTGCCAGTGGGAAAACAAATGTAGTTAAATTATTAATTAAGCAGTTTAGTCAAAAATATCATGGTTATGTAATTGATAGTAATCAAACAACTTATGCGAAGATTTCAACATTAGAAAATATTACATATTTTTCAGTAGATAAACTAAAGGATTTGCATGATGTAATTCGTCCAAAGTTAGAGGAATTTGAACAAAGATTTGAAGAACAACTGCAAAAAGCAGTCATTCCAAAAGTTGAAATGCTAAGTGATGAAGATAAATTCTTTATCGTGATTAATAAAACTAATTGTTTTACAGGCTTCTCATCAAAAGATAATGAGTATATAACTGATATATTGATAAAACTAAGTGAATTTGGAATACCAATTATTGTTGAATGTGACATGTATTTCTCAGAAAGTGCCTTTGGTGAGTTTAGTAAGAAAATGATGTACAAAATAGTTATGTGTCAGTTAGATCATAAAGTCAACTTTGATGTACCAGAAACAGATAGTATATATAGTCAATACGATGGATACATTATTAATGGAGATGAACTAGAACAAGTTAAAACAATGAAAGATCAGGAGGAAAACTAATGGGATATAGATTTCAAGAAGATGTAAAAGCTGAATTAGATTATCATGCACGAAAAAAAAATGACAAAGCAAATGAATTACATGATCGTTTAGAGAAAAGATTTAAATCAATAAACACTACAATGCTAAATGGTTGTCAAGAAGCTGATGAAATCCATAAAGAAATCGCAAATATAAGAAGAAAACTTGATGAGTTGAAAACAATAAATAATATCAAAATGGGACCGGTGAAATAAAATGGCGAATGAGATAAAAATAGAAAATGAAGAAGCTTATAACATTATGAAAGAACTGAAGAATGAAAGTGGGAATATAGCAGATTCTTTTATTAAGTTGAATTCCGAAAGAAGACAATTAAATTCAGTAGAAACAAATAGATTCTTATTGACAGCTTTACCTGAAATTGATGAAAAAATAAGAGCAGTTGAAGAATTACTACTTGCATCATTTATGGTAACAGGAAATCAAATTGAATCACTTGTATTTGAAATGTATAATGCAGATCAAGAAATATGTGTGAAGATTAATCAATCAATTGAATAGGAGGAGAAAATGTCTGAAAGAATGGGGCCACCGTCTTCTGGGTTTAGTTCCGGTTCTGGATACACGAGTGGAGCCGGTGGAACTTTTCCAACAAGCGGTAGTTTTGGTAGTGGAGCTATAAGTCCAGCTAAACCAAAATATATGTACAATCATAACTTACATGGAAAATCAACACTAAATTATAATTTATCGCTAAATGATATCGAGGACTTTGCAAATAGTATTAATACACTTCGATTAATTTTAAATGGAATATCAATAAGTAGCTTCAAAGTATCCAAAGGAGAAAGTATTGAAACTGCAAATGCAAAATTGGCAGAAATCCTTAAAGGAAAAAAGAAAATAGAAGAAGATTTACAAAATGCAGTTGATGTTTTAAAGAAGTTTAAGCAAAATGTTTCGAAAAAACTAACAAGAATCAATCCGAATAAGTTAGTAGTGAAAAAAGAAGTAACTGATCATTTAAAACGAATTAGAACCGTAAATGTAGATGGTTATTATAAGCAGATTGCGTATAATACTAAAGATTATTTTCCCAGAAGTACAATCGGGATTAACGAATATTATTATGATGAAGAAACCCTTCCATATGCACAGCGAGATGTGGAAAAAGCACTAGCATATTATGATGAGAATATTGTTAAATTAGAAGATGCAGACAAGCAATCACGTGAACTTATAAGGAGCATTCAACAATCACTAGATAGAATAGAAGGTCATGCAAGAAAAATAGACAATTTATTTTCTATGACTCATTCGAAAATCATAAATGAAGAATTAGGAAATTTTTTCCAAAGAAATTCATCAGAGATTCACATTGCATTAGAAGCAATCGGTTGGATAGCATTTGGTGTTACAGTTATAGCAACTGGAGGTGGAACGGCAGCGATTGCAGCAGGATGGACAGCATTTATTGCTGGTATAGGAAATGCAGCTTTATACACTTCGGAAGGTGATTATATTAGTGCAGGACTATCAGGTGTGTCAGGAATCATACCATTCGGAATTGCAGCTAAAACATCGTTTGGAGCTTTAAAAGGAATAACGGCTGCAAAGAGTGCGAGAGAGGTTGCCCAAATAGTAATTGGAGCATCAAAGAGTGGAACTAAGGCCCTTGGTTCGTTTTTAGCTGGGACAGATGATTTTGTTAGGATAATGAATGGATGGGATGAACTTACTATTTCACCAAATGCATTACTTGATGTCACAGTTGATGCAGATACATATCGAATTATTGACAATATTTTAAACACAGCAGGTGCAGCTACTCAAACAATAACAGATATTGTTAGTAAAGAATATGCAAAAGCAATGGTAGATGGTACAATTACCTCTACAGAACTCTATCGATTAGTAATAGCTGTATTTGAAGCACTTGCAAAATCAGTTGGAAAAGGAGCACTTCATGGTTAACCCAAAGACGAAAGAATTAATAGATAATTTAAAAGAACATGAACAACAGTTTCTCTGTGAACTATATAATGCGAAGCAAATTGAAGAATTGTATGAAATAAATTCAATCAAAATAATGTTTAAGCTTTGGCAAATGAAAAATAAGTTTTTGTATCGAACAGAATTAATGTATCGAGATAGTGAAAATTTTGAAAAAGATTATGAAAATGGAAGGCTTGAGCAATGGCAAGTTGATATAATAGATAAAGGCTATAAATATTTTTGGGATGATGAAAACGTGAAAAATGACGAAGGAACAGAGTATATTGGTTTTGGACTTAATTATATATACACTGTACCACAAGCAAATGAGTATGGTTTGATAGCAAAAGCAAGAAGAGTAGACTTAGACCAATACTTTTCTCAAGAAATAACCAAGTATAAAACAGGAGTATATGTTTTTCAAGGAAAGACAGAAAATGACTTGATTTTGTTGCAAAGATATTATGCGATGAATTGGGGAAATTATGAGCATATGCTATGGCGTGGCCTTGGTGATGATGGAGAGCAGTCAATTTTACGTCAAGCTGATCTTAGAATGGATGCAGAATTTTGGGGACGGAAAGAATGGGTTCAAAATCAAGTTGATAAAGTAGAAGATGAGGAAATGAGAAATAAATTATATGATTGCACATACGAAACAATTCTATGTATATTTTTTTCACAATGGGGAAAAGCAGCAATAATTGCCAATACAGATAGAGGTGTGACAACACAATTCAAAAATATAAAACTTGATCGAAAATAAAGGAGAAATTATGAAAGATATTCTACCACTTGGAAGTGTTGTAACTGTGAAAAAAGGAGACGGAGAATTTGGGAAATTAGTAATAATCGGCAGAGGTTTGAAAAAAGATGGAAAAGTCTTTGATTATGCTGGAGCAATTTTCCCGTTCGGCTTTGTAAGTGATGATTCAGGAATTCTTTTTCAAAGTGAAGCAATTGTTGAGTTGATTCATGAAGGCTACCTTGATTACGAAGAACACGAGTATGCAGAATTATTAGTAAAAGAATTAAATGAAATAAAGCAAGCAAATTAAAGATTAAATACAGAAGTAATTCCAAAGGTTGCAATCAACTAAACAACCTTTGACTTACTTAAACTATTAAGTAAAGTAGCAAAGACTGTTCATATAAACTTATGACCTAAGTTTATATTAGCAATGTTCTGCTTATTTGAGAAGCTCTGTTTACATTTATAAAATAATAACTACTATTTTCTTTAGAATTAATACTGTCTAACTTGTTGCTTCATTAAGGAAATGTGAGAACTGATATAGAAGTTATCAGTGCATAAATGTAGTGTATTTAATGATTGATTTTAAAACCTAAATTCTGAAAAATGTTATAATCTAGTTAGATGTAAAATACTTAGATTAATCGAGGGGAATTGAATGTATTTACTATATAAAAATGATATATTAGAATTCAGAGAAAATGTTTTGAAGAAATATATAGAAAATGAAAAAATGTGTAGTGTATTATCGATCTGTATTTTATTGTCTAAGCAATTGTTTATGCCACTATTTATTATTAGTGTGTACTTTATCTTAGATGATACAAATATAATGATGCAAATTGTGAATACTTTATTTGTTTTTTCCTATGGTGTTTCGATGATTGATATTAACTATGATAAAGTAAAGGATCAATTTAAATATCAACAAATGAACAAAGCATTAGTAAAATATCAAATTGTGAAAAATTTGGACAATATCTTTTTAATAGCTTTTATCACAATAATGGAACCTATGTTTACGATACCACTTGCAGTTATTGTCTTTTTGGTGATTATTTTACGCAAGAAACTTGCTTTAAAGTTTTCCTTTGAAACAAAATATCAAGCAATTACGAGTTTGTTCTTATTACTGATCGTTCAAAATTTTTGGGGATTTATTTTAGGGCTTATTTGCTACATTGCAATTACAAAATCTTTTTCGAAAAATACCCATTATTTCGCTCAAAAAAAGCAAAGATTTCTGTATGGATTAATTGTGTTAGGAACAATTATTTCATTTGAACAAATACTAATGACTAATCAAACAATTATTAGTTTATTAGAAATAGTAATTGGCTTTGATGTGGTTGCAAAATATGTTTGGAATTACGGTTTAGCATCAGTAATTATTTTATATTATTTTGGCTTAACAATTAACTATTCAATTGCGGTATCTGAAGATTTACGAATATTAGTTCACAAATGTTTATCTCAAACACTTCCAAAATATAGTTTGAAAAATCATTTACTTGTTTATATAGTTGATTTTAGTCTTTTGAGTTATTTTATAACTAAAGCTTTTGTAAATCCAATTGATATCTTATTACTTTTAACTATAAACTTTATATTTTTAATCGTTTTTGATTGGTTAATAATTGAATATTCAATTATGAAAAAGTATAATGCTAATTTTGTAAATGTTGATGAAAAATATGAACAGTATACAATGTTTGGTTCATCTGCAATATTTTTTTTATACCTTCAAGAAATATTATATCCTTTCATTACAAGTGAAAAAACAGGAACGCAAAATTTAGATTTACAAGGCTTTATGATTATTAGTGCAGCCATTGCTTTGGCTCTGCTGTTAGGCTATATACTGCTTAAAGAGTATAAACAAAATGTTGTAAAATTAAAAGTACGAAAAGTGGAGGAAGTGGAATGAAAAAAATTGCATTATGTGGATTAATTACAATTATGATTTTAATTGCAGAAAATATTGTAATTGATAATTTACCAATATTCATTGAAAATATAGATATTGATTTAGAAATAATCAAACAGTTAAAACCACTATTTTTTGGACTAACAGTTATAATACTATTATTTAATTCTATACTATATAAAGTGATAATCAGAATTATGACTAAAGAAGTGAAATATGTAACTTATTATATATTAGCGGCAATAAATATGCTTGCAGCATTAAGTGGATTACTTTTATTTAAGCAATTTCTTTTCGCAAATATATTTGCAATTTTATGTACTTTTTCAATAACCTATATTCCTCAAACAAAGTTTGATCAGAAAAGTAGATTTGTTCTTTTATTAATACTATTAATTAACGGATTATTTAATCTAAAGTACAGTTAAAATATCGGAGGAGTTAAAATGGGTGTCATTAAGCTAAATAATGCAAAAATTGGTTATCAAAAAAAAGAAGTCATTACAATTGAAACACTTGAAATATCTAGTGAGCAAAATATAATCTTATTAGGAGCTAATGGTGTCGGAAAAACCACACTGATCAAAGCATTTTTAGGTTTAGCAAATGTTCAGTCGGGATCAATTAACGTTAAAGGTTCAATTGCCTATTTTCCTGTTGAGATTCTTTTCACAAAGCATTTAACAGCTAAAGAATTTTTAAAGCTAGTTGAAATTACTGATGCAGTCAAAAGTGAAACATTTTACCTGATTGATAAAATTTACGAAGAGAAAATAAATACTTTTTCAATGGGTCAAATAAATCGATTCTTACTATTCATGACGCTAAACAAGCAAGCTGATTTTCTAATAATCGATGAATTATTAAATGCAATTGATGAAGAAACTAAAAAAAACATTTTAAAAGTTATTGAAAAGAGGACCGGAGTAATTCTGGTTACTCATGATTCGTCATTATACAAAGATTATCTTGATGAATTCGAAATAATTAAATTATAAAAATAACTAATAAAATAAATGTTAAAATAGCTGTTTAACGTGTGGTGGCGATTGTTCACATTAGTGACTAATCAATCGATTTATTTAGGTCTTTTTTCTAAATTAAAAAAGATTTGTTGGCAAAATGATTCAACGATAATACTATATAAATTGTAATGTTTGGCTGATTTTTTTATATTCTAAAAACAATAAAACAAAGGAATAATAGCTTTTTATTTTAAATTAAAAACTTCAAATCATATTCTTGTGAAAGTAAATTAATTTTGGAGAAAACAAGAATAAATTTTATCTAAAAAATACATTAGAAAAACATTAGAAAAAGCCAAAAAAGTGCTTAAAAATTAATAAAATCAACCCCTTTTTATGTATATGTGGTAAAATAATAAAGGATGGGCTATAGTAAAGAGGAGAACTAATAATCAAATGTTTAAAATAAGGGAATTGATTGAAAGTCAAACAATTAAGGGTTACATAAAATGGGGGATTTAATGACACTTGTATACGACAATTATACATCAGTTATATTTGTAGTATTATACATTTTATGTTCTGCACATGGAATCTACATGGTGAATAAAGTACTTATATGTAAAATTAGCTCAAAATTTGTTTATTTTATTCAAGCTATGGCTTTTTTTTTGTTAATGTACATAATTTACTTTAGTGTAGATGTTTTATATGGTGGGATAATCAATGAGGAAATAAATCAAAATAGTGATCCAATTATCTTAGGTAATTATCGAGCATATGTATATTTAATTACATCAGAATTATTATTTTTAATATCACGTCAATTTGTCAAATTAGGGGATTGATAAATTCGAAGTTAAAATAAAATACCTTTTCGCTATAAAGGAAGTTTAGGAGTTAATACATAATTATGGTTAAAAATGAGCAAAACAATACAAAACGGACAAGCGAAAAAAATAATCATATAAAAATACAAAAACAAAAAGTTGAAGGAAAAGAAGAATTAGTTGTTAATCATTTAATTAAATATTTGGAATGGACAGATGAATTTAAAATGACGGTTATCTTACAAATGTTTGATATTTCATATAAGACATTGGAACGATATTTGAAAAATTCTGAATTAGAAATTGTAAATAACATGATTAAATATAAACCAGGTGCGGTGAAAAGGGAAATAACTGAAAATTTTTATTTCAATGCACGTGGAATAAAATTTAGATTTTGTTCATATTTATTAATTAAAAAATATAGTAAACAACAAATATTATCAGAATTCTTCATTACAGAAGCCCAGCTTCGTAATATGCAAATGGAAATATTTGGTGTGACTTCAATAAAAAAGAAATATGTTATCCATTCAAATGAATACTATATGGTTTTGATTAAATGGATGCTGATGTATGCCTTTTTGGGGAAGGAAGATGCATATATTGAATATTTAGAAACTATAACAAAGAATGAAATTGCAAAAGTAAGTTCACAAGAAGTAATTCAAACACTGAAAGCTGCTGATTTACATTCACAGGAACATTATAGTATAATCTATTTTGTTTTACTTGTTCTTAAAAATGCACAGCATAATAACATTAATTTAGAGCAATTATATACAGAATTTAAAACGGTTAATTATTATCCCGTGAGAGGAGTGTATGAAGAATATAACAAAGTATTCTTTTTTGATTACTACCTTAAAAATAAAATAGCTACAATCTATGAAATAACTAAAATTGATGAATTAATGCTTGAAAAAGAGATGTTAAATCTTGATTTTTGTAGTGATTTTTTACTTGTAGAAGAACAAATGCCACTTGAAATTAATGTTGATGATTGTTTAGAATTAAATGGATATTACTATAAATTATATTTAAGAAATGTTAATAATTTTTCGGTAAAGAAATACTCGACCTCTGATCGCAAACGCTTTGTTGATAATTATCCAATCGTTTTTTTTGTAGAATGTGACTTAAATAATATTGCTCAAGTTTGTAAAGCGTTTGAAATAATTAGAGGTGTTAATAATAAACCACGTGTGGATACTGATACGAAAGAAGTTTTCCTTGCCTGCTCAATCGAAAATGCACTTATAGATTTATATTTGTTCTATCAATGCTTTCCTAACGCAAATGTAATTGTGAAAAACTTATATGAACATGATCCTAACAATCAATGCGAGCAGCAATACTTTAACGTCTATATTGAAGGATTTGACTTTTATCCACTTGGTAAAAAAACACTTAATGGTGGACTTGAATTTACAAAAATGCAAATGGGGACAAAAAGTTAAATTTTTAAAATGAAAAAAGTGATATAATTATATTGTAAAAAAAAAGTATTTGAAAGGAGAAAAACATGTTTCAAACATTTGGTTTAATGTGGATTGTTTAATAACAAAGTAATATCTTATAAAAGCACTATGGGAATTAAACATATAAAAGTGACTATTTAAGTAATCCCCTACTTAAATATCAAATTATTGTATGGATTTAATCTAAAAAATATAGCATAGCACTTTGTAGGGAGGTGCAAGCAAATTCCCAAAATTATACTTACGTATACGAAAGCTGTAGAAAAAATTTTTTGAAAATATGTATTAGATTGAAAATTGTTAAAATCATCTGCATTGTAATAACATTACCAATAAACTTTCTTAAAAAGTTAAATGTAGCGGAAATTTACTCTAAATGCACCTCTTATTACAAGATATGTCTTCGAGATAGGAAATGCATAAAATACTAGAGAACGAGGTAGTTCATTCCCCCTCTGGACTACAAACGTTTATTTCAGTATTACTATAATAAATCACTTAGGAATTGACATTATTGTCAATTCTTTTCTTTTTAATTATAAGTTTTACAAGCAAAAATTAAATGAAAATAAAATGTAAAAAAAATGTAAATTTCTACCTTTTTATAAATAACTGTTGTATAATTTAAAAGAGGAGATAAATGAATACTTTGAAGAAAATAGAATATATAAAAGGATATGCGAATGCAGTCAATAATGCTTCTGCATCAATTTTTGATGCAAACGCGAATGTTGAATCTAAAAATATCGCAACACTTGCAGCTGAATTAGGAAAAAGTGATAATATTCAAGTAAATCGCACGTTAGTTTGTGAGTATATTGAAAAAAAATTTGATAAGCAGTTAGCAGAAGAATATGTTAGACAAATTGAAAATCATGAAATATACATTCATGATGAAACATCAATTATGCCCTACTGTGTTTCAATAAACATGTATCCATTTCTTAAAGAGGGGATTAAAAGTTTGGGTGGAGAAAGTAAAGCGCCAAAAAATTTAAACGCGTTTGCTGGCTCATTTATTAATTTAATATTTGCTGTATCATCGCAATTTGCTGGAGCAGTTGCGACAGTTGAATTTCTAATGTACTTTGATTATTTTGCTCGACTCGAGTTTGGCGAAAACTATATGGAGGAGTTGGATGATATTGTCGTTAAGACAAAAACTAAAAAATTGTCAATTAGAGATGTACTTATGCAAACAATGCAGCAGATTGTTTATTCAATTAATCAACCAGCAGCAGCACGTGGCTATCAATCAGTTTTCTGGAACATTTCAATTTTTGATCAATTTTACTTTGAGTCGATGTTTGGTGAATTTGTATTTCCTGACTTAAGTAAACCATCGTATAAAAGTTTATCGAAGCTCCAAGAATTTTTCTTATCGTGGTTTAATCAAGAACGTACAAAAGCGGTTTTGACATTTCCGGTCGTAACAGTTGCAATGCTGACGGCCAATAACGATATTAAAGATCAAAAAACAAAGGATATTATAACAAATGAGCTAGCAAATGGTAATAGTTTTTTCATGTATATTGCCAAAGAAGTTGATTCGTTAGCATCGTGTTGTCGACTTAGAAACGAATTAGCTGATAATACATTCAGTTATTCGCTTGGTGCGGGCGGAGTTGCAACTGGAAGTATTAATGTTATAACTTTAAATATTAACCGAGTTATTCAACTGGGACTTGATTTAAAAACGGAAATTTCGAAAATTCATAAATACCATGTAGCTTATCGAATGATGCTCGAAGACTTTTTAAAACAAGGATTATTACCAGTGTATGATGCCGGTTATATAAGTTTGGCAAAGCAGTTTAGTACGATTGGAATTAATGGATTAGTAGAAGCTGCTGAATACTTAAAATTAGAAATTAATAATAATCAGGAGTATCATGATTTTGTAAATGGGGTACTTGAGGTAATCTATACTGCCAATAAAGAGGCCAAAAAAGAGTATAATATTATGTTTAATACTGAATTTGTTCCAGCTGAAAATCTGGGAGTAAAAAATGCTAAATGGGACCGAGAAGCAGGCTTACAAGTAAATCGTGAAATTTACAATTCATATTTTTATGCAGTTGAAGATGAAAGTTTAAACATAATTGATAAATTTAAATTGCATGGTGAAGAAATGACTAAGTACTTAGATGGGGGAAGTGCATTACATTTGAATTTAGAAGAACATTTAAGTAAAGAACAATATGATGAATTACTTAAAGTAGCATGTATGACAGGTTGCAACTATTTTACAATCAATGTTTTAAATACAATTTGTAATGACTGTGGCCATATAAGTAAACAGACAAATGAAAGTTGTACAAAATGTCAAAGTGTCAATATTGACTTTGCGACGAGAATTATTGGTTATTTAAAACGAATTTCTTCTTTTTCAAGTAGTCGTAAAGAAGAAGCTGGGAAAAGATATTATCATGACTAATATTTTCCGAACGCTTACACCACAAATATCCTTTATTGAACATCCAAAGTACATTTCACTTACATTTGTTGTAAGTGGATGTCCTTTAAGGTGTCCAGGGTGTCATTCAACAGATTTGTATAATCCGACAGTTGGACAGTTATTGACAATTGAACAATTAGAAGTTTATCTTAACGAGTACGCAAGTTACATTCAAAATGTCGTTTTTTTAGGTGGAGATTGGAATGAAGAACACTTACTTAAGTGCTTAAAAAAAGTCCAAGAATATGGACTTAAACGAACATTATATACAGGCTTTGATAATATTTCACTAAAACTTAAAAATAATTTAGAATATGTAAAATATGGTGCGTACATTGAAAGGTTAGGTGGACTTACTAGTCCAACAACAAATCAACGACTTATCGACTTACATGTAAATGAGGATATAACATATTTATTTAGACGCTAATTATTAGCGTTTTTTTTCTGCTTAAAAAAGGCGCGAAGAAAACTAGCAACAGAAAAACAAATTGAAAACAGTAAAACAAATAAAATTACAAATTGAGTGTTTTCTTTAATGAATGGAATATTTCCGAAGAAATAACCTGCAAAATAGTAAACTGCAACCCAAGCAAACACACCAATTGCGTTATAATGAAAGAAATGTTTGTAACTAATAGCACTTGCCCCCGCGAAAAAAGGAACAAATGTTTTTAAACCAGGAATGAAACGGTAAAATAAAAATGTTGAACGCTCATATTTTTCGAAAAATTCATGAATAGAATCTAAATATTTTTTTTTGAAGAATTTTGAGTCTTCATGAAATAGTCGTAACCCAAAAAATTTTCCAAGATGAAAATTTAAACAATCTCCCAAGATGGCTGCACCGACAAGTGTACCGTACGTAAATAAAATACTTAAATTTTCTTGAACGCTAAATGAACCAAGAATAAAAACAAGTGAATCACCAGGAAGGAATGATGTAATAACAAAACCCGTCTCGGAGAAGATTGTAATAAAGATTACTAAGTATGAATATGGACCAAGGACACGAAAAATTTCGTTTATATGTTGATCAATATTTGCGAATACATTGATGATTTCATGGATAGACAATTTTGTACCTCTTAAATTATTTTCAAAAACTTGCTGTTTTCTTTCTTTTATTATAACCGAAAACTACATATGAATGTGAAAAAAGTAATAAATATTCCTTTAATACTGATTTAAAGACACTAATGTGTGTAAAAACACACATAAACTACAAAGTGGGAAATTGACTCACTTTATAAATGTTGTTATAATAGATAAGTATATGTGATATGTATTTATAAGGTATGTAAATTACAGAAGAGGTAGAAATGAAAAAAAATTACAAAATAGTTAGTATATTGCTATTAGCGTTATTAATTGGGACATTTTTTGAATCGACAAAAATAATTGCTATCAGTAATCAAGTGTTACTTGAAGTTGGTAATCAATCGTTTGAAAAACCAACAACTAAACATGATGATCGACCAGAAAAAGTAAATGCTGGAACAGCGGATTTAGTTTGGGAAACGACAGAAAAATCGGAAAAAATTGAGCTGTGGCCAGCCAAGTACGTGGAAAAGGAAACAAAATTATCAGTACCAAGCTTGAACCAGATATTAGCAATTGACCAAAGTGTTTGGGATGATAAAACTCAAAAGGATTTTTTCAAGGAAAATGTTGTCTATCAAGATGTTCAACTGCCTAAAGATGTTGTAGCAGGTGACACAATTTCTTTCTCGTTCAAGCATGCAGCTAATAATGGATTAAGTTCGTTAAGGTTTGTAGCTGGAGCACCAAATGAAATAGAAACTGTTAACCATTCAGATGATATTTTTTCGGAGAAAATTTTTGACTCAGGAGCACTTATTGGAAGTGAATTTGGTTGGAAAACACAAACAGGAGAATTTAAGATACCGGAAAACTTTGGTAAAACATTAAGGATTGGATTTGCCACAACTGATTTTGGAGATAAAGACCACGATGATCATTATGAGATTACAAATTTAATTGATGATTTAATAATGCTTACAACCCAAAGTGGAGAGGTTTCACCTGAGACGACTGCTCCAAAATTCGAAAATATGACAACAATTAAAGATACAAATGACTTACCAATTACAAATGAGAGTAATTTAGATATTGAAATGAATTTGACAAGAATTGCAGATGAGTCTTCGGTTGAATCCAAAAATGAAGGTTTAGAAATAAACCAATCAGCTCAGTTTCCAAGTCCGACTAATGCACAAGTTAGTTATGATGATGGAACAGTTGAACAACTAGAAGTTATACAAATAAAACCAGGGCAATTTGAATTGATTGGGATGACAAAAGATGCCTTCAAAAATGCGAAAATTAGTTATAACCTTCAACTGACAGAAGCGATAAGTGAACAAAATTATTCAGTTGAAAACAGCTATCGTTATTCAGCTAATTCGACAACTGATGGCCAAAAGCAATATGCATCAAAATCGTCAAAGTCTATTGCTATAAATGATGCCTCAATTAGTTTATTACCGGTAAATAGTCGTGATAACATTGTCAGTGGAACTGGACTTGCTGGAAGTTTAATCAAACTTATACTTGCAGATGGAACAACAAAAACGACTTATGTAAATGGTGATGGAGTGTTTCATTTTGGATTAACAACTACTGAAATTAAGCGTGGAGATGTTCTAAACGTAGAAGTTGCAACGGAAGAACGACAAGCGATGATGGAAATTGTTGTTGATGGGACCGAGCAACCACAAGCAATGGCAACAAATGGAAAAACAAATATGATTCAAGGAACTGCAACCCCAAATGCACAAGTTAAAATTAGTCTTCCAAACGAGACAATCGCCGTAAGTGATGTTGATGCAACTGGAAAATACAGTTATAAGCTTGAACCGGAAAATAAATTAGAAAATGGACAATCACTGCAAGTTGAAGGGCTTGATCGTGCGGGTAACAAATCAAAAAACGCTTATAAGCAAATAATTGGGGGAACTCTTCAGCCAAAAGTTAAACCAATTGAAGAAAATGCGAAAACAATCACGGGAACTGCAACCCCGAATGCCTTTTTAAATTTTACATTCTCGGAAAAAGAAATTGTAAAGCAACAAGTTAATTCAGATGGAAACTTCACAATTAATGTTCCAAGTACTGTTAATTTGAAAAGTGGTGATAAAGTTTCGGTAATTTCAAATGATTCACAAGCAGCCGAAAAGAACAGTTCAACTCCATTTTTCGTTGTCGTAAATGGGACTGTTATTCCCAAAGTTAATCCATATCGTTTAGGTGATCCAGCAATAACAGGAATTGGAACAAGTGGGACTGAAATTAAAGTTATTTTACCAAAAAATGAAATAATTTCAAGTAAAGTTAAACCAGATAATCATTTTGCTGTACCGATGCCAACTAATTTGAAATTAGGGGTTGGTGATGAAATTAAAGTTATTGCAGATGATGGTGCTGGAAATAGTTCGCTTGGTGTTAAAATTTCTGTAAAAGAACCAGCTCCAACTAACCCAGCGGTTGTGCCTGAAATAAAAATAAACACTTCATTCGGACCGATAAGTGTCTTTAATGGAACTTCACCGATTAGAGAATCAGTTCGTGAATTTGTAGCCGAAATGGAAATTGAAAAAAAAGCAAAACCGCAATCGCTAAAGACAATGCCGTTAAGTACAACCCAAAAATTAGTTGGTTTGACAGAAAGTGGTGTAATAATTACATCAATTGTTGGAAATGTATTTCTTGCTTGTTCTGGAATAATTATGATGCTAGTCTGGTTTTATCGCAAAATATTCACTCGTGAGTAAAAAATAACGATAGAAGTATTAAATAAATTTAGATAGCTTTAATCAAAAAGAAAGCAGTTTAACTAAAAGTTAGTTAACTGTTTTCTTCATAACTTCTATTTAATATCTACTTGCATAAAAGGTATAAATAGTGTATAATTTAAATAACAAAAACACAGCATAATGATGAAAAATAAAGGGGAAATGACTTAGAAATAGGATGAACTTATACGGATTGATGTAAATTTCTAAAATACGTTGACAAGGAGAGAAAAATTGAAAAAAAGTAATGGAGCAAAAATTAAGTATATATTGTTTGGCGAGGAAGATGGTCAATTAATCGGAATAACAATTGAAGGTTTGCCTGCTCGTCTGAACATAGATTTACATGAAATTCGAACAAAATTAAATATGATACAAACTGAAAAAAGGCAAAAATCATTTGAAATTATTAGTGGTTTGAAAGGTGGGAAACTAACAAATTCACCACTAACAGTTGTTTTTCCAAATATGAATACAGAGTTTTCAAAAGAGCAAATTAACGGAGAATATGCGAAAAGTCAGTCAACTAAGTTGAAAAATCTTAACTATTTTTCTGGAAGTTTATCAACTCCAATTGTCTTTCTTGGAGCAATTTGTGAACAACTCTTGAAAAACTTTGTTCCAGATGTTGAAGTTGTTTCGCATATTTTAGCTTTTGGTCCAATTAAAGATGTTGGCTATTATGACTTTAGAAAAGTATACTTCCAAAAAATTGCTGAAGAAAATAAACTTTTTACAAGTAAGCTTAGTGCAGAGCAAGAAATGAAAATTGCTAATCAAATTAAAAAAGTTCGACAGTCATTTATAAAAAACCTTAAAGCAACAGAAAAAGAATTTCCAGTTATTATTGCTAAACGAAAAGATATTATGAAACGTGAATCACTTAAAAGGCAAATGGCTAATGAATCAATTATTGGTAAACTAGAAACTGTTGTAGCAAATTTTCCGGTTGGAATTGGTGAACCGTTTTTCGCAAGCATTGACAGCATTATAAGTAATTTATTATTTGCAATCCCAAATGTTAAAGGAGTTGAATTTGGTGATCTTGATGGCGAACTTAAAATAGGAAATAGTATTATTAAGGATAAAATTTTGCACAAAGCAGAATCAGGAAATCAAATAACATGTTTAAACACTAATGGTGGAATCAAGGCGGGAATTTCTAATGGTGAAGACATTGTTATAAAAACGGCGTGTAAATTATTTCCGCAAAGAAAATTAAATCATCAATATTCAATTTTAGAATTAAGTAAAAGCACTGAATCAATGAATATTGGTCGAATGATTGGGGTAATTGAAGCAACTATTTATATAGGGTTACTTGAATTACTTTTAGCAGATGAAAAGGAGTTTGATGATAAAAATTAGAGAAGTGTCAAATGTTTTTTATTTAGGAGCGCCGGGAAGTTATTCTTATCAAGTTGCTAAGAAAATCAAACAAAACTTTGGAACAGTTGAGACAAACTTAGTACCGATTTCGACAATCAATAATTTATTTAAGACTTCCGAAGTATCTAATCAGTTGTTAGACAAAGATTATTTAATTATTCCGTTTGAAAATTCAATTGCCGGTGATGTAACGGATACAATGTATGGATTATACGAAAATAATATTGAAGTAGTTACAATAATCGAACAAGCAATAGAGCATCACTTAATTGCCCTTGAAGCATCAAATTTTGAAACGATAAAACGAGTTTATTCACATCCACATGCGTTAAGTCAAGTCAGTGATTTTCTTCAAAAACATGGATTAAGTTCACATACGACCTATAGTACTGTGGCTGCAGCCAAACAGATTTTAGAACTCGATGAACTTGAAAATGGAGTGATTGGCTCAAGTGACTTAACTTTAGAACATCCAAAACTAAAGATTATTAAATCAAATATTGCAAATGAGCAAGAAAATACGACAAAATTTATAGTCGGTCAGGCAATGAGTTCGAAAGTTAGTACTCAAAATAATGAAGTATCTACTAAAACGATGCAATTTACTCGAGCTAAAAAGCCCAAGTTTTTTTGTTTGTTTGATTTACATCAAAATGGAGTTGGTGGCTTAGTAAATGCCTTAGAATTGTTTGCAGCATATGATATCGATTTGACAAATATTCGTTCTTTTCCAATTAAAGGCAAAAAATTTGAGTATTTTTTTATTGTTGAAGGGCGCTGCCAAACGTTAGTTACAATGGAAATTCAAGCTGAACTAAAATCAAAATTAAAGCAAGTAGTTAATGATTTTCAAATGAATTTTTATGAATAACAAATTATTATGGAAGGAGTAAAATGTATACCGTATTTGAAATTGCAAATTATTATTTTCATCAGGAAAAAATGACTCATAAAAAAATGCAAAAAATGGTTTATTATGCTTATTGTTGGTCGCTAGTGCTCATGGGTAAGAAAGTATTCGAGCCAAAATTCGAAGCATGGGTTAACGGTCCAGTTTGTCGTGAACTTTGGAATAAGTATCATCATTATCATTTTGAAAAAATTGATCCAAATGATGATATAAGTGAGTTTTCTTTAGATTTTTTAAATGTGTTAGAATCAGTCTGGTTAACATATGGTCATTTATCAGGTCCGGAATTAGAAATTCTTAGCCACAGTGAAGAACCATGGTTAAAAGCTCGTAAAGGCATACCAGATTATGCTGCAACAAGCGAGATACTTGACGATCAAATAATCATTGAATATTATTCAAAACATAGGCATGAGGAAGATAGAGATGAGTAAAAATAACAAGAAAGCCCAAATTTTAACGAAAAAGTTACCACAGAAATCAGTACCTAAAAATCCGATAATTTCATTTACATATTTAACACAATCAAGTTATGGATTTGATTATTTATTGAAAGAAGCAAGTAAATCAAGTCGAGAAAAATTACGTATTCTTGAAAAGTTTTGTCATGACTTTAATAAAGAAGAGTCAATTGAAGAAGCAATTCGCGTTTACTCGTCACATAGTGGAGAATATCGTCAAATTAAAATTAAAAATTTTTTTGGAAATCGAATTGAGTTTCCAATGGAACATGGAAATATTAGACACTTGCATTTATGTAAAGGAACAGATAAAGGAAGGTTTGTCGTATTTGGTTTTCAAATTGCAAATCGTTTTGAAATAATTGCCTTTGACCCAGAACACAAATTAAGTTTAGAGTAAAAAAGTCCAATGGACTTTTTTTTAATTGTTTAAGTATATTTATGTAACTACTAAAAAAAAGAGTTATAATAGTAGCGTCAAATATGACAAAATGTCACAATTCAAAATCAAATGACAAAATGTCATGATTTGCTTGACAAATGACAAAATGTCATGTATAATAGTACAGTGTAATAAAAATGGATTGGAGTGATAATGGCTAAATCAACATTTTACAATATTAATAAAGTTAAACATGATCAAATAATCGATAGCTTAATTAATTTATTTGCTCATAATGATGTAAATGATGTTAACATAACAATGGTTATAAAAGCATGTAAGATACCTCGTGGAAGCTTCTATCAATATTTTGATGATGTTGAAGATGCTTATTTAACAATGATTAAATCATTGTTTGAAAAAATTTTTGTCCCAGATCCACAAAGTGATTATGATATCTTTGAGTTTTCAAAATTCATGGTTAATAATACACTTAATTTGATGCGTAAAAAAAAGACGAGTGAATTAATTACCAAAATTTTTTGCTCAAAACGAAGTGATATTATATCGATATCAAGAGATGTAAGAAATAGGGCAACAGAAGCTAAAAAAAAAGTTCACCAGATAACAATTGATAAACAAATATTAATTGATAATAGTATAGAAAATATTAAATTAGTTGAAAAATTACTTGACTCGTCAGTTCATTATACGATGAGAGAAACAGTTGAGAAAAAATTGTCAAATAAAGAAAGTATGTTATATTATGAACATCTAGAACAAATTATTCAAGGCGGATGCTTAAAGGAGAAAGTAAATGAGTAAATATTTAAAAAAACACAGTTTAGCTCTTTGGAGTTCAGTAGTTTTGACAGCAATTATTGTTGCTGTGACACTATTACAGCCTAAACTGTTGTCAACAGTAATCAACAAAGGAATTAATAATGTTGATGCAAATGGTGTTCCCCACCCAGATTTAGCACTTGTTGATCAATATGGAACATGGCTAATAATTTTAGCGATTATTGGACTTGTTGCTGGAGTGATTAATACTGTGATTTCTGCTAAAGTTTCTCAGAGTATTGGAGCTGAGATTCGAGATGACTTATTTAAAAAAATTCAATCATTTTCGTATAATGATATTGAAAATTTTAATGCATCAAATTTAGTAGTTAGAATGACAAATGATGTTAACCAAATCCAAATGTTAATTTTAATGACATTACAACAAATGCTTAGAATTCCGTTATTATTTATTGGAGCATTCATTTTAGCGATGGTTGTCTTGCCAGGTCTTTGGTGGATAATTGTTGTGGAAATACTATTAGTTGTTGTAATTTTAGGTTTTATCAATGGTTCAACATTTCCGATGTTTGGAAAATATCAAAAGAAAATTGATGCAATAAATGCCCGTGTTAAAGATAATTTCATTGGATCACGAGTAGTTAAATCATTCGTGCAAGAAGACCATGAAATTAAAGAGTTTGCTAAACAAAGTGATGAGTTAGCTAAATTAACTTTTGGAATCGGAAGAAACTTTTCAATTACAATGCCAATGTTAATGTTAATTGGTAATATGGGTGTTGTAGCTGCAATTTATTTTTCTTCAGAAAATGTAGTTGCTGATATGTCAATGCTTGGTGATTTAGTTTCATACATTAACTACTTATTCACAATTATGTTTGCGCTAATTATTGGTGGATTTATGATGATGATTGGTGGACGTGCTGCTACAAGTATTAAACGTATAAACGAAATTTTAAAATATGATCCAGCATTTAAGTATACGAACACACATGATGTCTCGTTATATAATGATATTGAATTTAATAATGTTTCTTATCATTTTCCAAATGATGATAATAATGTACTAGAAAACATTACATTTAAGGTGAAAAAAGGTGAAACAATTGGTATTGTTGGAGCAACAGGAAGTGGAAAGTCAACTTTAATCAATTTAATGGCTAGGTTATTTGATCCAACCGAAGGAGAAATTTTAATTGGTGGTGTTCCATTAACTCATGTTAATAAAGATCGTCTGCGTTCAGAGTTATCGATTATCTTACAAAAACCTTATTTATTTTCTGGAACAATCAATTCGAATATTCGTGATGGAAAATTAAATGCAAGTGATCAAGAAGTTTATGAGAGTGTGAAAATCGCGCAAGCATATGAATTTATTGAAACATTAGAAGAGGCATATGAAGCGGAAGTTCAACAACGTGGAACAAACTTTAGTGGTGGACAAAAACAACGTCTTTCAATTGCTCGTGGTTTAGTTAAAAAACCGTCAATCCTAATTTTAGATGATTCGACAAGTGCACTTGATTCAAAAAGTGAACAATTAGTTAAAAAAGGTTTAGAAGAACAGTATTCAGAGACGACAAAATTTATTGTTTCGCAAAAAATTTCTTCAGTTGTACATGCTGACCAAATAATAGTATTAGATGAAGGATGTGTTGTTGGAATAGGAACACATAAAGAATTAGTACAAAGCAGTGAAATTTATCGAGAAATCTTCGAATCGCAAAAAGGGAGGGATTAAGTATGAAAGGTCTTAAATATATCGGACGATACCTTGTCGCTAAAGTACCGCAAACAATTTGGTTAATTATTGCATTAATAGCGGTAGGAGTCTCAACTTATTTTCAAGTGGAAACGCCAGTTAGAATGGGTGAATCGATCAACTATTTGACAAACTATAGTTTAGTAACTCAAATACAATCAACAAGAGCTGATACAGTAAAAGCCTTAAATGAAAAAACACATCAAAATATGTCAGAAGCTGATTTTGTTCAAATGTTGAAAGACATGGATGACACAAAAGTAAATGAACTAATTGGTGAATCAACAGATATTAATCCACAAGATGTTGAAAAGCAAACAGGATTTACAATGAAAGAATTACTTACAGATGATGTATTGACGTTTAAAGATACGTTTATAAAATCGATGATGACTTTTAGTTGGTTTATAATAATTGGATCATTTGCACAGTTTATCTTCTCACTTGCAATGTCATATGTAGCAGCAGTTGCTCAAAATTTAATGAAATTTGATTTATTTAAAAAATTACAAAGACTTGCAATTCGTTTCTTTGACAAAAGTGATGATGGAGATGTCTTAAGTGTTTTCACAAATGACATCGATAACATATCGAATATGATTACGCAAGCATCAGTTCAAATTATTTCTTCAATTTGTTTATTAATCGCGATAACTTATACAATGTATCAACAAAATGCTGACTTAGCAACGATGATTGTTGGTCTAGGAGTAATGTTATTAATTTTAATTGCAGGAATTGCACTTAGAGCTAAAAAATATGTTAATCAACAACAAACAAAACTTGGAAAGCTGAATGGATTCATTGATGAACGTATTTCAGGACAACGTGTTATAATTACAAATGGATTAGAAGAACAAACAATTAGAAACTTCACACCATTTAATGATGCATATCGTGAAACTTCAACACTTGGACAAATGTATTCAGGAATGCTAACACCAGTAATCCAAGGATTTACATTACTTGGAACAGCCGTAATTATTTTATTTGGTTCAAGAATGGCAATCGACAATGTAATTCAAATTGGTGTACTTGTAACTTTCATTCAATTTACAACAAACTTCTTCCAACCGTTCCAACAAATTGCGTCACAATATAGTATCGTTCAGTTAGCAATTAGTGGTGCTGAGCGTGTTACTAAAATTTTAGATGAAGTAGAAGATATTACGACGGCTAAAGATGCAGTTGATTTCCAGGATTTAAAACAAGGTGTTCAATTAAATAATTTGAACTTTGGATATGAAGAAGGACAAAAAATCTTGAAGAATGTATCAATTGATGTAGAAGTTGGTAAAATGATTGCAGTTGTCGGACCAACTGGTAGTGGGAAAACAACAATAATGAATCTACTTAATCGTTTCTACAATGTTGAAGATGGAATGATTAAATATGATGGAGTAGATATTAACCAGATTAAAGTTGATTCACTTCGTCGAAATATTGGAATTGTTCTTCAAGATAGTGTGTTATTTAGTGGTACAATTAGAGAAAATATTGTCTACGGGAAAAAAGATGCAACAGAAGAAGAAATGATTCATGCAGCAAAATTAGCAAATATTCATGATTATGTAATTGGACTAGAAAAAGGATATGATACGTATGTTACTGATTCAAGTTCAGTTTTAAGTACCGGTCAAAAACAACTTATTTCAATTGCAAGAACAATTCTGACTGACCCTAACTTATTAATTCTTGATGAGGCGACAAGTAATGTCGATACTGTAACCGAGGCAAGAATTCAAAAAGCAATGGATAATGTAATTCATAACCGTACAAGTTTTGTAATTGCTCACCGTTTAAAAACAATTTTAAATGCTGATACAATTCTTGTACTAAAAGATGGGGAAATCATTCAAAGTGGATCACACGATGAATTAGTTCACCAACCAGGTTTATACAGTGAGTTATATCATAATCAATTTGTTTTTGAATAAACAAAAAAAAGAACACCTTCAAACTAATCTGTTTGGAGGTGTTTTACATTTATTGATTAAGATTCTGTTAGATAAATTGCATAAGCAATTGAGTAATTTCGTTCATGACTAATGGATAGTAGTATTCCCTTAATATTACAAAGTGGCTCCCCATTAGGTCCGTTCGATATTTCAATATCTTTAAATAAAAATTGCTTATTCGTTGCTTTGATAATTGCTTCTTTAGCAGCGAATCTTGAAGCGATAAATTCTATTTTCTTTTGCTCATGTGTGCGTGCGTTTAGTGTTTCGAGTTCAGCATCAGTTAAAATTCTAGAGGCAATTTTTAAATTAACTCGTGAATGCTCAACGATGTCACAACCAATTTGTTTTATCATTATTTCCTTTCGATATAATTGTTTTTTAAATGTCTTAAGTTAATTAAATTATTCCAATATATTTTTCTTAAAGATAGAGTAGCGAATTGGAATTGCTAAAATATGTAATATAAAAAAACTAAGTGTACATAAAATGATTTGAATATTATTTTGAAGGACTAGAATTAGTAACGCAAAAAAAGCCATTGGAATTTTCAGATAGAGGTCGAAACTATGGAATTTATAGATTAGCCCATTTGGTTTAGCTGTTTTCTTTCGATGAATATTTGAAATAGTATGTGAAATTAAAGTGAACAGTAAAGTTAGGCATAAGATTAAACGGTATTTAAATGTAACTGGATCAATTGAAAATTCGGTAATTGATTCTAGAAGTGAATATGTTAGTAAAATATTATATGCAATTGTACAAACACTTAATTGCCGAAGTGGTGAATACTTTAAATAGACTTTTTCCACAGAGATTTCTTCATAAATTCTAATGAAAAGTAAAAAGATACATGCAAAAGATAAAATTGGTATAAATAATGTTTCAATAATATTATCTGGTCTATATTGCAACGAAGTAACTGCAGAAATAATTGCTTGTCCAAAAACAAAAATAATGAATAGAATATTTCGCTCTTTCATTAAAGAGTAATCAATTGCCAAATTTGCCCGTTTGTACTTTAGTTCATGATTAAAAAGGTGTGTATGAAAAATATAGTAAATTTCAAAAGCTAAAGATAAGATAAGGGTAATAATAAAAGTATCAAGTGTTGGAGAAATAAAGCAAAATGCTCCAATTAGCGAACTACCTATAAGTGCTTGAATATCCACCTTTACACTAGCTTTAAAATCAGTACTTGTATTTGAATTTCGATGAAAAGTACTGATTGTCCATAAACCAATTAAAAAGAGGCGTGATGCAAGTAGTGCGATTGTTGCGATAAAGATACTTATTGAGTTCGTATACTCACTAATTCCTCCAAGTAAGAGTAGTGGAAGCATAACGATTCCCATACCAATTCGAACTATGTAGGACGAGTTATAAAAATGCATCATATATAAATTAGTGTTATTCCAAATGAAAAAAGTAACGAAAAATAATGCAATCGAAAGAATAGTATACTCGAGATTTAACTCACTTAATTGTCTTGTGACGTTTGTAAAAATTGCCACAAAAATTAAATCAAAAAATAATTCAAGTGGACTTGCAACTCTTCGTTTGAGTTCAGGATGATTCCGGTACTTCGGTAATTCAAATGTCTCTTTTAAAAATAACAAATACTCTCGCATAAAACCTCTTTTTCTTAATTATATATAAATTATAGCTAAAAATAACTATTGAGTGTGAAAAATTACGATAAAAAAGTGTGATATCTGAAAATTTTCATGTGAAAAATAATTAAAGAAAAAATATTTAAAGCTTATATGAAGAAGCGAAAAGTGTAAGTTAACTAGAAAAAAGACTTTAGAAGTGAATCTAAAATCTTTTTATTGAAACTTATTCGTTAATGTTAGAAATTCTTTGCAAAATCAATTAACTCTTGAGAAAGTTTTGCTTTATTTTCAGCAACAACTTCCACAGGAACAGAGTTTGTACCATCAAGACTAAAAGTTGTAAAATCACTTGAACCTAAAAACTGCATAAGTGTACGTAAATAACGATCACCCATTTCAAAAGATTTAGTTGGTTCTGTATCATAGAAACCACCTCTTGAAGTAATGTGAAGTATTTTTGGATTATTAAGTAATCCAACTGGTCCGTTTTCCGTATATTCAAATGTTACACCAGCGTATGTAATATAATCAATATAGCACTTTAAACTTGCTGGAATTGATAAATTCCACATTGGTGCTGCAAAAACAATTTTATCATATTCTAAAACTTGTTTTGCATATTTAATTATTTCATTATCTGGAGCACTCAGTGTTTGCAGATCACTTTGGGTAAGTGGTTGAGCATTTATGTCATATGTGTCGATAATTTCAATTTTATCATTGGGATTTGCTTCTTTATATGCCGCTATAAATGTTTCTAAAAGATTATTTGTATTTGAAGTTTCGCCGAAAGAAGCAATTGTTTTTATTATTAATATTTTTTTCATGTTCGCCCTCCTTATGTATGTTTGTATATTGTTCATACATATTTTAACATAATATTTTATTTGTATTCATTATATACATAGGAGAATATTTTTAGAAGATTGTTTCGAAAAAAAAGGAAATGTCTAGAATTTATTAGTGAAATAAAATTGAGTTTATGAAAAATAATTGACATTTGAAAAAAATCATGTTAGAATAAAGTTGTAGTAACAAAAAAAGTTCTAAAATACGAAAAAAGAGCGCATGTGGGCGCTCTTTTTTTATTTTAAATAGGAAAAAAGATCTTCAGAGTTTGAATTACTTAATTAAAAGTTTAACTAAGATTTCAAGAACAAGAATAAATATTCGAAGAAGCTGTAAAAATGCTTCTTGTTTGAATACTTTACTTGTCGCTCTAAAATACTTTTTTCTCATAAAAAATCTTTCCATGTTTCCTCCTATTTCGGATGTGTTGTAAAATTCACCCGTATATATATTATTAGCTTTTTTCGGAAAAAGACTTACTTTATTTTACGATTGAATAATTAAAAAATTTCTTTTATATTAATTTGAAAAATAATTGACATTTGAAAAAAATCATGCTAGAATAAAGTTGTAGTAACAAAAAAAGTTCTAAAATACGAAAAAAGAGCGCCTTGCCGCGCTCTTTTTTTATTTTAAATAGGAAAAAAGATCTTTGGAGTTTGAATTACTTAATTAAAAGTTTAACTAAGATTTCAAGAACAAGAATAAATATTCGAAGAAGCTGTAAAAATGCTTCTCGTTTGAATACTTTACTTGTCGCTCTAAAATACTTTTTTCTCATAAAAAATCTTTCCATATTTCCTCCTATTTCGGATGTGTTGTAAAATTCACCCGTAAATATATTATTAGCTTTTTT
>JBOFGK010000002.1:0-3302 GCA_051649085.1 Mycoplasmatales bacterium | reverse complement strand
CATCAACAGCCATCGCACTTAAGTTTCCATTATTGCTGTAAACATAAATTTTCGAACTAGCTTTACCATTTACAACACTCTTATCACGAACAATTGTTCCATCGCGGTTGTACTCATAGTTAAAGCTTGCGATTACTTTACCTTTTAAGGTTGTTTGTTTCGTTAAGATATTGTCATTACCATCGTACGTATAATCGATGATACTGCCATTACCAGCTACTTCACGGATTACTCTGCCAACTTGATCATACGTGTATTTTACACTTGTCCCGTTACCTGTTACTTCACTTGGTAGTCCGTTATTTGCCGTATACTTATAGTTAACTACTTGACCATTTGGATACACTACTTGCGTTTCTTAAGTTAAGGGGTATTTTGGAAAAAATTAAAGCTTTAATCTTCTATAAAGTAGGTAACACTCAAACTTTTGATTTGGTAAAGATGAGTGGTACCTTCTCAAAATACCTTAAAATATTTGATTAATTTTGAGACTTCATTTTGGCAATTTTTGCATTAATTTCATCAAACCATTCTGGACTCTTATCAAATTCTTCTTCAAAGTACTTTACTCCATCTAAAAGCTTTGGAGGAAGTAGCTTTTTAAACTCTTCTATATATTCATCATAAAATATACTTTCACATATTTGAATATAAATTATATTATCAAAATAGTCATCTTTTCCTAGCCATTCTTCAAAAAACAATATGAACTTATTTAATTCTTCAATTTTTTTTTCTATTAGAAGATTTTTCATATACGGGAAAACTTCACTTCCATAAAAAACATATGATAACCCTTCATAAAATTCGTAGTCTTCAATAAATGCTTTTTCTAATTCTGGTGCTAACTTTATTGTTAGCTCGATTATTTCATTATTTGTCATATTGTCACCTTCCATTTAATATCTTTAAAAACTCATCCAATAAAGCTTGCGCAATTGCTTTGTCATCAGCAGAAACTCCTTGAGTTCTTAATACACGTTTCAAACTATTCATATAAACCTCTGCTTTTATTGAATGAAATTTTCCATTAACACGTTCACCAGTTTTAATTTCTTCTCTCAATATATCTATCTCTACAGAATTTTCCAAAATATGGCGAATAAAAACACATTTTTTACTCTTTCGGCAAGTCTTTCAAATTTCAGTTAACTTATCAATTTCGATTGATTTTTACTCAACAATTGTAAAATCCACTTCAATATTACTAATATCATCAAAATAATTAGTAATTAAAACACTAAATGGTGTAGGAGGGTAAATTGTAACATTATCATCAAAACCTTCTCTCCATTGAGTAATAACAAATTTTAAAAGTTTAGTTAATACTAAATTTTGAATTAATTCTTTTTTTTCTTCATCAGCACAAAAAAATTCATAATCTTTAAAGACAAAAAGGATTTCTGATGGCATTCTACCATTGATATTTATATAATCAAAATCTCTCATATATTCTGAAAAAGCATTATTATTTTCACCATAATTTTTTGGTAGATTCAGTACCTTTTTCATATATTTGAAAAAATGATCTTCTATTTGTACTTTTTTACAATCTACTTCAATAATAAGTGTTTGTTCATTTATATCAATATAGTCATTGATTTTTCCATTTTTTACATTAAATAAAATAAAAGGATTATCTTCTAGCTTTATTTTCATTAAATTCTCCTATCTAATTTTCGTAAATGTTATGTAATGATCATTTGTATACCAAACCGAACCATTTTCTCCAATAACAATTCTTTCTTCTGATCCTGGAATGTTGTTTACTCGATACTCCTTATATACCGTTCCTACTGGTAATTTTTGTCCCTTTGAATTTCCAAATTTTTCCGGATCATTATCATATAAGCTCCCCCCTTTTTTCCCTTGAGGTGGATTACCTTTATGATCATCTACATATTTAACATATTCATTAATTTCGTTTAACTTCGTTGAAGGTAATATATTGATTTTATCACTTCCAACATTACTATCCGGCTTTGGTTTTTGACTTGGATTTGGCGTATCTGGCTTCGGTTTTGGCTTAGATGTCGGTACACTTCCTGCAACCTCATCTGTAAAACCAAAGATCTTAGCTAATTGCTTATTAGCCTTAATTGCAAGTTGAATTGATTCCTTTATTCCTAGTTTTGCAAGTACTGCTGCTCCTGGGAATGCTGGTATTGCAAACGCTGCAGCATATGCAATCATATTTGCTATATCACCTTTTGAAAGCGCAATAAAGAATCCCGCAGCATCACCAAATATGTCAAGTCCTGGAATTGCTCCAAGAGTATCCGCAACCATATACAGTAAGCCTTCATTCTTTTTCACTTCTTCATCGTGTAATAGTTGATCAAGGTTAACCTTATATTTACCTTCAGCATTTTTCGCAACATACTTGTCATATCCTTGCTTTTCACAGAACTTCAATATTCTTAAAATTTCTGTATAAGACAACTTTCTTTTCGATAGTTCTTTATGGATTGCACTCAGCTTAGGATTACCTGCAATCAGTGAATTAATTTCTTTTTTTAGTTGTTGATTTCTTACATAAGCTTGTAACTCGGCTTCTGCTTGAGGATTATAAGCGGATGTCTTATAATTAACTCGAGTATTTCCAGACCTAAAGCTATTCCATTGATCACTCGCCCAATTCCATGAATTAGTTGCAGCAGTCTTGATTCCATTCCAGGCCCAACTTACTCCACTTTTAATCCCATTCCAGACATTCGATGCAGCTTGCTTGACGCCATTCCAGACATTTGTCGCGACTTTCTTGACACCATTCCAGGCCCAATTTGCAGTTTTCTTAACAGCATTCCAAGTTTTCTTAGCGGCTTTCTTAAGTCCATTCCAAGCATTACTCCACCAAGCATGCCCACTCGGATCACTACCATTAATTGGATCATTCTCGGCATAGATGTATCTGTTTTGTGAATTGATTCGGTCTTGAACACCAGGATAAGTATCACGCTTCGTAAAGGCTCCAATTGAAGTATCATACTCTCTAAATCTTAAATACTGCTGATTTCCTGCTGTATGCATTTCACTTCGGTACCCAAACTCATTTTCTAAGTTGATACTTGGTTTCCCATGATTGTCATACGTAACTTGTTTTGTGTAACTTGTTGGATTAGTTTTTGCTAACTGTCCAATTACATTGTTGTTGCCATCAACGTCATAATAGTTTTGACTATTACTTTTTAGTTGTTCAAACTGATCATACACATAGGCATTTGTTTGCGTTGTTCCTTTATAAGTTGCTAATAACTTCGTATGTTCTTGGGTATAATCTAAAACATACTTCGTATCATTAG
>JBOFGK010000001.1:0-2164 GCA_051649085.1 Mycoplasmatales bacterium | reverse complement strand
AAACAATTATGAAAAAAAACAAGTTAGTATATTCTTCTAAAAGCGTTAATAGCATTAAAAAGACAGGTATAGAAGTTTATATACAAAGAGATAACGTACTGTACGATAAATGGTATGGAGGATTTAATAGTAATGAAGTTGTTTTTTAGATATTATTGTTATATATTTACTTTTCGAATCCGCCAAGATTTAAAATATTATTTAAGAACCCTCTTTTGAGTTTACTTGGCGGTACTCATTAGAGGGTTTATTTTTTTTATGAAAACAAACCAAGTGTTAGAAAGAAAAATGGGTGATTTTAAAATCGCTCAAAGAACAAAAGATGGTTACTTTGATGCAAATGTATTGTTAAGACAATGGAATGAAAGTAATACAAGAAGAAGGATAGATAAATTTTTAGAATCACAAAGCACTAAAGAATTTATTAATACTATAACAGAGCAAGAAAGCCAATGGTCAAAAAGTACCAATGCTGAATATCAAGTAGTTATAGTTAAAAAAGGTAGAAATACAGCTAATGGAAAGACACATGATGAAGTATGGATGCATCCTTATTTATTCATTGATTTTGCTATGTGGATAAATCCAAAATTCAAATATGAAGTAATAAAATTCGTATATGATGAATTGGTAAAATTTAGAAAAGAAGCAGGAAATGACTACAAAGAAATGTGTACAGCTATAAAATTATTATCAAATGAAAAAGACTTAGTAAAACATATATCTAAAGTAGCAGAAGCATTAAATTGCATTGTATATGGACATCATGTAAAAGATATAAGAAATAAGGAGGCAGATGAAGCTAAAATAAAAGAATTAGTATCTTATCAAAGAGAAGTTACTAAACTTATAAATAAAAAATTTATAAAAAGTATCGATAGTTTAATTCAATATTTAAGAGAAGAATACAAAGAAAAACACTTATTATTATGAGGAAAATAGATGAATCAGTTATACAACAACAGGCGTACATTTGGTTAACAAACACGTATGGACTAAAACACCACACACCACGTTTAATAATGTATAGTGTAGCAAATGAAATAGGCGCGAGTGTTAGTGGTGCGCTTGCAAGAGAATTTAAAATATATACTGGTCCAAAATCTAAATTTCAAAAAGTAGTTACAAAAGTACATGGAGACTACAAGAATACAGGACTAAAAAAAGGTGTAGCAGATACACATATACTTTTTCCTAATGGTAAGATAATTTTTGTTGAGTTTAAAACACCAACCGGAATACAAAGAACAGAACAAAAAGAGTTTCAATTGCAAGTTGAAGCATTAGGATTTAAGTACTATATAGTTAGAAGTGTTGAGCAGTTTAAGGAAATAATTAAAAGTGAATTATTATGAAAGTAACAGATAAAATAACGATAACAAACGAGGATAACATGGAGTTAATGGCTCGTTATCCTGATAATTTTTTTGATTTAGCTATTGTTGACCCACCGTATGGGATAAACGCTGATAAAAAAAATAATGGATATAATAGTTATTCACATTTAAAGAATTCAAAAGCAAAAATAAATAATTACAAAATAGGATGGGATTCATGTGTACCAACAATAGAGTATTTTAACGAGTTAAAAAGAGTTAGTAAAAAGCAAATTATTTGGGGTATTAATTATTATCATTACTCTAATTTATTTATTGGTGGTCGTTTATTTTGGGATAAAGGAGTTACAATGCCTACTTACAGTAAAGGAGAGTTAGCTTATTTAAGCTGGTTAAATAGTATTGATGTAGTTAATATAAATTGGCATGGAATGATTCAACAAGATATGAAAAACAAAGAAATAAGAATCCACCCAACCCAAAAACCAGTAGCACTATACAAATGGTTATTAGAAAAATACGCAAAACAAGGAGATAAAATACTTGATACGCATCTTGGAAGTGGTAGTATTGCTATTGCATGTCACGATTATGATTTTGAATTAACAGCGTGTGAATTAGACGAAGAATACTACAATAAAGCAATTGAAAGAATTAAAAACCATACTTCACAACAAAAAATATTTTAATGTTCGAATTTATAAGCATTAACAACCCTTTTCATGTGTATAAAATAGAAGGTAATAAAATTATACGAGATGATTATATGATGAGTTTCGATCATCCTGATGCAATTAAATGTGAGTATATAAAATTACCTTCTTTTA